>DJZY01000042.1 GCA_002450655.1 Gammaproteobacteria bacterium UBA6940 | reverse complement strand
TGTAATCACGCTGAGTACGCTTTCAAAGGTTTTTTGTAGAGGTTTCCATCAATAAGTCTCTGTAAGTGTCAACTTATTTCAGGACGAGTCACTAGAATGGCCAACTTGGTGATGGTCCTATATATCTATTTAAATTTAGCTTGATTTAGCTTAATTTAATTAGCTAAAGATTGCTATTGTAACCACACGATTACCAAAATCCATAGTACGCAAACATAATTCTCCTGCTGAATATTGAAATGATGTCTATAATTAATTTATGTTTTAATAGAAGTTTATTTTTTTATAATGCAAAGGGAATGGTTATGAACGATTTTGGCCAATTTGAATTAATAGAGTACACGTATTCTGACAGAATGGTTTTTGAAGTGGTCGATAATATGCTGAGTTACGTAAGCCCTGGTACTTTGAATATTATACAAGTACTACGGTATGTGCGTAACCTAATAACCGAATCGGATATATCTCATCTTGATATTCCTGTTACAGAAATAAGCAATAAGTTGATAACTCATTCTCATATTCCACTTAATTTAGGCAATGAGATTCAATCATTATTTACAGAGAATATGCCTAATGTTTTATTTGTTAACTATGAAGTTCTAGAAAATCTTGAACTTAATTTTATTAGAGATGAAATTATTAAAGTCTACAATTATGAGCATAATATAAATTAATTAAATTTTCATTTACAAGAGGAAGTTATCAATGACCGTACAGAACAATCCTACAGTGCCAGTTAACGAAAATGGTATTCCAACGGAGAGTGAAAATAGAGATTTGGATCATTTTACTCAGTTCGCTCAAGAAAAATATGGCTTATCTGAAGGTGCTGCCAAACTAATTTTTTCAAGGACTAACTCTTCTGAAAACGGTCCAAACTCCTTTGACAAAGGCTCCTTATCTGAAGAACAATTTGGTGAAGCCCTTGAAAATGCTAAGGCGTTTACTGAGACTAAACAAAAATTAGGTGTTGATAATATCGATCAAACCAGTGCGATTCTGTTGACAGGTGACCAGGACGGTAGGATGGCATCTGATAATGTGGATTCTCTTATAGAAAAAGGCTATCTCAGGAAAGAGACCGGTGAAGATGGTAAGCAATGGCTTAAAACTACTGAGAAAGGTGAAAAATTTGCTTCTTATCTTATTGATAATGGCGATCTCATTGGTTCAAAAGATATACCTGATCACCTTAACGATTATGAGAATGGTGTAATAGGCGATGAAGCTACAATGACTATGTTATCTGGGGATGATGATGGTAAATTATCCCAGGAAGATGTCAATAAGTTAGTAGAAAAAGGGTATTTGAAGAATGAGAATGGTAAATTGACTGCGACTGATAAAGGTAATGAGTTTGTAAAGTCTTTGACTGAAAATAATCGCCTTATGGGTAAAGAAGATATGCTATCGCTGGTTCAGGAGCATGAAACTACAGGTTTATCTAAACCACCAGGTGGAACTAATGACGGTACATTTACTAAAGGAGATTATTCCCAAGGTGGGTGGCAAAGAGAGGGTACAGATGGCAGTTATGCTCAATTAGATAATGGTAGTGTTTTCTATTCTGGCGACGAAAACGTGCCTGCTCAAATACTACGAGATGGAGAATGGAATGCTGCATCCCCTGACGAGGTTAAATTGGGCAACGAATCAATCCTTAACTTAAAGAAAAATGAAGAAGGTAATGGTTTTAATCGTAACGGGTACGAGGGTACTTATGGCCATACCGATGATGGTAACGTCTATTATTCAGGCGGTAAATCCCCAACGGGTAGTCCTGCTGCGCCTCAAATTTTAGAAAATGGATCATGGCGTCCTGCAACTGAAGACGAAATTAAAGCAAATAATGAAGCTTTAGACATTGAGACTAAAGGGGGTCAATGGGAGAGCAACGAAGTTGATGCAGAAGATGTAGAGGAAATGCAAGAAAACGCTGATGAAGCTGCAGAATCGACAAGCGATGTAAACTTTAAAAAGGCACGCGAGAATATTGAGTCAACTCTTGGTTCAAAAGTTGATTCTAAAGATGAGCTTAATACTTGGCTAGATAAAAATGAATTTAGTGATCAAGATAAGGACTCTTTACGAAATGTAATTTTAAAAGGTGAAGATAGTGCAGATATAGAAGCTGTAGAAAAAGGGCTTGATGAACTTGCTAACCTTAAGAAAGAGAGCTCAAAAGAAGGTTCTGTTAAAGAAATAAACGCCTTTGGTTCTAAACAAAAATACACGTCTGTTGGCGATGGTAAACATTGGAAACGTGAAGATGGCGAAGTGTTTGCAATCGAAGGCTTTAATGGCAACGGCGATTTAGACTTGAAAAAAGTCGATAAAGATGAGTTCGAGGCAAGTCAGCCTAAACCAGATTCTAAAGATATCAAAGAGCAGATAAAAAATTCTCGTGAAAATATTGAATCGGTATTGGGTTCAGGTGTTGACTCCAAAGAAGAGCTCGATTCATGGCTTGATAAAAATGGTTTTGAAGGAGATGTGCGTGAAGACATTAAGAATGCCATTCTTAGAGGCGATGATAAAGCTGGTATTCATGAAGTTGATGATGGGTTAGACTCATATCTCTCTTTGCATGAAGATGGTGGAAAACAAGGCGCTGAAAGAAAAATTAATGCATTTGGTGAAGAGCATACCTATACCTCTGTAGGTGATAATAAGCATTGGGTAAGAGATGACGGGAAAGTATTCGAAATTAACGGATTTAATGGTGATGGTAATCTTGATTTGAAGAAAACTGAAGACAATGTTTCTGATGATCCTAAATCATACATTGAAGGTACCTTTGTATCTGTCAATGATGATGGTAAAGTTGAATTTTTCAACAATAAAGAGAAATCTGAAGATAGCGATACTGACGACTACAAGTCCTATATAGATTCAGGTAAGACAATTGATAATATAACTAAGAACGTTGGCTCTAAGGCTGATTCTGAAGATGAGTTGGTTAGTGCCTTAAAAGATGCTGGCATAAAAGATGAAGATATTGATAACGTGAAAAACTCTATTTTGAAGGGTGAAGATTCAGCTGATTCCGACCAAATTAAACAAGGTCTCGAGCGTTTTATTAGGCTTCAAACAGATGCTAACACGCAGGGTTCTGAGAGAAAAATTAATGCATTTGGTGATGAGAACACTTACACTGCTGTGGGCGATGGAAAGCATTGGGTTCGTGATGATGGTCAAGTCTTCGAGATTAATGGTTTCAATGGAAGTGGTAACTTAGATATGAAGAAAACCAATGATAACGTTTCTGATAAACCTCAAACATATGGTGATGTTTTAGTCTCTTTTGATGATGATAAACCAACGTTTAAGTCTAAAGGATAAACTAGACACAAAATGATTTTTAAGGTAACGCTTATTTGATTTAGATGTACAGAGAGTTATCGTATTTTATGAGATGCACCAGTAATCTTGTAAACAAGGATAACTCTCTGTTTGCTCACACCCCCTAAAATGAATCAGTCCAAATCTTACATCTTAATTTTTTATATTGAAAGCTACATGGCATGTAAGATCAGATGAGGTTATTTTTCACTATCCATGCCTGAAATGCTTTTGGCTTATCAGTAATAATACTTGCAGCACCTCGCTCAACCATTAAATTAGCTGTTTGCACATCATTAACTGTCCAGAGAGAAACAGGCATATTCGCTTCTCGACAAGCTTGCGCCATGTCTTCGGTATACAGAACATAATGGAGTACTAAAAGGTCACAGCCTGATGATTGTGCGACTTCAATAGGGTTGGCGATATCTGCAATTTCATGGTCAGCTACAAGGCCGTGCGGTAATGGATTAATTTCTTTAGAGGTTCTTAAGAAATCATAATCACTTGAGGTGATCACTGTTGTCTTTTCATTGAGTTTGAGTTTTTGGCAATGTTTGAGAAGCTCATGGGCCATAATCACTCGAAGCTCAGGGCTTTCAAGTGGTTTAATCTCAATTTGAATATGCTCTAGATTCTCCCATACACATAAGACTTGATGAAGGGTAGGGATTGGTTCCACTTGATTCCAAAGCACCTTATTTTCAAAAGTAGCGTTTAACTGTACTAAATCAGCAGCTGTGGTCAAAGCAACTTCGAGCTGTGTGCCCGTGGTTCGCAGTGTATCTGTATCATGGATAACGACGAGCTCCAAGTCTTGGCTCAGATGAACATCAAGCTCAACTTTATTTATACCGAGATTACGAAGGTATTCAAAACCGCCGAGGGTATTTTCTGGCGCTTCTGCTCGCGCACCACGATGGCCGATAAGATGGGAATGGGTCAGACTTGGCATAAACAGTCCTTTGGTCGCGCTTGGTAGCAGGTCAACACGTCCTGACCAGTAAGTTGCTTACTGGTCATTTCTTTGCAGGTTACTTAGGATTTTAATCCATATAACGCTGAAGTAAACCCTCATAGGCATCAACTCGGCGATCTCTGAAATATGGCCAGATTCGACGGAGGTGATCAGTACGGCCTAGGTCAATATTAGCAATCAATGGGCCTTCATCATTTGTGTCTGACATAGCCAAGATGTCGCCTTGTTGCCCTGCAATAAAGCTCTGGCCCCAGAATTGTGTGCCAAGTTCTGGTTTGGTTTCATCTGGGCTGTATTCAAAGCCCGTACGGTTAGCGACAAGTACTGGTAAATGGTTAGCAACAGCATGTGAGCGCTGAATTAAAGTCCATGCATCACGCTGGCGGGTTTGTTCTTCAGCTGTATCTTCAGGGTCCCAACCAATTGCTGTAGGGTAAAGTAGAATTTGCGCCCCTTGTAATGCAGCAAGGCGAGCCGCTTCTGGATACCATTGATCCCAGCAGACGAGAACGCCCAGTTTACCAACACTTGTTTGAATTGGTTTAAATGGGTTTTGACCATCGCGTTTTTGATCACCTGGTGTGAAGTAATACTTTTCACTAAAACCTGGGTCATCTGGAATATGCATTTTACGGTAATAGCCTACAAGGCCTTCTTGTCCATCAAACACAAGAGCTGTGTTATGGAATACACCAGCTGTTCTTTTTTCAAATATAGAACCAACAAGAACAATATTTAATTCTTTTGCGAGTGCTTCAAGATGTTGTCGGCTTGGACCATCCATAGGTTCTGCTAAATCAAAAATAGCAGGGTCTTGCACTTGGCAGAAGTATTGCGTTGTATGAAGCTCTTGAAGGAGAACAAGTTTTGCACCTGCAAGTGCAGCCTTGCGAACTTTTTCTGAAGTCGCTTCAAGATTTTTTGTTTTATCGTTGGAGCCAATGGCTTCCTGAATAACAGCAACAGTTAAATTCATAGTGGTGTCCATATATGTGGTAGTTGCATTGTGGAGCAGTGGAGGCTGCCATTATTTGTGATTAGAGTTGAGCATGGCACAGGCACGATAATCATGTCTGGTAGGCTTTCTTCTAATACTTTAATTGCAACCTGGTCTGCATCACAGTTATATGTTGGCAATAAAATATGGTTGTTGACAACAAGGAAGTTAGCATATGTAGCAGGTAAGCGACGTCCATCATCATATACAGCTTTTGGCCATGGTAGCTCAATCAGCTTAAGGTCGAACTTATCCGCTGCAGCTTCAAGCTCTTTTTTCATAGCTTGGATGCCAGTAAAATGGCTATCGGCTTCATCTTGGCAACCTTGGAAGACTACTGTGCTTTTAGCCACAAAGCGAGCAAGGGTATCAACATGTGCATCTGTGTCATCACCCTCAAGGTGTCCTTGGGTAAGCCAGATAGATTCAGGTGTACCAAACTGCTTACGAAGAATTTTTTCAATGGCTTCTTGATCAAGGTCCGGATTACGGTTTTCGTTTAAAAGACAAGCAGAGGTTGTCATCATGACGTGGCCGTTTGTCTCTAAACTACCGCCTTCTAAAATCACCGGATGATCTTGCAGCTGCACACTGAAAAGTTGAGACTGATCTAGTTTAGATGTGTACACACGTTCGAACTCACCAGAATCCCAAAGCTTTTGATTCACTTGATTATCAAGCGTTGCATCGAATTTACCGCCCCAGCCATTAAAAATAAAATTTTGTAGACGTAGGTGTTTTTGACCAATTTGCTCGCTGGCTTTGAATACAGTAAGTGGGCCGTAATCACGAGTCCAAGTGTCGTTATAATCACAAACAGAAAATTCAAGCGCAAATTGCTCGCGTTGATGATATTTCTCAGCAGCTTTTGCAACACGCTCTAGAACATCTGCTTTTGTTTCTTCGTTTGGAATAAGGACCCAAGGTGTCGCCGCAAGGCTAATAGCTGCAATCATGTCTGCAAAATTAACGAGTGCAGGTTCAAGGTCTTCAGCCCAGTCTGTGCCATCATGAGGCCAAGCAACAAGTACAGCAACTTGAGGCGCGTACTCTGGTACGAGCTTCCAACGTTCTTTTTGTGGTACTTCTAGGGATGAAAGTTGAGTTGCAGCTGCATCTGTTGCACTGCTTTTTGGCGTATAAACTGTCATATCACAATCCATATTCTTTAGAAACCGGGGTTTAGGCTAAAGCTTAAACACACAGAAACCTTCAAACATCTAGATGAAATGTTTAAAAAGGCTAGAATAATCAGTTAGTTAGTTAAAGTAGCTTTTGATAAAGCTCTGTTGATTGCGACAATTCTACGATACCACTAGCGATAATGCTAGGGACTTTTAAGGCTCATAAGCTGAATAGTAAGTCTCAAAAATGCTTTAAGGGTTATACAGGCATGAATCTATGGCTTTTCAAGCATTTTTGAGAGTGGTTTGTATTGAGGTTGTTTAATGCTGAACAGAATGAATAACGCGATCCATCTCAAAGTAAACAGTCTGATTTGCATATTGCCAGCGAGTAATTGGAGGTTGCCCAACAGCAGGTATCTTACGATCGGGCGTGCCAAGCATTGATTCTATTTCTGTCATTGTTTTGCCCGACAGTGTTGGTTTTAAATTGAGGTCTACGAGTGCAACTTTGCCTTCCTTAAAGGTCGTTAATTCCTCTGCTTGTACTTGAGTCATACCTATTGCTAAACCACAGCCAATCAGGACATTAAGAAAGGATTTCATATAAGTTCTCACTTTTTTCTAATATAGACCAGAAATTAATATTGAGGTATTAAAATGCTATTATATGAAAACTATAGCAGAGGTTTGGCGATCTCATGTGTCCTGACGTCTGATATTTGTAAAAGATTGCAAGAAAAGAAAGGCTAATGAGGCCATTATGGCCTCATGTATAGATTATTTAGGTGTAAATGCGGGAAGAATATCATCGTCATCATCATTGTTTGATTTATCTGACGGATCTTCCATATCGAGCTTCGGTAACCCTTTAACAAGCTGCTGCTTCATTTCTGCGCGAGGCCAGCTTTGACCATTACCATAGAGGAATAATTCACACTCTTGTAGAAGAGGTTGCCAAGGGTCCTTAGGTTCAATCGCATCAATAAGCTGAGTAATATTGCTTGGACTTTGGCCTGTTTCATGCTCAACCCAGAGATTGAGTTTATTAATAATTAATAAACAGTTCTCGCGAGGTGACATGTCATGGGCATTAATTTCAAAGAGAGGCACCATGTCTAGCTGTGTTTTTTTACGACTGGCTTTTTTCGCTTCTGCTTTGGCTTCTTCTTTTTGCTCTTCAATGGTTTTAATTTTTGGCCCTTTGGCTTTATCTTTGTCTGCATTTTTAGCTGCCATAAATTCAGCTTCTTGCTTCTTGGCTCGACGCTGAAGATACTTTAAGCCCCATACCATGGAGAGAGCCCAAAGAATAAAGAAAATAAAGGCCACATTTTGCCACAGCTCTTTATCTTCTGATGCTTCATCTGTGGCTTTGTCATCTTCTTGATTTTCACTTGCTTCATCATCTTGATGGGTGATTTCATTAAAGCTAGAGAAGTTATCCTCATCGCCAAACTGGCTTGCCTGATTAGAGACAGCTTGTTTATTGGCTTGCACTACTGCCGCAGCACCATCTTTGACTTGGATCGTATCACCAGGAATTTCTGTGACTTCCATTGTGTTTGTACGTGAGCTCCACCATGCAATTTTCATTGGTGGAATATCAAATGACCCTGGCTTTTGTGGGATGATGGTAAACTTTTGAGTACGGTAACCAGTCATACCTGTGTTCCAATTGGAGTTTTGGCTTGACTCATCACCATCGGAATAAATTTTAAGAGCTGAGTTGCTTTTTAATTTAATATCAGGCAAACGGCTTGAAAGTTGTCCAGCAGCAGACATGTGAATCTCAAGCGTAATAGGTTCCCCTATATCAACAGGCTGTTTGGGATTACCCCATTGTGTTGTAATTTTTAAGGCATCAGTTACAGGAATAGTCCGTTTATTATGAATGCCTTTTTGACCTTTTAAGCTGCTTGTGTCCAATGGTTTAATCGTGATCGTGAGCGGATTCGATTGAAGAGTAATTGGCTGATATTGACCATAAGATCTTTTAGGTCTGAATTTGCCGTTAAATACAATAGGGTCAAGTGTATATGTGCCAGGTTCTGTTGCGAAAACAACCTGTCTAAACTCTTTAACTTCGTATGGTTCACCCTGAATTGTTTGCACATAGTTTTTGCCATTATCTGGCTCTAAAAGCGTTTTTTCAAAATTCAAAGGAAGTGATGCTGGCTCAACTGCACCAGTTAATTTTGCTTTGAAGAGCACTTTCCAAGATAAAATGATTTGCTCACCAACAAGAGCTTGGGTTTTCGTTGTTTCATAACGAATCATGACATCGTCATTACCAACACTTGAATTTGCATTATTTCCAGCACCACCCGTAGAGAACTGGCTTTGAGCTTGCCCTGAAACTTTGATTTGGAGTGGGGCAGATTGCACACCGCCAAGTCTAAAGGCTGGAATTTCAAAATTACCAGGTTTTGTCGCACGAGCCTCCCAAGTCCAAATAGTATTATATGAGCGATTGCCATTCATATTTCTCGATGTCATCTGAACATCAGGGCCACGAAATATAGAGACGCTTGAATCAAGGGCTGCAATTGGCTCAGGGTACCTTTGAGTGGGAGGGCCATCAAATATAACGTTAATTTGAAAAGCTTCGCCAACATTTATTGATGATTGCGGTACTTCTAGTTGTAGTGTGTCAGCAAGTATTTGCTCACTGATAAGGAGAGGCAATAGAATTGCGACAGTCTTCCAATTAATCGCTTTAACTGCTAATACTGCGATTTTCAATTGCTTTAATAAACAGACACCCAGTCCTTGCATTGACCAGTTTTGCATCGTGTTGTGTTTACCAAATGTCATCTTGAGACCCTTGCTGTGTATTTCTTTGATTTGATCGTTGGTATTGTCGAATCATTTTATTTCTTAACACCGCCCCAGGTTGCTCTTGCAATTGGTTGAGGTGGGGGTTGTCAATGGATTCTTTTTCTTCTGGTGTTTGGGCATGTGGAAACTCTTCATCGTCTTCTTCGATGTCATCGTTATCTGATTCTTGCTTTTTATCATCTAGCGAAGCTTGAGATTTCTGTTGAGTTTCTTCGCTCTGTTGTGGATCTTGCGTTAAGTTTTCCATGGCATCTTCTAAAGCTTCTTGCTGCGACTTTTCAGCTTCCTCGCGAGAAGCTGTCTCTTCGGCATCACGCATTTCTGCTTTGTCCGTACCAGAGCTACTGGCGCTAGGACTACCATCCGGGCTTCCACCGCCACCTTCACTTGAGTTTTGTGCATTGTTATTGGTATCGCCACCTTGGCTGTCTTCTTGGTTTTGTTTTTCCATTTTCTCCATGTTTTTGAGCTCTTCTACAACTTTTTTATTTGCAAGAGCATCTGTATGGTTAGGTACCCACTTCAGGACTTGATCGTAAGCACCAATGGCGGCATCTAACTTTCCTGTTTGAGCAAGGGCATTGCCAAAATTATAGTAGGCTCTAACAGGATAGCTATTTTTATCAGCGTTCTTCGGATTTTCCAATGCTGCTGCTTTGGCTAATTCTTTTGCTGCTTCCTCATAAAGTCCGCCTTTATAAAGTGCTGTACCCTTGAGAAGAGGGTCATCTGCGGTAAGTGCGGCTTCAGCATATTGTTTCTCTTGATAAAGCTGATAAGCATCTTTATCTGCGTAGGTTGCAGCCATAGCGTCCTGTGGATAATGCAGAGGTAACAAAAGAATAAATGCAAAGAGATAGCCTTTACGGAAAAAGCTTGCGAATAAGAGGGCTGCAGGAATTAAGAACCATGGGCCTAAATCTTCCCATTCGTCAAAATAAGAATCTTCTTCTTTTGTGTTATCTTTTGAGCCAGTTTCACTCTCAATTATGCGTGCAAGCTGAGTTATCTGTTCGCCATAAAGTGATTGTTGATCATAAAAAGCAGCGCCAGCAGCTTGTGCAATATTTTTCATGCGGCCTTCATCATAATCTGGTAGCACTATCTGTCCACTTCTGTCGCGAAGTAGATCGCCTGACCTTAATGGTATTGGCGCTGGGTTTTCTGACCCCATGCCAATAATGACAGTTTTATAGGTTTGTCTTTGCAGGTATTTAATCACTTCATTTTCGTCTTTTGTCTTAATATCATCAGTAAGCCAAATAAGCGTTGCCTTTGGAATATTGGCAAGACTCGCAGAAACTGCGCCTAAAGCGAGAGTAGGGTTATTACCAGGTGAAGGCATTATTTGAGGGTCGATGGACTCAATGGATTGCTTCACAATATCTAATGCATAAGTAATTGGCACAAGTTGATGCTCTGTGCCTGCATACGCAATAAGACCAGCAGATGCATCAGGCACTTGGTCAAGAATATCTTGCACAATATATTTTGCACGTTTATTTCGAGATGGTTTGACATCATCTGAAAGCATTGAAAGAGATTGATCCAAGAGAATAACGACTTGAGGCTTTATTTGCACACCAGGTAAAGGCTTTTTCCAAAATGCAGGGCCAATAAGCCCAAGAATCAAAAGCCCGAATAAAATGCTTAAATGCTTTTGATGCTTGGTCATGGCTTTCATACCAGACTCTTCACCAGTGCTAATCATAAAGGCTTGTAAATGTTCAGAGACACTTGTCGTCCAAGGGTTCTGATGGCTAATCAGTTGCGCTAATTTCCACAGAATAAAAATAATTAAAGGGACTAGGATTAAGAACCATGGTCTTAAAATAATAAATGAATCAAGCACGCCAGAACCTCCAATTGATTTGAGTATGGCGCTCTGATAAATAAATCAAAAGCATTAACACAGTGCCCAATAATGGCCAAAAAAAGACATCTTTTGATGGTCTGATAAAGGAGGCATCTTCTTCTTCACGTTTTTCTAGCTCATCAATCTTGTTATAGATATCACGCAGCTGGTCAGTTTCTTTGGCTCTATAGTACTGGCCACCAGTTTCGTCGGCAATCATTTTAAGAGTCTCTTCATCGATTGCCCCTGTGGAATTCGCCATGCTAAAAAAGCTATTGAATGGGGATTGCCCGAAAAGTTGTTTTAGTCTCGGGTTCATTTTTTCATTAGGGTCGAGACCAATACCAATGGTGTAAATTTTAAGGTCTATTTCTTGTGCAAGTTTTACTGCGTTTTCTGGTGTTAATTCACCAGCTGTGTTTTCACCGTCTGTTAAAAGAATTAATACACGGGATTCGGCTGGTTGATGCTGCAACGTCTTTACGGCCATACCAATAGTATCGCCAATGGCAGTTCTTGTGCCGGCCATGCCTGCAAAAGCTTCATTTAACAAAATAGTCAAGCTTGTATGATCAAATGTCAGAGGCGACTGTAGGTAAGGAATATCACCAAATAAAATGAGCCCCAACCTGTCTTGTTTACGCTCTTCGATAAACTTACTCGCAATGGCTTGAACCGCTTGGAGTCGATCAACAATTTGACCATTCACTTCAAAATCCTGCTCAAGCATTGATTGCGAGGTATCTACAGCAAGCATGAGGTCACGACCTGATTGTGTCATGGGAAGAGGTTCGCCTAAAAATTGAGGACGGCACATGGCAATAATTAAAAGAATCCATGTGATACTAAGCCATACCAAGTCGAGCTTATCTGTTGGGTCAGTTTGTTTAACTTCGTGTGGTACAAACTCAGCCTCAATAGGCAGGCGAAGTTGGCCTGCTTGCGTATTGCCTGTTGGACGCAGGTATCGCCTTGCAATCCAAGGCAAGGGCAACAGCAATAACATACCTGGCCAGGCGAAATGGAGTTCAGTCATGACGTCCCTTTATTCGGTGTTCTATAGATTCAATGTCTTTTTTAACTTTGCTTAGAATTTCTGCAAGTTCATTTTTTTCAGGTTCACTCTTTTGAGCTTCTGTATCGGTCAGCTTTTGCGCTTTTTCCGTTGGCTTCTTTTCAGGAGTTGGCTTCGCTAACACAAGGTTTTCGTTTAAAGCAAGACCTTTATGGGTTTTTGAATACTTGTGTTTATCGAGCCATTTTAAAACAGCTTTACCTAAGTCTTTAACTTGACGATCTTCTATCTCAAGATGAGGGTTATAGATATCAGCTAAAATATGGCCAGCACCAGTTGTAAAATCTTTGCATTGGCCTTTTTGATTAAGCCATTGACACCATTTCTCGCCTTGTAAATGGGCCACATTATTTCGGCCATCAATTTTGTAAGCAATCCGTTTGAGTATTTGGTTTAATTGCGCTAACTGTTGAGCTGTTGGATTTTTTCGAAGCTCGCTAATTTCATCTTTTAAATTTGCTTTTGCTTTGCGATACCATTTTGGACCTTGCTGGTGTTTTAAAAAAATGATAAACCCAACCAGTGCAAGAAGAGCCAGTACAATTAAGCCATAAAACCACCAAGGTGGTGGCCAAAATCCAGGGTCTATAGGTGGTGCTACATCTTTAAGACGGGCAAGTGGATCTTGCTGACCACCGCCAGAAAGTCCGTTCATTATAGAGGCAAGAGGGGAGGCTGCATTCATCGTAAAATTGCCTCCATATGATTTAAAGCTTTTTCATGAGTCGATGTGGTAAAAAAGCCAATGCCCATTTCTGCGCACATAGATTTCATCGAATTCCATCGATTTTGATAACTTTTCATAAGACGTTGTTGGTCTGTCCCTTTGCCTTTGTAATACCACTTGTTGCCATTAAACCCTACAGGGCCAGCATTTTCTGGTGGCTTGATTTCAATAGGGTCTTGGACGCCAATACAAATAACATCACTATGAGCACGAAGCTGGAATAAATCTTGAGGGTCAATATCATGATTAAAAAAATCACTGATAATGACAATTAAGCTGCCAGGGCGAATTTCTTGCTGCATCGTTCTAAAGGTTTCAGCCCAATTCATTTGCGTATTATCTTGTGTTAAATCCCAAGACTGATTGGTGTCAAGTAAATGCTCACAATAGTGAGCCCAGTGCTTGCGACCTGAGCGTAGGCGGGTTCGAGTTGGTTCTGCACCAATAAACATGCCGCCAAAAGGGTCTTGATTTCGACAAGCAAGCCAGCTAAAAGAAAGAGCTAACTCTGCAGCTAAATAAGCTTTAAAGCAACGCTTTGTGCCAATAAACATGCTGGATGTTTGATCAACAAGGGTAAAGACAGGGCGGTCACGCTCTTCTTCAAATGTTTTGGTATAGACTTCGCCAGTTCGTGCAGTCACACGCCAGTCGATATGACGTATTTCATCGCCTGGTTGATAAGCTCTACTTTCAGCAAAGCTCATGCCCCGACCACGAAGTCGCGTAATGTGATAGCCCAGTTTTTTGCTGGCATTTTTTGCCGCAGAAGAGAGATTCATCTTGCGAGGAATCTCTCGAGTGATTTGAGCTATTTCTTCAGGGGTAATATACACCCCTTGGCCTTTTTTTGGTTCTTTTTCGATCATGGTGTAGATACGAGCATGATTAATTGAGTAACAACTTGGTGGGCGCTAAGACCTTGGGCTTCCGCTTGGAAGCTTAAACCAATTCTGTGACGTAAAATTTGTGGTGCTACTTTTTGCACGTCATCTGGTGTTACATAGTCGCGACCAGCAAGCCAAGCATTCACACGTGCACAGCGATCCATAGCAAGTGTTGCCCTTGGGCTAGCACCAAAAGAAATGGCTTTAGCGAGTTTATCGCTGTAACGCTCAGGTGTACGTGTGCTTTGAATAATTTCCACGATATATTCTTCGACAGATTCATGCATAGAAATGCTAAGCGCTTGTTGTCGAGCTTGGAAAATAGCAGCCATA
Source organism: Gammaproteobacteria bacterium UBA6940 (assembly GCA_002450655.1). Classification (GTDB taxonomy): domain Bacteria; phylum Pseudomonadota; class Gammaproteobacteria; order Pseudomonadales; family UBA6940; genus UBA6940. The sequence goes on along the minus strand of DJZY01000042.1, from coordinate 22,345 downwards.
TTCAGTTTTGGATGATTTTCCTCTGGGGCTTTATCCATGACGTTAGATTGCTTTTGCTCTTGACGAACAGTTCGCATAATTTGCAGTTCGTGAGTAGCACTTGGGTAATCAACGAGGACATGCATCATAAAACGGTCAAGCTGTGCTTCTGGAAGAGGGTATGTGCCTTCTTGCTCAATTGGGTTTTGCGTCGCCATTACGAGGAATGGGTTGTGGAGCTTGTATGTTGTTCCACCCACAGACACCTGCTTTTCGGCCATGGCTTCAAGGAGTGCAGCCTGAACTTTTGCTGGAGCACGGTTAATCTCGTCAGCAAGGATGAGATTATGGAAGATAGGACCTTTTTGGAAAATAAACTCGCCTGTTTGTGGGCGGTAAATTTCTGTACCTGTAATATCTGATGGTAATAAATCTGGTGTGAACTGAATACGCTGGAAGTCGGCATCTAAGTATTTTGAGAGGCTTTGTATTGCTTTTGTTTTAGCAAGACCTGGTGCGCCTTCAACCAGAAGGTGGCCATCAGCCAAGAGCCCCATAATCAAAGCATCAATAAGCTCTTCCTGACCAAGTATGTGTTTCTGGATGAGTGATTTGAGTTTGGTAAAAACTTTTGGGTCAGACATGGTAATTCCTGTAATTTGACTCTTTTAGATGAGTTTGCATCATGAGTATTCGAGTTTCTCGTATGAAAGTGCCTCTCATACACAGTTAAAGTGGCTTTTGAGCGAACACTTAATTTCAGCACATCATGAACTATATCAGAAAGATAGATATATGACTGTGTAATTTCCAGTGATGTTGTATGGGAAATGTAGCGATAAAGCACCTTTATGTTTCATCGATTTTTGCCCTATGTTATAGCTTCAATTAAGTACGTTTTAAAATTGACGAGAAACTAAAAGTTCTTGTCGATGAACACTTCTATTTATTATTGGCTCTAAACCTCTTTATTTGTAGCTTAATTCTCTTGAAAATTTGAATTAAAGAACAGTTAAAATATTCGTTTTTCCGCTTTCAGCCACAATAAGCTGTTATCCTTCAATTTCAACAGACTTTTCGTTAATTTCTTTCAGGTTATGTTCAACATAAATTGATCATGCTGTTATTCTCATAGAGATGGTGACAAAAAAGTTATGTTAAACCATACATAATGGCTTAACGCCCTTTTTAGCGGCCTGCTTTAGAATTTGAGAACTCAAATAATGAGCCAATTTTAAGAGCTGTTCATAAAATTTTCAGTTTTTTAAAAAAAATGCACTTTTTTGTTGCAAAAACTTATTTGCTATGTTCATTATTTGAATTTTCGACTATGTATAGTTAAAAAAAGTTATTAGAGATGATGAAGTGGGTGCTGGCACTATGTTAGTGTTCACGCCACAGTTCTTCGGTGATTCCAAAACAGTGAGGTTTTTATGACTAGCGTTCCCTCGACGCCAAATACACCAGCCAATAAGCAGCTTTTAAGCCCAATTGAACGTGACTATGAAAAAGCCATTTCAAAACTAGAAGCATCCATTCAATCAGCCAAAATAGAAAATGCAGATTCATTGCTTGAGTTCGCTAAAGCAATTTTTGCTCATAACCCAACTGCTGACTGGTTAGGTTTAGAATCTCACTCCCTTATTTTAAGCTTGCAACGTTTTAAAGATTTCGTATCAAGCTTTAGCGAGCAGCACAAAAGCTACGTTATTCCTGTTTTTAATGGTGAAAGTGTCGATACTGGAAGCCTAGAAACAAACCCATTCACCCAAGTGATGCAAAAGTCTCAAGTTGAGGCGTCCGAAATTGCAGAAATTGAGCCAGAAACAGAAATAATGGTTCTGAGCCAAGACATGCCTTTTATTGTTGACTCTCTGCGTATCTTAATGAATCAAGAGCAGCTTAATGTAATTCGTCAGCTTTATTCTGTTGTTATTACAACTCGTGAAAATGGCCGACTTATCTCTGTTAAATCAACATCAAAGCTTGAAGAGAATCAACTTGAGCCGAATCAAGCGTTAGAAGCTGCAATGTACCTTCAAGTGAAAGAGTCTCTTGATGAGTCTCAGCGTGCGGCCGTTGAAGAAAAAGTAAATAAAATTCTCAAAGAAGTTCGTGCAACAAACAATGATTTTGGTCATATGCTTGATAAGTGTCACAACTTGGCGGCTCAATATGAAAAGCTAGCGGCTTCATCAATTGAAGATCCAGCCAAAGCGCAGCGTGAAGGCATGCCAGCTTCTGAAACTGCAGCTTTCCTACGTTGGATTGCTAATGATCACTTCGTATTCCTTGGCGCTCGTGCTTACAAGTACGTGAATGGTGTTGCTGTGCCTGAAAAGGGTGGCGACCTCGGTTGGCTTAAAGCAGATCCAAGTGTCGACCTTCAAGAAGAAGTGCCATTAAGCCTTATCGGTGATCAATCCCTTTATTTTGCAAAATCTGCAACAGTTGGCCGTATTCATAGACCAGCATACCCAGATATTTTGCGTGTGATCGAAGTGGACTCTCAAGGTCAAAGAACTGGCGAAATTCGTTTTGTTGGTCTCTACACAGCTGCGGTTTATCGTACAAGCGTGCGTAATATCCCGATCGTAAGAACCCTTGCCGCAAACATCGCTAACGAAAGTCATTTCTTAATGAGTGGCTATGATGGTAAATTCCTATGGCAGTTGATGGAAACATACCCACGTGATGAATGGCTTCAAAGTTCATTTGATCATCTGAATGACGTTTTCATGCAAGTCATCTCCTTACAAGAGCGCCCATTACTACGTGTGCTTACACGTGTTGATGCAGCATACCGCTTCGTTTCAGTGATTGTATTCGTACCTAAAGATCGTTACACAACAGCACTTCGTCGTCAGTTTGAAGAGATTTTGAAAAAGCATCTTCCTGTGATGGGTATGAACTTTGATGTGTACTTTAGTGAGTCTGTGCTTGCCCGTGTCAACATGACCATTCGTGTGAATGCAAGCCAACGTTTTTCTGTTGATCCTGAGCTTCTTCAAGCAGAGTTCTCAAGAGCATCTCTTTCTTGGGAAGAGCGTCTTGTGATCCAGATGCGTCAAATGAAGCCTAAAGAAATGCACAGCTTCCTTGAAACTGAGTTTGTGAATCACTTCCCTGAAGTCTACAAGGCTGAAACAAGTGCAGAAGAAGCTGCTCGTGATATTAATGGCCTCAACAGTATTAGCCCGAATAAGCAAGTGCATCTTGAGCTGCAAAAGCACGACGATGACGCTGCAAATATGCTGCGCCTTAAACTTTACGGTCGTGGTAACTTGCCTGCGTACAGCAAGATGATTCCTATTCTTGAGCATATGGGCTTCCAAGTTGAAAATGCCCGTACACATAGTTTGATGTCTGCATCTGGCACACCTTACTCCATTACTCACTACCTCGTTAAAACTGAAGTAGATGTAAAGAGTGTTGATACCATCGTCCTTCAGCCACATCTTGAAGACGCAATTGATCGTGTGCTTTCTGGTAATGGCAGTAGTGATCAGTTCAACCGATTACTTCTTATCTGTGGTTTAAATGTGAACCAAGTTCGACTATTGCGTGCATATGCTCGTTATATGAGACAAATCGGTTTTAATTTATCTTACAGATACATGGCAAATACGCTTGCTCGTTATCCTGCAATCACGAAGAAAATTGTTGATCTATTTGAAGCGAAGTTTAATCTTGGTGAAACAAGTGTGTACCAGCGTCTTAAAGATGTTGCAATTGAAAGCCATGCCATTGGTCTTGCACTTGAAGATGTTACTGGTGTGGATGATGATCGTATTCTTCGACAATATCTTGTACTTGTACTTGCAACGAAGCGTACAAACTATTACATCCAACCTAAAGATCCTAAAGAAAATCCATATCTTGCATTCAAGATGAAGCCTGCAGAAATTCCTGGTATGCCTCGTCCTGTACCGCATTTCGAGATTTTCGTGTACTCCAGCAAAATGGAAGGTGTCCATTTGCGTGGTGGTCCAGTTGCTCGTGGCGGTTTACGTTGGTCCGATCGCTTAGAAGATTACAGAACAGAAGTACTTGGTCTTGTTAAAGCGCAGCAGGTTAAAAATGCTGTTATCGTTCCTGTTGGTGCGAAGGGTTGTTTCGTGTGTAAGCGTTTACCGCAAAACGTGAGTCGCCAAGAAACAATGGAAGCGGTTCAGCACTGCTATAAAACATTTATCCGCGGTCTTCTTAGCGTGACAGACAATCTTGTGAAAGGTGAGGTTGTACCACCACAAAACGTGATTCGCTTTGATAGTGATGACCCTTACTTGGTTGTTGCTGCGGATAAAGGTACAGCAACATTCTCTGACCTTGCAAATGAAGTCGCTCATGAGCATGACTTCTGGATGGGGGATGCGTTTGCTTCTGGTGGTTCTCGTGGTTATGACCATAAGAAAATGGGTATTACAGCGAAAGGTGGCTGGGTTTCAGTACAGCGTCATTTCCGTGAACTGAATATCGATATTCAAGCAGAGCCATTCACAGCAATCGGTATCGGTGATATGGCAGGTGACGTATTTGGTAACGGTATGCTGTTATCCAAGCACACACGTCTCTGTGCTGCATTTAACCATAGACATATCTTTATCGATCCAAACCCGAATGAAAGTAAGTCTTTTGAAGAGCGTCAACGCTTGTTTAATCTACCGCAATCAAGCTGGGAAGATTACAAGTCTGATCTGATCTCTGCTGGTGGTGGTATTTTCTCTCGTGATTTGAAGTCGATTAATATTACACCTCAGATGGCTGAGCGTTTTGGTATTACTGCTTCTAAACTAACACCTACAGAATTGATTAACGCGCTACTTAAAGCACCTGTTGATCTTATCTGGAACGGTGGTATCGGTACTTATGTGAAGAGTTCTTCTGAAGAGAACTTGCGTGTAGGCGATAAAGCTAACGATCTTACTCGTGTGAATGGTAATCAGCTTCGCTGTCGTGTATTTGGTGAAGGTGGTAACCTAGGTTGTACTCAGCTTGGTCGTATTGAAGCGGCGAAGACTGGCGTCAAACTTAATACTGACTTTATCGATAACGCTGGTGGTGTAGATTGTTCTGACCATGAAGTTAATATCAAGATTCTTCTTGCTGCACTTATGCAAGAAGGTCGCTTAGATGAAGACAGCCGTAATACGCTTCTTGAAAGCATGACTGATGAAGTTTCTGGACTTGTACTTTCCAATAACGCAAACCAAGTACGTGCACTTGGTCTTGCAGAACATGAATCTGCGAAGCGTCTTGAAGAGTATCGTCGTCTCATTCATCGTCTTGAAGCTGGTTCCCTTGACCGTGCTCTTGAGTTCTTGCCAGATGAGGAAGAGCTGCAAGAACGTGGCTTGGCTGGTCATGGTCTCACTCGACCAGAGCTAGCTGTGCTGCTGTGTTACTCTAAAGCTGAGTTAAAAGAAGCTTTAGCCCAGTCGTCATTAACAGAGTCGCAATATGCTCTAAATGAAGCCTATACTGCGTTCCCAGAAAGTCTTGTTAACAAGTATGAAGCTGATATTCGTAGTCATCGCTTGATCAAGCAAATTGCCGCAACGCAAATGTCTAACTCTCTGATTCATAGAGTTGGTGTTACAGCAGTTCAGCGTATGATTGATGGTGGCGCAAATATCGAGCAAACTCTTGCATCTTATCTAGCTGTTAAAAACATCTTAAAAACAGATGAACTATGGGCTGAAATTGATAACTCTAAGCAGCTGACTCATGAACTTCAAGTGAAAATGTTCTTTGCGGTTCAAGGTCTGCTTCGTAGAAGCATGCGTCTTATTTTAAGACAAAGCCATGGTAACATTGATATTGAAGGCAACATTAAGCGCTATGAAGCTGGCGTTAATTTCTTCTTCTCCAATATTGGGTCATTGCTTCAAGATGAAGAGAAAGAGAGCTGGCAATCAATTGTGGATGAATATGTTGCTGGTGGTGTTGAAGAAAGTCTTGCTAAGCGTGTAGCGGCATGTAACTTCGGCTTAGCTGCATTTGATATTATTGATGCACATTATGCTATCGAAAATGGCGAGCTATCAGATACATCTGAGCTTTACTTCGTTGTTCGTAGCATCCTTGGTTGTCAGTGGTTGGAAGCGCAAATTCGTGACTTCTCTGTAACAAACCAATGGACAGCTAAAGCTCGTGAAGCACTGCTTGATGAGCTTTACAGTCAACAAAGTCAGCTTGTTGCACTTATTGTGGATGCTGGTAAAAAAGAAATTGCAAATGGTTTTGATAAGTCTGATCCAGGTACTAGCTTGGTGATGTCGCTTGTTCAAGCCTTTACATTACGCCTTGATCTTTGGATTCAAAGCTGGCACAAGTCCCTTGCGGAAATGCGTAGCTTGAACACAATTGATCACCCTGTAGCAACAGTGGCACTTCGCGAGCTTGCTGAGCTTGTAAATGCTGCACGTAAATGGTCGCAGAAGCTAAATGCTTAATTGCTGTTAGCTTTTTGAAGTCCAATAAAAAACCCGCTTTCAAGCGGGTTTTTTATTCTTTGCATCTTACTAGGCAACGTCCCTAAATTAAGTATCCATTTTCACAATAGTCTTCAAAATAGTCCTGCTGGTCTTTATGTGGACGTCCAAAGAATGGTTTATCAGAGTTTTCTAGTGCAGTAATTCTTCTGCTCATCGCTTTCTTTTCTGTTTTATGGCGAGGAAATATTGAACCCTGAGGCAGCATAAGTACTTCATCTAAATTATCTACAATTGCCAATACACGAGCCATGTGGTCATCATAGAAACCCAGTCGAGGAAAGATTTCATCAATATGAGGGTTGCTGACTTCAATGCTAAAACCAGCATAGTCTGTGCGGTCAAAATGAAAGCTGAAATCATGGTGGGTGTGGTGGTAGTCGCCATCGATATAATGCATTTGTATAACCTTTTTATTATTTGCTTTTTTATATTAGGGTTGATCGTTTAGTGATCAGGTGAGCAGATAATATAACTTTATTGTAAGATTTAGTTATTTTTGTTACACAGAATTACAAATAGAGTGTGTTAGAAGTGCTATTTCGGAGGGGGGTAGAGGGAAAGGTACAGCTACTTAGTAGCCGTACTCATGATATTCTTCATAGTACTCTTCTTGGTCATGAAGTTTTCTGCTATAAGCAACTTCTTTTCCATCAGGTCTTGCTACGCGGCCGCGCATTTGACGATATCGCTTGTTGCGTATTGGAAACACAAAGCCTTGGGGTAACATCATGACTTCATCAAGGTTATCCACGATTGCAGCTGTACGCGCCATGATTTCTGAATATGAATCAAGACGTGGAAATGAGAGTTGTGCTTGGTTGATATCATCGCCGTACTTAAACATAAGGTCAGTTCGTGATGAAACATTGCCCAATGTTTTAGTGTCGGAAAAATGTGCTGGATCTAAGTGCATCATAATTAATATCTCCTTCTGTAAAACAGGACGTCCAGTACAAGCTTACTTAGGCATACCGCCTTAAAAAGCTGATTGTATCTCAATTGTAACTCAAAGTAACCGAGAAGTGTTACTTAATGTTACATAACTTCGGTTTATTTTGAGTTATAGAATCGAGCCCTGATAAGAGATTTAATAGCTTTATCCTTTTTTATAAGCCCTGAAATTGTGGTGTTGCTTATAATAGGTTCAGAATAAGCTATTAGGTGTGATGTTGCGGTGATTGTTTGAAAAAGAATGGATGGAGGCCGTGGCGCGGTTAGAAACGATCGCCACTAGCATCGATATCAAGCACTACAGGGCGTAGTTTTTTGATGTTAATCATTGCTGAGCCAGGCATACGAACAATACCAAAGTAACGTTCCAAGAACTCAAGGTCATCAAGAGATTCTTGAATAAACTTCTTATGTTTACGCATATCTTCTTGCATTTCATTTTCATAGTTTGGCATTGCTATGATTTCGTACATGTAACGCTCAATTTCTTCAATAAGCGACATAAAGTTATTATCGTGCTCTGGTGGTGCATTAATAGACTTTACATCTTTCGCTTTGAAGAGAAGGGAGAATACGCTTTCACCTAAGTCAGTTAGAACGCGCTTAGAGTTAGTTGCTTTATGACCCCAGTCAGCGACAGGGCTTTTGATATGAGAAACGGCTGAGTTCAGTTCAAGTTTAGGGATTTTAATCGAGTCTTCTTTACTGACACTCTTAATTTTTGTAAGGTGGTCGCCTTTTTTTGTCCTCTGGTGGTGAGGTGCAAATGCTTTGGTACTAACACTAGATACAGGGGAATTTGCAGATAGATTTACTGCCATAAATACCTCCTCCCAAAGTGCTAAAAGCCAGTTGAACTTGATCCAAGAACCAAACTACGTCCTTTAAGTGTAATAGGACATTCTTCTTTCACAATTCTGTAATAACTCTTATTGAACTCGGTTTGCACCGCTTTGTCAAAAGAAAATTTTATAGAGTTGTGTGAATATTAACCAATGCTGAAAGGGTAAAAAGCATATAATTTCAAGCTTTTATGCTTCAACCTTAGTGCTAGGAGCGTTAAGGGTATGCTAAAATTCCGTTTAAAACACCGGTTATTGTCAATACCTTTACATCATAAACCGATAAAGACACTCTATTGTTATAACATTATGCGGCGTTTATAGCTAGTCAATGTTACCATTACTGGCAGATTTCATGAACCTTGTATGAATTGTGTAACATTTGCATGTTACCGGTTATAAAAATTGAGCGCTTGTGTTGTCTTGTGATGTGAGCAGTTACAGACTCTTGATTCTAAAGGCTCATATAGAGCAATATCTGCTGATAAGTTAAAAAAGGGATTTCTATGTGGCATTGCCCTAAATGTATTCGACCTCAAACACTCCTAGATCAAACGCTTCAATTTAGAGGCTTTTGGGAGCAGTCTCACTTTGAGCCATATACGCAGCTTTACCAATACACTTCTGTGATGTATAAGGGCGTTGATATTGGTTTGTACTTTAATGCTGCCAAGTCCAGGATTACTATTGTCAAAGTTGACTTTATGAAACATGAAGCACTGGAGTGTACATGTGGAGCCAAGCAAAAAATACCCAAAGTGAGCCGTGGCGTTCTTTTCTATCACGTGATGGATTTCTTTACAAACTATCTTAAGGTTTTGCCTGCACCTAAAATTGAGAGCTGTGAAACCTTTGTGCGCTTTGCTGAGGGTGAATCAAGCCATGGTCGAGAGGCTATTTTAAGGGACTATATTTTAAGACATATCAGAGGGGCTTATGTCGATAAGCGTGGGACTGACCATTGGTTGCTCTGGTACAGGCCTTAAACAATAAGTAGAATATTGCTGAATAGAGAAGAGGGGACAAGCCCCTCTGAGAAGACAAAAAGTTAAGCAGACTCTGTCACTGCTGCTGGCTGTCTATCTGCAATTAGGCGTTCTACCACCTCTGGATCAGCCAGTGTTGATGTGTCACCAAGTTGGTCTATTTCATTTGCGCCAATCTTACGAAGGATTCGACGCATAATCTTACCTGAGCGAGTTTTTGGTAATGCTAACGCCCACTGAATGTGATCAGGCTTGGCAATAGGTCCAATTTCTTGAATTGTTAAGTTAATCAGCTCCTGCTTTAATTCATCTGAAGGTGTTTCGCCGTCCATCAAAGTCACAAATGCATAAATCCCTTGGCCCTTGACTGGGTGAGGGCAGCCTACGATTGCGGCTTCTGCAACAGCTGGATGCAATACAAATGCACTTTCTATCTCAGCAGTGCCAAGTCTATGGCCAGATACGTTTAGAACATCGTCTACACGTCCTGTAATCCAAATGTCACCATCCTTATCACGACGAGCACCATCACCTGTAAAGTAATAGCCTGGGTACATTTCAAAATAAGCAGCCATATAGCGAGCATGGTTGTTGTAAACACCACGAATTTGGCTTGGCCAGCTTTGTTTAATGGCAAGTACACCTTCTGTTGCACCTTCAAGCTCATTGCCTTTTTCATCGAGAAGTACGGGTTCAATGCCAAAGAATGGCTTCATGGCTGAACCTGGTTTCATTGAGTGGATACCTGGCATAGGTGTCATCATGATTGAACCTGTTTCTGTTTGCCACCAAGTATCAGCAATAGGGCAGCGGCCATCACCAACCACATTAAAGTACCATTCCCATGCTTCAGGGTTTATTGGCTCACCAACGCTTCCAAGGACACGAAGGGATTTGCGAGATGTTGATTTGACGAAGTCATCACCTTTGCTCATTAATGCACGAATTGCTGTTGGTGCTGTGTAGAAAATACTGACATTATGCGTATCACAAATCTCCCAGCAACGTGATGCAGTTGGCCATGTAGGTACACCTTCAAACATCAGTGTTGTAGCCCCGTTAGCGAGAGGCCCATAAACAATGTATGAATGGCCAGTAATCCAGCCTACATCTGCTGTACACCAGTAGATTTCACCATCTTTATAATCAAGCGCATAGCGGAAAGTCATACTGCTACCAAGCATATAACCAGCTGTAGAGTGAAGTACACCTTTAGGTTTGCCAGTTGAGCCTGACGTATAGAGGATAAAAAGAGGGTCTTCAGCATTCATAACTGCAGGCTTGCACTCAGTGCTTTGGCCTTGAATAATGTCATGGTACCAAAGATCTTTTGCATGCAATGGTACTTGATTTTTTGTATGTGCAACTGTCACAACGTGTTCAAGATTAGGGCATTGCGCTGCTGCTGCGTCAGCGTTTAATTTCAGTGGAATAGTTTTACCACCACGAATGCCTTCGTCTGCAGTAATAAGCAGTTTTGCATCTGCATCAAGAATACGGTCTTTTAATGCTTCAGGGGAAAACCCGCCAAAAACCACTGAATGAACAGCACCAATTCTTGCACATGCAAGCATTGAATAAGCTGCTTCAGGAATCATAGGAAGGTAAATACAAACACGATCACCTTTTTTAATACCAAGCTTGATCATGGCATTACTTAATTTGCAGACTTCATCATGAAGTTCTTGATAGGTGATTTTTTGATGTTGTCCTGGGCTATCTGCTTCCCAAATAATGGCGATCTCATCAGCTTTTGCTGGTAGGTGTCTGTCGATACAGTTAACGCTAGCATTAAGTTGTCCATCTTCGAACCAGCTGATTGTACCTTCAGCCATATTATTCTTTGCAACTTGTGTAAATTCTTTTTGCCAGACAAGACGCTCTAAGGCTTGCTTACGCCAAAACTCGTCTGGAGACTGGATCGATTCTTGATAAAGCGCTTGGTATTTTTCTGGTGTGATATCTGAGCCTTGTTTAAAGCCTTGAGGGATTGCATGCTGCTGTTTCATATTTGCTCCTTGCTTTTATACCAATAACACGGGCATGATCAGCGAAAACTGTCCTTTTAGCGCTGAAAGAGATCAGCCCGTGCACTGAGAGTGAGCAACATACTGCTTAATTGTTGCAGAACTGGTGCAGTTTAATCTATTCGGTTAAAGCTGCATACTATGATCGATAAGAAGTGCGGGAAAAACGAGTAATAAGTAAACAATTGAAAATCCAAATGTTTGCATTGCAAGTTTTGGTGTTGGTTTGTATTTAAGTTTGACAGCGTAACCAAGGAAAATAAGCCCAGATACTGTTGCAACACTTAAGTATAAAAAGCCACTCATACCGCTTAAATAAGGTAGAAATGAAGTCACGAGTAACATAACGCAATAGAGGATAATTTGAGTTTTAGTAAACTCTATCCCATGGGTTACTGGCAGCATTGGCACATCTGCTTTTGCATAGTCATCACGTCGATGAATTGCAAGGGCCCAAAAGTGTGGAGGTGTCCATACGAAAATAAGTAGCACCAATAGCAAGGCGTGAGGGTGGACTTCATTTGTAATAGATGTCCAGCCAAGTAGAGGTGGTAGAGCACCAGATAAACCGCCAATAACGATGTTTTGTGGTGTAGCGCGTTTTAAATACATCGTATAAATAAGGGCATAACCTGCCATGCCACCAATGGTGAGTACGCAAGTTAATCTATTGACGAATGTATCTAAAATCACAATCGAAGAAAGACAAAGGCCTATGGCAAAAATCAGTGCATTACGTGTAGAAACATTGCCTTGAACAAGTGGTCTGTTTCTCGTGCGATGCATTTTTGCGTCAGCTCGTTGATCTGCTAAATGATTGATAGCAGCAGCACCAGACATGCCAAGGGTTAAACCTAGAGTTGACCAAAGCAGTAATGGCAGTGGTATAGATGCATCTGTTGCTAAATGCATGCCGGCAAGGGCCGTCACCATAAGCATTGCAACAACCTTGGGTTTTGTCAGCTCAAGGTAAGCATGAAATGTGTGTTTAAATGAATTTTTTTGGAGCTGTCCTAATGAAGAAGTTTCAAATTGAGCCTCTTGCTGAGGCTCATTATATTCTGAAGTCTGAATCCTTGACTTTGTTTTTATATCCATAAAATTATGCTTTTTTCCTCATTGAGTAATTGAGTGCAACCAAAACTAATAAGAGCATGGCGCCTCCAAGGTTATGCAGAACTGCAATATTAAGAGGGATGCCATAAATAACATTGGCAATGCCTAGTCCTAGCTGCAAGCTGAGCATTAAGAGCACAACACCGCCAAACTTTTTGTAGCGACGGGTTTCACACTTCAACAGTAATACACATAGAAGACCAACAACAAGTGTTACTGCTATTGCACCAATGCGGTGGAATGCATGAATGGTCATTTGAGCATCAGCGGATAAATGTGGCGCATATTCGAAGTCATCAACTTCGTGCCCAAAAATTTTAAAGGCTTCAGCCATGTTGAGTGACTCAGCCCAACCTGGTTGGCACACTGGGAAGTCATGGCAGATATGAGCTGCATAATTTGCTGCAGTCCAGCCGCCAAGCATAATTTGCGCTATCACGGTGAGTACGCCAAGCATGGCAAGCCATTTTAATTTATCTGCTTTACTGTCTTTAATTGGTGGGAATATCTGTGTCAAACGATAAAATAAAAGGCTCAAAACCGAGAGAATGGTAAAGCCACCCAATAAATGTGACATAACCACTGGTGGGTAGAGCTTCATTGTGACTGTCCACATGCCCAACATGCCTTGAAGAATAACCAGTACAAGCAAGCTTGATGCAAGTTTTGCTGGTTGAGCAGGGTGCCTATGATTAATAATCGACATAATCGTAATGACAAGAATTAAAAAGCCAAGGCTTGAGGCCATGTAGCGGTGAATCATTTCTGGCCATGTTTTTTCAATTTCTACTGGCCTTTCTGGAAATGCTTCATTGGCAACTGTCACAGCTTCTTCAGTTGTTGGCGGTAATATTGTGCCGTAGCAGCCAGGCCAGTCTGGACACCCTAAGCCTGCATCCATGAGGCGTGTATAGGCACCTAGCGCAATAACACCAATAGCAAGTAAGAGCGCTAATCCAGTCAGAACTGTTGATATAGCTTTTAGTTTTTGATTAACCAATGCGAGATACCTTAAGTAAATATTTCAAATCTTTAACAAAGCTCTTTGCTTGTGAAATAGCTTCCTGAGGTTCGATAACCGGCGCATAGTAGAGCATGCTAAACCCCATAGGGTCAACAATATAGAGCCCACCAGCCTGAATCATGTCTTTCAGAGATGTTACTTCTACATGCTTTTGCATAAAAGTATCAAAGGTTGTTATCTTGTGCTCGTTCGTTTGTGCAGGGTGGATAACGAGATAATCAGATTTATTGCTATCAAGCTGATCTGTAAAGACTTTGAGCTTTTTAAAGTCTGAATCTGCATGGGTGATAATAAGTGGTTTTACTCTGTTTTGGTCAGGGCCTAGTGTTTGAATGGATTGTCTGATTTGCAGTAAACGCTGTTCACAGCGAGACTCACATTGTGTTGGCATTTCATAGGCAAGCCACCAGCTTTCAGAGAGGGCTGTTTTGTCAATGACTGACTGATCTTGATCAATCCAGCTTGGTGCATAATCTGAAATTTGCAGAGGTGGATCAATTAAGAGGCCTTTATTCGATGTACCAAAGTTTTGGTAGATACCAGTTTTGAGGAGGATATAGGCAATAACAACCGGTGCTAAAAACACCAGCATCATTAATAAACCAGTTTTACGATTTGTTTTAGCAATATCGGTTTGCTTAGGGGTGATATATGAATCACCATTTGTCGTTTGACTCATTTTTCTTAACTCTTCTTGTATTTGATTAATATGGCATGTAAATCATGCTGTATTAATCCTGATCATCCTTGAATGCAGACCTGAGTGCATCACGTCGTGTGGTGGGTTTGCAGGCAAGAGTTTCTTAAATCCATTTATTTCTGCAGCTTATCATACCAAGTACACTGCGTGTAAAGAAAAATCCCAATACTGATGAACCAAAAGATCAGCCACTGAGCACTGTAGCCGAAATGTTTTTCAACGGATATGCCTCTTTCTTGGAGTGGGGATGTCATTAAAGGCAGTTTTTCTTTTGTTGTTTGAGTAGTGCTTCGACCAACAAATGGAATAAGGCTTGTGTTGAGCTCTTTTTCAAGGCTTGAGAATTCAATTTTTTGAATTCTCAAAATGGGAGGCTGATCTTGCAAAGTTTCAGTCATGCTTTCAAGGGTAAACACATCTGGGTATATATGTTCAAGAAGAACTGAGATTTGTGTTGTTTCTTGCGTGAGTTCAAGTTGTGGTATGGCTTGGCGATCATAACCTGGCACCATTGCCCAACCGAGATTGATAAGCATTGTTGTTGCGCCATGAAGAGGAGTGTCCAATTGAAATGGCGCATAGACCCCATAGCCTGCAGTGCCTTGATAGATGCGGTTGTCATGGAGGATGAATGGCGATGAAAGCAGTTTGCCAGTTAATTCAATTTTAATGTCATTAATACTTGTGGGCTCTTGTTTCCATTGATCATAGGCTTGATCTAGTGTAAAAATTGAATGACGCTTCATATCAAGTTGTTGAAGTGTTTCTGATTTTTTTGCTAAGCCTTTTTGCAATTGCCAGTTGGCAAGGGATAAAAAAAGGCAAGAGCCAAGGATAAAGCAAAGCCATAATACTGGGCTAGCATGGCATTGAAACCGGAACTGAGGTTTCGTTTCTTTCATAAACATTCCTTGTTTATATTTTTAATAGAGTATTTTGCCTAGGCACTAGGGTATCAAAAGGACTTCTGATATGAAATGGATTTTTTTTCTTTTAATGATTGCAATCTTTTTTAATCTCTTTAAGGGGCTTTTTCATCTTTTGAAAGAAGGTGGCCAAAGCTCAACCAAAGTTGTGCGATCTTTAACAATTCGAGTTGGTTTGACTGTGCTGTTTTTTGCAGGGCTGTATGTGAGTGATTATTTTGGGTTAATTGAAGGGCATCGATTAGATCAAGGGGTTCAACGTGAATTACCACCTTCTGAAAATACGGACGAAAGCGTGGGGGCGCTACCTACAACGCCGCCCAAGTATCCATCACAGCCTGAATAGCCTTTACTCTAAATTCAGCAAAAGCTTCACCAACTGCCGGGCCTTTGAGCCCACTTGGGAGCTGTGCAAATTGAACAGTCATAGCCGCTTTATGGGTGGCTTTTAAAAATGCCATATTGTCAGTTGACTCATGTAAGAGCTCTTCCCAGTGCTGCTCGTCACGGCCTACACCTTTTTGGTCTGCTTGGCATGCAAGTAACCAGTCTGAAAATGTTTCAGGTTGGCGAAACGCATCTATATTTTTAAAAAGCTGATGGAGTGCTTGAGCATCTACTTCAAAACAGCGATGGAACATTAAATGATGTTGGCACACTTTAATTGCTAAGTCTTTTGTGTATTTGCTGACTTTTAAGCGGTCAGAAATAGCTTTTACTAATGGTATGCCTGCTTCTTCGTGGCCGGTATGGCTTGGTAAAATAGATTTATCAGTTAGAGCTTTGCCTAAATCATGAACTAAAACTGCATATCGTACAGGAATCGATTTTGATAAATGCACGCTTGCACGCAGACAATAAAGCGTATGAATAAAGGTGTCTTCTTCAGGGTGATAACGTAAGGATTGAGGCACGCCATCTAAAGCTTCTAGCTCAGGAAATAAAACCTGTAATGCATTTGTTTCTTTTAATGTTGTGAAATAAATATCAGGTCGAGTCTCACCGAGTGCTTTCTCTGTTTCGAGCCAAATACGCTCAGCAACAAGATGTTCGAGTTCACCTTCTGCAGCAAGTCTTTGCATTAATAGCTTTGTCTCGCTTGCAACTTGAAAGCCAAGGTTTGCATAGCGAGCATGAAAACGAGCCACGCGCAGTACACGCAAAGGGTCTTCAATAAATGCGTCTGAAACATGTCGTAATACTTTATTCGCTAAATCAGCTTGGCCGTTGAACGGGTCAATGATGCTGCCTTGGTGATCCATCGCCATGGCATTTATAGTTATATCTCGACGAATTAAATCTTCTTCAAGCGTGACATTTTCATTGGCTTCAAAAGAAAAGCCTTGATAGCCATGACCTGTTTTACGTTCTTGTCGTGCTAGGGCGTACTCTTCTTTTGTTTCAGGGTGAAGAAATACAGGAAAATCTTGGCCAACTCGTTGGAAGCCACATTTTTCCATGTATTCTGCTTTAACACCAACCACAACCCAGTCTCGATCTTTTACTTCTATACCGAGTAGCGTATCTCGAACAGCACCGCCAACTAAATAGGCGTGTTGCTCAATATCACTCACTGACATCGGTACTGGCTGGCTCATCTTGGTATCCCCGTAATTGTTTATTAGCTGCGGAAGCATGTCTTTCTCGTCGATCAATATCGATGTATTTATCCGTAATGGATGAGTTTGTATGGCCTGCATCATCACGCACATGCTCTCGAGGTCTTATCTTAACATCATCTGAGATACCTGTATGCCTCAACCAGTGAACAGTGGCTGCCTTTAATTGTTCTGCTTCATCGCCAAAACCATCAGCATTCATTTTATGAATGCTTTCGTCAAAGCACTCTTGTACTATACGGCGAATATGTCGTGTGGAGCTGATAGCGCCAAGTCCTTTATTTTTAGGAAGCAGGGCGCTTTGATCTGCAGGCGTAGGCATATTTGTCATACCCATACTGCATCTGTAACGAAATAACGCGGCTTGCATAGTCTTACTGACACTAATATCCCGTTCTTTATTGCCTTTACCGACCGTCTTGAACCACCAATGACCATCTTGATCCATAAAAAAGTGGTTCATTCTTGGTGTCCAGCGGGGGCTTGCACTCAATTCTGAAATCCGTAAATACATGCCATAGAGTGCAGACATAATAAAGAGGGTGCGTTCATGGTGCGGCTCTTTATCTGCCATTTCCGTTGCTGTATCGATCACATAACTCCATTGAAGTTCTGACAATCGTCGAATCGCACTTTGCCCTTGTGTTTTTCGAATAAATTGGCTTTTTTGTCGTATACGCTTAACAGGGTTTTGTTCAATGTACATTTCCTGTTCAAGGAAAGTGAAATAACTACTGAGTATTCTCAGTATGCTTTCTTGCGCACTTTGAGATAGCACGTAGTCTTTAGGTGTTAACTTATTGGTACTGCTTTTTGGGGCTCGTACAACAAACGGTCGCCAGTCTTCATGTTGTTGCGGCACGCCACCTTGTAATTTATAACGAGGGACGTTTTTTAACCCAATCCATTCCAGTGGTGGTTGTCGGCAAAACTCAATAAAGGCTTCGATGTGTTGTCGAGTGATGCTTTTTAAATCAGTTTTTTTGATGAAAAATAACCACTGCAAAAGTCGTTCAACTTCTCGTCTGTAGGCATTAAACGTGGCTTGGCTGCCTTTATAACTTTGGAGGAATTGACCTGAGATTTGAATGTCTGCATCATATTGTTCATGTTGCAATAAACGAAGAAAAGGGTGGTCAGGATCATCAAGTGGCCCGAAAAGAGGTGATGGTGATTTTGAGTTCTTACTGAATACCATGAAACTGCCCTGTTAAATTTTAGATGGATAAGGCAAGGATTTTAGAATATTGCCTTTAACTCATAAGTACTATTTTAGCTGGCTTTCGTTTTTATCGCCTAGGGACGTGCTGTACCCAAAGGCTTTATGAGTGCTGCCAAACACTTTACAAGAATTAAAAAGGTACCATAAATGGATTTTGGTCGACATCAAATGGGCACGGATTGCGCCTCAATAATGCAAGTGCCTCATTTTAAAAAAAGAAAATATACAGCAGCGCTTTTAATCTGTTCAAGTCTTTTTGCTGGCTGTGTAAATTATCCCCATCAGGTTGAGCTGCCAATTTATACTCAGAGTATGCTTAAAGAAGATTATTATACTGTCGATATTCCTTCCTTTGATGGTGAAACTATTCGCGCGACGATTTTTCAACCTGAACTTGAGCCCTATGAAACTGCACCTGTCATTATTCATGCGCATGGTTTTGGGTTGTTTCGAATGTCGAGCCCCGTGAGTCTATACGGTACCTTGTTATTCTCTGGGCAAGCGGCTAAAAATGCATGGAAAAATGGATATTGGGTTGTAAGTATTGATCATCGTGGTCATGGCGGTAGTGGTGGTCAGATTAATATGATGGACCCAGAAACTGAAGTTAAAGATTTAAAATGGGTGATTGATTGGATTGAAAACAATCTGCCTCGCTTAACCTATAAAGAAAAAAAACCAATGGTTGGTATGGTTGGTGAAAGTTATGGCGGCGGTTTACAGCTTTTAGGTGCATCTCTTGATGATCGAATAAAAGCTATTGTGCCTATTACAACTTGGTACGACTTTAGTGGAGTATTAACACCAAATAATGTTGTGAAGTCGGGTTGGCTGACGAGCTTGGTTGCATTTGGTAATTTAATGAACCCAACAACCATGAATAGAAGTATGACTTCATCTTATTTTTCATCTATTACAAGTGAAGTTCCTGCCACTTTTGCTCCTATGATGATGTCTCGTTCATTGAGTAATTCTTGTTATTGCCGTGCTGATGCTTGGCCCCATGCTGATGCATTTTTTATTCAAGGCTTTAAAGATGTTTTATTTCCTTTGAATGAAGCCGTTTCAAATATGAGCTGTTTGGAAGCTGCTGGCCGCGATGTTCGTTTGTTAGGGACTCAGTATGGTCACTTATTACCAATGACTCAGTTTTCATGGGGCGTGCCTGGTTATGATATTGAGAATGAAGTGCATTGTGATGATAAAGTTTTTAAACCTATAGATCTAGTTTTAGCCTGGTTTGATGAAAAGTTAAAAGGTAAAGAAAAACGTGCAGATATTATTCCAAAGGTTTGTTTAACTTATAATTTTGAAGAAGGTGGTACTTATACTGAAGTACCTGTTGGTGGTGAGCGTTTTACATTTTCTAAAGCGGAAGTTAAAAATGGTTTGCAAGGTTTAATGGAAATACCTTTTTCTGCTTTTGATTTAGCAGCTGACACGCTTACATTTTCTACAAATACTTATAATGAAATAAAACCGGAAGAGACAAATAATCAAAGTGGTGTGTTACGTCCTGTCTTTGTACCTCTTAAAAGGGTGCAACAAAAATCTGTAGTAGCTGGTATTCCCGTAGCTGATTTTACATTAACAGGGCAGCACAAAGATGTTGTCTTTGCAGGTATTGCTGTTTTGAGAAATGGTCAAACTCAACCAGAGCTGATGAGTGATCAAGTGTATCCTTTTAGAGGAGGGAATTCTCTTCGAGTTAATCTGCCAGGTGTTTCAGCAGTTTTA
Organism: Gammaproteobacteria bacterium UBA6940; assembly: GCA_002450655.1. Lineage (GTDB taxonomy): Bacteria > Pseudomonadota > Gammaproteobacteria > Pseudomonadales > UBA6940 > UBA6940. The sequence goes on along the minus strand of DJZY01000042.1, from coordinate 2,719 downwards.
AAGCCCGGAGATGTGTTAGGTTTAATGTTTGCTGGGTATAACAATCAATACAGGTTAAGTGGAAAGCTCTCAACTCATGCAAGTGTTTCTGGTGAGGTGCTTATCCCTTTAGAAGCAAAAGAATAAAATTTAAGACATAAAAAAAGCCGGTATTAACCGGCTTTTTTTAGTGAGGCAGAAATTACATATCGTTTTCTGGCTCGAAGATTGAGCGAGCTGGAGCTTCAGTTGCTGCTGGAGCTGATTTAGTCGCTTCTTTTTTCTCTGCTTTAGCTTTAGCTGGACGGCCACGCTTCTTTGCAGGTGCCGCAGCTTTCTCTGCAGTAGCAGCCTTAGCTGGGCGACCACGTTTCTTTGCTGGAGCAGCGGCTTTCTCAGCAGTAGCAGCCTTAGCTGGACGACCGCGTTTCTTTGCTGGAGCAGCAGTTTTCTCAGCAGTAGCAGCCTTAGCTGGGCGACCACGTTTCTTTGCTGGAGCAGCGGCTTTCTCAGCAGTAGCAGCTTTAGCTGGACGACCACGTTTTTTAGGTGCAGCAGCTTTCTCAGCAGTAGTAGCTTTAGCAGGGCGACCACGTTTCTTTGCTGGAGCAGCAGCTTTCTCGGCAGTAGTAGCTTTAGCTGGACGACCGCGCTTTTTAGGTGCAGCAGCTTTCTCAGCAGTAGCAGCTTTAGCAGGGCGACCACGCTTCTTAGGTGTAGCTGTTGTTGCTGTAGTAGCTTTAGCTGGACGGCCACGTTTTTTAGGTGCAGCTTTTGCTTTCGCTTTTTCTTTCGCTGCGTCTGCTTTAGCCTTAGCTTTCGCTTTTGCTTCGGCTTTTTTAGCAGCAGCTTTATCAGCTTTAGCTTGCTTTGCTTCTTCTTTAGCAAGCTTTGCGTCAAATTCTTTACGCGCTTTTTCCATTGCTTTTGCGAAGTGAAGTTCTTGCTTCATGCGCTCTTTAGCTGCAGCAATTGCTTCTTTGTTTGCTTTTACTTCATCTTTGAAAGATTGAAGTTCAGCATTAATTTGGCTTACTTGTGCTTTAGCTGTTGCTACAGCTTTTTTAGCTGCTGCAGTTGGCTTAGCCTTCGCTTTAGCCGTAGCTGTTTGTGCTTTTTTACGAGCTGCAGCCACTTTTTTGGAAAGTACGTCAACTTTCTTTTTGGCTTGAGCAAATGCTTTTTCAGTATCCTTTTGCTTTTTCTCTTTAGCAGTTTGGATTTTCTTCTGAAGATCGCTCAGTTGCTTTTCCATTTGTTCAATTGAGTTTGGATCTTTAGATTTGTTTGTTGCCGTAGATTTGCGTGGTGCCATTTGATCGTACCTCTTCAGTTTGAATATTGTCAGGCTAAGCCTACCCAGTTGGGGTTTTAATCTTCTTAGAAATTTTCGCTACGAATTATACTCTAAAAAAAATTGAAATGCAGCCCATAATTCAATAGTTAACCTTAATTTTAGACAAAATTATGTGAAACGGAGTCTTTGATACAAAAAAAATAGAAAAAATAGGGTGTTTTTTAAATTTATTTGGACCAATTTAGGATATTTATTCCTTTTTGCAGCATTTTAATTAGAAGCTGCTTTAAAAATACATGCTCAGTAGAGTGGCGAGTTTAAAACAATGTTCTAGCCTGTCACCGTATCTAACTCGACGATCTTTTAAATCAGAGATTGTCTTTACACTTCTTTAGGGGAAGGATATTAAATAAAACCTTTTAGTAATGCAATAATTTGGCATGAAAAATGTGAGATTCTTCTTCGGTTTTTGTATTTTCATTGAAATTGAACTCTTGATATTTGATATGCATGCTTGTAACAGTTTGGTATGAGTAAGCTATTTAAGGTTGAGTTATATGAGTTCAGCCTTGCCCGCTTAAGGTCGTTCTCATTTTTTGTGCGCTTAACGATTACATTTTTGGTTAAAACAGAGGCAGTAATGCTTCATAGCTGTGCTATTTGTTTGTTGCTAGGTATCATCTATGAGAGGCTTTATTCGTTAAAGAGATGTTAAGTTTTTGGTTTATATGCCCTTGTTAAAAAAAGAGTATTAAACCGTGATAGCCATGTATTGACTTTCTTTATTTCAAAAAAGAGAAGAGAGAGCGTAATTGTTCATGTTGAAGATACTTTGTTGTCAACATTTAAAGGTATTGAGTGCTGTTAGGCACTAGCCTTGCAATCATGATTTAAGTTTACCTTCCGACGTAGAGGCAAATGGAACCTCTTTATATTTGTTGGGTCAAGATAAAAGTTATGGTTTCCTATTGAAATACGTAGATATGCCCGCATACATGAGGAGCGAGTATGAGGTATGTAGGCTTAATCTCGGAATTTGGATAAAACTTGCATTTATGTTGACATTCACTTAGTCTCCAAGAGTCTGAAAATAAAGTTATTTCGGTGACTTTTTAGGCTTATGATGCCTGTTGAAGTATTCCTTTTAAAGGTCTAGATTTAATGCAACAGCTCAGAAGACCTCGGTTTTGAGACTGTAATGGATGGAGTCAAACTTCTCTATTGATATTGGAGACATTGTTCTTGCTCTTGGCATGAGCAAAAATACAGCTTTGATCTTTGTAGGGTAAGGTGGCGTTTTATTCCAATAGCGGTAAATATCAGCTTCACTTTTAGGTGAGTTGGGATAGATGAAGTGTCTTTTTTATTGTGACAACAACATTCGATATGTTGTTCGTGAGATAAAAAAAGTGTTAAGTCTGGCCTTGTTGCACGGTGATTTAA
>DJZY01000026.1 GCA_002450655.1 Gammaproteobacteria bacterium UBA6940 | reverse complement strand
TTGGTACGATCGCGACGCTGAAAATCGCATGCTCTACAGCAGTGGTTTTGGTACTCGAATGAAGCTTCGAGTGGAGCATACCGCACAAGGGGCAGTCGATTATGTAGTGGACAGTGTTAAAGAGTTGATCGATATTGGTCTTGTGTTATTTGAAGGCGCAAAAGCAGGTTGTCGAGCCTATCTTGCCCTTCGAAAAGAGATCGACGAACGAGGTGCTATTGCTATAACAGAGCGTATGCATGCGCTTGGTATAAAAATTGAACAAAGCGTCGAGCGGATTACAGCATTAATCAAAAAAGGCGTGGATATCCTTAATGTTATTTTAAGAGATCCTTTTTGCCAAAACCATATTCTTGAATACTTTGATGGGCTGAAAGAATCCATCTCTGAGCTTGGCTACTGTCGTATGATCGGTGGGTTTGTAGGTGAGCTAGGCCTAGATTTTATTATTGCACTTGCAACTGGCGGCCAAGGGCTTGTGCTACGAGCAGCTCAGCTTATAGGTGGTTTATCCTCTAAAGTGTTCAAGGTAATGCTGAAGCTCTATGATACCCTGCAAGAAAAGGCAGCGAAGGTTTTAGAAGCAAGGATGCTGGATCTCTATGGTGAACATGCGTTTGATATGTTAAAAGCGCCTGCTGCATCAATAGAAAAACCAGAACCTATAATAAATGTAAATTCAGCAACTGAGAGCAGCTCAAAGCGTTCGGAAGCCACAAAAGAAAAACAGGAACAGATAGAAAAACAGGAACAGATAGAAAAACAGGAACAGATAGAAAAACAGGAACAGATAGAAAAGCAGGAGCAGGTAGATAAAGAAAATGCTGAAACCGAGCAGCCTCAATCTAAAAAGGATGAACAAGCACTAACAGATGCAGAAATTAGTGCCATGGTTGAGAAATATAAGACATTAAGACCACACACAAAATACACTGATAAAGAATTAGAAGATTTCTTTAAAAAGGGCATACGAATAAGTGCTAAGGGCTATTTATATGATCCTAAAAACTCTGAGCGTAAAATACCAGATATCCCTGCTCGTATCGAAAGCACTTTAAAAATAAATCATAAAGATTTTACTGATGAAGAAATAACGTACTTAAAAGCACTCGAAAAAGAGCGAATGGCAGCCTTAAAAGAGAAACAGAAAGCCATCGCTTTGGCGGATAAAGAAACAGAAGCCTATTGGCATAATGTGATGACTAACAAGAGTGAAGCCATTGGAGAAGAAGCTGCCAAACTTGTGATGAAAAAGCAGTATCCAGATTTTGAGCAAATACCATCAGATATTTTCTGGAATAATGCTAAACGCGATCAGTTTGATATGGTGTATTACAATGCAAAAACTGGTGAGGTAATGATTGTTGAAGCCAAAGGTGGCGGTAGTACTAGAGGGGGTAGGAAGGATGTCAATGATGATTTATATGTCGAACAAGGGACAAAAGAATATCGAGAAAGTATTGAAATGTCGATGAATAGACAAATGGATGATTTTATACTCACGGATAAATTTAATGATAACCCTGAAGTTCAAAGTCAGTTTGAAGAATTAAGTTCTACTATGAAAAAAATTAAAAAAGCAGTTAAAATGGAAAAAATTAAGAGTGTGCAAATAACTCAGAAGCTAAATAAAGATGGTAGTTTAAAGTCAGATTCTATTCTAGATTTTTTTGAGAGCTAAATAAGTGAGAGTAATATGAATATTAAAAGGCACGTGGAAATTAAATCAAATAAAAGGATTGAAGAAAACTTAGAAGAATTGCAATCTGAAATTCCTACTTTCGGTAATATCGCGCAGAAAAAAAATAGTGGTTCGTTATTGGGAGGGGTTATCACCTACGCATATGAAGCATTTTCACAGTCGGTTGCACTTGGAAAAAATCCAAATATACAAATTAATTTCATTAAGCTAATTGCTGACTTGGGGGCTGCTAACTTTAACTGTGTACTAAACGATGGAAAGACTTTTTTATTCAAAATTGATGGCAAAACTTATGAAATGATGGGAAGCTATCATTCATCATATACAGATGCCCATAAATGGCTCGACTGCATCTATGCAGCAATTGCTGTCCGCAATGAAGAAGCTATTAGTATTTTAATGCAAGTACCAAATACTGTTTTTGATAAAGCAAGTAAAAAAGTAGACCCTATTACTTATGCATTAGTTGATGTATACAAAGGCCTCTTTGGTGGCATTCAAGATAGAAGTATGCTTGAACTTATTTCTCATGCATATACTGTGGCAGATTCAGATGATGCTGGCCGGCTTGACTTCATCATGACTATTTTTATGCCGCAGCTTGGCATTATTCGCTCGATTCTTTCAGAAGGGAGTGAAGAAGAATACAATGAGCTTATGCATGATGCTGTATTAAAACACAAACAACGATGGTCATCAGGTGAACGTGAGTACAGTTATGCTGGCTGGGTATCCCTTCCTCTTATCGCCCTTGCTTCAATTGCATTTGATCATAAAGGTTATCGATTAAACTTTGAAACTGATTATATTTCACGCTGGTTAGTTGAACGTGAGTTTTCCTAACATCAGGACACTGCCCTAAAACTACACCCATAGCATTGAATTTTTTAATTTCATGATTTTGATATCAAGATGAATGCACGTATAGCGCAATACCGATGAAATGAGTTACTTAGCAATATTTATGACCCCAATACAAAGAAGGCCGCTTTGTTAAGCGGCCTTCTTTGTATTTAAATTAAGTTGATTTAATTTAATTTTTTTCTGCCAGTAATAAATGTAAAAGCTGCTACGATAAGACCAACTACAAAACAGATCCATGCAATATGTGATGCTGTACCAGCAACACCTGAAATACCAAACAGACCAGCAACGATAGCAACAATTAAAAATATAAGAGCCCAGTTAAACATACCCCACCTCATGTGTGACAATAAATAATGAAAAAGGTGTGAATTAATTAAACATATTAATTCGATTACTTGCCTCTAGATTATTCCTTTTAATCGAAACATTTCGTGAAAAATTTAAGTTAAATTTATTTTTTTAAAAAGTTTATTTTTTATAAACATATACACACTTCATTCATCTTATTTAGGCTTAATCTAACTCTGCATTCGAAAGTTTTAATTTTTACAAAGTTTAATTACACATTAAGGAAGATACGTCATGAAATCAACAATCCGTGAAATTTTTAAAACATCTAATGAAGCCTACAATGCGATTAATCAGCTTGCTGTTGAAGGCATTCATCAAGATCAAATTAGCGTACTTATGTCAGATGAAACTCACAGCCTACACGGCAAAGAGTTTGACATCCAAGACAACTCTAAAGCTCCAGAGGGAATCGCTATTGGCGCAACAGCCGGTGGTATTATTGGTGCGGTAGCTGCAGGTCTTACAACTGTGGGTTCAATTGTGATGACTGGCGGTGCAGGTCTGGTCGTAGCTGGCCCAGCAATTGCAGCTTTAGCAGGCCTAGGCGCTGGTGCTGCAGGTGGTGGCTTAATCGGTGGTCTTATTGGTCTTGGTATCAATGAAACCGAAGCTAAACAAATTGAAGAAGATCTCAAGAGCGGCTCTGTTCTTGTTGCTGTTGAAGCAAAAGGTGACGAGAAAGATCGTGTAAAAGAAGTCTTCAAAAATGCAAAGAAAAGAGAGAAAGAGCAGCTTGATAGAGCAACTGCTTGATAGATAAGAGGCGTCTATACGACGCCTTTTTTATTGCTTATTTACAACATGGTCATTGTTTTACAAAACCAAGTCTTAATGAATCTTCTTTTATCATAATTAATTTTGAATGATCATCAGAAATCAAATATTGACCATCTATATCTAAATTAGAATTATCAGATTCAACATTTATAATATCCTGCCCATCTTCTGATTCAACACTATAAGTAAATGTTCCGTCAGCAAAGGCTGTTGTTTGGTAATCAATACAATAGTCATCTGTATAATAAGCAACTTCTTGCGATACAGAATATGCAGAGAAATAGAATGTGTACTGGAATGAGCCACCCTGTGACTGATCTCCCATCACAATTCTCGCAATACATTCAGAAACCCAACGCCCTGAGAAATCAATAGCTGGCTCAAACTCTTCAACGTCCCATATTTCTGCTTCATACATATGGGTGATTGCCTCACCGGATTGGTCTTGTAATTCAACGATAAGTCGATCTTCATCAACTGGTAGCTCTACTACTGGCTCTGGCTCTACCACTGGCTCTGGCTCTACCACTGGCTCTGGCTCTACCACTGGCTCTGGCTCTACTACTGGCTCTGGCTCTACTACTGGCTCTGGCTCTACTACTGGCTCTGGTTCCACTACTGGCTCAATATCTGGAGTTGGTATAACAATGGGTACAACAACCTCAGACTCTTCCTCTACTCCAGCCTCATCTTCTTCAACGACTTCAACCACACTCGGCGGAGTAGTGTTTACTGCTTGACCAGAGCTATCACGGTCAGCAGGGTTGTCACCCCCACCCAGATTACAACCACTAAGCGATAAAAATAAAAATGTATAGAAAACCAGTTTGATGTTCATAAAATCCCTGTTGTCTTAATTGTTAAGTCCCTTTAATCTTGTAATTTACACAGGATTATAAAGTTGTCCTAGACGCCTTTCATAGCAATTCTATGACTAACCTCTTAATTTGATTAAAAATAAAGCCGCTGCTGTTTTTTCAAACAACAGTTCTTTCTAATTTGACTGCAAAACAAGCGTTCCATTATCGAAAATATGATGATCAAAATACCATTTTGATGCACTTCTCTTCACTTTTAATATCGTAAGATGTGCGAAATTTATTCAAAACCATATTGATCTTTTTTATGAAGGAACCTTCAAAGTGCGTTATGTCTTGAGTCTTGCTGCTGCATTAATGACATTATCAACTGTTTCCCATGCAGGTAACTATTCTTACAATGATTGCCACGTTCACGTGGTTAACTTTATGCAACAGGGCGAAGGCTTAGATGCTTTGCTAAAAAGCATGGATGAAAACAATATCAATCATGCCATGATTACTGGTATAGGTGTAATGAAAAAATGGGCCGAAACAGAACCCCAAAAACCAAAATATTATTTAAGCGATGCAGCACCTGTGTATTGGTACTCTGGTACAGACTATCGATTATTAAATGAATACAAGAGCTTAAAAGAAGAAGACCAGAAAAGGCTTCACCCATTTATTACTGGATTTAACCCAACAGACTTAAATGCTGCAGCACAATTAGAGCAAATGATTAAGACTGACCCAAAAGTATGGCAAGGTGTAGGGGAAGTTTTTACACGCCATGATGACCTTTCAGCTATTACAGAAGGTGAAACGCCACGAGCAAACCATCAGGCGCTTAAAAAGCTTTACAAGATGGCAGGCAAATATGATTTACCTGTACTACTCCACTCTAATCTCACCTCTAAAAGAGATAAAGGCTGGCTCTATCTCGAAGAGCTTGAAGATGCCTTGGAGTCTGCCCCAGAAACACGCTTTATACTCGCTCATGCAGGTACCAGTGGCACATTGCATCGTTGGCAAACGCATGAAGACCTTAATAAGCTCATCGATAAACTTCTAACAAAATACGATAACCTGTGGATAGATATGTCTTGGAGTGTGCTTGAGCCCTACATCACTGAAAGCGAAACACCTGGTATTGATGTTGATAGAGGCAAAACACGTAAAGGTGTCAGTATTAACTGGATGCACTTACTTGAGAAGTATCCTGATCGCTTTATGATTGGCAGTGATGTTGTGGGTAAGTATAAATCCCAAGGCAAAATACTGCATGATTTTGATGAGCTCTTTGATCACCTAAAACCTGAAACCGTTAAAAAAGTAGCTGAAGAGAACTTCCTTTCTATTTTACCCAAGTGGCGACAGGAAGAACTTAAAAACTCCCAATAAGACCAAATTAGCTAAATATCAGATAAATAACGCTACACTTTTAAATTAAAAATTAATAATTAAATGTGTTTAGCTATTTATTTTTTCAAACTTTCAACACTGCACAGTCAGAATACCTACTCGTGAATTTAAATCTCCAGATAAGCTTAAAGAAAAAACTTATTTGGAGATTTAATGGCTATTTCATCACCTCACAATTCAAGCAGTTTGGGAAGCTTCTCCCCTGTCGAGGGGTTACAGCCGCCATCACCTGCATTTTTAAAAGAATCAAGCCGTCCCCGTTCAAGTACAGTCGAATCCGGAACTTCGATGCGTTCTGCATCGGAAACTACTCGCGTAAGCCTTAAAAGAATTAGCACCGATTCTGGAAGCTCTTTACACCCAAAGACTCAGCAACATCTTGACCGTTCAATGTCAAAGGCCATGCGCTTCCATCAAAAACGTCATGACTTAAATCCAGAGCTACTCTCTGGACTAGCGCAGAGAGCGGTAAGAGATGTTGTTAAGGATGCCCATAGCTTTAGTAATTCAACTGTTGATTTACAGGAAATGGTCAGAGATCCAATGGTGCAGTCATTAGATAAAGCTTTATCCAAACTTAAAATTGAACCAAATACAGACCATTTAACAACTGCAGATACTTTTTTAGAAGCTCATAATAGTAATGAAACTCATGATGCACTGGCTGGTATGACAACTGGCCAATTAAAAGCTGCATTAGAAGACCTTAAAAAGTCATTTAGAGCAGTTGTACCGGTTGAAGATGTCCAACTTACTCTCAGCAGTAAACCTGACTCTATCACTCAAAAATTTCAGCTGCCGGCGGTATCGCCGCAAGGCCTACCTGGCTTTGATGCAGGTAAATATGAAGCCGACTTTCTCGATAACATGATGCACTCAAGTGATGAAGCTAAAGAATCAGGTAACGCTTTTGATTTGTCAAATGAAACAGCTAATACCGGTATTGTTTCAATCAACAATGAACCATTAGTAGGGCGTTCAGGCAGAACAGATACTGATCAGAAAGTGCTACAAATTCTATCGCTCAATGCTAAAGCAGCCATGGAAGCGAATGGAGGTAATACAGAAAATGGCCATGGCTTTGTCGATGGCAAATTTCAGATGGTCATTACCTCTGCAATGGATTTAAGTAAACAAAAAGCTGCAGCAACTGGAGGCGTACAGTTTATTAAAAACAGACTAGCTGATATTCAAGACTTGAAAAACACAATGACAAGACGCGTTAAAAGCCAATACGTTGCGCTGAGACAAAAAGCAAATTCAAATTATCAATCAAATATTAAACCCTTTGATGCCGAATTAAATAAATTTAAAGCGAAATATAAACAAGTTGGAAATAACGAGCGCGAACAATTTTTACAAATTCAACAAGCTGTTGATGATCTATTTAAAAATGCGCCAGATGGCCACAATATTACAATTAGTATTCCTGATAAAAATGGTATTCCAACTGATGTTCAAATTGCCAAACCACTCATCACCAATATGACTATGTCCAACCAAGCAAAAAATGGTTTGTTTACGGGCAAGAAAAATCAAAACGATGCGGTTAATGCACAGCAAGCCTATAATAGAGAGCATGCTCTTCCAACGCTTGTACAAAGAATGTCTTCACAATTAAATAAAGACTTTGATTCCATCAGAAGCTCAAACATATTAGGTGCAGATGATCTCACCCGCCACTCTACAGCGCAAGAGTTCTTAAGTTTAGCTTCAGCAATTCTGCCAAAAGAAGCAAAACCAGAGCATGCAGATAAGCTTCGCCAAAAGTTGCTCAAACTCGATAATATGAATTCAAGCGACCCCAAGCACTTAAATTTGGTCAATGGTCTTGGGTTTATGTACACACAGCTAACCAAAAAAGAGTTCCGTACAAATGCCATTCAAAGGGATAGAGGCCATGAATTTATTCAACTGCGTTCGGCATTAAAAACCACTGGCATGGCTCATAGCGTGCAATGTAAGAGCGGTATGGATAGAACCCTTACTATGGCAGCATTATCAGTCGCCCATGAGCTTAACCCACATGGCTCTTCAAAAACCGATGGTACAATCCATCTAAAACAAGATTTTTCTGAATCTGTTGCTGGCCTAGGCTATAGAGCTTGTACACGAAATAGAGGGCCACAAAATAAGAATTCAAAACTTATGAAAAATTTAAAACATGAACCAACCTTGAGAATTCTTGACATGGAAGTATACGAAAATAAAATTAATGTACTTCAAAATCAAAATGGTGCTTACCGAGATAGCTTTGGCTAGTATTACCAGCTTTATGGGCGATATCACACTCTCGTTATTTCATTTCATATACTTTAAATGCCACTTGCATTAATAGGCAGCGTGCCTAAGACCTTTTAGGATTTAACTTATATGAAAACAGTTCTTCTCACAGGCTTTGGTCCATTCGGTTCAATTACAGACAACCCATCTAGCACCTTAATTAAATCTATAGACCCTCACCTCGAACAGAAAAGTATCTTGTCAAAGATTCTTTCCCTCCCCGTGAGTTACAGCAGAGCCCCCACCCTTATAGATAACGTGCTAAATTATAAAAAATTCGATCTTATACTTGGCTTCGGTCTCCACAGAGGTCAAGACTTCAGGCTTGAAACAACCGCAAAGCCCTACCCAACTTCACAAGGCAAAGATTATGATGGTGACACTGGAAGTGTGTTTGAACCAATCAACCACCACCAGCTCTACACAACACTAGATGCAGAAGAGTTACTAAACCAAGCGAACCAAAAAGAGCCATGGATTCGTAAATCAACAGATGCAAGTGGTTATGTATGTGAAGCTATTTATCATCGTTTATTAAGTCATGCAGTTAAAACTGATACTGATTGTGCTTTTATTCATATCCCCTCTTTTGATTTTCAACCTAAAGAAAAACAGCTAGAGCTCATTTTAAATCTGATAGAACTAGCTTTAAAATAATTTATTATTTAATTTTAATTAATTCGATAAAAAATACTTTTTTAGCCAAAAAATACACTTCAAATATTTCACATCATTATCACCAAGTCATTGATAGCTTGGAATTGTTTCGAAATTCTTCGAGCTTTTTTCAAAAATTTTATACACCTAATTTATTTTGAAAAAAATGTGAAATTTAATGTCTTGCAGAAGGCAAAAGGAGCTATTTATGGCGAACACAGCCGTTGCACGTAACAATATTGAAAGTAATACCGAAACAGTTGAAACATTTAATCCAGCTACAGGCGAGCTTTTGAAAAAGTTTAAACCTCATTCAAAGAAAGAAGCTGAAGCTATTATTGAGTCGTCACATCAAGCATTTTTAAAGTGGCGACAAACTTCAATTTCAGAAAGAACTGAAATTATCCGCAAAATCGGTCAAGAAATTGAAAGATCCAAAGACGAACTTGCAAAAATGATGTCCCAACAAATGGGCAAATCCATAAAAGAAAGCGAAGGCGAAATCGATCTTTGTGTGGAAATCTGCAAATATACTGCAGACAATGGCCCAGCTCTCTTAGAATCAGAAACACGACCGCTATCTCAGGGTGGCGAAGGCGAGATCGTCTATCAGCCAACAGGTGTTATTCTTGCTATGCAACCTTGGAATTTTCCACTCTACCAAGTTGTCCGTTACAGTATCCCAAATCTACTAGCAGGTAATACGACTGTACTTAAACATGCAGAAATTGTCTGGGGTACAGCTCAGAAAATCCATGAAATTTATGAAAAAGCTGGTCTACCGCAAGACGTATTCAGTGTTGCCTACGTCGGTGGTAAAGTTGCTGATGAACTTATCTCACATCCTAGAGTTAAAGGTGTCACCTTTACAGGCAGTGCAGAAGTTGGGAAACTCATTGCAGAGGAAGCTGGCAAGCATCTTAAAAAATCACTTCTAGAACTTGGTGGTAGTGACCCATACATTATTCTGGATGATGCCGATCTAGATCTTGCAGTAAAAACGTGCGTTACTGGCCGTATCAGTAATGCTGGCCAGATATGCATTGGTGCTAAACGCTTTATTGTTGCTGAAAATCTCTATGACGAATTCAAAGATCGATTTGTTAAGGCAATGAGCCAGGTAAGTTATGGCGACCCAATGGATCGCAACAACGATATGGGGCCAATGTCTTCGGAAAGTGCCCGCAATAACCTGCACAAGCAAGTGCAAGAGTCTATTAAAAAAGGCGCAAAATGCCTCACTGGTGGTGAGCTACCAAATGGTAAAGGTTACTTCTATCCTGCAACTGTACTGGAAAATGTTAAACCAGGCAGCCCTGCTTATGATGAAGAGCTTTTTGGTCCAGTAGCGGTACTCTTTAAAGCCAAAGATGAAAAAGAAGCCCTGAAAATCGCAAATGATCATGAATACGGCTTGGGTGGTGGCGTCTTTTCAAAAGACATTGAAAGAGCCAAACGAGTTGCGATGGAAATAGAAACAGGTATGGTCAACATTAATGGCTATGCATTATCCCAACCAAATATGCCTTTCGGTGGTGTTAAAAACTCAGGCTATGGACGCGAGCATGGCGGTTTTGGTTTACGGGAATTTGTGAACATTAAATCCATCCTAAAACCAAATTAATCCTAATTCAAGCGCTTTAAGGTGTGTTACCGCACACCTATTTTTTCACGTATCTAAAGGAGTTTTATATTATGTCATCACATGGCTCAAATGTTTTAGCAAATCGTAAAATCGCAATTTTAGCAACGAATGGTTTCGAGCAATCTGAGCTTGAAAACCCTCTTAACACACTTAAAGATGCTGGTGCAGTTGTCTATGTTGTCGCTCCAGATGGAGACACAATCCAAGGAATGAAACATGACAAAAAAGGCGATAGCTTTAAAGTGGATATCAAACTCGAATCCGCAGATCCTCATGACTTTGATGCGCTTATTTTACCGGGTGGCGTCGCTAATCCAGACACACTCCGAACTAATAAAAAAGCTCTTTCCTTTATTCAGAGCTTTAGCACAACGGATAAATGCATTGCTGCCATTTGTCACGGACCGCAACTTCTTATTAATGCTGAAGTCATTAAGGGACGAAAAATGACGTCGGTTGAAGCTATTCGTAAAGATTTAGAAAATGCAGGTGCTCAATGGGAAGATAAAGAAGTTATAGTCGACGGAAATCTTATTACGAGTCGAGTACCAAAAGATTTAGATGCATTTAATCATGCTATTACCGAAATGCTTCGTAAGGGTGAACATACACGCAAAGCAGCATGATTTAATGGTGCCACAAAACCCAACTACATTCCTTTGTGGCACTTTCTATTCCATTCTTTCATTTTAAAAATTCAGGATGTATTCTCTTAACGTGATCAAAGACTCTCTTCACATCTGTTGAGTTCGAAGTTGTATAAGACTTTGGAAATGATCGATCACAATTCTCATCTATATTACATTTAATCTGCCCTTTATAAGGACCTTCAGATACTTCCACAGTATGCTTCTGTGCAATATGTCGACTTCTTTCAAGAACTAAATTACCTGCACCAAGCCTTTGCTCACATCCACTCACAGGGCAGACTCTGTCATTTGTGGCATTCAAATGTGTATGTTGAGCAGGAGGCACAGTCATTGGAGCAGGCGTCTCTGCACTAAAACTTACGCCACATCCAGCAAAGTGAAGCTGTTGCCCACCACCAATCGGTAGAACCGTATTAAAAGGTGTACTAGGAAGTTGGCATTGGCTGCAAAGATCCGAAGGGTTTCGGTACATATTTTGTAAAGCGTTTAAAGTCATATTGGCATCTCTTTATACTTAAAAGACCAATATTAAACCCTAGGGTTCTTTTGAAACTCTAAATAATTACATATCAATATCACTTATTTTCTGCTTAGATATATGACCTATACAGTTGAACGTTTCTATTATTCCTAAGCTACTGAAATACTTGGCTTCATTTGCATCCAAACAGGTTTTTGCACTTTGCATTGCAACGGCTGAACTTCATCAAACTCTTTAAGACGCTCACTTAAAGGCTCTAATCCTAAGCCTACTGTTGAGGTTTCATCCAAGTCCTTCTTTTCGTCCACAAGTTCTTCAAATTTCTTATAAAGATACTGTTCAAAGCGCTGTGCACGGGCAAGCTCTTCTGGATTCTGAGCTCGAGCTTTACATGGCTGCTCATAATGCCCTGTATCAATAACAACGTCTTGGAAGCGGTTTAATCGCCCCCTTTCGTTTGATGTGATAAGTCCGCCATACTTAATATCTTGGCCACCAGAGATAATGCTATGATGAGTTTTAGCATTGAGCATAACCATACGCTCACCATGCCCTTGGATATAACTCGGATCTTCAATAATAACGAACTTCATCTTATCCACTTTGATGGGGTTGTTTTCAATATCCCTCATGGATTTAATGCCGTTTGCATCTGTGACAAGCTGTACTGTATTCAATTCAATGTTAGCTTTGTCTAAATAAGTACGCTTACCTTGGTCCTTAATGAATTTCTCTTTCAGCATCCCCCAACCTTTTGGACTGGTTGATGCTAATCTATCTTTAAACTCTGGTCGGTCAAAACAAAACTTGGCTAGTCTATGGGGATGAACGCTATTCACTGTACCAACCATACAATCAACCTTAAATCATTGAATTATAATTAAATATTCGATTTTAAAGGTGAATGCATTACAGTAATATGACTCAACGTCGTCTCTTTTTTTTAATAAGACTTAACTGTTTAACCAATTGTTTTTTATACAAAGGTATCTATCATGAAAAAATTATTGCTTTCTTCTTTCGCCATAACAGCACTCACTCTCTCTGGTTGTGCTGCTGTTGAATCAAACCGCACAATTGAAACTAAAGCCGTTCAAGCGGATTATTCCGTGCCTTATGAGCAGCGGAAGAAAGTCGTTGTATCCAACTTCAATAATGCCTCAGACTATCAAAGAGGCGTTTTTTCCAGCGATAAGGACAGACTTGGCTCTCAAGCACAGGATATTTTGAGCTCACAATTACAAATGACAAACTTCTTTCGAGTTGTAAATCGCACAGATACTCAAGCTATGAAGCAAGAAGCAGCTATCTCTGGCACAGTGCAAAAGTTAACAGGTGCTGATCTTGTTATTTCTGGTAGTGTGCTTGAATTTGGCCGCAAGGTAACTGGTGATAAACAACTCTTTGGCGTACTTGGTCGCGGTAAACAGCAAACTGCTTATGCAAAAGTATCACTCCAAGTGACTAATGTTAAAACGTCAGAAGTCATGATGACTGTACAGGGCGCAGGGGAATATGAGCTTTCCAACCGTGAAGTGCTTGGTACAGGCTCAACAGCAGGCTATGACGCCACACTTAACGGTAAGGTTTTAAACCTTGCTATTACTGCAGCCGTAGAGAAGCTTGTAAACCATATGTCTCGCACAGCACTTTAAGGGTTTGTACATGAGGAAGATACTGTTACTCCTCGCAATGACACTGACTGGTTGTACATCAACCAGTCAACTGTTTTATTGGGGGCAATACGAAGATATTATTTATACAAGCTATGCTAATCCTGGTGAGTTAACAGCATCGCGACAAATTGAATTGCTCAGCAACGAAATTGCACTTGCTCAACAAAACAATGTAAAGCCAGCGCCAGGACTTTATGCACAGCTTGGTACTGCCGCTGTGGAAAACAATCAAAAACAAATGGCTAAAGATGCTTTTGAGCATGAAGCTAAGCTCTATCCTGAGTCAAAAGCATTTATGGACTATTTAATTAAACAGCTTGAGGAGAGTAAAAAATGAAATTATTTCTCCGCTTAAGTCTTTTGTTGAGCCTTAGCCTGCTTTTTGGTTGTGCTTCAACACCACACCAGCCATCTGAGGCATTTTTAAAAGCTGATCCTCACTCTATTTTAGTATTGCCTCCAACGAACGAATCACCAGAGGTACTCGCACCTTATATGTACTTATCCACAATGAATAAGGCGCTTGGTGAACGTGGATACTATGTGTTTCCAGTCATGCTTGTTGATCAGTTTATGAAAGACAATGGCTATTACATCCCTGAAGAAATGCATCAAATCCCTATTGATAAACTCTATGATGTTTTTGGACAGGACGCAGTGCTCTATATTAATATTTCTCGATTTGGGCAAGAGTTCTTTCTATTCTCATCATCCACAGTAGTGCAAGCTCAGGCACGTTTGGTTGATTCAAAAACAGGAACTACTTTGTGGGAAGGTAAAGCTTTCCACTCAGAGTCTACAAACAATGGTAGTACAAGTTCATTTACTCAAATGATGGTGAACGCTGTTATGGATCAGATTGTGGATAACTTATCTGTCAGAGTAAGGCATGTAAGCTATATCGCAAACGATCAGATGATTAATAACCCTTCAGGCTTTCCAAAAGGGCCTTATCGTATAGCACGGGAATTAGAAGAAGCAAAAAATAAGTAGATGCAATTAGTAAACATCACATTGGTGAGCTAAAGGTTCATGAACGAATAGCTCATCAATATAAATAACACTGTCATAGTCTTGAGCGAATCCATCTTCAGCTTTTTCTAAGGAGTGGCTTTTCATCTCAATATAATAACGAGGATAAGGCTCAGATTTACTCATCATGCACTTATCCGAAAGGGTTTGTAAAACATGATCACTGCCTGTGAGCCAGGCTGAATTTTGGTCGTGGCAAGCCTTAAATTCACTCACCTCAAAACCACAAGTATAAATACCTTTTTGAAAATGCTGACGCGTATTTTTTTGAGCTACTGAATTGCATGCAGTTAATACATTCAGCAATAAAAAAGTAATAAATACTCTATTCATTTTATTTAGAAATCACCCCATGCATTCTGAGCCAGCGAAAGCAGCACAACAGGTGCAGTTTCTGTTCTCAAAATACGAGGCCCCATTTTCAGAGGCTTAACTGATGTTTGCTGAATAGATTCAAGCTCTTCTTGCGACCAACCACCTTCTGGGCCAACCATAAAAGAGACAGACTTCGGTTGAAGGCTTTGATAATCCTTGAATGGCACACCTGATGCATCACACATAAAGCCTAAATGCTCATCGTTGAAGTCCAAAGATAGCTCTTCAAGGGTTTGTGGCTCTAAGAGCTCTGGGCAGAAGTTTTGGTAGGACTGCTCGCAAGCAGATGTAATAACACCCTGCCAATGACTCATTTTCTTTTCTAATCGATCTGGCTTTAGGCGTACATCACCACGCTCTGTCCAGAGTGGTGTAATACGAGTGACACCAAGCTCTGTACTTTTTTGCAACGCATAATCCATACGATCGCCTTTTGAAATACCTAGAAATAAGTGAAACTCAATACTTGGCTTTTCAAATTGTTCAAACGAGTCAACAGCAATTTCAACAGACTTTTTAGCAACCTGTTCAATTTTTGCCTCTGCAACTAAACCTGTGCCTGAAAAAAGCTGGAGTATTTGGCCTGCTTTAAGGCGTAATACATTAATTAAATAGTGAAACTCTGGTTGCTTTGAATCAAGTGTATAGCTTTGTGATGATTCATTCAGTTGTGGAAAATACAGTCTTCTTAATCTCATAGTTATCTATTCTTTTCAAAATTAGGGTGAATCACTTAACCTATAGGTCGTCAGTTTTAAACTCGCTATAACCCTCATAGTAATAGCTCACATCAATACCCTTCATAAACAAAGCTCTGTCATTAATTTGATCTGTCAAAGCTTGCTTTAACAGCACTTTAATCTCTACATCTTTAACAACACTTCGTTGCATTGAAGACAGGTAATCATCCTTATCCACAAGATTCCAGTCAATCACCTGCTGAATTTCTTTCTTTAATATAAGATCTAACCAAATGCGAGTTGATCGACCATTACCTTCTCTAAAAGGATGGGCAATATTCATCTCAACATATTTTTCAATGATCTGATCAAAATTACTTTGTGGCATTTTATTTATATATTTTAAGGATTGCTCTAAATACATGACAGGTGCAAAACGAAAATTACCTTTTGCGATATTGACATCTCTTATCTGACCAGCAAAATAATAGATCTCTTTAAAGAGATATTGATGGATATAACTTAACCCACTAAATGTACCTACTTCTGCTTGGTTAATATCCCCTGAGTCAAAGAGCTGCTTTGCTTTTTGTTTACTGATTTTCTCTTCAGCTCGAGCAAGTTCAACTTGATCCTTAAGATTTAATTTATTCTCTAAAACCATTTATACACTCCTCACTCCCTAACTGCTTTCGGGTAAGTATGCCTCTCTAGCTGCGACACATTCACGCTGCACTTCCTCAAACACCGTTTTATCCTTCTTATTTACAGTAACAGATGCAGTATTTCTCATATCGAGTACAAAGCAATTAGACGCATTTGTTAAAGATAAGAAACGCTGTTGCGCTGGAAATGGAATAACCACGTGAGTTAAAGCGGGCGTGATTTGCTTATATTCATTTTGGTTTGCATCAAGCTTCTTTTTACTCATCTTTGCAGGATCGAGAGGAATTTGATTATGAACAGGCTTGCGTAAACAAGCTACAGCAGTTCCTTCAGTTATACTGGAAGGAATACCGTGTGGTGCTGAACTGTATTCAGCCCCCAATTTAATTGTATTGTTATGAAGTGATTTCAGCTCAGAGAGACGATTAACAATAAATGTTTGTCCAACGCAGTTATTAACATCTTGTGCAAGTGCTTTAACATTGCCAGAGAAACCGTTCACATTAATAGTATTATTAGCCATTTTTTCTTTCCTATTTACTTCGCTGTTACTGCATTAATACCATCTGTCATAACTTTGGCCAGAAGTTGAATTTCTTCTGGTTGAATGACATAGGGAGGCATCATATAAACAACATTACCTAGAGGTCGTAGTAAACACTCGTGATTTAATGCATATTTAAAGACATCTAAACCTCTGCGCTCTTGCCATGGATACGCTTCTTTGGTTTTCTTGTCCTTCACCATCTCCACAGCCAGCACCATACCTGTTTGACGAACATCACCAACATGTGGGTGATCAATTAAATGCGCTGTAGAATCAGCCATCACCTTGGCAAGCTTCTTATTCTCTTCGATCACATTATCACGCTCAAATAAATCCAGTGTCGCTAGAGCTGCAGCACAAGCAAGTGGATTACCTGTATAGCTATGGCTATGCAAAAAGGCTTTTAAGGTTTCGTAGTCGTCATAGAAATCTTGATAGATTTTTTCATTGGTCATCACAACAGAAAGCGGCAAATAACCAGCGGTAATACCTTTTGACAAACAAAGGAAGTCTGGCGTGATATCTGCTTGTTCACAAGCAAAGAAAGTACCTGTACGGCCAAAGCCAACCGCAATTTCATCAGCAATTAAATGCACACCATATTTATCACAAGCTTCTCTTAATAAACGCAGGTACTCTGGATCATACATACGCATACCACCAGCACACTGAATTAATGGCTCAAGAATAACAGCGCATACTGTTTCATGATGCTCTTCTAAGGCTGCTTCCATGTGCTTAAACATTTCTCGAGCATGTTCCGCAGGTGAAACACCTTCTGGACGGTAATAACTATCTGGGCTTGGTACTTCAATTGGGTCTAGTAAGAGAGGGCCATAAATCTCTTTGTATAAGGCCACACCAGATACAGCAAGCGCAGCTAGGGTTTCACCATGATATCCATTTGAGATCGAAATAAAGCGAGTTTTCTTGTGCTGGCCTTTATTACGGTATGAGTGAAAGCTCATCTTCAAGGCTACTTCAACAGCAGAAGAGCCGTTATCAGCATAAAAACAGCGGGTTAAGCCTTGAGGTGCTTTTTCCACAAGTCGTTTGGATAAATCGACAATTGGTTGATGAGTAAAGCCAGCAAGAATGACATGCTCTAAGTTTGAAAGCTGCTCTTGAATTTTACCATTAATAAAATCATTGCTATGACCAAAGAGGTTTACCCACCAAGAGCTAACAGCATCAATGTAACGCTTTCCGTCAAAGTCTTCTAACCAAATGCCTTTTCCTTTTGCAATAGGAATAATTGGCATTGATTCGTGATCTTTCATTTGTGTGCATGGATGCCAGACATGATCAAGAGCTGTATCTGCAAACGCCTGGGACTTAGGTCCTAACTGGAATCTTGAGGACATACTCACCGCCTTCTTTACTGGGTAATTAACTTGATAAAAGTGATATTCCAAGACATGGTAACACTTCAAGCCCGTAAAAGAGTGATCAAGTCATAAATTCAGATGAGCCTTGTCTTACAGCGAGAATTTACCGTTAATATACTTACAGATCAAACCAGATACGCTGAAAGGATCTAGCTTAAAGACTTCCGTTAACGTAATACCAGCTTCGGCGTTATAAAGTACCTCTAAAGCATTCTCCACAGGTACAATTTCAAAATCGCTGTATTCAGTAAAGTGCATGATGGCATGGGTGCGCTGATCCAACATTTTATCCACAGGATTAAAGACGATATCCCCTGCTGCTATTTGCTCCAGTGTTTCAATAGCATCTAAGCCCCCTTTATGAGCTGCAATACATTGGAGCACGTGAGGATCTTCTAACCCATATTGGGCGCTTACTTTACGAGATCGATGAGATTCAGAAAGAAATGCATCTGTTTTAATAAAAGCTGCCAATGCTGCCAGTGCATGTGAAGCATGTTTTTTCAATGCCGAAATATGATCACTTAATTCAGCAAAAGTTGTTTTAATAACAACAACACCTGTCACATAATCAAAACCGCGAATACGCCCATCTTGTAAGCGTCGACCACGATTTAAATGGATATAGTCCTGCAGTTGAAAGTCACCAAGCTTTGTATGAAACCATTCCTCTTGGGTTTCTCTTAAAGCAGCCTCTAAAAAGGATTCACCAGCTTCAACTGCGCCACCAAAGGTTGATTTCCAAGTATTATCAAAACGCTTAGCTCGAACGATATAAGCACCCTGCTCTGTCTCACAGATAATAACTACACCTGCACCTGGGTTGCGCCATAAATAGGTTCGCTGCGTTTTATGCGGCATCGTATTAAGAAGAGCGCTTGCTCTTTCTGATGAGAAGTAATCTCTGGCAGGGCTTAGGTGATAGAGCTCTTTAAGCTCTGAAGGGGTTAGTTTTGAAATGCTGTCGTTATCGACCATAGAAGGCATGCCTTGTTAAAATACGTATTCGTGAGTCATCTCTATTGATAACATACTTTATTGTGCCATAGGCACTGGAGTATCAGAAATGACTCACAAATAACACGTACAAACCTTACTAATCAAAGGCACCTAGCTTGAGGTTGCGACAAATCGCAAGGCTTGGTTCTGCTTGGTTAAGTGTATAGAAGTGAAAGCTAGGCGCACCAAGGCCTATCAACTTTTCCACTAAGCGAGTAACAGCTTCTTCACCAAGCTGACGGATAGACTTTGTATCATCACCATAAGCCATCAACTGCTTTTCTAACCAACGTGGAATTTCAGCGCCACACATCTGTGAAAAGCGTGCTAAACGTGAGTAGTTTGTAATTGGCATAATGCCTGGCACAACAGGAATTTTAACATTCTTTTTGGCACATAAGTCCATAAAATGCTCATATGCATCTGCATTATAAAAATACTGTGTAATGGCTGAGTTTGCGCCAGCATCAACTTTTTCCACAAAGCGTTGGAAGTCAAGATCCATTGTCACACCCTGTGGATGCATTTCAGGATAGGCAGCCACCGCTAAATGGAAGTGATCACCTGTTTTTTCACGAATGAATGCAACAAGGTCACGAGCATAAGCAAATTCGCCTTTTAAAATACCCATACCTGAAGGCAGATCACCCCGTAGAGCAACCATTTTATTAATACCATGGGATTTATATTCTTCAAGAAGACTACCAAGATGCTCTCGATTATCACCAACACAGCTTAAATGTGGTGCAGAGTTAATACCTGTCACTTTTCGGGTTTCTAACACTGTTTCAAGTGTATGGCTACGTGTTGTACCACCTGCACCATAAGTTACAGAAAAATAAGTTGGATCTGCAGCAGCCAGTTTGGTGCGCTCTTCACGCAATTTGTTTTGTGATTCTTCAGACTTTGCTGGAAAGAACTCAAAACTAATACTCGGCTTATGATTCGATGTATTACTCATATTGAAACTCCACAAATGTTAGGTCATAAACGTTAAAGACCTTGCCTAGTTTCTAAAAACAAAAAAGCATTAAAAGAATTGATTCTTTTAATGCTTTATATGCTTGAATAATTCAATCTTAATCAAGACTAACTTATTCAAGTTCTGACTTTTTAAATATATCAGAACTTTATTTTAGACCAGTATTATTAATACTTCAGTTATTAATACTTATAGTCTTCACCTTTGTATGGACCTTCAACAGGTACATAGATGTAGTCAGCTTGTGCTTGAGTCAGCTGAGTCAATTGACCGCCGAAACCTTCAACCATATAGCGTGCTACTTCTTCATCAAGGTGCTTAGGTAGAAGCTCTACAGTAAGCTGTGCTTGCTTCTCTTCAGCAGATGCGTCTGCAAATTTCTTAGCGTAAAGGTGAATTTGCGCTAGAACTTGGTTTGCAAAAGAACCATCCATGATACGGGATGGGTGACCAGTTGCATTACCAAGGTTTACGAGACGACCTTCTGATAGAAGAAGAAGGTAATCGTTACGATCATCGCTACGGTATACACGGTGAACTTGTGGCTTTACTTCTTCCCACTTCCAGTTTTTACGCATGTACGCAGTGTCGATTTCGTTATCAAAGTGACCAATATTACATACAACTGCTTTTGCTTTGATTGCTTGAAGCATTGCAGCATCACAAACGTCGATATTACCAGTCGTTGTCACAAGAATATCGACGTTAGACATGACTTCTGCATTGATATCTTCAACTTTACCAGTGTTAATACCATTTTTGTATGGAGATACAACTTCGAAACCATCCATACATGCTTGCATTGCACAGATTGGATCAATCTCAGATACCTTAACGATCATGCCTTCTTGACGTAAGCTTTGAGCAGAACCTTTACCAACATCACCGTAACCAACAACAAGTGCTTTCTTACCAGATAGAAGGTGATCTGTACCACGCTTAATAGCGTCGTTTAGCGAGTGACGGCAACCGTATTTGTTGTCATTCTTAGACTTAGTAACTGCATCGTTTACATTGATTGCAGGTACTTTAAGCTTGCCAGCTTTAAGAAGTTGGTTCAGACGAATAACACCTGTAGTCGTTTCTTCAGAAATACCGTGGATATTTTCTAGCACTTGTGGGTACTTGTCATGAAGCATAGCAGTCAGATCACCACCATCATCAAGAACCATGTTTGCGTCCCATGGCTGACCATCTTTAAGGATAGTCTGCTCAATACACCACTCGCCTTCTTCGTTTGTTTGGCCTTTCCAAGCGTAAACGGCAACACCACGTGCAGCCATCGCAGCAGCAGCATGATCTTGAGTTGAGAAGATGTTGCAAGAAGACCATCTAACTTCAGCACCAAGCTCAGTCAGAGTTTCAATCAGAACACCTGTTTGAATTGTCATGTGAAGACAACCAAGAATTTTTGCACCCGCAAGAGGTTGGTCAGCTTTGTACTTTTCACGAAGCGCCATTAGTGCAGGCATTTCACTTTCTGCGATTTCAAGCTCACGACGACCAAGGTCTGCAAGAGAAATATCAGCAACTTTATAATCTGTAAAATCAACAGTACTTGTCATTTGGTAACTCCATTAGATAAAAATAAAGCCCGAGGGTGTTAGGGACATTACCTAACACAAGTTCCCGTGGGAACAACCTCAGACTTCATTAAAAAGGTATTTTACTTTAGCTTAAACGGGGCTTAGAAGCCAGCGCCAGACTTAAGTGCTTCAACCTTATCTGTATTTTCCCAAGTGAAACCTAGGTTTTCGCGGCCGAAGTGACCATAAGTTGCAGTTGGACGGTAGATTGGGCGCTCTAGATCAAGAGAAGTAATGATACCTCTTGGTCTTAGTTCGAAGTTTTCACGAACAAGCTCAACGATTCTTTCGTCAGCAATTTTACCAGTACCGAATGTGTTGATACTGATAGATGTTGGCTCAGCAACACCGATAGCGTAAGACACTTGGATCTCACAACGCTCAGCAAGACCTGCAGCAACGATGTTCTTCGCAACATAACGACCAGCGTATGCAGCAGAACGGTCAACTTTACTTGGATCTTTACCAGAGAATGCACCACCACCGTGACGAGCCATACCGCCGTAAGAGTCCACAATGATCTTACGACCAGTTAGACCACAGTCACCCATTGGACCACCAATGATGAATACGCCCGTTGGGTTGATGAAATATTTAGTATCAGCATGTAGCCACTCAGCTGGAAGTGTTGGCTTGATGATTTCTTCCATTACAGCTTCTTGCAGGTCAGCAAGTTTTACATCTGGAGAATGCTGAGTTGAAAGTACAACTGCGTCGATAGCACATGGCTTACCTTGTGCGTCATACTTGAATGTCACCTGAGATTTAGCATCTGGGCGAAGGAAGTCTAGCGTGCCGTTCTTACGAACGTCAGCGTGACGAGCCATCATTTGGTGAGCATAGTAAATTGGCGCAGGCATAAGCGTTTCAGTTTCAGAAGACGCATAACCAAACATAAGACCTTGGTCACCAGCACCTAGCTCGATGTCGTCTTTACGATCAACACCAACAGAGATATCCATGGATTGCTTGCCGATTGCGTTTAGTACTGCGCAAGAATCGCCATCAAAACCCATATCAGAAGATGTATAACCGATATCTTTGATCACACCACGAGTGATTGCTTCAATATCAACCCATGCAGAAGTTGTGATTTCACCAGCAACGATTGCCATACCTGTCTTAACAAGACACTCACAAGCAACACGAGCGTTCTTATCTTGCTCAAGAATTGCATCAAGAATCGAGTCAGAAATTTGGTCAGCAATTTTATCAGGATGTCCTTCAGACACTGACTCAGATGTAAAAATAGAATATTCAGCCATATCTAAATCTCCGGGATTAAACGGGTATTATCGCCTTTCTTTTAAAGAGCACAATAAGACCTCGGAAAAGCGTGTTAAAAACGTACCAAAAACAACCGCCCCACTGTCACCACGCCAGCTGTTTTCAGGTGTCAACTATCTCTTTTTTTCAACTCGTTGTCAAAAGAAATAGGTCCTTTTTAGATGTTAGGTCTATCACAATCATCAGAGTTTTCATATTAATATCATCGAAAAAAGCGATACTTCTAACAACATAAAAGCCTATTAAAGCTTATACTTGCTCATCAAAAGAACAATGATCGCGACAATTCAAGAGATTAGCGAATGACAGACACTCGAAAAATAACCTATTCAACCTATGCAGACAAAGTCTGGCAACGTGGTTTAATCCATCTCGCCGAGTGGTTTACCGGCCGGAAGAAACTGCAAGCTCTTTATGATTCACTCCAAGATCAAGACCTTGAAAATACAACCTTTTGGGCGGAAGCATTAAAGCGATTAAACGTTAATCTCGATACACAAATTGCTCAACTGGAAAAAGTACCAGCCAACCAACCATTGGTTGTTGTTGCAAATCATCCATTTGGTGTTGTTGACGGTCTTGTCATTTGCCATCTCGTATCACTTATTCGTCCAAACTTTAAAATTGTTCTTAATGATGTTCTTTGCCAAGACTCAAGAATAGAAAAACACGTGCTACCTATTGATTTTGCACCAACGAGAACCGCCCAAAAAGAAAATTTACGCACTCGTAATGCATGCATAGAAGAACTTAATGCAGGTGGGACTGTGATTATATTTCCTGCTGGCGGTGTCTCTACTTCTCCATCCCTAGGTTCCACAGCAACCGATCTTGATTGGAAACCTTTTACTCAAAAGCTAATCGATAAGTCCAAGGCATCTGTCTTGCCAATGTACTTTCATGGCCAGAACTCATTCTTATTTCAGTTATTTTCGCAATTTAGCCTGACACTTCGCATTGGCATGCTTGTCAGAGAAGTGAATAACAAACGCAACTCAACTTTAAAAATCGAAATTGGAGAGCTCATTCCTTTTGAAGACATCGAGGCTATAAGTACTCCAGAAGCGCGACTCGAACATCTACGCCAAAGCGTTTACAATCTGAGGCAGCCTTAAAAGGTATAACTCTTTCACACACTATCGATACAATCCCTATAGCCACTGAATGGAGATCAGTTTTAACCCATGCTTACTTACCCAAACATTGACCCAGTTGCGATAGATCTCTTTGGTCTTAAAGTACACTGGTACGGGCTGATGTACGTTGCTGCATTCGCCATGGCATACCTTCTTGCAAAATACCGAATTAATTCAGGTCGTTACAATTGGACTATGGATGAAGTGAGTGATCTTCTCTTCTACGGCATGGTCGGTGTGATATTCGGTGGCCGTATTGGTTACTTTATTTTTTACCAAGACCCAAGCGTTTGGATGAAAAAGCCTTGGGAAATATTCATGATCCAAAACGGCGGAATGTCCTTCCACGGTGGCCTGATTGGGGTTACACTTGGTGGCTGGTATTTTAGCCGAAAATTTAAACGATCTGTGCTTGAAGTTGGAGACTTCCTCGTGCCATTGGTACCACTGGGCTTAGCCTTTGGTCGAATTGGCAATTTTATTAATGGCGAACTCTGGGGCCGAGTTACTTCTGCCGACTTCCCATTAGCGATGATTTTTCCAGGTTCAGATGGATTACCGAGACACCCGTCGCAATTGTACCAAGCCAGCCTTGAGGGCTTACTGCTGTTTATCGTACTCTGGTGGTACTCATCAAAACCACGTCCACTTGGTACGACATCAGCGCTGTTCCTCGTTGGTTATGGTATTGCAAGATTTTCAGCAGAATTTGTACGTCAACCAGATGCCCAATTGAACTTTATCTTTGGCGACTGGATGACAATGGGGCATGTATTAAGCACGCCAATGATTATCGGCGGCATTATCATGTTCGCAATCTGCTCCAAACAACAGAAAAAAGTGTAGGAATTTCAATAATGCAAGCTTATTTAGATTTACTAACTCATATTCGCCAAAATGGCACATTGAAAAGCGATCGCACAGGCACAGGGACTTATTCTGTTTTTGGTTATCAAATGCGTTACGATCTTTCAGAAGGCTTTCCTTTAGTCACAACAAAAAAAATCCATTTGAAATCAGTGGTTCATGAACTTCTTTGGTTTATTGCTGGTGATACGAACATCAAATACTTAAAAGAAAATGGCGTTTCTATTTGGGATGAATGGGCTGACGAAAACGGCGATCTAGGCCCTGTTTACGGAAAGCAATGGCGCTCATGGGCATGTCCAGATGGTACTACTCGTGATCAGCTTAAAGATGTTGTCGAGCAAATTAAAACCAACCCTGATTCTCGTCGCCTGTTAGTTAGTGCATGGAATGTATCAGACATTGAAAACATGGCTTTACCACCATGCCACTGCTTATTCCAGTTCTATGTAGCAGACGGCAAACTCTCCTGCCAGCTTTACCAGCGTAGTGCCGATGTATTTCTTGGTGTGCCTTTTAATATCGCATCATATGCACTTCTTACAGCGATGATTGCCCATGCATGCGACCTAGAACCAGGTGAGTTTGTTCATACACTAGGTGATGCGCACCTTTATACAAACCATCTAGAGCAGGCAGATCTTCAGATCAGCCGTAACCCTCTGCCACTACCGAAGCTGACGCTTAATCCAAATCAAAAAGATTTGTTCAAGATGACCGCTGAGGATATTATCATCTCTGATTATGAGCACCACCCGCACATCAAAGCACCAGTTGCTGTGTAGGGCTGCCCCTATAACACTTAAAAAGAGAAAAGGTTTAGTATGTCGCCGAATTCTGAAGTCAAAAACCCAATTACACTTATTGCAGCCATGGGGCTGGACAGAACAATAGGTTTAGATAATCAAATGCCATGGCATTTGCCTGAAGATTTAAAATTCTTTAAGGCAAGAACCTTAGGCAAAGTCATGATTATGGGTAAAAATACTTTTGACTCAATTGGGCGACCACTTCCTGGCAGGACAACCATCATTGTGTCCCGCTCATTAACACAAGAAACTTCACCTCATCCAGACTGCCTTATTGCTGCCAGTATTGAAGATGCAATATCTATGGCACAAGAGAAGTCCCCTGAAGGTCAAGAAATCATTATTGCTGGTGGTGGCCAAATTTATAAGCAGTCAATTGATCTTGCTCACAGGCTAGTTGTGACGCAAATTCAAAAAAGCTTTAATGGCGACACTTTTTTCCCTGAATGGACTCAGGAAGAATGGCAGATGATTTCAAGAGAAGATCATGAGCAGGCTCAAGAGCCACATCTAGGCTATAGTTTTCAGGAATATCATAGAGTGCCTGAAATAGCTTAAATAAAGCTCATTTTGCAACATAGAATCGCTAAAGTGGATGATTAAAGACACTTGAGCGAATCTTCGTTACAAGAGATAAAATAATCGCATTCACATGAATTGCAGCAATGGATTATGCTGGAATGATATTCGGGCATACGCTACCAATCGCATAAAGACTGACGACAAAGGTATTAGTCATGATTTTAGATTTATTTAAACCAGCATGGCAGAGCACAAACCCTATTCGCCGACGTAAAGGGGTTCAAAAACTTAACCCTGAAATTACTGTTGAAGCGGATACTCTGTTCTCTCTGGCTTCAAGCGACCCGGAACAAACTGTACGACTTGCAGCTATTGAGCGTATATCAAACATTACGCTTTTAGCTCGTCTTTTAAAAAATGCACCAACATCATTAGAGCAAGATAAACTTGGTCGCCTTGTGACCCTCGCTGTTCTAAACGAATCAGCAGATATGGAAGGTTTACAAAAAGCAATCGACCTTATCGATATGGATGATGATCTGATTCGAATTTCTATGTCTGCCGCCTCTAGTGATGCACAGATTCAAGCCGTTAATAAAATTTATAAAGAGGAGAATCTACTTAAGGTTGCTCTTGATCATCCTCTTGCCAAACTAAGACAGCTTGCTGCAGAAAAAATTCAACATCCAACATTATTAAATCAACTTTTAGAAAAAGTAAAAGGCAAAGATAAAAGTGTATGGCGCATTGTCAAAGACAAAATTGATGGCAATAAAGCTGAAGAAGCAGCGCTTGAGAAACGTCGTGAAGTTGCGGAAGAGTGCTTTGCTCAAATCCAGCAATTGCAAAATAAAGATGTTGATACACTTTTGAAGCAAAAATGGATGCTCGTTCACACTAAATGGAAAGAAATACCAGAAGAAGATAAAGCCCACCTTGATGCAAGCGGGCTTATTGACACTATTACAACTAAAGTACAAGCTTTTGATGCTCGCTCTGCAGAAGAGCAATTCCAAATCGAAAGTAAAGCCGATGCAGAAAATGAGCAGCAGCAATCCCTTAGCTTGATTACTGATGCACTGAATATTCTGAGATCAACGGAAACATCTGGCTTAGACATTCCTTCTCTGCGCGCAACACTCACAACGCAAGTAAGTCGCTGGGAAACAGCAAGCGAGATGCATCCACCGCTTGATCATTTAAAGACTGCCTATGAAAGAGACTCTAAAAAGCTTTCTCAAGCAATTAATGCGATTTACACCCTACGTGAGCATATTGAAGCAATAAAAGAAATTCATGATGAACTTCATCAATTAATGCCAGATGATATTGCGCGAAACACAAAGCTTTACCATAAAACTGAAGCTTTAATACAGCGTATCAACTGGCCTGGCGACGTTATTATCCCAAAAGATATGCAGCGCCTTACTACAGACTTCCAATGCCTTGAAGATCGCTTTGGCCGCCAAGATGACATTCTTGAAAAGCTCAAAGCGCAGATAGTACATGAGCTCGAAAAACTCAAAGCCATTATTGAAAGCGGCAAACTTAATGATGCAGATTCAACAATTAAATCGATTCAAGGTACTTTGAAAAAGCTACCAGATCAGCCTGCAGAAGAAGTGCGCCAAGAGCTTAAACCGCTTCTAGCGCAATATGCAGAATTAAAAGACTGGCAAGCTTTTGCTGCACAGCCGAAAAAAGAAGCGCTCATTAGCTCGATGGAAGGCTTGGCACAAGATACAACGGCTGATGTAGACCCGGGTGTTCGCCTTGACTACATTCAAAAGCTTCAAAAAGAATGGAAGGAACTTGGCCGCCTAGATCCGACAACTGAGAATGAGTTATGGGAACGCTTCCAAGCAGCTTCAAAAGAAGCATACGCACCTTGTAAGGCTTATTACGAAGAACAAGCAAATACTCGTGAACGCAATAAAGCACATCGCGAAAAAATGTGTGATCAGATTGATGATTACCTTGAGCGTTATAACTGGGATAATGCAGATTGGAATAGTGTGCAAGACATGGTTAAGCTTGCTCGTGAAGAGTGGAAACAGTATTTACCTGTTGACCGCAAATATCATCGTGCACTTGAAGATCGATTTGCACAGCTTATTCAGCAGCTCAATGAAAAGCTCAATACTCATAAACAAGCGAACCAAGTGATTAAGCAAAAAATTCTTGATCAAGCATTAACACTGCTTGAAAACGAAGACTTGGATGCAGCAATTCAAACAATGAAAAACTTACGCACAGAATGGCGCGCTGTAGGTATGCTGCCACCAGAAACATACAAAGAAATGAACCAATCATTTTACGATACGTTTAATGAACTGACTGCTCGTAAACAAAAGCAATGGTCTGATGTTGAAGCACAGAAAAAGCATAATGCGGAGCAAGTAAGCCAACTCCTTAATACGCTTGAAGCAGTTATCAACGATGAGAACCCAGCAAAAGTATTGACGAGCCAGCAAGAGCTACAAGATGCAGAGCAAGGTTTTTCTGAATATGCTCCATTATTTGAGCAAGATAATAAAGCTCTACGTAAGCGCTTTAATCAGCTCAATAAAGATTTTGAAAAAGCCACGAAAGCGGCTAAAAACTTGTCTAAAAAACAAATGGTCAGCGACTTATGGCATCGCTCTCAACTGCTAAGACAGCTTGAGTTTAAAGTTGAAACTCAAAATCTAAGCACAACTGAGCTTAATGCGATTAAAGAGGAATGGAGTAGTATTCCAGACTCTAACCATCAAACAATTACAACTTTAAATGCACGTTTTGATGCAGCAATGAAAGCACTTGAAACAGGTGAACTTAATATTCTTGAGAAAGCCAACTCCAAGTCTGATATTTATGCATTAGAGCTGTGTATTTTGATGGAGATCTTGGCAGAAACAGAGTCCCACGAAGAAGATGCTGAGCTTCGTTTACAGCTACAAGTGAACCGTCTAAATCAATCCATGCAAACTCGTAAAGAGAATAATGGCTTTGATGAGTTCGACCACCTTACACTGGAATGGTGTAATACAGGGCCTCTCTCTCGTCAAAATCAACAAGAGCTTGAGCAACGCTTCGAGCAAGCTCGTCGACACTATCTACAAGCTCAATCTTAAGCGAGCTGTACCCATAGTGTTGAAAAGTGCAGGTAATTCAATACCTGCACTTGTATCCCCTCACCTTGTTTCTGTCTCACTCAGAATTATTCTACAAGTGGCAAGTCAGATTGCTTATTTAAGGCATTTAACCAAGTTTCAAGAAAACCTTTGGCAGCACTAGTGTCTTGCTTCATATGTTCATCTAAACGCAGAAACTGCTCAACTTGGCACAAATCATCTTTAAATGTCCATCTCTGATAACCACCAGCCCAGCGTGCTTCACCTTCAAATAATTCTCCACTCAAGTCAAAACGTAAATACACCTCAACGTGAGGGTTATTTGGGTGAAACACCTGTAACTGACGATGACTAATCTGCAGCACTTCAAGGTTATAAAAATGACTTTGAATCCACTCTTGATCGATCAAACTCGTATCCGACATAAAACATTAAATCTCTTTCGGCAAGTTAGTAACACCTGCTTGGCGAGATTCCATGGTTTTCTGGATATTGGAACTCTTCTCTGCAGCTTCATTGAGTGTGCCGCCAAGCTCTAATATTTTAGATCGAATATCATTTGGTAAACCTGAATCATCGTCAACATTCTGCTGCAGAATAGCTCTTACATCCGCTTCCGAATATTTTTTACCATCAAACTCAATAAAGGTGTCGGACGATGGTTGCGTTTCACTTAAAGCTGCAATAATTGCAAAGGCTGCATCTACAACCCCCTGCTTGCTGCGAGCTTGCTCTGGACAAATAAGCCCCATACGGTCTTCTGGACGATCATAAAACTCGCCAGTTAACTTACGATAAGTAAATGCAGCTACAGTGGCACTCGGATCACTACCATATGTTACAGATAAGTCTTTTTCTTGACGCTCATAGAGAAAACGAGACTGTTGATAAGGCGCTCGCAGCAAAGATTCAAGAATAATATTTTTGAAGGCTGGCAAGGCATCCTCATGGAGAATCTCAAATAAAAGCATCTTAATAACAGGTTTAATCGTATCAAGAGGAATAGGCTTTTTAGGATTTGCATAGATAAGCTTTCGCAGTACGCTTGTCACATCATTTGAGCTATTAATAGCTGTATCGAGCGTAGGCTGGTTTGGTACTTCTTCTTTTGAAATATCAACAAACTGCTCCCACATTCTGCGACTGTGGTTTAAGTCATGCACAAAAAATTCAGCAGGTGTATTCCAGTGACCATCAGCATAAACTGGCTTATCGGATACACCAACAAAACCTAATGGAACGCCTCTTACTTTTAATATTTGTGTGGCACCAATATTAAACGAGGTTGGAAACAGAATATATTTCGGAGCTTGCGCCTTCATGTGAGGCATGTAATACAACCATCTCAATGTATGATAAAGCGGCGTAGTACGACCACCAATTCGGCCACGCTCATGGATATCAAGAAAATCAACAGCGGTTTTGAGAGCGCTCACAGTATCCAAATATGGGCAACCACGATCAAGGACGCCTTTTAGCTCTTTTAATGCACGGTTATGCAATGGCGCAAGGTATGAATAAAGTGCCGTATTTTCTTTAATAATATCTGTGGATAAACCTTTCATTGTTTCAAGAACTGTGTATTTGAACTCTGGGAAAGGTGCCTGAATATCTTTACTTAAGCGCGCCGACATGTTTTCGTAGGCTTTAAGCGGGTCTTTCACAATATTTTGAACGATAACTTGGTTTTCTTTATGGATGTCAGACATCGTTAAGTCAGTAAAATGATCTAAACCATGCGTATCATTAATAGTAAGAGTGTTTTGAGTTACATCAGCATTTAATGCTGTATGAAAATCACTGCATTTTTGCAATGCATCAAATACGAGTTCACTATGGTGTGAGCTCACACCCAAAGGATTATAGGCTGGGGCTAAACCATCTTTAGAGTCTTCATCTGACTGCTCTGCACTTTTAACTTTCATTAAAGATGCTCGCAAGGCAGCTATTGTTTGCTGTCTCATGCCTTCCATAAAAGGCATAGCTTCAATATGAGAAGACTTCTGCAATGCACTCAAACGTTCAAGCTCAAGTTTTAAAATAGGCTTTATATTGGTTTCAAAAATAGGCTGACCAGCTAAAGAGCCATACTGTTTTCCTTTCAGACCTGTTGTAGGGTTTTGCAAGGTTCCAAGTTTCTTCATAAGTCGCTGAAACGCTTCTAACTGCTTACGAGCACGATCTTTATCACCAAGAGGCAGGCTGCCTGCTTTTTTAATACCTGCCAACTTAGCTTGGTTTGACTCGGAGCTATGCGACGGATCACGAAGCGACTCAGCTAATTGCACACTGACTTGGCTAGGATTAAAGGTTTTAGAGCGAGAGATCAGTGACAACTTAGAATCAGTTGATGAGAAAGGTTTGTTATGCTGTAAATGAAGACTTTGATTTGAGGTATTCGCAATAGAGCTAGTCATAGTTCTGATCTCTTGAAAGCTGATAGACCTTATATTCCAACATGCTCAACATGTATAAGAATATAATTTTAAATAGACAGTCAATTCTAAAGAACTCCACCCTGCCCAACAATAAAATCCGTTTTCTAGTTACAATTAGGTTACTTACCAGCTCAATGTAGATACCTGTTTTATTTAACAAAAACCAACATGCTCAAATTTCAAACAAATTCTTTTTTCTGTAAATAAAATATCTAAAGATCATAGTGCTTGTGATAGATTTTATAACCCTCTCAGCAACTAACGCGCTGAGAACAAAAAACATCAAAGCCTATAGAGATCTTATCGCAATGACATTGACTCAAAAACTTGTTCAAGCACCAACAAGCCTTGTAACTGCACCAGATACTTATGACTATAAACTGGCCTTTGCTAAAAAGTTTTTAAAAAACTTATTCACACGACATAAGCCAAAGCTTCTCCCCGAACATTTGGACGTTTCAAGTACAATCGAGGTCTCACCTGCATTGCTTCAGAACTGGCATGAGTTTTTAGGCTTACAGTCATCTCTACAGGCTTCAGCACCCTATTTCTTAGGTGCTGCATTACTGAATACAATTGATTTACTCAACCGAAGCCATATTTCTTTGGCAAAGCTTGTTCACCTTAAATCAAGTGTGATCATTCATAAACCTGTAGCAGTAAAAGCAAATGCACATATAACAACAACGCAAAAAATAAATAAAATACAGATTCGTAAAAATGCTTTTATCTTAGGGTTATCTGGTGAGATCTCGATAGACGGTCATCTTTTCAGAACACATCAAGAAGATTTTTATATTCGAAATTCTAAGCTCATCTCTGAAAACGTAAATTTGCCTGTGCATGATTGCAGCCATATGATTCGCCATATTAAGTCTCGAAAAGCACAGCTCTACCTTTCTGTGACAAGACCACCAGTACCTGTGACCATTAAAAAAAGCATGCCTTTAAACTATGCCCATATTTCAGGTGACTACAATTTGTTTCACGCTACCAAAATTGGTGCAAAGCTCTGTGGGCAACCAGAGGCATTTTTACAAGGCACAGGTGTTCAAAGTCTATGCTGGCAGTTTCTTGAGAATGCATTAAAGAAACAAGTTAAGAATTTTGATATTATTTTTGCAAAGCCTGCATATGTTGGTAAAACATACGCCCTTTGGTTTGACCATCAATCTTTCGAACTGGTAGATGATCATTTTACGTTGGTCGCCTTTGGTGGTTACTCGGTTTAAAGCTCAAGCTTGGCATAATCACTTTGAATAAACTCAAAGAGAATGCGTTCGACTTTACGTAGACCTGATTTTTCTTCTGGTTCTTGGTTGAGCTGAAGCCAATCTTTGTTCTTAACAAGCTTAAGTAAGGCTGGATGGTTATAACTGGATTTCAGTACGGCAGTTGTATTGCCCGTTTGCTTAGAAATAGCTTCTAAAACAGAAGTTAAGCTGACATTGTCAGCTTCTTTTTGCCTCAAAGCCTCTTGGAGAAACAAACTACTGAAGCGCCAAGTGCGAAAATCTTTTGCAGAAAAAGCGCTTCCCATATGCTCCTGAATAAATTGATTCACATCACTAGAACCTAGTGAGTAATACTCACCATGCTTTTCATATTGGAACAGTGTTTGCCCAGGAATGTCCACACACTCTTGAATTAAAGCAATCACTTTTTTATCTGAAATGAGCTTTTCTTGATGAACTTGGCCCTTACCATCATACTCAAGCCAAAGCTCATCATCCTCAAAAGAAACATGCTGGTTTTTTAAGGTGGTAATACCATAGGTTTGATGCTTTTCAGTCGCGTTCGTGCTACCAACGCGAATACCTGTTGAATCCAAAAGTCGAATCATGACTGCTAAAATAGTATTTTTATCATGGCTTTCTAACTTCATGTATTCGGTGATCTTACGCCGAATGCTAGGTAACTTTTCAGCAAATTCAGTCATAAGGCTGTATTTACATAAATTACGCAGTTCACTCCAACTCACGTGATAAAAATACTGTTTCTTAGAAGTGCTATCTAAACCTGTCGCCTGCAAATGGCCATTTGCCAAAGGGCAGTACCAGACATCTTCATATGTAGGTGGTACTGCAATAGCTTTTAATCGTGCTTTCTCAGCTTCATTACGAATAACAACGCCATTCTTATCAATATAAGAAAAACCACGACCACATCGGCGACGCTTTATACCTGGTGGCTCTTCCTGTACATAGATAAGATCACATTGCGACAATCCCTGCTGTAGCTTTGATTCGTAACCTTTAAAGCCCATATTAATATCCTCAATCACTTAAGTCATGTGCCGCCTCGTTATACATTAAAGATAATCACTTCACTTTTACGTCAAAACCCTATAATGCCTGAAAGAAAGGTGTCTTCACCTCAAGCTAAAATTAGCTACTCTTAAGAACGTGTACAGTAAAAATTCAGATTGAAACATGCAGGATAAAGTCTCTTGCACGGTATTATCAGCAGCATATTCGCACTAAGGCTCTCTATGGACTTAACACAGCAAACCTCATATAAATACCCTGTTTATACAGCCCAAGAAGCACAGTGGTTTGATACAAATGCGATAAGTAACGGTATTTCTGGCTTTAGCCTCATGCAAAAAGCCGGTTTAAAAGCATGGCGATATATCGAAAAAAAATTAACGTCCCGAATGGATATCCATGTTTTTTGTGGCAGCGGTAATAACGGTGGCGATGGCTGGATTTTTGCCATGGAGGCGCATAAAGCAGGTCATAAAGTTCATGTTTGGCATAAACAAGCTCGGTCTGAAAGTGCACAACAAGCCTTTAAAAAAGCAGCAGCTATTTTATTTCTCGACCGTATCACGGAATTAAATTCAAACTCATATTCAAAACTAGAATACCTAATACAATTCTCTCAACAGAACCCTGTTCTCATCGTAGATAGTCTGTTTGGGATCGGTTTAAATCGCCCCCTCAATGATAAGTTCTGCCAAATTATTGCGGCCATGAATCAAGTCAATGGTTATAAATATGCTTTAGATATACCTTCGGGTATTAATGCGACTACAGGCTTTCAAGAAGGCACAGCATTTCAAGCTCAAGACACCATTACCTTTATTGTGGAAAAGCAAGGGCTCTTTAGAAACGAAGGTAAAGCATGCTCTGGCACTGTACATCTAGAACCATTGGATTTAGATGTATCTCCATGCATGCTAGAAGAATCCACTCTAAAAAAATCATATAGAGTCTACCGAGATCAACCTTCACCTGATGCGCTGACTCGCCCAGAGTATGGCCATAAAGGCAGCTTTGGAACTCTCTTCTGTGTTGGGGGAGATCAAGGGATGGGTGGTGCTATTATTATTGCAGCAGAGTCAGCTATCAGATTCGGTGCGGGTAAAGTTTTTATCGCGAGTCATGATTTTCATAACACTATCGCGATAACTCGTTGTCCAAGCCTTATGTCTTCCAGTTTAAATCATATAGAAACTGATGCCTCTTCCTTCCAAGAACAGCTTGAACAAGCGAATAGCCTTGTGCTTGGGCCTGGATTAGGACAAAGTCACTGGTCACTAGAATGCTTTAAAGCTTGCTTTAACAGCGCTTTTAATGGACATATTATTCTTGATGCTGATGCCTTAAACTTGATATCACATCATGATGAGGCTTATAAGGTCTTCATGGAAAGAGACCTGAATGCTATTATTACACCACACCCGAAAGAAGCAGATCGTTTACTTGGTAGGCTCTTCAAGGAAAGTGAACTGAAAACACTCAGCCCTTTTGATAAAGCGATTGCTTTGAGCAAACATTACAAGTGTATCTGTGTCCTAAAAGGGCATGGCACAATTATCGCCTCTGAAGATACTGCTTTTATCAGCGAAACTGGTAACTCAGCCCTTGCAAAGGCAGGTCAAGGTGACTGTTTATCTGGTATGATTGGCGCTTTGCTTGCACAAAACTTACCATTGCTTGATGCAGCTCGGTTAGCCGTCTGGGCACACGGGCTAGCTGGTGAGTTTTGGAGCCAAACAGAAAGCAAACTAAGCCTAATGCCGCATGAAACAGCGCAAATTGCAGCAAAAGCACTTAAAGAAAAACGACAAGAGATACATCATGCCTCAGCTACGTACTAATAAAAGCTATACCTTATCAACAGAAGATGAAACTCGTGACTTTGCGCGCCACATTGCTGCAACAACTCACGCAGGCGATGTCATTTTTCTCGAAGGCCCTCTTGGCGCAGGTAAAACCTTTTTTTCCCAGGCATTTATCCAATCTCTAGGTCATGATGGTAAAGTTCTTTCACCAACTTATAGCCTTGTTCAAAGCTATACTGTCAAATTACAGACACAAGCATTACCTTCTCAGCTGCATCACTTCGATCTCTATCGTCTTGCAGACCCTGAAGAACTTGAATTCATTGGTATAAGGGATTATATCAACCCAGATTATGTTTGCTTAATTGAATGGCCATCTAAAGGTAAAGGCATTCTTCCAACACCAAGTGTATATATACAGCTTGATTATGCGCCTTCAAACCCACAAGGGCGAGTTGCTAAAGTGACGTACGCTTAAACGAAGCAAACGCACTTCAATACTTTACAACGCAAGCAAAGCAAAACGGAGACACCTTAGTTTGACTCACACTATTTGCATTTCACAAAAGCTAAAGCAGGGACTGCTTTACTTTCAAGAGTTTTTATCAACTAAGCTACTGCTTATTTTTAAAATCTGCTTATCTGGCCTTATTCTTTTGAGCTCTCATTCATTTGCGCTCGATAAAATTACAGATATTCGCTTTTGGCACGCACCAGAAAAAACAAGAATGGTCATCGACCTTACTGCTGGCGCAAGCTATAAAATTTTTAGCCTTGAAAACCCCGAGCGTCTCGTTATCGACTTAAAAGACACTGACGGTAATATGAAAAAAGTACCAGAAGTGAATTCAAAACTCATTAGAGGCATTCGTGTTGCTGCTCGAGAAGGGAAAAATGCCCGAATTGTAATCGACTTAAGACACAAACTTAAAATGGAGCATTTTGCACTTGCACCACAAAAACCTTACGGGCATCGAATTGTGGTTGACCTCTTTGTGCCTGAGGCAATTATGCCTGAAGAAGACCCTGTTCTAGCAATTATCCAAAAAAGTGTATACGAGCAGAAAAATCCACAAAAGCCTGTGGATAAACCAGCTTCAGAATCAAAACCTGAAGCTCAACAACAGCCCGCCTCTTTACCAGAAATCACTGCTCGCCGTGATGTTATCGTTGCAGTTGATGCTGGTCATGGTGGCGAAGACCCTGGCGCTATTGGTAAAGGTAAAACCTACGAAAAAACTGTTGTTTTAAAGATTGCTCAAGATTTAGCAAATACACTCAATGCTCAACCAGGTGTGACAGCGATGCTCACTCGCAAAGGTGATTACTTTGTTACCCTTGCTGATCGCGTTAAAATATCTCACCAAAAATATAAAGCTGACTTCTTTGTTTCAGTCCATGCCGATTCTGCTGGAAATGCATCTGCTCGTGGCGCTTCTGTTTACGTTCTTGGTCAACGAGGTGTTAATAGAACATTATCGCTCTACTTATCTGAGCAAGAACAAGCTGGTAATGCTCTTGGCACGAACGACTCAAAACAGTTGTCGTCTTTAAATAAAGTACTTGCAGATTTATCTCTTGATGGCAGCATGTCGCACTCTGTTTTAGCAGCAGATAAAGTCATTGATGAAATGAAACGTGTGACTCATATGCATGGTAAAGATGTTAAATACAATAACTTCCAAGTATTAAGAAACCCATATATGCCAGCAATACTTGTTGAAACAGGCTTTATTTCTAATAGAAAAGATGAGCAGTTACTGCTTAATAATAAACACCGAAAACAACTTGCTCAGGCAATCTCAAAAGGTATTATCGGTTACTTTAAAAAGCAACCGCCACCAGGCACTTATTTTTCGAACCTAAGAGATCATCCTGTGGTGACGCATGTGGTCAAACGTAATGAGTATTTATCCACAATCGCACAAAAATACAACACGACTGTTGCTGAAATTAAAAGCAC
Organism: Gammaproteobacteria bacterium UBA6940; assembly: GCA_002450655.1. GTDB lineage: Bacteria > Pseudomonadota > Gammaproteobacteria > Pseudomonadales > UBA6940 > UBA6940. Next base: position 25,830 of record DJZY01000026.1, on the reverse strand, counting down.
CAATAACTTAAAATCTGACTCAATTCGAATTGGTCAAAAACTTACAATTACACAAGGGCTGAAGTAATGAAATCAGAATCATCTCAGATAATCCCTCGAGTAAAGGCATTAACAACACAGCTTGCCAATAAAATTGCAGCAGGTGAAGTGGTTGAGAGACCAGCATCTGTGGTTAAAGAGCTTGCAGAAAACTCGATTGATGCGGGCGCAACCCAGCTTGATGTCGATATTGAAAAAGGTGGTTTACTGCAAATTCGCATTCGAGATAACGGCTGTGGTATCCACAGAGATGATCTTGAACTTGCTTTAGCACCTCATGCGACAAGTAAGATTTCTGAATTTGAAGACTTATCAAATATTGTGAGTCTTGGCTTTCGTGGTGAAGCACTTGCGAGTATTAGCTCTATCTCACGTTTTACGCTTACATCATGCACAGAGCCTCATGGTGATGCTTGGCAAATTCAATGCGAAGGCAAGCTCGGTTCTCCAGGGCAAGTGCCGACAGCGCATCCAAAAGGCACAAGTATTGAAGTTCGAGATATCTTCTTTAATGTGCCGGCAAGACGTAAATTTTTAAAATCAGAAAAGACTGAGTTTTCCCATATTGAGCAAGTCATTACTCGACTTGCTTTAGCGCATTTTGGCGTTGGTTTTTTACTACGTCATAACAATAAAGTGATCTACGATTTGCGCCCTGCAGAAACAGCATCTGAAGAGCAGCGTCGAGTTCGCCTCATTATGGGTGATGATTTTAATAATGCCTCTTGGTATTTCGAAAACACTCGAGATGGCATGACAGTTCAAGGCTGGATAGCACAACCAAGCTTTTCGAGAAGCCAAGCAGACATGCAGTATTTCTATGTTAATAGTCGCCTTATTCGAGATAAGCACGTCAGTCATGCTGTGCGTATGGCATACAAAGATGTCCTTTATGGTGGCCGCTTCCCTGCATTTATTATTTATTTATCCATCGATCCTGATTTAGTCGACGTTAACGTTCACCCGCAAAAAAGCGAAGTGCGCTTTCAAGAAAGCCGAAAAGTACATGACTTTATTCGTCAAAGCATTAACGCTGCTATATCTGGAATTCGTCCTGAACAGTATTTTGAAGATGATGAAATTCAAGAGCCTGAGCCACCAAAACCACAGCTCAGTGCTCCAGCGGAAACACCACGCCCTATAGAGCCAGAGCAGCCTGCTGCACCAGTGCACCAACAAGATAACCAAAAGATAAAATCACCGCCTCCATCAACAGTGGCGAAAACATTTGATATTGAGCCAAAGAAGGCATACGAACCTCAACAGGAACCATTGGTTAACAAACCAACTCAGCCACCTGTTCAGCCGTCATTACCGATTGAGTCTGTAGATCCAGAGCCAATACCTGATCCTACTCCTGAGCCGCCAAAATCAATTGATAAGCCAGTGCAAAAACCTGCTGCAGACAAACCAAAAGATGAGCCACAACCAAAACAAAAAGTGGCGCCTATGCAGCAACCTAAACCAAAAGTCTATACAGACCCAATGGATGCCCCCCTAGGCCAAGCTCTAGCACAATTAAAAGGCATTTATATTCTCGCAGAAAATAAGACTGGTATGATTCTTGTAGATATGCACGCAGCACACGAGCGTATTATTTATGAGCATTTTAAAACTCGTCAACAAGATGAAAATATTCCAGTGCAACAGCTTTTATTGCCTGTACAAGTAAAATTAAGCCTTGATGAAATGGCGGCATGGGAAGACTGCCAATCACTTCTTGAAGAGCATGGTTTTGAAATTGATCCAATTTCAGATCGGGAGATTCTTGTGCGAGCACTGCCGGCTATTTTATCGAAAGAAAACTTGGAAGGCTTTATCCACGACATCTTGGCTGATATCTTGGCAGTGGAGCAAACCAATCGTATTCAAGATAAAATCCATGAAATTTTAGCCTCTTGCGCGTGCCAAACAGCAGTACGAGCAAACCGTCAATTAAGCTTAAATGAAATGAATCAGCTGCTACGCCAAATTGAAAGCACTGAAAAGTCTGGCCAGTGCAACCACGGCCGCCCAACCTGGACTCATTTTAATATGAAAGAGCTTGACAAGATGTTTTTAAGAGGTCGTTAGACCTCTTAAAAAGGAATAAAGTGCAGCTTAAATAAGCTGCATATCCCACAACTGCTTGTAAATACCACCCTGCGCAATCAACTTATCATGCGTACCAGACTCAGTAATCTGACCTCTATTCATGACGATAATACGATCCATATGCTTCAATGTTGATAACCTGTGCGCAATTGCAATAACCGTTGCTTTGCTTGATTCAAGCATGTCATTAATCGACTCTTGAATCAGATGCTCTGTGGTGGTATCCAAGCTTGATGTTGCTTCATCAAGCACAAGAACAGGTGCATCTTTTAAGATTGCTCTGGCAATAGCCACACGCTGACGCTGACCACCACTGAGTTTGACACCACGCTCACCCACAACAGTGTTATACCCTTCAGGCATACGTAGAATATCGTCATGAATACGAGCTTTACGACATGCTTCAAAAATCTCTTCATCAGCAGCTTCAGGTTTGGCTAGCTTTAAGTTATCCATTACGCTTCTGTGGAACATCGTAATGTCTTGTGGAATAACAGAGAGCATTTGGCGTAAAGATTCTTGTGTAATCTCATCAATATTCTGCCCATCGAGCTTAATTGTGCCACTTTGCACATCAAAATATCGAAGTAAGCATTTCACTAAGGTTGTTTTACCCGCACCTGATGTACCAACAATACCGAGTCTTTCACCTGGCTTAATATTCAAATTAAAGTCTTTTAAAATTGGCTCAACACCTTGACCATAACCAAAGTTCACATTGCTATAGCTGATCTCACCTTTTGACTCGCTAATGGTCTTAGCGTTGGGCTTGTCTTCAACATCAACTGCTGTATAGATAAAGCTGTAAGAGGATCTAATTTGCGCAATACTTGGGTTGATACTGAATAATAAAGTATCAAGGAAACCTTCAAGCTGCGTATGGATCTTTAAAGTCACCATAGTGACGAAAGCAAAGCCGCCAGCTGTAATTTCACCACTTTGTAATAGCTTGGCTAGAAGATAAATTTGGATTGCAGTCATTGCTGTTACAAGCAATGTATCGATGTTATCCACAAAAAAAGCATCAAACTGACGAGTTTTGCGATCCCACAAACGCCACTTTTGAATGGCAGGTTTTACAGTTCTATTCTTCTCAGCTGATAGATTCCCTATCACTTTAACGCCAAAGATATTAGAGACAGAATCATTCACAACACCAACAACTTGCTGGCGAGCTGTCGTTGTATTTTGATAATACTTCAATTGCTTTTTAAGCAGTATTGCAATTACCGGCGTATAAACAGCAATAAACCCAAGTATGACTAGAGCTGTGGACGAATTGACATAGGCGAGGAATAAAAGTGCAAAAATAATTGAAGCAACAACATTTAACAGCCGGAAGCTGGAATTAACAAGTGTTGTAATACCATTTTGAAAATCAAAAATCTTATTGGATATTTCTCCAGCAAGATTGGAATCAAACCAGTGCAATGAATGCTTTACTGTTTGACGATATATATCAAGTACAGAGCTTTCAAGAATACGAGGCATATAGCGTATGGCTAACAACCTGTTGATAAAGTACATGCCATGATAGAGAAACTTATAGAGCACGAATAAAAACAGCAACCAACCGAGATTAGTTGCATATTCTGATGCTATTGAATCAATAATTTCTTTAATTTTGTATTCAACAGCAACACTAAAAAAGCCAGCCACAAGTGCAATGACGATGAGAAGAGAAAAGTAAACCTTATACTGCCGAGCTAAGTCTTTCATATAAGATTTCAGAGAGTGATGCGCCATAAGTTTCTCCGATGATCATTTTTGTAAGGATCAATCAGTGTAAGCACTTTGCGATGCTTTGGGAATAGGTCTTATTTGAATTTAATGATCTCTATTTCGAAAGCTGATAAAACTCAATCTTTATAGTGATATTAGCCAGAATACTCCTATGAAAAAAAAGATTGCACTAAGCCACCCTTCAAGGCATTATCTAGCCATCTTTTAATCTTTATTCATAAAGGAGCTTTACAATGCGTCTACACGGCTTTATCCACGAACGTTTTGAAAAACTTGCATTTATTGAAACTTGGACCAAGCAGCAAGGTATTGAAGTCAGCTTTACCTTTATGTATGAAGACAATAGTACCTTCCCTGATATCAACGACTATGACGGTTTGATTATTATGGGCGGCACTATGAGCACAAACGATGATCTTGAGTGGATTCGAACTGAACGTGCCCATATTCAGGCAGCGATAGAAACAGGTAAGCCAGTACTTGGTGTTTGCTTTGGCTCACAGCAAATAGCGCAAGTGCTTGGTGGCTCTGTTGGCCCAATGGGTCAAAAAGAAATCGGATTCCACGATATTGAGTTTACTCAAGACTTTAAAGACTTCCTTGGTGTATCAGAAATCCCAGCAAAACAATTCCACTGGCATGGTGAGCGTGTTTTCTTACCTGAATCAGCAGATGTAAAACTGATTGGTAAAAGTGCATGCTGCCCGATTCAAGGCTTTGTACATGGCGATAATGTTGTTGGTATTCAATTCCACCCAGAAATGGGCAAAGCAACAATTGACGAACTTCTTGTTAACTGCATTCAAGAAATTGAAGAAGGCGGTGAACATGTTCAAACTCAGGCACAAATTGAGTCATTAATTGAGCCTCATGTTACTACAGACCTTATCTACGCTATTCTCCAGAAGATCTTCAAAAAGTAATCAATTTGATCCTGCCTTAGAGTGTCTCTTTATTAGGGGGCACTACCTTGGCGCAACACTTCTAAAAATACCTATCGATTAATACTAATACCTCGCCTTATCCTCTTCTCTATAATTCAGTTCATTGCTATGAAGCTCTATTCCATTCCATAGACCTGTAGGACACTTATGAATTATTCAACTGTAAGGTACATACTCGCTTTGTTAATCTTGCATCTACCACTTTTAGCAAACGCAGAGACAACTGAAACAAGATACCTTCTAGCACTCTCTAAAGCGGAACACACACTTTCTTTTGTTGATCTTGAGACATATCAAGTAACCCAAACTGTACCTGTCGGCCCAAACCCTCATGAAATAGCTCTCTCTGATGATAGACAATTTGCGTATGTTTCTAATCCTGGCAATAATAATTTGCATGAGATTAGCGTTGTCGATTTAATCCATAGAAAAGCGTTGAAACCTATCGATACCTCTCCCTTATTAAGCCCTCACGGCCTTGTCTATCAAAACAATAAACTTTGGTTTACAGCCCAAGGTTCAAAAGCACTTGGAAGAATTGACATAAAAACTAACACCTTGGAATGGGTTATGGGCACAGGACAAGATTTTACCCACTTACTCGAAGTCTCAAACGATGGAAAAAGTGTCTTCGCAACAAATGCAAAGTCAGGCACTGTGAGCATTTTTGATGAAGAATTGCATCAACCTCAAATACCACCAAGTGGAAAACTACCACCAACAGCACAACCATATATAGATTGGAATCATACCCTTATACAAGTCGAGAAAGGCTCGGAAGGCTTTGATCTGTCTCCAGATAAAAAAGAGCTTTGGACGGTTTCCTCTAATGGTGTGCTTTCAATAATTGATACTCAAAAAAAAAAGAGAATCCAGCACTTTCAAACACATATTCCAGGAGCACATAGACTTAAATTTATTGCAAAGCAAAAACAAGTGGTAGTCGTCAGCGTTAAAACCGGTGAAGTTGTGTACTTTTCAGCAAAAACAAAAGAGGAAGTGAAACGCTTAAAAGCACCTCAAGGTGATACTATTTTAGTTGATGAGACCAAAAACTTACTCTTCATTTCCTGTCCTATGGATAACGTTATAGCAGTTATCAACAACTCTACATTTGAAATTGTTGACTATATCAAAATAGGTGGCAGACCAGATGGACTTGCCATAGTAAGTCTGCCAGATTCATCTTCATGAGAAATCACTTCCTAAATTGATTGGTCTTTGATGTATTCAACTCGCTCTTCCATATCAGGGTGAGTTGATAAAAGCTCAAGCAACTTTGAAAACAAACCTAACCCCTGATTTTCATCATCAATATGCTCTTCGTCCAAGCCACTCATGTGCAGTTTTAAAAGCATGTCTGCAAGCACAGATGGGTCTTTACCATGCTCTTTCATTGTCTTAATTGCAAAATTATCAGCGTCTTGCTCCATACTTCTTGAAAACTGCATACTGACAAGCAGCGCAGGCGCTATATCTAAAATCGAGTCGGTCAGAAGCTCCAAATCACCTGCCACCATAAAGAAACCAGCTGCAAAAATACTATGCTGAATAACTTGTTGTAACGCATGTTGGTGCTTGACGTGAGCCCACTCGTGCAGTAATACAGCATTGAGCTCATCAGGTGAAGCTACTAGCTCCATGAAATCATCAGTGACAACTATAACGCCATTGGGAAATGCCATAGCATTAGCACCAATTTTATCTGCGGACCTAAAAAGAATTTTTAGGTTAGCTTGCTTCGCTTCAGGGTATGTCTTATAGAAGGTATCAATGTAGTGTTGCTGCCGACCAATAAACACAGTACTTGGCTTAAAATAATAACGCTCTAATTGCTTAAAGCTCACCTCACTGGGTTTATCAAGAATATCTTCGGGCAACATATTTGCAATAGTAGGCGTAATAGCAGGTGTCACAATAAATATAAGCAAATAGAAAAAACAAAAAACAGCTGCTGCCGTGACACATAACCCAATAAAAAGTGATTTAAACAAGTAAGATCGTTTAAATAACCGTAAATCTAAGTTATCGCTCAATTGACGCAAAGCCTGACCATCAAGAGGTTCAAACTCAAAAGGCCCCATCTGCAAACTTGAATCAGCACCAGATAAATCTTGAGCAGATACCTCATGTGATTGAAACGACTGTGTGGTTAAATCTTCATGCTCAATAATAAACAATGCGTCTGATAGCGATGTTTTTTGCACAATCCTAAGCACTACTTTTTGCCGTGCAGAAGAGCTTCCATTGTAGAAGTAACCACTAATTGAGTGATCTTGCTCTGTCTTCATTAGATGAATCCTACATCGATATCTAATACATCACCAAGCTCTTCACCAAGCGCCTTCACATTTTCAACTTCATGAGATATAAACTCATCAAGAGAACTATCACCTCGTATCTCAAGGTGGTCAGTAAAATATGCCATAGTGCGAACTTTTGCCCATGGAAAATAAAACCCAAGTGTAAGCAGGGTTAAAATAAAGTTACTAGCTGCTATTTTTAGAAATGGGGAATCTTGATAATCCGCTTTAAACCTAAAGCTTTTAATGTTTAAGTGATCAAACATAATTTTTTTGAGCTGAAGTGCAAATATGTTCTTTACAGCAAAAAATGTGATGTAAAGGCCTAAAAAGAAGAAAAATCGGTCAATGATTGCGCCAAACAGACCACTAACAAGAAGACCTGCAATAGTCACAAGCGTAATGAACATAAACATTTTATAGTAGGTCTTTGCCGATACTTGCAATTCAAAAGGCGTTTTACCGTAGTAATAATTATTGCAAATATACTCTTGATGCTTTTTGGCCAGCCATGGCGATAAAAGAAATAATGTAACAACGTTAATCAAAGGAAAAAGAATAAAGACTTGAGTAGCGCCCCAAACAGTTCCTTTAAATTGAAAGAAAACCCCTCTGTAGCGTGTATGCCTCGCATAAAACCTTAAAGACAATACAATAACCCAAGGCATAATCAACATAACAAAGACAGAAACTAGATTTTCAAACCCTGATATAAACTGAGAGCAAAGAGAAAGTATTCCTAGTACAAGAAGCGCAATCACCCTATTCTTGAACATTTTCCATGGATTGCCGGTAAATTTAAAGTTATCTTCACCAGCATAAGTATGGCTATAAAAAAATTGCAAAGTTCTGACTTTAGCCCAAGGCATATACAAGCCTACAGTAATAATATTTAGAAAAATATTTGAAATCCAAATTCTAAAATAACTTTTTCCTTTACCAGTAAACTGACACTGTATATCTTCAGACAAAACTAAAACCTCTTATTAAAACCGCATTACACAACAGCGTTATATTTTTTGCTGCATTATTTTCTTATACAAGTATTAAAGTAAAAAAATATTATTCACATTTTAGCGACAACAATTAAGAGGCACGGCATTATTTTAACATCATTATATTAAATTGATTATTTATCATCCAGAATTAATTAATTTGACTGTTTAATCATCGAAAAACAGTTCCTCCTTATATACCTCTAAGCAATTTAACATATGCTAAAAATGAATTGCTTTATTTATGCCCTAGTAAGTTTTCCACGTTTTCAGGAGATATTCTATGCATTATCGACTTGATACTACGCTTCTACCTACTCAAGAAAAAAATATTGAACTACTGGAACTTGTATATAAAGCATTTAATTGCCGCGATATAAATGCAGCTACTGACTTAATGGCTTTTAATATTAAGTGGCCAAAATCTGAAGAGAATAAACGACATGTTAAAGGGCCTGAATCAGTTTGCAGTTGTTGGACAGAGCAGTGGAGCGACAGTAATACAGAGGTAAAGCCTTTAAGCTTTCATTTTGAGCCAAATGGGCAAGTTTTAGTTAATGTTGAATGCATACACAGAGATTTTCATGGTGATGTAATTGAAAAGGCTACTGTTGGTCATCGATTCACAATCGAAAATAGCCTTATAACACAGATGGATATCTGTGAAGCACGAGCATAATTACTTATTTCTAAACTGCACAGCAAAGCGCTTTACTAATTCAAATTGCTCTTGAGCTAGCTTTGCAACACCTTGGCTTAATGTTGAAGCTTCACTAATTTCTGTAAAAGTATCATTAGTTATAGAATCAATAATCTGCGTGTTATCTTCAACTTCTTGAGCATTCGTTGCCTGATTTGCAACGGATTGATTAATAGTATCTGCTGTTTGACGAATGTGCTGCACAGCACCATCGATATTCTGCAGTGCACCATACACATTTTTCATTTCAACTACAGATTGGTCTGATAGTGTTTGGCAATCCGTCATACTTTGAACAGCATCATCAATGACTTTGCCTAAATCACCAATAATATTTTGAATACTTCTTGTTGATTCCTGTGTTCTTTGTGCCAGTGTTCTCACTTCATCAGCAACCACAGCAAACCCCCTGCCTTGCTCACCTGCCCTCGCAGCTTCAATTGCAGCATTCAACGCAAGCAAATTTGTTTGCTCAGCAATCTCACCTATAGAATCAACAACTGACCCAATTCGGTTACTATCACTACTGAGCTGGCCAACGACAGAACCTAGCTCTTGCACTGTTTCGGATAATCTTTTAAGTGCATCAGAAGCGCCATTAAGCACGTCTTGACCTTCATTGACTAAAGTCTGTGCATCGGAAGTTGCAATCGTAGTCTCGTGAGCCCCTTCCGCAATCGAGTGAATAATATCGCCCACATTTCGTAAAGATTGAGTAATATTTGAAATTTGCTCTTTCTGTTTACGCATGCCGCTTTCAGTTTTAACAGTTTGGCTTGATGTTTTTTCAGCTTTATCCAAAATATTGTGCGCTGAAACCTGAAAACGCCCTAAGGCAACACCTAAACGTAATTTAATTGCAGTTTGAGCTAATTCAATATGTCCATTCGCACCTGCATCACCTGTATATATGTAGGCAGCCAAATCATCATCAATTTCTTGCTTTGCATTTTGAACAATAGTTCTCACACTTCTTTGTGAGTGATAATAAATAAAAAAGCCAGCGATAAATGACAATCCCACACCTTCTAAAAAATGTGAGATTTGCACTTCACCAATCAAGAATAAAAAAAGTACTAAAATAATAGCCATCAATGAGCCAGTCTTTAAAGTTTCCTTAAATACAGGTAAATACTTTTCTCTTTTTCGAATAGGCGCCAAGCCTTTATTCAAACGCTTGTAGACAGTTTCAGCACGAGCAATCATCGCAGGCTCAGCTTTAACACGCACAGACTCATGCCCGATAACTTGATCGCCATCAAACAAAGGCGTCACATAAGCATTAACCCAGTAATGATCACCATTTTTGCATCTATTCTTGACAACCCCCATCCATGGTTTTCCCGCCTTAAGCTGAGTCCACATCATGTCAAATGCAGCTGCCGGCATATCAGGGTGTCTAACAATATTATGGGCTTGCCCTATAAGCTCTTGACGTTCAAAGCCAGAGATTTTACAAAAGACATCATTGCAAGATTCGATGACACCTTTTGGAGATGTGCTTGAGACAATCTCATCATACTGACCAACTAAAACTTCCTTTCCAGTAACAGGACCATTATTTCGCATAGCGCTTCCTTGTGTATTAATAATGCTGTTCATACATTAAATTATTTGATGATATGATAAAACACAGCTGTTTTTTTAATAAAGAAGAGCCCCAATCCGTGGGGCATTTGACCTTTAATATATATGAGTAAGCTTATACCTTATATTGAAACCTGCAATGTATTTGAAAGCTCACTTGCAGTGCCGTAAATACTTACTGTTTTAACACCAACAACCCAGTTGCCGCTTGGAAGCTTGTTTAATTCAAATGTATTTAAGCCATTGACTGCAACAGTTACTGTTTTGTCCATTGTTGAATCTGTTGCGCCATACACCACTTCAAAGTGTGAGATTTCATTGTTGGTCATAGCTGTGCCATCTTCGAAGAAAGAGGCAACTGACCACTCAACATAACCTGCGTAGGCTGGCTCTTCTGTTGGTTCTTCAACTACAACTTCATCATCTGTATTATCAACCGGCTCATCAACAACTTGATCATCTGTTGAATCATCCGTCGTTGGCTCTTCGACTGCGACATCATCATCTGAGCCTGTGCCTGGCGTTGTGTAACTACATTCAGTTGTGCCTGACTCTGTTGTACATGGTGTCATTGATGAGACAAGAGAAAACTGCACTGAACCATCATCATTTTGATCAACTTTAACGTAGCCTTCACAACCTGCTAAAAATGAAAGACCAAGACCTAATACTACTGCTTGCATTGACTTCTTCATAACTCTTACCTCACCCACCAAACTCAACAACAACCTCGTTGTCATGTTTTAAGAATGGCATTTTGATGGCGCTATAAGAGTGATCTGCGTCACACTTTCAGAAGTTGACGCTTTTTTTCTGAAAGTATTTAATCTATTCCAGCTAAGATTTTATCTAATTAAGCTAAAAAAGATTAAATTCATTAAGATATTTGACCGTTTGATCACATTTAAAAAGCAAAATGTTTCTGTAAAAGTATGGAATAATGGCTTCTCAAGACTTTTTCATATGAGTTTTAAAGCTCAAACTCATTTTTAATGCTTGAAGCAACACAATAGAACCAACGTCAAAAAGTTGACGAAAGGAAATAGAATGAAAATTTGGATTGATGCAGACGCATGCCCTAAACCAATTAAAGAAGTTGCATTTAAAGCAGCAATGAAAAGAGAAATTCATTTAATTATGGTGGCTAACCAGATTATCCAGCATCCAAGATCACCATTTATTAAAATGATTAAGGTCAGTGCAGGCTTTGATGTGGCAGATAATTATATTGCAGCAAATGTAGAAGCAAACGATATTGTGATCACTGCGGATGTACCGCTGGCAGACCTTGTTGTAAAGGCAAATGCTTTTGCAATAGAGCCTCGCGGTAAACTACTAACAGCAGATACCATTGCAGAGCGTGTTGCCACGCGTAATTTAATGGAAAGTTTAAGGACTATAGGAGAAGTCTCTGGCGGTCCTAAAGCATTTTCAGCTCAAGACACACAAGCTTTTGCTAATGGATTTGATCGTCTTTTAACACGCTTGATTCAAGCTCAAAAGTAAAAGCTTTTACTGTGAGCGACCAGGATATATAGAGCGCATTTTTTCGTACATATATTGCTTGCGCTCATCATCAGTCATCATCTGAGGGTCACCAAGATCATTCTGCTGGCGACGTTGGCGATTTTTTTCATAATACCCAAATTTAGGGCCAGGGCGACTGGTGTATTTTCCAGACTGATGATTAGAGGAAAAACCATCCGCTGCAAACTCTTGCAGTTTTTCCATCGCCTTTTGGTATCTTTCAGCACGTTGTCGTTGCAATTCTTCAAATACAGCAGGGTCTTGATACTGCCCTTGCGGTGGTACACCTTGTGGATAGAACTGACTTTGCTGGCTAGGACCAGCATTCATACCAGGGTCAAACCATTGATTTTGCTGAGGCATTGCCTGTTGCGGCATAGCTTGCTGAGCTGGCATCTGTTGTACTGGCTGAGGGTCAATTGGCTTTATATCATCAGCATGCGTACCAGGATCAAAATAATTCTGCGCTAGCATTTGTTGTGGCGGCTCAAAGTTTGATGGACGATCCAATGGATTTTCATCATTTTTTGGAAACTCTTCCATTTTTGGTTGAGTTTGAGGCTTTGCTTTCTCTACCTCAGGTGGGCGCACAGGTAACTGGTCACTTTCGATAACCGCGTGAGCATCTGCAATTGAAATGGAAAGATTTGCCATCAATGGCGCAGCACAAAGGCAAGACGCAAGGAAAGACAAAGCTTTAACAGTTGTAAATTGCATGCAGACTCAAACTCCTGACTTCTTATGAAGATACTTGCTTCTGATACTATCAGATACAATCTATTAGAAATGTAATGTTATATAGAGTTTTGATAGTGAATCTTTAACGCCTAAAGGAATGCCCAATGCAAAAAATTGACTCGCACATCCAATACGCCCCCTCAGACTTAGTGAAGTTTATGGAAAGCTCATTCGTCTCATGGATGGATCGATTTGCACTCGAGTACCCTGAAAAAGCACCTGAGAAAGATAAGCGAAGCGAACTTATAGATGCTCTGGCACAGAAGGGGCTTGAAAACGAACAGAAGCTGATTACTCAATTTGAAGCACAGGGCTTAACTGTAAGAAAGATTGTTGACGAGCATTTCAGCAACCAATGTAAAAGTACTCTACAAGCCATGCAAGATGGTGTTGATGTTATTGCCCAAGCAGCGCTTACGCTTGATAACCTTGCGGGCCATTGCGATTTCTTAGTTAAACAGCCGGGTTCAAGTCAATTTGGTGATTACGAATATGTAGTATGGGAAAGCAAACTCTCAACTCAAATAAAACCAACATTCGTTATTCAGCTTTGTGCTTATACAGAAATGCTTGCAGCAATTCAAAACACTTTACCTTCAACAATGGTATTAGCCCTAGGACCTGAAATTAAGCAAGAGCTACAAAGACACAAATACTTTGCCTATTACAAAGCATTAAAGAATGCTTTTTTTGAAGCTCAAAATAATTTTGATCCAGATATAAACCCAGACCCAAGCCTTACTCAAAACTGGGGCGACTGGTCTGATTTTGCAACTCAAAGTCTTTTAGAGCAGGATCATTTATCTCAAATTGCCAATATAACTCACCAGCAAATTAAGAAATTAGAAAAAGCTGGCATTAAGCGTATGGATGACTTCGTTAAAATGTCTCCAGACAATCCAGAGCTGCTCAAAAGTGGTCTGAATAAAGATAAAATTCATCAACTTCATGCACAAGCCTCTATCCAAAAAGAAACATTAGTACTGCAGCAGCAAGGCCAGGATAAACCTTGTTTTCGCGTTATTAATATCAATGCTGAGCCTGCCAAAGGCTTAGCACTTTTACCCCCCGCATCACCTTTAGACGTATTTTTTGATATTGAAGGCTATCCGCTGATTGAAGGTGGTTTGGAATACCTCTGGGGTGCCACATACTACGACGAGCAAGGTAATAGAACTTTTAAAGATTTTTGGGCCCATACCCATGAGCAAGAAAAACAAGCATTCAGTGAATTTATTCAGTGGGTTTATGCTCGTTGGAAACAAGATCCTTCTATGCACATTTACCACTATGCGCCTTATGAAATTACAGCCTGTCGTAAATTAATGGGTCGTTATGGTGTTTGTGAATTTGAAGTAGATGAGCTCCTTCGCAATAATGTATTTATCGATCTTTACCGTGTTGTCAAAACAGGTATATTACTTGGCGAGCCTAAATACTCAATCAAAAATGTTGAGCACCTGTATCGTGCAGCAAGAGACACTGAAGTAGGTAATGGGGGCGATTCTGTTGTTGCTTATGAACAATGGCGCGATGAACACGCACATGGATTACAAGGGGATGACTGGAGCACCTCAAGTATTCTAAAGAACTTGAGAGATTATAATATTGATGACTGTAACTCCACCGAAGAGTTAACACTCTGGCTAAGAGAGCAACAACAAGCACATCACATTCAACCAGTTCAAAGTGCCTCTTCTCAAGAAGAAACTCAAGAAGAACTTGAGCTGAATCCTACTGAGCAGCTCAGAGATACTCTTTTACTTAAAGCACAAGCCCAACAAACATCAAATCCAGAAGAAGCTGCATTAACAAATCATCTTGCTTGGACTCTTGAATTCCATAAGCGTGAACAAAAACCTGTATTTTGGAAACTTTACGATAGGCTCGATTCAGAACCATACGAACTGGAAAATGACTTAGACTGCCTTATTAACTGCCATAGAACAGAAAGAGAAGCCTTTAAACCAACACCACGAGCAAGGCAGCTTGTGTACGAGTATGCTTTTGATCCACAGCAAGACTTTAAAGGCAGTAGTAAAAGCTATTATCTTCTCAATGAAGAAACTGAAGATGGTAAAAAAATTAAAGTTGAGTTTATTAAAGAAGAATCTGACCTTAAAAGTGGTCTTATCTGCCTTAAAGCAAAAGAAGAACCAGCAATAACGATAAGCTTAATCCCTGATGAGTATGTCAATCCAAATCCTATTCCTCAAACCTTGGAAAGAATCATTCGAAACTATGATCAAGGTCAACTGGATAACAAGGCAATACAAGATTACCTCAAAAAACGCCGTCCAGACTTCATAGCAGGCTCTGCTTTTGTAGGTGAGCAAATACCTATCGCACAACACCAAGACCCAGCAGAGCGCCTTAAATTGATCGTACAGGCAGCAAAGGACCTCAACCAAAGCTACCTCACTATTCAAGGCCCACCTGGCGCAGGTAAATCCTATACTGCTAAACATATTATTGGTGCTTTAGCCGCTGAAGGTAAAACCATAGGCATTACATCAAACAGTCACAAAGCAATTAACCACTTACTTTTAAATACACTTGAGTATTGCGAAAAAGAAAAGATTACTGCGACTTTTGCATGCGCTAAAGATGACGACGATAAAATGAAAAACGCAGGGGTTAAAATTCTTAAAAATAATCAACTGGCAAGCCATCTCAAGCCAGGGAGTATCGTTGGCACAACTGCTTGGGGCTTTGCTCGTGAAGATATGGAAAATCAGTTAGATTATTTATTTGTAGATGAAGCTGGACAGGTTTCAGTTGCAAACTTAATTGCGATGAGTCAAGCAACAAAAAATATAATTCTCATGGGAGATCAAATGCAGCTTGGGCAACCATTGCAAGGCACACACCCTGAGATGAGTGGTTTATCAGTATTAGATTACCTTTTAGATGAATCAACAATTCCCGATCACATGGGGATATTTCTAGGCACGACATATCGAATGCACTCATTAATTAATGAGTTCATTAGCGAGCAAATTTACGATGGAAAATTAACGTCTGCACCAGCAAATGATGGACGAATTTTAAAACTTCCACAATATTACCCACAATTTTATCCACAGGTTCTAAAAGATAAAAAAGCTGGAATAATCCCTGTATTTGTAGCCCACAACGGCAATATACAGGCCTCTGACGAGGAAGTTGAAATTATTTATACACTGGCTCATGCATTACTAGGAAAAGATTTCCACACAAGTTATCCACAGGAAGGTACCCGCAAAATTTCTTGGGAAGATATGCTTTTTGTTGCACCCTATAATCATCAAGTAAGCAAACTACAGCAGGCTCTCGGGCCTCATGCTCAAGTAGGCAGTGTGGATAAATTCCAAGGTCAGGAAGCGCCAATTGTGTTCCTGAGTATGTGTACCAGCAATGCTGCTGATTCACCTCGTGGACTTGAGTTTCTCTTTGATCGGAATCGACTTAATGTCGCGGTTTCAAGAGCTCAAACCCTGGCGATCGTAGTCGGTCACCCGAATCTTCAACTGACACCAGTTAATTCCATTGATCAGATGGAAGCGGTTAACCTGTTTTGTGCACTGGTCCAGCGAGACTGATGAACATTATAGAAAAAGATTTCAGATATGCAAGAAAAAAATTGATGTTTTTTTAACCAATGCCAGTTTGAGATCTTTTTACTATTATTTTGCCCTTAAAACTAAGCATTTGGTTTTTCGGGTTTTATCAATGCATAAGCACTTTAAATATCATACGAATGATGAGAGGCTATCCGGTCGCAAAAACAGGTACTCCCTCAAGCGTTGGAGTACTCTGCCTTTATGCTGGTAAAAATGCAATCACTTTTTACGTTATTGTAAAAAATCGGTTAATTGTGAAACACTTTTGATCTTTTTACGGCAGTACAAAAGTGAGTTACGAATGTCGTAAAAATGGGTCATCGTGTTTTTGATCTTCTCAGCTTGTTGCTGACGAGTTGAGGCATAGAGGCGATCATAGGCCAAAGCTCTGACAGGACTACTCATAATTGCTTCATGCTTTTGTGCTTTGACACCTTGAATCTGCTTATGAAGTAGGTCAAGCACTTGGCTCATTTCAGTCTTACCAAGTTCAGGGTCGGCATTTACATATTCAGCATAGAGCTCAAGCACAGTGTAGATATCACCTGATTTACGAGCATTCAGCAGCTGCGACATAAGTTCGGCTTTCACAATAGCCTCTGTTGGGTCAGGCTCTTTATCTGGATGAATGGCCTGCGCTGTCTTACGGAACAGCCCTGTGAACCATGGTGATGTTAATAACTGATCTTCTTGACCTGCGATTAAAATATCTGGCTCTACTGGCTTAGATTGAGCAGTTTGCTTTTGACCAAAGCTTGTCTCTTCCTCATCAATGTCTTGCTCAAATGACTTTAGGAGCTCATTTACATTTAAAGCAACATCAGGGTCAGCAGACTGTCGAATAATTTGACCTAAAGCGCCTTTAACACGTTCACGCAGAGATTCAGCAAGCGCATGATCTAAACGAGATACATTGCCTATAAGAGAGTCTAACCAGTTCAAAAGTGAATCCCTTGCTTCGGCTGTCAGTGAAGGCTTTGGTAGAAATTGAATAAGGTGCTCAATAAGCTCGCAGCTTGGCGCTAATAAGATAGCTCGCTCTTTTGGGAGCACTTCTTGGCAATACAACTGGACGGTACTTTCTAACTCTCGCTCAAACTTTGCTTGGCTCTTCCTTGCCTTTTTAAGTTTTTTACATGCAGATCTGAAAAGAGTATCAAAACTCGATGCTTTCGATTCAGTCTGGGCTGCTGACACATGTGTCATTCCTGCAGATACTTGCTCAGAGATCATCTCAACTCCAGTGATTCCAATGTCATTTTCATTCGATAGATTTTACGTGCCAAAATACTATCATGACTTTCCTTTAAAAAGGTCGTAAGAGATTCCTTATCCCTCATAAACCAAGCGAATATTTCTGCCCTCTCCTCTTTGGCAAACGACTGTCCATATCTATTGATATACCCTTGGCCACCTGACCCAATTACGATGGAATTTGGTGATGACTCTTTATAAATTTTAAGATATCCACCAAATTCTGCATTCCAGTTGCTTACAAAATCGTGACTTATAGTACTCTCAAGCAAATGCCATAACTCATGCCAGAATAAATGTCGAAGATCCTGATCTGAAGAGCGACTATCGAGCAACAGCATTTTTTTATCGGGTATCGCAACCCCGCCAATTGTTTTATCTTGCGCACGAAGCCCTTGGCATAAAACGACTTGCTCAAGAGCACTGGTTGTATTGATGCGAAAAGCATCCCATTGCGTTAGATTTTTAAGCACCTTAAAGCTGTGCTCTGCTTGCTGCAAAGACAAACCACCACAGGAATAACCATGAATAGAAGCATGATGCCTAGTAAATAACACAGCAAAAACAGTTGCATTTGCATGCATAACAGGTCCAATTTCTTCCAAAGTAGACTGCGTAATCTTATGAGTATGGTGATCACCATGAGCCCATAGTACTGAAGAATACAATGTAAGAAATAAGACAATACAACGATTTAAAGCAATGACTTGAGTTAGCATAAGCCCTCCATATTTTGAGTATAGAGGGGCTTATTCAAACTTATTTAAACTAGCCCTGCTTAAGACTATTTATATAATCATTAATCACTTTTAAATCATCTTGAATCGGCCCAATTTCACTGTTACTAGATGCATTTTTAATTTGAGTGAGGATACGATCATATTGGAATTGATAGTCTTGAATATCTTGCTTAGCTTTATCCCACGCAGCAATACCAGTAATATATGCCTTATCGGACGATGATCTTGCATTACGACATTTACGGTCAGCATCTCGCTTTGCAGTTTCCGCAGTTTTAATTTGCCCCGCAAATTTATCAAGTCGACTATTTAAAATATCTAGATTTTTACTGCTTGTTCTTTTAACTCTAGCAAGTGCATCTCTCAATTGAGCTTCAAGCACAACTTTAGCACCTTCAACTTTCATCTGACGGTGCTTATCAAGCACTTCTTGTACATCGGCAGGGTATGTGACTTTTTGCTTACCTTTACTCTCAGCTTCTAAACGTGAATTTGAGTAAGACATAGAACGAGCTTGCTTTTCGTCTGGCATTGTCCGAGGCTTAGGCTCATCCATGCTCAGGATACCCATCGCTTTTAAAGTGTCATCATCAAGGAA
Organism: Gammaproteobacteria bacterium UBA6940; assembly: GCA_002450655.1. Classification (GTDB taxonomy): domain Bacteria; phylum Pseudomonadota; class Gammaproteobacteria; order Pseudomonadales; family UBA6940; genus UBA6940. The sequence continues at coordinate 6,966 of DJZY01000026.1, read as the reverse complement.
GTCTCCAGGTTCGCCATAGGAATACATATCTTCCACATTTGGCGCCATTGTATTAGATTTGCTAATAGGTCTTGGGATACCTTGGCCATCAATATAAAAATTATCCGCGAAATCACCTCTGTTGAAACCTGCAGATTGTCGCTTTAAAGTGTTAGCGCTTTCAGGGCGATGAGAGCTTGTTGCTTTTGTACGAGTCGGTGTAGGCATAGTTGCGCGTTTTGTTGGCACAGTTTTTGGAGCACCTACATCATTTCGGCGAGAAGATAGTCTTTGTGTATCTGAGCGACGTGGTGCTGCAGTAACAGGTGGAGCAGCAGGCTCTTCCGGCTCATAAGAAAACGTTTTAGTTCCAACAACCTCTTGACCAGAGTAGCTATCTCGAAAAGTATATTTGAACTGATTTTTTTGCAAGGCAATACTATCACTTGCTTTCTCAACTTCCTCTCTATGAGAATTAAGCCCTAGATACTTGATACCAATACGAGTTCCATCATTTACTCTATTGGTAATAAGTACTCTATCGCAACCTAGCATTTTAATAAGCCTTGGCTTTAAAGGAACACTTTCTGGCACAACACCCCGGAGATCACCTTTAGCAGAATCATAATGCTTATGTAATAATCCTAAAGTAGGAGTTGCACTCGTTCTATCATCAACTCTAATTTTTATATTTTGTAAAAGATTATCTCCACTACCAGTGATATGCGTGTCGACAAATGTACCGTAGCGACATGACATATCGATAGCTGATTTCCATGAAGAAACTGAAGCTGGCATTGATAACTCCTTCCGAACTTATATTTTTATAAAAATGACATAAGACGACCTTATAAGGCCAAGCTGAAGGTATTCTGCCATAACATAAGCTCAGTAGAAGGTAAGACTTACAAAACCGTTATTTTAAATCCTGTTTATTTATAAAATAGATATAAGGGCTCTGAACAACATTTCCGTTAATTTAAAAGATTAACTCCATCTCAATATTACATCGCTCATAAGGAGATACAGCCTCTTCCAATACTTGAAACCCAAGCTTTCTATACAAGTGCAAAGCAGATTCAAGGATAGTATTACTGCCTAAATACAGCCGATGAGCACCAAGCTCTTTGGCTACTTCGATAATATGCAAACCCAGTTGATAGCCAATACCTAGGCCTTGAGTTGACTCATCAACAGCCATTTTTGCAAGCTCGTACTCACCATCTTTAAGCTTTATTAAGGCACAAGTACCAACAGGTCTATCATTATAAAGGGCTATTGCTATAGAGCCACCAGGTTGTAGAATATACTCTTCTGGATTATCAAGAGATTTAAAATCACCTTCTTCCATAGTCCAATATTTTTCGATCCAAGAGACATTCAAAGACTTAAAATCATTTTTATATTTAATTTCAAATGGAACTATTTTTAGGCTTTTGTTCAAGTTTTGTTTTTCAAGCTTTGCAACTCGCTCATGCAAACTTTTATCTTCTATTTCTTTTTCAAAAGCTTGAAGCTCCGTCCATAAATTAGAATTTAGCTTAGTAAAAATATCAGAGATCGCTTGATCAACTCCATTAACAAGAAACTGCAAACGCTGTGCATAAAGCTGACCTTGAGTCGATAAAGTAATTCGGGTAACACGTGCATCATTGATACATTTTTCTGATTCAACTAATCCCTTTTTTGACATCGCACGTACAACTTGGCTTACAGCGGGATGAGTCTGACCAATGGATTCAGCTAACTCAGTCACAGTACAGGACTCCTTTTGGGAGAGCATGTACAGCACTGGAAACCAACGACCATCTATTTCGATACCATAGAGGCTGTAAATGCGGTCAGCGCTTGTTTTAAGCATATCTTGTAGACGTCTTAAACGACTTCCAAGAGCTGTTTTGCCAATAAGATCGTAGAATTCCATGATGTTCTCCAGCCATTTATGTAAGCACTTACGCAAATATAATCTTATTCAACTACGGAGGCAAGATATAGGGGTGTAAAAAAAGAGTAAATAAGAATGATTATCATTACATTCTAATAAGACGGCAGTACTATTCGAAATTATCTTGAGAAAAGATCGGTTTAATTGGATTAACATCACTAAATGCTTAGTTCATGATTCAGCTGCAGACTCGTATAGATCTCAACACAAAAGCGCAGTACTCGACTGCTGGATTTGAGCTTTTAAATACAAGCCAAATTCTAGAAAGGAGTTATTATGGCGCTCTTCTTAGCCTCAAAAAAAAGACAGTATTTCAGCATTGCAGCCTTGGCTTTTAGTAGCTTATTTCTGCAGGCATGCAGCTCCGACGCAAAAGAGGCCTCAAATAAAACGCAGGTCGAGATCACAGATAATAGTGGTTCTCATACAGTAATCCAGAAACCTGAAAACCTTGTGGTTCTTGATACTCGTACTCTTGATGCTCTTACACTGTTTGACTACCCAGTGGCAGGCGCCCCCCAAACCAGTGCTGCTTATCCAACATATATGGCAGGTTACTTAGATCAAGACCACTTTAATGCAGGTAGCTTCTTTGAACCTGATTACGAACGTATCAACCAAGCTCAACCAGAACTTATTATCGCAGGTGGACGCTCAGCAGATGCTATCCCTGAATTGAATAAAATTGCACAAACTGTAGATTTAAGTATTCCTTTTGGCGATACAGTTCCAGCTCTAGATCGTCAAATGACTGCCCTTGGTAAAATTCTCGGTCAAGAAGCAAAAGCAGCAACGCTCCTCACTGATTTTCACCAACGTATGAATGACGTTGAGAAGCAAGGTGAAAAAGCAGGTACTGCACTTGTGGTTATGATCAATGGCGGTCGCTTATCAGCCTATGGTGCCGGTTCTCGCTTTGGCTTCATTTATGATGAGCTTGGCTTTAAACCAGCTGTTGATCTAGAAAATAAGGGCAAGCATGGTAACCCGATGTCTTTCGAGTTAATTCTTAAAACAAACCCTGATTGGTTGTTTGTCTTTAGCCGTGATCAAGCCATTGGCACAGAAGGTGCCCAAACCGCTCAACAGGTAATGAATAACCCACTGATTCAAGAAACTAAAGCGCAAGCGAATGATCATGTGATTTACTTAGACGCCGGTGCTATGTATGTAGCTGGTGGCTACAATGCGTATATGCAGCTTATGGATCAGGTTGAAAGTGCGCTTAAGAAAGACGCTTAAAGGATAATATCCGAATGCAGTATTTAATTCGGGAAAAAATGCCTTTCCTACTTTCATGCATAGCCTTACTTTTACTGGCCTGCGGCAGCCTTGCCGTAGGGAGCTATTCAATTGGCTTTGATAATCTGACCACTTCAAAAGGCTTAGATCTTTTTGAAGTGTCTCGTTTGCCCCGTACTCTTGCACTTATTCTGTGTGGGGCATCGTTAAGTGTAAGTGGGCTCATTATGCAGATGCTCACTCAAAACCATTTTGTAGAGCCCTCTACTGCCGGCTCCATGCAATCAGCAGCCTTGGGTATGCTTGGAATAACCCTTTTATGGCCAGAAGCTCCTATCTTATTCAAAATGGGATTTATTAGCCTCGCCTCTCTCGCTGGCACACTTGTGTTTTTAAGTATATTAAGCAGGCTCTCTCTTAAAACTGCATTGATAGTCCCTTTGATCGGGATTATGTTTGGCGCTGTTATTAGTGCATTAACAACATTTATCGCTATTCATTTTGATTTATTACAAAGCCTGAGTGCTTGGACAAGTGGTGACTTTTCTGGTGTATTAAAAGGCCGCTATGAAACCCTTTGGATTGTTGCAGTCGTTACCGTATTTGCCTTTATTGTGGCTGATCGATTTACCCTTGTTGGTATGGGCAAAAGCTTTGCTACAAATCTGGGGGTTAACTATAAACGAACAATGTTCATCGGCGTTTTAATGGTTGCGATTGTCAGCGGCATTGTTGTAGCAACCGTTGGAATACTGCCATTTTTAGGCTTAATAGTGCCAAATATTATTCGACGATTACGTGGTGATAACGTTCGACACAACCTGCCTTGGATTGCACTATTAGGCGCAGGGCTTGTTTTACTCTGTGACTTAATTGGTCGCCTTATTCTCTATCCATTTGAACTCCCTTTAGGCACAATTCTTGGCGTTATTGGCGCCGCTATTTTCCTCTATGTCTTGATACGAGGTCCAAGTGAAGTTATTTAAACAGGATTATCATCGTATCGCTGGGCTGAGTGCCTTGATGCTAATCAGTGCACTCTTATTTTTATTCATGGATATTCAAGGCAGCTTGAGCTATGCACTCCCTCGCCGCTTTTGGATGCTCATGACCATCATGATTGTGGGCATTAGCTCGGGTATCGCGACACTCCTCTTTCACACGATTACCCACAATAGAATATTAACCCCTGCTGTGATGGGATTTGAGTCTCTCTATATACTGATTAAAACAGCGCTGGTCTTTTGGCTAGGCAGTAGCTTTAATTGGTTTGGTTCTACAATTTTAAAATTTGCTGTTGAATCATCGATAATGCTTGGTTTTGTGCTTATGCTTTACCGAGGCCTCTTTCAAAAAACAGAAGACCTTCACAGGCTTCTTCTCATTGGCATTATTTTTGGTGTTCTTTTTGCGAGTATTTCAACACTCTTACAACGTATATTAGAACCTGCTGAGTTTGATATTTTACAAGGCCGCTTATTTGCCAAGCTGACTTTGCCAGACCCAAGCCTTATATTACTTTGCTTAGGGCTAATGTCAGTCTTGATTGGGATCACTTGGCGACAGCGTTATCTTTTCGATGTTATTGCTCTTGGTCGTACCCAAGCATTATCCCTTGGTATCGATCATTCTAAAGCCGTTACCAAAATTTTAATTCTTGTCTCTGTCTTTGTTGCTATATCAACAGCCCTTATAGGCCCTTTAACATTTTTAGGTTTTCTGGCTGCAACCCTTGCTTACCAGCTCACACATAATCATAAACATTATCTGCTGATTCCTATGGCTGGCTTACTTGGCTGTATTTTCCTTGTAGCAGGCCAAGTGATTTTAGAACACCTTATGGGCATGGCTGGAGCGCTCACCATAGTGATCGAGTTTATTGGCGGTATTTTATTTTTAACTCTTTTAATGAAGAAGGGGCGCTTGTGATTGAAGTCCAAAACCTTTCAAAATCCTATCAAGGCAATAATGTTCTTGAAAATATTAATGTTAAATTCGAGCGTGGTGGTATTACGGCAATCGTTGGTGGCAATGGTGCAGGTAAATCAACCTTGCTTTCAATTATCAGCCAGCTTGAAGAAGCAGATACAGGCCATGTTCTCTTTGATGGGCAAAATATTGGCAGTATTTCAAGAGAGCTTCTTGCCAAGCACTTATCCATACTCAGACAGGATAATCACCTTGTTGGACGTCTTACAGTGAGAGACTTAGTCAGCTTTGGCCGATACCCATACTCTAAAGGCAGACTCACCCAAGAGGATCAAAACCATGTGGATACAGCTTTACGATTTTTAGATTTAGAAAGTCTGCAGCATCGCTATCTCGATGCTCTATCAGGTGGACAACGGCAAAGGGCATTCGTAGCAATGGTGATGTGCCAAGACACGGATTATGTTTTACTCGATGAGCCTTTGAATAACCTTGATATGAAGCACTCTGTGGCAATGATGAAAATGATTAGAAGACTGGCGGATGAGCAAAACAGAACAGTTTTAATTGTTATTCATGATATTAACTTTGCAGCGGCTTATGCAGATCGGATTCTAGCATTAAAACAAGGCAAACTTATTTGTCATGATTGCCCAAAAACCATTATGAACAGTGAAACACTAGAGCTCATTTTTGATACACCTGTGAAGGTTGAAGAGCATGATGGACGCCCGCTCGCTGTGTACTATCGATAGCAACTAACAACATACACTAGCCTTATATCAAATAACCTGGGGACGATTATTTACCGATACAGAAAGTGAAGTTTCCCATAATAGCTGGCCTCGCGCGACGTCTTGGGGACCGATTGGGGACCAAATTGCAATTTATGGTCAAATACTTACTTCCCAAGATGACTTCCATCATAGATCAGGATGGGAAAAGTGGGAATGGTGGGAAACCGGATCAGCTTTCACTATCTTTCTCTTCAGCAACGACAAACAAGAGAGGTTTTCCACTCTCTAGCAGGTAAGGTGTGATTATCGTTTCCTTACCAAAGTGAATCTTCCCTTTTGCTATATAAATGAAGATCCAATCGGGCAACTTACTACTAATAGCAGCATAAAGTGCATCAGAAGGGATGTCACTATTCTTGCCTGGCGAAATTCTAAATCTCTGGTAGTAGACGTGATGGTTGGATTCAAATGCAAAACTTTCCTGTCCATCGTTGACGAAAGGCGGTGACATCGTTCTTCTCGGTTCGAAAACTTCTGCGGTGATATAGCATAGGTCCTGGTTTGTCATACCAGCTTGGTATTTTGGACATTGGTAGTCTGCACTATGGAAGTAGAACTCTATCTTTTGTTCTGAATTGCCATTCGTGCGCTCATAGTTAATAGATTGTTCTTGAAGCACGGTTTCGATGGCTGCGTTGAAGTGGTAGAGCAACTTTTGCTGAGCGTCTCGAGCGGATGTCGCTTCTTGTATAGGCATCCAAGCAATAATGCTGTTTCGTGAAGCGGTATCAGGCTGTTCCAGCAATGACGTTAGCAAACCAAGGCTTAGTCCTTCACTTAACTCAAGTCCCGCGCCTACTGAAGACGTGAGCAACAATGTATTTCCTGCGGCAGCTTTCGCGAACTTAAATGCCTCAAAATCTTTCATTGGAATGACTTTGTCTTCTGTTTGGTAGAGCCCACCTGCATGAGCAATGTTATGAGCACGGCTGTGGCTGTTGTCATATTGGATAGGAGTTGATGTAGAGGCGCATCCAGTGAGCAAAATGAGTAACGATAATGGAGTGAACCTAGCCTTCGGTTTCATGAGAAGTTTCCTTTTCAAAACAATGGGTAAGCGGATTAAATGGTTGA
>DJZY01000067.1:133179-170449 GCA_002450655.1 Gammaproteobacteria bacterium UBA6940 | reverse complement strand
AAACTTTTTCTATTTATAGTTGTTCCTAAAAATGGGGGGATTACAGGTGCAGGAATATAATTTCCTTCGCTTAACTTACAAGCACACTCATTATGCACCAGTACCTTACTCTCACCTACAAAGTAGGTATGAAAGTCGGCCACTTCTATATTATAGGTGTCTTGTGTCTTACCAAGCTCTTGCAGCGCTACAACTACAACCTTCTGCCCTGCTTCATCCGTCAGCACCATGCCTTGTTGTAGCTTGGCAGATTCAATCCATTCGCCTTCTACCCAGTATGGGTGATTATCTGTGACTTCGACAGTTTCTTGCAGGCCATTAGAATTGAGTGTTGTTAATGCGTAGAGCTGCTTACCTTTGGTGAGGAACAGTTGGCTTACAGGTTTGGATTGCATTTCACCTGTCAATTCATTTTTAGACTGTACCAGATCGCCTATGCGCAGCTGGTCTATAGCTTTGAAGCCTTCTGGCGTTGAGACAGGTGTGCCTTTGGCGAAGCAACAGCAGCTTGGGGTGTATTCTTTCTTTAAAAGCGAAGCGACGGCCTTGGAGGCCTTTGCAACAACTTTCAGCATGGCTGCCGGTGAGAGGTTTTCACCAATCACTTTACCTAACTTACGAGGGTCGCCGCTGAGTATGTCTTTGGCATTTTGGCCAAGCTCTTCAATCATGGCATCGAGCACTTGCTGTGGGTTTTCCATGAGCAAGTCAACAAGCTTTATAATGCCTTTGGCTGTCTCAATGGGGTGCAAGATTATTTGGATGAGCTCATTCGCTTGAGACTCTGCCCCCTCAACAAAGCCAGCACGAAATTCATCGAGGTTATTGATAATTGTTGCAACTGTGGATTGATCTGCTGGGTTTGCGTTTGATGTTGTACTTTGCGAAGTGTTATGTGTTGATGTGTCTTGTGATGCTTGCTGCTCATCGCTGGCAAGATCACTCTCTTGTCGAGCAACTGATTCAGTGCTTTCTACAGATACAAGTACCCTGCTATCAGATTCTTGAGTTGACGTATTTGCTGTTGAGACTTGCCCGTTACCAAGAACAGCACTATTTGAATGACTGCGGTTTGAACTATTTGATTGCTGCTGTACTGTTTGAGTGATTGTATTTAGAGGCGCTGAATCATAGGTTTGGCCACTGAGCTCTGTTGCTATACCAGAAACCTGATGCTGTGCTGTATTGCCGAAGGTTTTAAAACTAGCAACACTGATCATAGAAATCAGCGATAACACCAGCATTATTTCACTGTAGCCCGCGCCTTTTACTTTACGTATTCTTTTTATTATCTCAAACATGAAGCACAACTCTTAAGCCATTTTCTGAATTGCTCAGAGCATGCCAGATGCTTAGGCTTTAGAGGTGTATAAAGGGTTTAAAGTGTGATGAGGTTCACATAAAAAAATCATTATTTAAATAACATACTAATCTCACAGATAAAACCTATTTAGATTAAATAATATAAAAATAAAAACGATCAAAAAAACCACTAATTCACTATTTCAAGTTCAACACTTGAAAGATTCAACAAAATTGTAGAGTCTACACATGCAAACTTTTTATAAAGATGCTGTGCTCAATAGAGTTAGATTATTAAAAGGTATTATAATACTGCTCAAATATATTAATAACTGAAAAGGACTTTTATTATGATAAAAAAAGGATTAATAGCATTATCTTTCTTAATGACATCATTATCAGCAAATGCAGCCCTTGTAAGCCATATGGGATTTGACTATTTAAATGAAATTAGAACTATATCTGGTGAATATACTGAAATTACAGGCACTCGTAATGATGATTTTCAGCCTGGTATCTTTTTTACCTATGGGAACAGGGGTGCAACTGGAGGTTATGTCGACTTTGTGCTTGTGAGTGAATATACGCCTGCTGCTATGTGGGTTTTTAATGCGCCTGACCATAGCATGACAATAGATGATCTTGTTGCTTATGAATCAGGTAACTTTGGCCAGTTTCAAACTGGCGGCAATGTGACTCGAATTGAAGGTTACACAGATGGGCCCTTAAGTGTTGTTATTGGGCCACAGAATTTAACAGAAGATGTTATCCGTGCTGGCGCCAATGTGTATGATAGCTGGATGGAAGGTTACTTTAGTGGTGTTGCAGCGAGTAACCCCTATAATAATGCAATTCAAGAAGATCGCTTTTGGTTTCAAGCACGCTCTCCTTTATTTTACACCCACAATGCCATTCTAGATCGCCCAGAAGGCACGCAATCACTGCAAGAACTTGCTGGCCTTTATGATACAGATGTACCAGAGCCAGCAACTGCATTTTTAGCACTTATTGGTGCTGCTGGCTTTATATATCGTCGCAAACGGGCGATAAAATAACCTATCTCCCAATCCCCAATACCGCCAAAGAGTAAGCCTTGGCGGTTTGTGGTATTCTATACTGCTTCGGACCATCGTTTTAAATTCTGCCATTTTTAAAACAATGGAAAACTGGCTGCGGCCAGAAGCATATGGAGATCACTCAATGGCTGATATGTCTTATGTCACGTCCAATAAACTCACTGATGAGTCCAACCAACTACAACGCAATAAACGCTTAAAAATTCTCGCCATTGGCGCAGCCATGACCCTAGCCCTGCTCTTTATTCATGTCACTATCGCTATGATTGTGATGTTCGGGACATTTATTGCTTGGGTTATGCAGCAAGGTGATGACATTCTCAAAGCTGGTGCTGCTGGTGAAGATAAGGCTATTCGAGTTTTATCACAGTTGCCTGATGGCTTTACGGTGTTCAACCAAGTGAATATTCCAAATGCAGGTTCAAAGGTTGGTTTTAATGAGGCAGATATTATTGTCTCTGGCCCGAATACTGTTTTTGTGATTGAAGTTAAACATAATAATGGCCATATTCATGCCAATATTGATGACGATGAATGGCATGTAGAAAAGACAAGTCGCAAAGGTTCTATTTACAGTAAAACCATGCGCAACCCCATTGCACAGGTGAAAAGACTTGTGTGGCTATTATCTGAAGAAATGACTCGTACAAAATCACGGGGTTGGATTCAAGGCATAGTTTGCTTTACCAATGAAGAAGCGAATATTGTGCTTGATAAAGCATCTAAAATTCCTGTGGTGAGTATTGCTGATCTTGTGACTTATATTAAAGAATGCGATGCCTCTCAAGCCAAAGCGAACCACCCTCGGGTTGCTCGCTGTATTGAATCTTTAAAGACAGCTTCTGTATAAACACTATAAACTCAGAAGGCTTAGGCAGTGGTCACTCGCTTGATCATTTCTTCGCCTTCAGGGCTTAGGTTTTGCAGGCTAATATTATCTGCAGCAATAGACTTCAAATCACCTTTTGGTTGTTGAATTTTAGCATTTGGTGCGCTTGCATTTGCATTAATGATTGGGCTTATTTGCACTTGAACTTTTGGCGAAAAGCCCGCAGTTTGCCAAAAACTAAGGGTTGCTTGTTGAAGTGCAGATTTTATATTATAAAGCATAAAAGGCTTCCTTATTGATACTATGATGCATGCAATTGTACAGCCTTATCATTGTAATAATATCAACAAGTTACAAACTAATTACGTCAGACTAATGCCATTACTCCAAATTCAAATCCAAATTAAATATGAGTTTTTTCTGATCTCGATCATGTGTATTCATCATGGCAATCTCACCAACAAAATGATCAGCCTTAAGTAACTGCACATCAAGCCTATACACGGTTAAGGCTTTGGTTGCTTTTGTGATATTTGAAAAGTAATCTGCAGTGGTGTAAAAACCACTCATATATTCCATTGGGTGTGGAACACCTGTTACAGCTTCAGTGGTTAAAATACTACGTCTTGTACCTGGAGTTGAGCCTTGAATCGATGTTTGCAAAGCAAAGAACTCACCGCTTTCGTACTGAGTTTTTACATCAATATCTGTTGATGCAAGCTGAGGAGTATCAGCACCTTTGTCATAATATTGCGTAATATCACCACAGTGCTTTGCTATTGTTGCTGCCGGCATGGCTGCAGTTTCACTTGCATGGATTTCTGACTTTAAATAATGATGAGATGCAGGTGAAAAGTACATCATACGAAAACCACCGTCTTGGCATTGCACTTTTGCTTGTAACTGCTCTCCAAGCTGACCAAAAGTGTATGAGCCACCAGTGCAATCAATGATCACATCTTCATCTTGGTATTTCTCTCCAGGGGTATCTTCAAAAAATGCATTAAAGGATTGTGTTTTAGTGATTGCATAAGGGTCATCTAATTCGCAGCTTTTTATGTTTAATGCGCCGTTACCGTTACTGACTTCGATAAGGCTTACCATTTTGATAATACTCGACTGCATCGTACCAAGACGAGTCATTTCACCAAATTCTTGAACATTGACATTTTCCATTTGGCTCAATGCTGCCTGAAACTCATTGCGTGTAAGACTCTTATAAGGTTTCTTAAGTGATTTCCAATCTGCTGGAGATACACGAGTATCCTTGGAGGCGGCCATAAGATTCAATGGTAAAGTTGACAATAAAGAAATACAAAATCCGATAAGAGCAATATTCTTTTTCATAAGTACAAACAGTTCTATAAGCTAATTAAACTAAAGTTTTTCTAATTTTAGCTTATGCAGCCACTAACGGAAAAAAACTTCTCAAAATTGTGACGCAGTTCTCATAAAAACAAGAAATTAGCCAAAATGGTATTACAGAACAAAACGATTAGTTTACGAAAAACTCTCTTATCAAGTATCTCTATTTTATACAATGGCCTTACTTCGACAATAAAAAAAATAATGAAGACTTATAAAAACAACCTCTTGAATTTAGGTACAAATCATGAACTTAGAAGCAATTGAAAATAAAGTTGAAGAGTGTCCTGAGCTTAAGACCGATGAATCATTAATTGCCTTGATTGCGCTCTACAAAGGTTTCAGACACATACAAGAGAATGGTATTTATGGTGATTGTAATAACACCATTCACACCTTAATTTTACGAGATCATGTAGTTGAAGCTGGTTATACCACCGATAGCAATTGCGAACACTTATTTCAATATATTTTTGATTACGATGATTATGCAACCATTAATAAAGCTGTGCAAAAAACACTCACAAGTATTTATATGCGTATCTTTTACTTAACACATAAACACCAAGGCTAAAATTATTCTTAAATTTCAGATATAAAAATAACAATAATATAATAATAACTTTTATTTTAAATAAATTGACTCTATAAGAATAAAAATTGGAGATAACGATGTCAGCAGCAACAGATATAAATGGCATGATGGGCCAGAACTCAGTGAGTCAAAGTCACTCTGCAGAGGATATTTATGCTCAGGCTAAAGGTGATGATGAAGTTGTCACTAAAAGTGAGATGAAAGACTACTTAACTGAAGACATGGGTCTCTCAGATGAAGATGCAGAAAAGATTATCGATGATGTTTTTGGTGATAATGACCAGCTCAATATGACTGATTTTGCAGATAAAAATGAAGACTTAAATACAGGCATACTTACTGCATCCTAGGATATACACTCAAAACAGGAAGCATGTCTGCATCATGCTTCCTCATTCTTTTCCTCCTCACCTTATCCTATATTATCACGCTCATACTATACCAACCACACCAAGACATCACTTTACAATCACCCAACAGTCATTTTTGCTTATTAAGTGTACAATCAAAGCAATTCCTTTTATTTGCTCTGTCTATTTTTTAAGTCATTGTATTGGTTGGTAAATGATAAAGATTCAAACTCAAGGTCTAGCAGCCGCAACTCAGCAAGCTACACCTAATAGCTCTCCTCTCGAGCATCTGTCAAAGATAAAGCCTTTATTTGAAGGCCGATTTGGTCCTCTATCTCATGCAAAAGCTGTTGACCCGAGCATGCAAAGCCCAATTGCATCTAAAGCGCTGTTTCATAGTGAGCCAGTGCAAGATTCTATTGAACAGCTTATGGACGACATCACCAATATGCTGGACATGAAAGATGAGCCGCAAACACGACCAGAAGTTGGTACCCCAGTGCTGTTTGATGGTAATGACCTCAAACTACCCCAACGACTTACAGCTTTTGAATCACATGGTTTACAAAGTTATGCTCGAGCAGAGACTCACAATGCAATTTATTTTAATTTTTTAAATAACAGGCCATGGACTGTGCAAGATCAGCATAATTTAACAGCCGCTCTCCAGTTGCGTTGTGCGCAAAGCCCAGAATACAGCCAAAAAGATCAGCAACTTATTGGGCAGCAGCTTTGGCAAACAGTCAAATCAATTAAACAACAATACACCTTAGATAACCGTGGCAGCTATTTTAAAAAAACAGGCATACACCAAATGAATGGCATGCCTACCTTTGGTACAACCAACTCTATTGTTAAAACCTTTGATGGCCATATATTTGAACTTTTAAACTCACCAACACCAGAACAACAGCATATGATTAAAGATTTAGGGAATATGGATGTGCCAGCTGGGAAGTTAACACTTGGTGCAAGCTCTGAAGGACGGGTTTGTTTAGCTCGAAATTTAAACACCAATGAAATTGTTGTGGTTAAAAAATTTAAGAGCCGTGAAAATGCAGTTAATGAAATTAAAAAATATAGAAGTATTCAGCCTATGCGCGGTTTAGGCTCTCTAAGAAGTTATGCGCTATCTGATCATGCAGACTCTAATGGCCAGGTTAAACAAAGTAATTATATCTTCTTGAAGCTTGCGAATGATGGGGATGGTATTGACTTTACTGGCAGGTTAAATTTTACAAGGGCTCAAGACCCTGCTGGCGCACTTAAAACAGTATTCGAAACTGCGTTTAAATATATAGATGCACTTGCAAATTTACATTCACAAAATATCTTCCATCGTGATATTAAGCCAGATAATTATGGTCACTCAAAAGATGGCGATGTAACTTTACTTGATTTTGGTACGACAGAAACAGGAAATGCAGTTCACCAATATCAAAAGCTGTTTACAGGTAGTCCTGCTTACATACCACCAGAACACTATAAAGGCAACGCTGCTCAAGGAGAGCAACATGATGCATGGGCATTGGGTGCAACATTGCTTCTTTTAAAAAATGGCGATTATGCTAAAAATACGACTGGCCCACATTTACACATTAAGGGTGAGGAAATTTATCTTGAGCTTCATAATAAATATTCCGACACTGATGAGATTAAAACAGATGATGTAAAAGGTATAAGTCGTAGGAAATACCCTTTCCAGAATTTAAAGTATGAAACACTTGATGAAGTCATTGCTGGCCTACTCGACAAGAGACCTGAAACGCGCTTAACGCCAAGACAAGCGCTCAATACGCCTCTCTTTAAAGCTTATGCTCTCTCTAAAGGCTCGATTCATGTAAGCGCCTATGAAGGCGCACCACGGAATGTGAACCGACTAGAGATCGAATAGTTTTATTTTTTAAAGCGACGGGCTGCAAAACCAAAAGCCGCTAAAGCAAACATGGCAGCGACAGACGGCTCTGATACGTTATAACCAAGGTGTGCATTTTCAGCCAATTCATTGAGTGTTGGTTCTGGTGCTCCAAAGCACTCAACTGCACCGCAGTGAACATAAGTAGAAAAAGTATAGGATAAAAGAAAATCATCTTCGCTCAATAATGCATTAAGCCCTTGTTGGGCAGTTATACCCATCTCATCTATTTGCCCCCAAATAAGATCAGCCATGCCATCAAGATCATTAGTGCGAATCATTTGCTCTGTAGTACCTACAGGCACAACAAATGCAGAAATATAAGGGGAATCAACATAACCAGTGATTCTTGGGTTATATGAACCAGTAGAAGTCACTGCCCCAGATGTTTCATCATAAGCAATAAAATCACCTAGATATTGATCGCCTCCCATTGAATAGCTTGCAGAGGCACCCTCCCAGTTTTCAAGAAATGGCGACAATTCTGTTGCATAACCAGCAGAAGTATATGGCGATAACTGCCAAGTTGCAGGAGGTATATCGAATAAATAAAGGGCTAAATCGAAGGTATCGCTAAAAACTTGTAAATCAAGATAGCGACCAGCATAGCCGTTGTCTGCATAATGACGCATTTCAATTTGATGCTCAGAAATATCACCTTCATAGACATAGGTTGTATAAGGGCCAATCTCATAAGCGACACCCATTGGCTGTACTGAATAGGCCTGAACATAGGCTGATAAAAATAATGTTGATGTGAATACTATTTTTTTTAACATAACGCTCTCCTTTTTGCTCAGTATCATTATATGTATTGGCAGTTTTTTATCAGCTCAGTCACTGAACAATTTATTCCAGAATTAATAGAGCGCCCTCTTACATTTAAGGCTTCTATTTTAAGCTTTTGATATTATTGCAAACCTCTAACCATGATAGAAAAAATAGAATGTTTTATACGGTTCTAAGCACCAGAGCTACAGTCTTACAACAGAAAAAGCTTTGTATACTTTATGTTCGATCTGGCATGATAGTGTGACATTTTGAAACCAGTCGTCATTCTTGTTTTAGTATACGCATAGCTTTAAGACATTTATTATGAATAACAATACCACCAATTCCATTGCCTCAGGCTTTTCAAATCAGTTTATCTCTAGTCGCGGGTTATCTGGTGAGTTAAATCAGAGCAACTGTGTTCAGCAGCCTCAAGGCCACACACTCTCAGATACCCCTGCTAAAACAAGTTTTATGCAAAGAATCAAACCTGTGCGCAATTTACAAGGCAAGCTTGCATTAGGCACAGTTGGTACTGCAGGCCTTGTAGCAGGTGCTACGCTGCTAGGTTTGGGCATGATGGCTGTAGGTGGAGCAGCATTCGCGCTTGTTGGTGGTGGCATTGCAACTATTAAAACTCATTTTAAAAGTTGCAACTCACAGTTGAAAGATGCTGATCATTTTCTCAAAAACATTAATCTTACATCAGTGGTCAATAATAATATAAACACCTATATGTTTCGCTTAAACGATTCAAACAAAGCTTCTGATGTCGCGATGAAACCATGGGGTCGATTTTGGCCTGCACAGTTTGGTGGCCACATTTCAAATGATGTGCTGCTTCATAAAATTAATACTGAGTTATCAAAACTGATTCATGAGTATCGAAATGAAAGCGGCACCCAGACATTAAGCAATGAGCAAGTTAATAAATTTGCTGTGGAAGCAAGCCTGAATATTATCCATCAACAGCTGAGTCAATCTATGCTTGTTAAAACAGGCATCTCATTAGTGGCATACACAGCTGCAGGTGCAGCCATTGGTACAATTATACCTGGCGCTGGCTCTTTGGCTGGGGGCATTGTTGGATTTGGTGTGGGGGTTTTCAACATGTTCACCAGCTACCAAAAAATGAAGTACGATTTAACTCAATTGAAAAAGACGCTTGTAGAGCAATTACAAACCCCAGAAAGACAGCACGACCAAACTCACTATGTCTCAACAGCAAACCTACCAATGGTTGATCGAACACGTGCTTCTCAAGCAACGCAGAGCACACATTTTACGGATATGTCTGCACTCCAACTCTCGGAAATACCTGAATCCCCTCAAAGGGATCACTTTGAAGACATTCCAGCAATAGTTTCTCCACCACATTTAGATACATCAAACAGAACGTCTTTTGAAAGAAGCGAAAATCAAAGTGTGCTTGATCCTGCAGAGCTCATACATCAAAATGATCACCAGCCCAGTTTAGGTATACACCAAGAGATGCTGCTTGATCCACGAGTATTATTCGATGACGTTTCTATTACATCTAAAAGGTCTTCAGCTCCTGCTTCAATTTCAAATAATGGCTCACTATTGAATGGCAGTAGTGTTGATATTGCTCGTCTGTCTTTTATTACCAACGGAACAAAATCGATTGTTATTGCAAACCAAACAGGCAATGGTGTTGATCAACATCCATTATCCCCAGTTATTGAAGTGCAATCACCAACGACATCTGCGCCACAATCGAATCCATTGACGCCTCAGCTGCACAATAGCTCAGTGGCTAGGCCAGAAAGTGTTAAGTCCTTAAATATTGCTAAAGAATTTCCATGGGCTAAGCATTATTATGCGAAAGAGCCTGCGATTCAATTTGACGGTGCAAGCAGCGACGCTGAACCAAAGATAACGCATAATCAGCAGACGCCAACAAAGCAGATTTAAGCTCAGGCTCATTCACGAGAGACACAGGCTTAGGCGAAATACCAAATCGCTCGAAAACAGGTTTAATTGCATTGAGTTCAAGCACATTAAAAACTTCAAATAAACTGTGATAGCCTTCGAGATTAAACATTGCAGCTGTCATTAAAAAGAGTTTTGAAATATCTTTTTGTATTTGCTCAGGCGATGAGGTTTTGAAAGCCTCCTGTAAATGATCTAACAAAGCAAAACTTTGCCAAACACTATGACCACTAATCGATGAAACAAAAGGAATGACTTTATGGGCTGGCGGATATGCTGGTCTATCCTTCCAATAATCAACAATGTCTGTTTGCTTGTTTAAAATATTACAAGGGGCGTGTCGATCGAATGGCATGGGTTGATTGGCTTTGATAGGCCCAAGCTGACGAGAATAAAACATACTGCCATAGTCTGCTTCACGTGCAATTTGCGCCTTGTGCTTAACACCGTCTTTATAAATTAAACCACGAGTTGCAAAAACAGGATCTTGCAAACGTCTTAAGCTTGCCTGCTGCAATAAATTAAGATTCTCTTCATCACGACTGCCATCAGCCTTATGAGGCCACAGCCATTCATCAACAAGAAATTTTTTACAGTCTTGTTTATCTTCTGGTGTTGCGTCTGTCCAAGGCTTATGCGACAAGGTATGAGTAAGGTTACTCAACGCAAAAATAGCATCTTCTAGAGTGTCTATTTTCATATGCACAGTTGTGTCTGATATTTTCTGTATTAAACACTGTGTAGACTTCCACTGGTTAACAAGCAGTTCATGCAATATTCGCTGTGATAAGTTTTCCTCAAAATAACGTCGAGAATAGTTTCGTTCAGGCTCAGGTCGATCAACATAAGGTTTGATCACCTTACAGACATAATGAAATGGCGTGTATTTAAAAATTGAGTTTTGTCCATAGAGTTTTTTATCAATAAGATTAAAACATTTATTATAGTCGAGAGCCATGTAGGCTTTGCCTAACTCACTGGCCAGCTGTGCTGCCTGCTGTTGCTTATTTAATGAGATCACATTTGTACCTGGCTTAGCTGCTGCAAAATGCTGCAACAAACTATAGGTAAGCAGGAAAAACTCGCTATCATCTAAATCAGGTTTATGGCCGAGTAAAGTGAAATACTCTTGCGGCGATATGGTTTGCGTAAAACCTTTTTTGGCTTGCTCTAAATTAACTCGTGGGCTGTAGAGTACATCTTCAATGGGGAGCTTCGAAAATAAATCATGAAGCTTGACTTTCTCCTTTAAACTACCAGCACTAATATCAGGAATATGTCTTAAAAAATCATAAATATGGCGGAGTAAGTTCATTTCAGGTCGCGGCTGACCTTTACTATCTTTAAGCAGCTCGGCAATAGCTTGATAACCTATAAGCTGTGGCATTTTCATTTGAGCAGATCGCTGACATAAACTTGTTTTGACATAAGACCAAAAATAATCTTTCAGATAAAGGTGCTTACTCGTGCACAAATGCAGACATTTGCCCATGAGACGGCCTGCGTATTGTCGTTGCTCAGCAGCGAGTGGCTCATGACGCTTTGAAGCAACATCACAACAGACCAAACCAATGCCAGTTAAAAGCGTTTCCTTCTCTTTATCATTCAATTGATGTAATGCACGAAATATCTTTGGTACATCGGAGTCTGGGCCAATAGTATTATTGAAGGAGTTCGGTGAAGGATAAAAAGATGTCATTTGCTGCCTCATCGCCATAACCTTTATTGCAATTCAGCAATAATAAACGAAATGAGGCATCATCCTATCACTTTATCGTGACAAGATGCTTATATTGAAAACAATTTACACTCGCCTTGCTTGGCTTACCAATACTTCCGTACAGTCTAATAAGCTCAGGATCTCGCTAGCATATTCTGAGGTGATCGAGACTGATGACCAATCTTCGAAAGATTCTAATAAATCACCCTATTTAATAACATCTACGCCTCTTGCACCTTTAAGGACTGAAGCATATAGTTGACTTTATCAACAGTTGATATCGTTACTTCGAATAAGATCATATCCGTGATGTTATTCATACATAAATACTTCTCTTGATTTGATTGAGGATATCGAAATGCAAGAACTTGTTATGCGCATACCTACGCTCTACGCTGGTATTTTTCTGTCCCTATGGGCTTTAGCATTATTAGTTTGGAAAATATGTGATCCAGCTGTTTGATTGAAGCTTATACTTTTGCCTTAAGCATTTTTAATGAGGTCTCTCTCTACCTTCAACGACATTAAAAGTGCTTAGGGTATTTTTTGAGCCACCTTTTCTCGATACCTCATATCATTCACTTCTCTTTTCTTGTTTGTTTTTTAACCTCAAGCAGTACCTTTAAATTGATTTTTATCGATTAAGTTCATTTTTTGTACAATATCTAAATGATATAGAAAATCGAACAAAATGAGCGCTATAGTTGTTAAAAGATGATCGATAACAATGGAAAACAGAAAGAGTCAGCTGATATTTTATGGAAAAAACGATTTCTCTCAAAACCTCTCTAGCGCATTTTTTAAGAATAGAGTTCAATCAGAAATTAGCTGATTATCAAAAAAGTAAAGCACTAGGCGAAACTCGTAGCTTAAAGCATATGTCAATGCCTGAGCTTCCAATTCATTATGATGAAAAAAAGCTTAATACAAATATTCAAAAGCTCTGCGATATTTTTGTGCCTGTTGATGGGCGAATTATTGGCAGTGATGAAGACGGCTCAAATATAGTTCATTATGCTGCAGAGCATAATATGCATGAACTTCTGTATCTCTTAAATGAGCTTGGCTTCCATATTGATTACATTAATAATCTCGGCATGACACCTTTGTCTACCGCAGCATTTGCTGGTGCATATGAAGCATGTGAAGCCCTTATTAGCCTAGGCATCAATGTTAATTTTATTGCCCCAGGATCATATGGCCCTCTTGTGGGTGCTGTTTTAAATCATCAACCACAAGTTGTACAGCTGCTTAAGAGTCATGGTGCAGATTTACATACATTGGACTCTGCTGGCGATAATTTTGCAATTTATGCTGCTCGCTTTGGTCAACTCTTTGAGCTTGAGCGGCTTATTGACGCTGGCTTGAGTGTAAATGCCTGTAATGCAAACAAGGAATCTTTATTTTGGATAGCTGCACAATCAAATCAAATTGAAGTGCTTAAATTTTTACAGCGCCGCGGCGCAGATATTCAAATGACATCTGAGGAAGAAGGTCGTCGCCCTCTTCATATTGCAGCAATACATGGTCATGTTGAAGTTATAAAAACACTTGCACTTTTTAAAGATGATGTAAATGCTCTCGATAGCCTCCACGAATCACCTTTATCCTATGCCATTATTTACAATAAAGTAGAGGCCGTTGAATTATTAATTAAACTTCAAGCATCAACCACCCAGTTAACCAAGCATGCTTATACAGCTCTTCATACTGCAGCAATGAAAGGGAATAATGAAATTATTACGCTTTTACATAAAAATGGAGTTGATATTAATTTAACAAACCCAAATGGTAATACTGCCTTTCACATTGCTGCGCTTTATAACAATATTGCCACACTTCTTTTACTGCAGGAGCTTGGCGCAGATATTGATGCAGAAAATCAGCAAGGGATTAACGCAATTGATTTTGCCATTGAAAATGGCGCAACAGAAACAATTCGTGTGCTAAAACAAATGGGCGTGCAAAAAGCACAACGCTTTTTTGAAATGTTTACGCCCTTAGATGTTTATGCCAATAATTGTAAAATTTCAGCACCAGAATATATCGTTGATATTTTTGAATCTTTAGATAAAATGCTTCCCTATAGGGCTTTACAGAAATTTTTCAAACTGACTGCTGATGAAGCATATGACGTGACAAGCCAGGTTATTCAATACCCTGCTCTTCATGAGACAACACTATATGATTTTGCTTTAGAAAAAAGCATGCAATCTGAGTATGGCACATCTACTCGTCGATCATTTTGTACTTTTTTAAGCCATATATACATGGCTAATAATGATTGCCGAACACTTGTTTATCCAACCACAACTGCAGCGCTTAGGGTTACACTGGACTTCTTTCAAATTGAAGAGCTTGACTTTATTACACCTTAAGAAGAGCTAAGCCATAAGGCAGCATGAGTTAAGACTTATGCTGCCCCATAATACGCTGGTAAACCTCACCCTCGAATGTCTTTAGGACTTGCTGATCAAGAATATCAAGCCATACTTTTGCATGAGGTGCAAAGTCACGATCGTCATAAGCTAAGATGGATTCAAGCATTTTGCGTAAACGAACTGCAGTGATATGATTTACTGCTGCATCTCGTATAAGCTGCCCGAAAATGTCTTCTAAGACATCTCCCCCATTTATAGATTTAGCATAAATATTGCTGTATCCAACCTGGTCAGTATTTATAAAGGAAGCTTCATTAACAGTACCACAGCCTATTTGAGTCGAAGACTTGCGCTTCTCTTGTAAGGGATGAGCCAAAGTAATCCAATAGTGTAGTGCTCTAAGCTGCGTTGATAAAATATGAACTGCTGTGCCAGGATCATTAATACCAGGAGATAAAGCGCGCATTGCTATTTCACTCAGTACAACAAAGCCATAGCGAGGGTCTTGAGAATAAGTTCGCTCATGGCCAACAATAAAGCAACTGACAAGTGCGTCTTTAATATCGTCGATGACGTCTTCAGAAGTGCATAAAAAAGGCTCAGTCCCATCACAAAAAGTACCAGGACTTACTTCTAAGGCAATTTTAAACTGATGCTCTTCAGCAATAGAGTTAAGCTGAGCAATATCGATGTATTGTACATAACCTAATGATGAGGAATAGACTGGGAAGGCATATAAATGCTTATCTTCACCAAAAGTTGGATATTGATTGCATTTCATAAAAGGATTTTCAGCACGAGACTTAATTGCATCAAGCAAAGCATCTTCCACTAAGCCAATTGTGACATTAACACGTCCCAAACGTGATACTTCATCAATCCAGCGAAGTAAAACAAGGACTATAATCGCAATAATAATAAGTGTACAAGCAAAGAGTAAATTCACAATCTTAGCATCATACACACCACTTCTAATGGCGATAGTACCGACAATAGAAAACAAGAAAGCGCCAATAAAAGTACCTAATGCATTATGAGCAGTTGCATTCTGCATCATAAGCTCATTTGCTCGAGGTGTGGCAGTTGTTGCAGCGCTTTGAAAAGCTTGCACAACAATGGAAAGGGAAAAAATACTCACAGCTAACATACTGCTCGCTAAAATTTTTAATATTTCAGCTAAAGCATCTTGACTGACTAACTCACCTAAAGCATCTGGCCCATCACCAAGCTTATCTGGTACGAACTCGCGGAGCGCTGGCAAAATAAAAAAAAGGGAAAGAGAGATAATGCAATAAAGAACGCATCTGAACCATATCTGGTGAATGTACTGCTCTAGATAAAACCAGATTTTTTTCATGGATTTATTATTCCTTATGTACTATGCACCGAATAAATTGCACATAGTAGATGGTTAACTTAAAATAGTTTTACCAAGATTATAATAAATCTATGATCGACTCAGTGTGACTATAAATAAATCTTATAAGTAGATTAGGCGTAAATTTCAACCTCAAGGAGCTGTTGTGTCTTGCGGCCAGATATAACTAGAAATGTCTGCCACACGTAATAAGGCACAGGCGTGACACCTTTCACAAATCGAGAAAACTCATCCCAGTCAACATGTAACAGATCAGCAAGCTCATAGTCACTTTTATATTTAGAGTTCGCTTTAAAGTGATCAAAAAACGCAGCAACTATATGTGGATGTGGCGGATTCCATTGACGTCGATC
Source organism: Gammaproteobacteria bacterium UBA6940 (assembly GCA_002450655.1). Classification (GTDB taxonomy): domain Bacteria; phylum Pseudomonadota; class Gammaproteobacteria; order Pseudomonadales; family UBA6940; genus UBA6940. The sequence continues at coordinate 154,461 of DJZY01000067.1, read as the reverse complement.
CCAATTATAATGGGACTGATCATAATTAGACTCATCAAACTTGCATGGACATTCAGGTGCATTTAAATTTTTTTGGATAATATCTAAATTTGCTTCTGCTGTTTGCTCGCGTATAAAAAATTTCTGGTCCTCAATGCTTTGAAGATGAAACATCATTGCTAGCCCCCCATGCTAAAGATTAATAATGCAAAAGACACCCTGCCACCTTTGGATACTTTTGCATCAATTTTTAACATAGTGTTCAATAAATGACAGCTTAAAAAGAATACAGTTTTAGCGTTTAAGAGCAGCTTCCTGCGCAAAAAAAACACAGATCAATAAAAGTGTATATTTTTTAATCCAGACAACAGAAAAAAAAGGCAAGAAGCAATAACTTAGAATGATATCAAAACAGCCTAAGTTATTGCTTTATAAATGATAATTCTATTAGGCCACAAGGCGAGGCTAGACCCCTAAAGTCATCGCCACGTAATGCGTGCTCAATAAGAATTTAAAATGCGTAAATTGATTTAAGATAAGCGGTGATCGGTTTTTTGAGTAGGTCTTCTGGATGCTTTTTATCAGAGGCCATGCTTTTGCTTTGACTTGAAATAATATGAGTCGCTACTTTTTGACCTTGAGGATTATAAATCATAATTTTAAGTTCTACTGTATCTCGCGTAGAATCAGACCAATTTGTACGACCATCGTCCCAGCCAAGAATAACTGGGATGACGTAATAGCCTTCTTCAGGAAAGTCATCTGCTAAACATTGAATAGTCGTGCATCGTGTTGAAGTTACAACTTTATCTGTGTACTTAGAGAAACCTTGTTCTAATAGGCTTGCAGTCTGCTGCCCAGACCCTTCAAACTCATGACTTCGGTGAATACCATTACTTGGTGTGGCAATATACACACTGGCATCTTTATCAAGCTTTTGCTCTTGTGTCAGCATGTTTTGGTTAAACGTTGAAGCACAACCAAATGTCACAAGGCTTGTCGCTAAGAGAGCAAGAGTTTTTAATTTCATACAATTTCCTTTTGTGGGCAGCCTGACTTCAATGAAAAATTATGCTTTTGTTGAGCACCATCCATGAATCAAACCGACTTGATAAAAACGGATCGATTGTTGAAAGCCAGCATTTTGCAATAACGCTATTAATTGCGGCTCAGCAATAATACCTAAATCATGTTCGTAGGCTGATTTCAAAATATCAAACATTTCTGGCGTGAGCTCTGCACCTTGAAGCACTCGAAACCAGCACTTTAATAGCTCTAAATAAGACTGTGTCTTTACATCACCAGAGAGATCTGTATTGATGAAAACACCACCAGGCTTTAAGCTTCGTGCAATGTGTTTAAAAAACGCTGTTCGTTCGTCTTGATCAGTCATAAACTGTGATACTAATAAAGCTGTTGCAGCATCATATTTATTAATTTCAGCCATGTCTTCTATATAACCAACTCGAAACTCACAGCGAGACTCTAACCCTGCTGCTTGAATTTTCTTCTTACACACATTCATCATTGCATCAGATGGATCTAGAGCAGTAAAAGTCCACTTCGGAAAATAAGTGGCTAACTCAATAATTTCTGTGCCTGTGCCTGCACCAACAACTAGGATATGTGCGTTTGAAGGTAATCCAGCCAACATACTATTCATTGCAAGATAAAGAGCATTATTAAAAGGTTGTAATTTGCCCCAGATCTCATCATAAGACTCTGCCATTTGATCAAAAGTTGCTTTTACTTGTTCTTTATCCATGTTATCTCCAATCTTGTGATATTGGTTTAATCTTTCAGAATGTGCGTTACCATATCACAAATGGTCACGATTTGATCATGAACATCTGATTTGGTTTCATTCAATGAGAATAAATTTATAAAAAAATGAATAGCTTGCACTTATTAGCTTAGGCCATGAAAGAAAGGTTTTGAGAGAATCTCTTCAGGCAGAAGGCGTTTATCTCTATTTCTGATGATTAAACCAGCAATAATTTCATCCAAAGTGTCATACTTAAGTTTATCCAAATCAACATCACGAGGAATGAGCCCCTGGCAGATATTTCCATCAAATCGTAAAACAATTGGTTTACCTTGAATTGTAAGATGGACACACTCCGCCTCAAAGGGCAGCGTATTCAATTTCAACTCTAAAAGAGTCATACCAAGTGAAAATGAATCATGTTTACGGGCGTCATACTTTTTACCATCATATTGATCCGTGCCATAATTTTTGGTGGTAATTTCTGGCGGCCAGTAAAGATCGGTGCCCTTTGTCCCTAATGGTGTTTCATCTTTTAATGATCGAACAAATCCAAAATCCCCTAATACAATGCCGAATATGGCTGAATGAAAGTAGTTATCAGGTTTAATATCTCTGTGAATGATACCTGCTTTATGAAGCTCTGTTACAGCTTTCGTATACTCCCAAGCAATAACCCGAAGGGTGGCCTTGGCAGTTGCAGGATTTTTTATTTTCATGATCTCAAGCTCACGCATGATATTGACGCCACTGCCAAGCTCAAATAATGGTGTTGCAATATAATAATGATCTTCACGATTTTTCCCTTTGAGCTGACAAGCATGTGCGTGACCGAGCTCTTCCAATAATCCTTTATGATGACCAACAAGCTCAAGCCCTTGTAGTTCAATTTGAGCTGCATCTTTATTGCGCATTTTTTTAATTGCAACAATATCACCAGTATCGACATCTCGACCAAAAACAACACTGCCATAGCCACCTTTACCTATAAAATTGACACCTGCTCTCTTAATCATAGGTAAATTGAGTTTGTCGTTAATGAATTGCGCTTGATTAATATTGGTATTTTTTAACAACTCGTAGACTTTGCCGTTGGTTGTTCTAATTTGAGAAGCATCCAAACGTTTTTTGTTGCCTTTTTCTTTTTTATAGGCTTTAAAATAACCGCCGTCAGTGTCGCTTATGCAATAGTCCGGCTGAATTTTTCGACAGGCCTGTGCCACAAATCGATCAAGCGCTTGAGGCGAACTCTGATGTAAGTGCTGATTATTTTTTAAGAAAGAACTTAATTGTTGTTCAATCTGATGCCGCAAAGAGAGGCTAGGCTGCAATCCAGCTTTAAAACAGCTGTACCATGCATGTTGAACATAACCTTCAACTGTTTGCTTCAGTTGTTTTTGAGATACTGGCGAAGACCAATTGATTAAATGTGTGCCTGCAATGGGGCTGGAAAAATCAATTTGAATTGCTTGCTGGTTATCAATACGCCCCAGTGCATTTCCTAAGCTTGCTGATTTCATACCTGAACTCATGCCTGATCGTAAACGTGAAAAACCAACGCCAAACATATGTTGAATTCGTTTTAGAGTACGTTGACCGGCGTGTGGAGAAGTTTGCTCAAGCGCACGCCCTTTAGGAAGGCCGCTGAATTGAAGAGGTGACATAACACTAGAATCTCATAATAATAGGCAATACAATAAAAGCATCAGTTAGAAAACCAACACTTTTTTGTTTCTATTATGAGTAATAGTATATACCTGTAGTGTATGAGTAAATAGGGCCTTTAACTATTGAAGGCCCTTTAGTTGCCAAGGACAAGTACTAACTGCAGAATGGAGCACTAGTATCCATCCCAACCACGGGCTAAAGCTTGAGATGTCCCAGTTTTAAAATGATTTGATAGCGCACTTTCTGGTGTACCGTAAGACGCTTTGATATAGCCAAGCATACCAACAGCTTCTTCCAAAGGATCACCTATACCGTCTCTACCAGATGGGTAATAGAGGTCCACATTTTCAAGCTTTAACTGGCCCAAACCTGAAGCAGATGACCAAGTGGTTGCTACACCGTTACGTAAATCCTCTAAATGTTTCGCACGGGCCTCTGGCGTAGAATTAAAACCACCAGCATCGCCATAAGAGTAATTTAATACACCTACAATACCATTTGACTCCCTTTCAAGTATTTCATGCAATGCTGGCGAATTTGCCCACTCTTTTGCCTCATCTTCACTCATACCCATTTCAAGGGCGGCATTATAGAATAAATCAATAGTCTCTTGTGAGCCAGGTTCATAGACCTTGCCTGAAAAGTCCGTAGAAATACTTGGGTCATTTTCTGAAACTGGATCTTGCTGTATAGTTTCGTCCGGATCATTAGAAACAACGTCATCCGTGTCAGTTTCAGGAGTCACCCCAAGGTTTGACTGCATATGATCTAAGGTTGTTTCAACATGCGAAAGCATGCTTTGCCAGTAGAGTGAGTCTGGATCTTTTTCAAGTTCAGCTTTCGCCTTTTCTTTCAAATCGACCCATTCTTGCATATAGGCAGGAACATCAGTATTCTCAGTATTCTCAGTATTCTCAGTATTCTCAGTATTCTCAGTATTCTCTGTATTCTCTACCTCTTCAACAGCAGGATAAGCAAGCGCAGACTCAACTTGACTTGCGCCATTTTTAAAAAGAAGCCCGCCATTGTAAGTTTCAATCGTTCGCTCAGAGTCTTCAAGATTAACCTCAAAACTCATCTCACCATTATCAAGTTCACCTACTTCTATATCGACCGTAACACTAGAACCAAGCTCTTCTTTTAAAAAGGCCTCTAATTCTTCAGCTGTTTCAAAGCCGCTTGTTTCACCATCGAAAACCAGTGTTACTGATTCGCCAGGGTTATAGGTTTTGAGAGGCATTTCCGCCCCCTCAGTAATATCCTGAGTAAAGGTTAAATCATTCTCTGTTTCAGCTTCTGTATAAACCTCCCACTGCGAATTAGTCCCACCTTGTGCCAACTCTACGCTCATACCCTATCCCTCTTATTGTATTATTCTTCAGTTTCTAATTTGAACTTCTAGAATCAATCTTACCGAATCAATTTTCATGTATCTGTAACAAGCGGTGAGATCATGTTTAAGTTATTTTGCTTATATATACATGGGTAACAGAGGATAACAACTTGAAACAAAGTGTCTTAAATGTGCTATTATGCGGCACAATTATTTCAGTAGAGTGAGTTTGGGTAATAATGAATACAAACAATACAACCGAGCGCACAGCACTTCATCAATTTATAAAATTAATAGTCACTTGCCTTAGCATACTCTTTCTACTTCATCTATTTACACAAACAAAAATCAAGCAAAATCAGATAGCTGCATCTCTCGAACTCGTAAAAACGCTAGTCCCCAATGAACAAGCAAGTCTCATAAATGAACAAACATTAGAAGCACTAAGTAACAAGGGTACAGCGCACACTGGCCAGGGGTGTGGCAAGGTGTATTTCTATAAAACACAGGCTCAAGGCTATTCAAGTCAACTTCAGGTTATTACCAGCTTTCAAAAGCAACCACATGGCTATAAGCTCCTTGGCGCACGAGTGATTCCGCCCCATCAAGAAACCCCTGGGCTAGGAGATGTTATTACACCTGAAGTTGCTGATTGGATTTTCCAGTTCGACCAGCAAGGCTATGGCGACCACGTAAGACGTAGAAGTTATGACACAGTCTCTGGCGCAACCATATCAACATCAGCGGTCATTAAAGCAGTGAGCAGAGCTAACAGCCTCATGAATAGCGAGCATTCAAGTGGAGGCAGAAATGATGAATGCCAATCTTAAACAAACCATGATTGACGGCCTTTGGAAAAATAACCCCGCCCTTATTCAAATGCTTGGTCTATGCCCACTCCTCGCTGTCTCAAACAATCTATGGAATGGCTTCTGCTTAGGTGTAGCAACACTGCTGGTGCTTGTTATCGGCCAAGGCAGCATTTCATTATGCCGACACATGATAGCACCAGCACTTCGACTGCCTTCATATATGCTGTTATTAGGGACAGCCACGACAATAATTGAGCTTGGCCTGCAATGGTATGATTACAAGCTGTACCAAACCCTTGGCTTATTTATTCCGTTAATTATTACCAACTGTATGCTTTTGGCTCGCGCAGAATCTGTCGCTTCTAAGACAGCATTTGTACCAACACTCCTAGACGCACTGGCAATGGGCTTAGGCTTCATGCTGATTCTAATTATCATGGGAGGCATACGCCAATGGTTAAGCCCTTCATTTTCATTAATGCTTTTACCACCAGGCGCTTTTCTTGTCCTTGGATTACTGGCAGCCCTCCAAGCATGGATCAAACAACGCCAAGCCCATAAAGCAAAAATGGCATTACATATACCAGTTCATACCATTGATACATAAATCGAAGAGTTACTCTCATGCTAACAACCTATAAAAGACGTAAAATCCTAGGCACATTGGCAGAGGCAATGCCTGAGCCAACAACAGAATTAAATTTTGACACACCGTTTCAGCTGTTAATTGCTGTTATGCTTTCAGCACAATCAACTGATATTGGTGTTAATAAAGCCACTGGCCCTCTCTTTGCTGCTGCACCAGATGTCTATTCCATGCATGCACTTGGTGAAGAAAAAATTAAAGAGTACATCAAAACCCTCGGCCTCTATAACAACAAAGGTAAAAATGCATGGCTTTTATGCGACCAGCTTATCAAACGCCATAATGGTGAAGTCCCTCGAAAACGAGAACATCTCGAAGCCCTTGCTGGTGTTGGTCGCAAAACTGCAAATGTTATTTTAAATACCGCCTTTGGTGAGCCTACAATAGCCGTTGATACTCATGTCTTTCGGGTTGCAAGACGCATGGGCTTTGCCGAGGGTAAAACCGTTGAAAAAGTAGAGCAAGAGCTTTTAAAAAATATTCCAAAAGATTTTTTATATAACTCCCACCACTGGCTTATTTTACACGGCCGTTATGTATGTAAGGCCCGTAAGCCAGAGTGCGACACATGCAGTGTTGCTCAATGGTGTGAAAAAAATGCAGTTTAAATAAAAAAGGAAAACCATGATTAATTTACCTGATAATTTTTTTGAAGAATACTGGCAGAAAAAACCATGCTTAATTAAAGCTGGCACTGAATGGCGTCCAGAGATTACACCAGATGAACTTGCTGGCATCGCCTGTGAGGAAGAAGGTCGCGCACGTATTATTCGTGAAAATACCGAGGAAACTGGTGCAGCTCGCTGGCAACTTGCAGAAGGCCCTTTTGAAGAAAAAGATTTCGCCACACTACAAGAATCTCACTGGACACTATTGGTACAAGAAGTTGACTCATGGGATGAACAAGTTGCAGAACTTATGGCAATGCCTGTTATTCCACAATGGCGCGTGCAGGATGTCATGGTCAGCTATGCTGTTGACCAAGGCAGTGTTGGTCCTCATTTTGATTATTATGATGTGTTTCTCGTACAAGGTATGGGCAAAAGAACCTGGAAACTGGGCCAAACCTGTGATGATAACTCACCACGCCTCGCCCATGATAATTTACTGCTGTTAAAAGATATGGATGTTTATGAAGAGCATCTCGTTGAGCCAGGTGATATTCTCTATATTCCACCAGGTGTAAGCCACTGGGGTATTTCTGAAGGCGAATGCATGACGTTTTCTATTGGCTTCCGTGCACCGTCTGCAGCAGAAACCATGCAAGAGCTTGTTGAGACGATTACACCGCAGCTGAATGATAATGAGCGTTATAAAGATTCAGATGCTCTTATTCAATATCACCAACAGCAGGATTTCAATAATCAGCTTTGCCCGGCAGCGATTAATAGCTTTCGTCAATTGATTACAGATAAGCTTACAGATGAGCGTATTGCGCATTGGCTAGGATTACGCACAACCTCCTCAGATTCTCGCTTACCATTATCAGAAGAAATTACATCTGAGCACTTTGAGGCAATCTGGGCCGAAGGCTGTTTCGACAAACATGCGCAAGCAAAGATGTCATGGTTCCAACCTGAGCATGAAAGCTTTGCCATGCTTTTCTGTAATGGACAAGATATCAAGGTGTATTCAGGTTTATCAAAAGAAGATGAGCGGGAATATTTACAAGCATTTTGTGAGTTCACTGTTATTGACGTGAATGATGAGCAATTTAACCAAGCTCAATGCACACGAGAAATCGTTCGCTGGATGGTAGAAATTGACGCCTTAGCGCCGCTCGAGCTTGGCGGCGAAGATGGCGATGATGACTTTGATGAAGACGAAGCTTAACTGGCTTCATCTTCATCAACTTTAAACACAGATACAAGCTGATAAAGTTCACGACTCTGAGCACTCATATGCGCTAACGAGTCGTGCATCATACCAAAAGCTGCTTTTACAGTTTCACTCAATTGATCAAGTTGTGCTAAGTTTTTTGCGACATCTGCAGCAACATGGTTCTGTTCAATAGCAGCGGATGCCACTTGAGCAAGCTCATCAGTAATAATATCGACTTTATCAGATAGTATTTTCAAAAGGTCTTCTGCTGCACTGAATGATTCAATGGTTTTTTCTGTTGAAATAACAGAACGATCCATACGCCCCACTGCTTTTGATGCTTGGGATTGCAGCGATTCAACAATTTTATCAACTTCAAGTGTTGAGTCTTGAGTACGTTGAGCAAGCTGGCGCACTTCATCAGCAACAACAGCAAAACCACGACCTTGGTCTCCTGCTCGAGCCGCTTCAATTGCAGCATTTAACGCCAAAAGGTTCGTTTGTTCGGCAATGTCCCGAATCACTGTTAATACATCACCAATATCATTCGCACGGTCACGTAACATTGAAACCACTTCACCTGACTCAGATATGTCCTTTGCAAGATCTCTCATGGCTGCTTTAGCAAGTGTAAATAGCGCTTCTGTTTCTTGCATACACTCACGAGAACGCATCACACCCTGATTTGCTTGATCAACATTTGTTGAAACCTCAGCTATACTCGCAGACATCTGTGTAGTAGCCGTTGCAACAATTGCGGTTCGTTCAGACTGCTCTTCAGCTTGCTTTTTGGTTGAAAGAGATAAAGCATCTAACCCCTTTAATGTCGCTTCATTACTCTTCGCGGCGCGACGAATATCTCGAATAATATTTCGAATACGGCTAAAGAATTTATTTAAACCTGCAGCCACTTCTGACAATTCATCTTTGCGGCTGACGTCGAGCCGCTGGGTTAAATCGGCCCCTTGAGATGAACCTAGCTCATGGGCACGACTTGACAGTGCTGTCACCGAATCCATCATTCGATGAATAAAAATCTTAACCGCGCCAATCAGAAGAACAAGCACCAAAGCACCACCAATAAACAGGCTTGGCTTAAGCATGGATCGAACCATAATACCTGCAGGCTCAAGAATTTCATCGGTTTCTTTTTCCGCGAGGATATACCAGTTTTGACCAGCAATTTCTTTAAGATCGATGGTTGTCATTACATCACGGCCCATTGGGCTTGTAGAACGTACAAGGCCTTGACCGTTGTATTGAAGCATTGGTTCATAGAGATTACTGCCTATCGCTGAGCCATTTGCTTTAATCCGCTCAACTTGAGTTTCACCCAAGTGGTTTTCAAGCATGTCTAATGCAACAGCAGGGTCTTGAATTAAACGTCGAGGATTATTTAACAAAGCCCCTTGCTCCGTCATAAATAAAGCTTGACCTGTTTTACCTAAACCAGCACCTTCCCAATCGCCATGAAATGATAAAAGCGCACTGATATTATTCAATGGCAGCTGGAATATCATCACACCTTCTTTTTTGCCATTAATAACCACAGGTGTTGCAATAAACGAAGCTGGGTCATTATAGGAAGGAATGTATGAGGCAAAAGAGGTTAAATAGCTTTGGCCTTCTTCAAGCTTTGCCGCTTCTCTAAAGGCTTCAGCAATACCTGAATCTGCATAAGGGCCATCAAGCAAAGATGTTGCAAAGTCGAGCTCTTTAAATACAGAATAAATAATATGGCCCGTTTCGATATCAACTAAGAAAATATCGTATAAACCAAACTCATCAAGCATCTTATGCATAAAAGGATGATATATTTCATGTGTTCCAGAGTAGAAGGAGCCATCATTTGCTTTATTTAAGGCATCTTTACTCCCAAGTGGGTTTGGGTTTTTTGCAATATAAATATCTTGCCAATGCTTTGCTGGTGAGTCTAAATCTGACAGTAAATTTGCAGAATTTAAAGTTGACTGCGGATTTCGATTGCGAAATTCTTCACCATATTGGTTGATATAATATGCTTCTAAATCTGAATGATCAGTAGCAGTTTGTGGTATTTCGAAAAAATTCGACTTAAATTCAAAAAGAGCATCACGTACAGTTAAACTTGATGCTTGCACTTGTAAAAGATGTTTTAAATCAGAGAAATACTGTTCTAGAGATTGTGCTTCAGATTCACGAGCTAAAAGCATCTTAGTTTCTGCACCTTTCAACAATGCGCCTTCAGCCATATCAACAGCATTGGTAAAACTGTAAATAGACATTGCAGCCATTGGTACTAAAACTAAAGCTAAACTGCCGAACAATAATTTCTGTTCTATTTTCATCTTAAATCCCTTGATGATATTGCGTTTGATTTTTGCAAAATCCCAAACACTACAAAAATCAATTCTTTAGATAGAAAAAAACCAGTAAGCTTTTAAACTTACTGGTTATAGGAACATACTTATATTAAGTTTAGTATTATCTCAGGGATGCAACAAGATCAAACCTTGAACACGCCGACTGTCATCTGCATTTCTTTACTCTTCGCATTAAGTTGATGCACAGCCGCACTCATGTCATTAAATTTGATATTGACCATTTCACTTATACTGTTCAGTACTTCTAAGTTCATCGCAATATCACTTGCGACTGTATTTTGCTCCTCAGCAGCTGCAGCCACTTGCTCAAGCTCACCAGAAATAGTCGATATATTATGAGTAAGCTCTGAAATAAGCTGATCCGCTGACTGGAAAACTTCGATTGTCTCTTTCGCAAGATTTGAGCTTGAAGACATTCGTTGAACAGCTTTAGAAGACTCACCTTGCAACTCAGCAATGATGGTATCAACTTCAGTGGTTGACTCTCTTGTTCGGCTTGCAAGCTTGCGAACTTCATCAGCTACAACCGCAAAACCTCGGCCTTGCTCTCCAGCACGAGCAGCTTCTATAGCAGCATTGAGAGCTAACAGGTTTGTTTGATCAGCAATATCACGTATAACATCTAATACCTTGCCAATCTCAGCAGTTTTATCTTCAAGCTGGTTAACAACAGCAGATGAGTTATTAATTTCTGTATCCAAAGCCTGTAGACGTCCAATAGACTGTTGAAAGCTGACTTGCGTTTGTTGTGTTAAATCATCACAACGACGAACATTACTTGCAGCTTGCTCTACACTGCCTGCAATTTCGTGAATACTAGCCGACATTTCGGTCGTTGCAGCTGCAACAAATGAAGTCCGTTCCGTTTGATCTGCTACATCATTCATCGCTGCGCTTGAAAGCTCACCTAAATGGGCAGTTGCCTGCTCAGACTCTCGTGATGCCTCAGTTACATTGGCAACAACTTTGCGAATTCTTTCAAAAAAGCGGTTTAACGATGAAGATGCTTCTGCAATTTCGTCTGCTGAATCCTCTTGCAGCTTTTGCGTTAAATCAGCACCATGTGATGAGGCCAGCTCTTCACTACGAGATGTTAATTTCATAAGAGGCATCAGAGAAAGGCCTGCAAAATAACGAACCCCTAAGAAAACTAAAGCAGCAACAATACCTATGAGAATAAATGCAAAACTGATCAAACCTGAGCGAAGGTTGCTGGCAACAGCCGTTGCTTCAGACTCAGCCATTTCTGTTAATAAATACCAATCTTGGCCCATTACAGAAAATGGCTTAATTGCACGAATAACCTCAACACCAGCTGGGTTTTTCACATAATGTAATATTTGAGGTTCCTTTACTGTTTGCACTAAACGCTTGTACATATCAGAACCAACAGTCGAAGCATTAGACTTCATTCGGTTCAGAGTTGCCTGACTTACAATTCCAGCATCTGCATAAGCTTTAATTGCATCAGTCGTATTTTCAACAATAGCTCTCGATTCATTAAGAAGAGTTCCATCTTTACCAAGTAAGAGCGCCTCACCTGTTTTCCCTAAACCAACATCAGCCCATTGGCCATTTTGCGTCATCATAGTGTTGATACGGCCTAAAGGCATTTGGAAAATAAGCACACCTACTTTTTGGCCATTTTCAAAAACTGGTGTGGAAATGAAAGAGGCGGGATCATTATAGGACGGTAAATAGCTTGCAAAGCTTGTAAGAGCAGCTTGACCAGGTTGATTAAGAGCCATTGCATTTTTAAAGGCTTGTCCTAAACCGCTTTGAGCATAAGGGCCATTCTTAAGAGAGGTTGTATAGTCGAGTTCTTTAAAAACACTGTAAATAACATCACCAGAATTTGGATCAACCAAGAAAATATCGTAGAGCTCAAACTGCTGTAAAATACTACGCATATAAGGGTGATATTTCGCATGAAACTGTGCGTACTCAGTTGAATCTTGCGGTGTCATCATTTCATCTTTAGCACCTAGCTCAGCCGGATTATTTGCAATATATTGATACTGCAAATACCAAGATTGATCATCAAGGGTAGATGTCATACGAGGCACTGGTGCTGTTGAGCTTGGATTTTTATTAGCAAACTTTGGGGCAAACTGGCCGTTATAATATCGCTTTACTTCCGACTTCATACTGTCTGTTACAGATGGCAACTGACTAAATGCAGATTTAAAATCACCCATGGCGCTGACAACTGTAGGGTTCGATGCCTGCGTCAATAAAACACCTTGAATAACCTCGAAGTAATCGATTACACCACTGGCTAATGCCTGACGTTGAGAAACAAGCAATTGCTCTGTTGCTTCAGTTAAACCTTCTTCTGCCATAGATCCAGCTTTGTAACTCGTAAAGCTATTGGACAACACCAAGGGCACAAGTGCTAATGCAAGGCCGCCACCGATAAATTTAGTTTTAATTTTCATATAAATCCCTCATCCAACAGCCTGAATAAATATAAAAATAATTTAGCCATAGCGCTAAAAAAACACACTTACATAATAAATTATTACTGTATCAACAACTTCTAAAAGGGATACAATGCATAATAAAAGAATAGAACATTAAAAGTGGTTATTTTGATATTATTAAAACCTGAGGAATCTGCTCAGGCATTTTTAACTATTTAGCATTTAAAAAGGATTAAAATCGGAACTACATCAAAGAATTACATTAAAAAAATAGAATGTATATTTTTGTTAATACTTTACATAAAGAATAGACGCTAATAAGACAGCTGCTGAGATAATCCAAACCAGCCAAGCTCGCTCACCAATTAAGACAAACTTCTCTACTCGTGGTACTTCTTTTTTACGCACTCTCATTTGTTGAGCTGTTTCAAAAGATAAATTTGGCTTATATTCGAAAAAGAAGCATTGGTCATCACGATCTTTTTCAGCAAGACTAAATTCTCGGTTATTTGAAAGACCAGGCTCTGTTCGTTCGTCCCACACCTTTCGAAAACAATGAAAAGATTCAATGTCTTTCAGGCTCCCCTTCAATTGATAGTCGTGCTTTTGTAAAGCCGTGCGCTCTGCACGAGTCACAGTTTCAACTTGGCTAAACCCCTGCTTTTGAATTTTTTTAGCTAAAAAATGACAACTTAAACAATTTTTAACCGGATGCTTGCTCATTGAATTCTTCCATAACAGTTGAAACTAATACTAAATCTTTTTTAGTACACTTTTTTTTAGCGTTCTACTTTAGGATTACTTAAAGGCCCTTTCACTGTCCATTTAAGTTCTGTTAACGCATCAAGCTGATCACCTAAGGCTTTATCAATAACATAAGCAGTTGCAGCAGCAGGTAAGCCACCGGCTGCTGCTGCAGGTATAAGTAAATGGTCCATTACAGGAATTATAGCAACACAGGTTTGATATAACGTTTTATCTTTTAGATTAATCCAACCTTGGGTTTTTAAATCCACAGATGGGGATTTTAAGCGCATCTCAGAATTTCGTACGAGTGCGCCAGTGGAAGTCCAGTCAATCTTTAATGAATCGAAAACAAGACCTGATTGGGTCAAACCAGAAAAATCCAATTGCAAACGTCTTGCAAACTGCTCGGCATTCAGTAACGAGAGCCAGCGCAATGGAGATACGCCATTAACACCACTGATGACACCATCATCAATAGCCACATGACCTTGAGTTGAAATGCCTTCAAGTGAGCGACTCTTAAATGGCCAACGTAAAGCAATAGCACCATCAATTGTGCTTGTTTCAAGTGGCTTGGATTCCATACCCGCAATCTCAAAAACTTGATCTAATCGCCCACCCTTAAACTCAAAATCAAACTCAGCACCGTCGGTCAGTGCATATCCATCGCCCCTGAAATGAATTCCTGCTATTTGTCCATAGAGATTTTTCCAAGAGTAACCACCGATAATAGGCTCACCCTCAATTTGGGCTCGACCTATATATTGGCCCTCTAAGCGCACATCTAGAAGCTCGACAAATAAAGCAGGCCAAGAATCTTCGCCAAGCACACCGGACATATTCAGTGATTCATCACTGTTTTTCGATGTCATATCTTCACGATTAAATGGGCTATCTTCATCAGGCGTACGGATTAATGTTTCAGGTAGATCCAGGCGATCTAACTCAAACCGCCAAGGCGCTTGTTTCTGTGTAGGGCTCACTTCACGTGCTTTGACAACAAAACCTTTACCTGCAACCTGAGGTCCATCCCACTGAATGCGCCAGCCTCCAGGCTCTTCATTCATAGATAATTTTACTTGTCCAAAATCATGAATACCCCAAGCCATACGACCAACTTGAATTTGAGCAGACTGAGGCACAAACTGAAACGCATTGGCTTGTTGCTCTTGGGCATTATTGATGCGTGTGGTCTCTGAGCTCTGAGACTGTTTTGATCGAAGACGATTCGAAAAGTCTGTCCATTTTTGAATATCAACTGATGCAAGATCTGCTTTTAAACGAAACTCTGGGTAGACACGCCCAGTATTGACTTGTGTTCCAGTTGCATAAGTATCACCAAGTGTGAGCTCAAACCCTTTGATTGCACCTTCTTGCATGGTCCAGCGAGCACGGTAATGATTTTCATCAAACAAATCAAAAACAGGATCCTTGCCAAGCGCAGCAGCCATACGCCAATGGCGCTGCTCTTGTGATTTTTTACCAAACTCATCCGGCCAATGTAATACAAAGCCTTCTAGGTTTGAATTCATCTCAACAGTTACGGGGTCTCCATACCACGGCAAAGCCAAACGCCCTTTTACTCGGGTTCGGCCATCAATCGTTTGAAAGAGTGGCCATTGCATCCAATCTTCGAGCGCTCGTGCATTTACAGCACCATCCCAATTAACATGAGTTTGATTCCCCTTGCGCTCGATTGAAATATCAATTATTTCATCGAGTATTCGAGCTTGAATATCCTGTCCACTAAGCCCTTCCTCTAAGCTAAAAATAGTTTGCCCTTGTATATTATTTAAAGGCAACTTTATTGGATTAATATAGGCTTTGCCATTACTCACACGAGTTGCTACTTGTATTTTAGGCTTAAGAGGTTGCTGATCAAAATCAAGGGACAACGCAAGATGAGAATCAATAGTACCAGCTTGGACATCAACAATAGGCATTACAGGTTGTATCTTCGGACCTGCAGGACTTTGTAATAAGTAGCGAATGCCCTGCTTAAACTGCCCTGTTATATTTAAATCTAAATCTAATAATGGCTTTTGAAAAAAAACAACTTCACCACGACCATGAGCATCTAAACCAAGACTTTTACCGTTGAGAATATCAAAAGCAACTCGACGCTGAGCGACAAGCACATCAACATCTGCACTTGTGACTAAGGGCCAATCTTGACTAAATTGAAAGTCTAAATCTGTACCAATAAAGTTCATTTGTAAACTTGGTGGCGGCGTATGATATGCCCAGTCATCATTAATATCAGCTTTTTGTTTATCTGTCATAAAGTCAGGGCCAGCAAAACCATCCATGACATCTCGAGACAGTTTTTTTATAGCACCATCAAACAGAAAGCGACCATGATTCAAATGACCAGAAACAATTGCTTGATTCATCCACTTTAAAAAACCATCTGGTAAAAACTGAGGTAAATAACGCTGGTATTGATCTGTGGTTGATGCGCTTATTTCACCCAACAACGATAAAGATGGTATTTCTTCTGCCCGACCAGTTTTTTTTGGTAAAACTAAAGACCAATTAAGCGCTGCTTTTGCATCATGATGAGAAAAATTAAAATATGGACTTTTAATTTGAAGCTGCGTTTCTTCTTTTTTCCAATAAAGCCTATTCTCACCAAGCTGGATTTCGGTTAAAGTTTCAGGAAATACTTTGGGCCAATGAAGAGATAGAGTTTGAGGTGAAAGTGCGACAATACCTCTTGAGAAATCTGTAGCCACATGAGCTGATAATGCGCCTACAGCAAAATTATCCTTTTGAAAACGAGCATTATCAATATTAAATGAAAGCTGGCCATTTTTAAGCTGTAAATCTTGAACAGCACCATGCACATTAAAGTCAGCAGCAGGATTAATCAGTTTTTTATTAAGCTGGGCGATAAAACTCAAGGGAATTTCAGATGCATATAAATCATAATCCTTTAATGAAGTAAGCAAAGGTGTATGAGCTTTAAAGGATGCACGACTCAAGCCTTGTTGTATGTAGCCAGTGAGCAGCCAGCTGTGCTTTTTACTGGCCCCAAGAGCAAGATGTAAGCTTTCATTAAAACCTTGATCTAATGTTGTTTCGAGCTGGATTCGATCAAACTCAAAGTCCTGCCAACTGGCCCAAAACTCGCCTTGAGTTAATGTCATAAAACGCTGTATGAGCTTTGATTCAACTGAGTCTTGTAAAAATGGCATTTGCAGCAACGACTGGTCGAACTGTTTTAGCTTAATATTAAGTCGACCTCGATAGAAAGGATCATCGCTATCACCAATAAAGGCTTGTAAGCGACCTTGCGTTAAAATACCTTTCACATCAAATGTTAAATCAGCTTCTAAACCAACTTGGTCAAAGGGGCTTCGGGGTGTGCGAGTCCTTTTTGAATTAGGCGTAATATGTTGCTGTATTAAATCGACAAGATGTAAATTCACGCCATCAGCATAAAGGTTTAAATTACGAATCCACACATCGTCTTGTTGAAAGACAAATGATAACCAACGATTCCAGCGCTTGAAATCAAAGTTATTTTTTTCGCCATTTTGCAATACATAGGATTTTTTAGGTGCATATATATCGCCAGAAGCTAAATAAATCTGATCAAAAACAAGAGTCTTAGCCTTTAGACTTTCCCAAAAGTTAACACTTAAACGCAAATCCTGTGCTCGACCTAGAAGCTGACCCGAAGGCATTTTAATTTCAATAGACTGAATACTAATATGCGGCTTAAAGCCTTCAAGATAACCACGAGTGCCTTCAAGCTCTATTTGCGCACCGGTGATTTGTGATGCCCTTACGGCCAGCTGATGCTCTAAATCAGGAAGAACGGCAAGGCCCTGTCGCAAAAAACTGACATAAAGGCTTACAAGCAATGCCAGTAGGATGCCCAATTTAAAAAAAAGAGAGGATTTTTTTGTTTTCATTAACTCAATGTTTGACTAACAGTTATAAAGGCTCAGATCCATCTGAACATGGCGACAGCTGGTATACACTCATAATATCTGAGTATATTACGAAAAAAGGTCTTTGCCTTTATAGAGAGGTGCACTTGAGTTTATCAACGCATTGATGATAATCCAACCTAACACAGCCCCAACACAACTGTTTAATAGAGGCAATTGTAAACCATTGTCAGAAAAACGAAAAGCAACAGATAACAACAAGTGATAACAACATAAAACAGAACACACAAAAGAAAACTGGGTTGCATTTGAAACTACAAGTAATCGCAAGCGTGCATGCTGCATAAAACTTGCGGCTAACGCATAAAAAAGACTAAGCATGCCTATTTTTTGATCGGTTAATACCGACATTAAAAAGCCAACACCAGCAGCAAACCAAACATACCAATTTGCATCTGTCCGCATTGCCCAAAATACAACAAAAAGAAGCACTATGTCCGGTAAAAATGAAAGCAAAAAATTTGAATCTACCTGATTTAAAAGCGCAAGCTGGGTAAGAATACCAAGCATGAATGTAATCGACATAAACACAGGAGACATTAATCAACACCCTTGATCTCATCTTGCTCAAGCAAGGCCAAATCAGATTGTGGCAACATAATAAGAACAAATCGAATCTGCGACAGAGAAGCTAAAGGACTTGCTTCAAGCCTTGCAAACGCATTGTCTTCAGTCTGACCTACATAGCTTACTCTTGCGACAGGATAACCTTTAGGAAAACGGCCGCCTGTACCAGCTGCCGTTATCATATCTCCTTCTTCAATTTTTGCTGTTTCAGGCACGTATGCGATTTCAAGCTGGTTTAATTCGCCAAGCCCACGAACCACGCCAAGTGTACCTTTAGTACCAATAATTACTGGCAACGCATGCAATGGATCGCTGATAAGAGTGACCCAAGCATGATCTTCACTCACAAAATGGACTTGCCCAATAATCCCCTTTGAATCAAATACAATAGAGTTCACCAAGACACCATCGGCACTCCCCTTATCAATGACAATTTTATGTTGTGTTGTTGTGATTTGCTGAACAAGGGCTTGCGCTGCCATCAGTGGTTTTGGCTTTGTTTCATTTAGTGCTAACAGATCACGTAGAGACTGGTTATCAGCTGCTAACTGAGCATAGTTTTGCAGGGTTACTTCTCGGGCAAGTTGCTGAGATTCAAGCTCTGATATTCGTTGTACAAGCTGATCTTTTGTTTCAAACCAATACTCAGATTGATCTGCAGCATGCCGTGTAACACCTGCTAACTCATAGACTGGACTTAAAATACGGTTAAAACCCAAACGAACAGGGTCTAACCATGAGGTTGTGTGGTCAACCATTAAAAGCGCAAGAGAAAAACTGCAAACAACAAATAAAGCAATTCGTCGACTCATGAATGGGACCACTTAAATCCCCTCTTAATCAACAAAAGAGTCGAAAAACTTTTGCTGATCCATTGTTTCTATAATACGACCGCCACCGCGAGCAACACATGTGAGAGGCTCATCGGCAACACGAACAGGCAGCCCTGTTTCTTCTTGAAGTAATTTGTCTAAACCTCGAAGTAATGCGCCCCCGCCTGTCAACACCATGCCTGTTTCAGCTATATCTGCTGCAAGCTCTGGAGGTGATTGCTCCAACGCACTCTTAACGGAGCCAACAATTGATGAGAGTGGCTCTTGAAGGGCTTCAAGAATTTCTACAGAGTTCAATGCAAAGCTGCGAGGCACACCCTCCGCTAGATTACGTCCACGAACATCAATCTCTAGCACATCATCAAGAGGAAACGCAGACCCTATTTCCATTTTAATTCGTTCAGCTGTAGCTTCACCGATCAAGCTACCATAGTTACGGCGTACATAAGTGATAATAGCTTCATCGAACTTATCACCACCAACTCGAACTGATTCAGAATAAACAACACCACCAAGAGATATAATCGCAATTTCTGTAGTGCCACCACCAATATCGACAACCATAGAGCCAGCAGCTTCTTCTACAGGCAATCCTGCACCATAAGCAGCGGCCATTGGTTCTTCGACTAATTTAACAATGCGGGCACCCGCGTTTTCAGCTGATTGTTTAATGGCCTTCTTTTCAACTTGAGTCGATTTACATGGTACACAGACAATAACCCGTGGACTTGGTCGAATCCATGAATGACTGTGTACTTTTTCGATAAAGTAACGAAGCATTTTTTCAGTCATATAGAAGTCAGCAATAACGCCATCTTTAAGTGGACGAATTGCGGTAATATTACCTGGTGTTTTTCCAAGCATACGTTTCGCTTCAGCACCTACGGCAACAACTTGATCTTGCCCGCCTTTGCTTTTAATCGCAACAACACTTGGTTCATCAAGTACGATACCTCGCTGACTGACGTAGATCAGCGTGTTTGCTGTTCCCAGGTCAATTGATAAGTCTGTTGAAAATAGACCTCGTAAAAATTTAAACACTGAGACTTCCTTTTTTACTTCTCTACACCAATCTTTAATGAAAGCGGTATAGCTACTTCCTTACACACGCCTAATAATTGCGCACCTCTTTAAAGACTAGTTCAGAGTTGATAGTTAAGAAAGCTATTAAGCATTAAAAGGAAAAAATATACACTTCACTCGGGCGAAATAGCTTTTAACGTTGTTTGTTAGCCAATGTATCTCAAATTGAAAAGCTATTACATTTTACAAACATAAAGGTATTGCGTGCCGACTGGCTTCTATACGATATTATGCCCATAAGCCATAATCGTCTTTAGTGATATATAAAATATTAGAATGAACGAAAGCCGATATGCTTAAAAAACAAGCACTCTACATGAGTTGCTCTTATGTAAACCTATATGACTCTGAATTCACTGACTCTCTATTCATAGTTAAAATTGCATCAATTGAACCTGGCATGCTAATTTTTGTTAGAATTGGCATATCAAAGAATAAAAATAATAAAGAAGAAGCCCTAGGATAGGAACTCGAATCGAATGGATAACGAACAAAAATCATTCATGAGCAAGATGCAGAATATTCAACCTGCACACTTTGCCGAAAGTCGAGTTTCAGACAAACCAAATCTTAAGCAAGATATTTCAAGCTACTATGAAGACGAAGAGGAGCACATTGATTACGAAGAGCAGTATGTAGAAGCGCCTCTTGAATTTAGTCATCACAGTAAGCACACCCCTGCACTTTTTCGTAAATTCAAAAAAAAATATCAAGACAGCACTGATAAAACGCCTGATATGGCAGCATCCACATTTAAAGCTTTCATTTCGGGTATTCCCCAAGGTTTTAAAGAAAAGCACATTTACTACAGTCTGCTTGTCTATCTCTCTCAATTCGAGCTCATGCTTGTATCTGACATAATTTTTGTTGACGACCAAACTGAGTTTACCTCTGCAGTTATGGTTCACCTTGATGCAACGGAAGAAGCTCAGCACTACCTTGAATCCCATGATAATACCCTTGAGCTCGATATCTACTCTGTACTTCAACTACCAACAACCACAAAGCTCGTTTCAACAGAGCTTAAACTTGTTGCTTATGAAGATGCTGCTCAACATGCAGAAAATCATGCAAAACCCACCGAAAAGAAAAGATCATTCAACTTTTCGAAGTCTGCGAAGCTTTTTGATTAAAAAAATAAAGGAAAGGAAAGAAACTTAAAACGCCACAAGGCCATTTTGTATTTCTTAAAATACTTACAAAATGACCTGATGGTCGGGACGGGAGGATTTGAACCTCCGACCCCCACAACCCCATTGTGGTGCGCTACCAGACTGCGCTAC
>DJZY01000067.1:0-132871 GCA_002450655.1 Gammaproteobacteria bacterium UBA6940 | reverse complement strand
CTACCAGACTGCGCTACGCCCCGTCAGTGATAGGACTATAAAGAAATTGTGTTGGAAAAGCAAGTATTTGCAGCTTCAACCCAAGCTTCAGCAGATGCACTCAATGCCTTATCTTTATGTCTTACAATAAACAGACGACGAGTTAAGTCGCGCTGAGGTACTGAAAGAGGGACAAAACGACCTGCTTCGAAGTCGCTCTTGAGTGCAATACGTGACAAGCAACCAAAGCCCATATTAAGAGAAACAGCTCTCTTAATCGCTTCAGCATGTTGCAATTCAAGAAGAATATTCAGATCAGGAATTACACCACGCATTGCAGAATCGAATGCTTGGCGTGTACCAGAGCCAGCTTCTCTTAAAATCCATGGCACAGAACATAAGTCTTCATCAGAAAGCTCACCTTTTTGTGCAAGTGGGTGTTCTGGTGAAGTAAAGACAACAAGCTCATCATGCTGCCAAGGGGTTGTAATCAATTGTCCATGATTAACCTCACCTTCAATCATACCTATATCAAGGTCGAAGTTGAGTACCTTTGCACAAATATCTCGTGTGTTCGCTACTTCAAGGTCAACTTTAATTTGTGGGAACTTAGCCGAAAACTCAGCAAAGATATCAACAAGTAAATAGTGACCAATGGTTTGTGTTGCACCAGCAGCAAGTGGGCCCATGCCTTGCTTGCCAGCAAGTCGGCGTTGGAAAGCTTTTGCTTTCTCTAAGAGTGCCTCAGCTTCTGGTCTGACAGCGCGGCCAAATTCTGAAAGATGAAGACGTTTGCCTTGACGATCAAATAGAGCAATATCATATTGATCTTCTAAGGTTTTTAACGCTCCTGAAGCCGCAGATTGAGACATGTGCAGAATCTGTGCCGCATTAGAAATGTTTTCTGTTTGAGCGATGACAAGGAAGATTTCGAGTTGGCGTAGTGTAAAGCTCATTATTGTTATTCCCGATTAAAATAACCCGTATTAACACTTTTACAGATGAAGAAAATACATCAATAATCGCAATAAGTTTGTATTTCGACCTATCGTCGAAAACCATGGCTACTATATCGCCTTTAACGTTATTTGCAAAGTGTTAGACACAAATAAAACCGATAAGGCACAAAGATACTAAAAAGACTGAATTATTAAACACTTAACTGAAACAAATAACGGTTTTACTGTGTTTAAAAAAAAAATTAAGTGATTTTAGTTGTTACGAACTGAATATTTTTTGACCAATTCAGCGTATAACATGGGCTACAAATACAGAAAAGAACGATAGAAGTGTATTTTGAAACACTTCTATCATGATAAAGATTCAGGAAGTACATGTTTTCATGTTAGAATCTTGCACAACGTAGAGTCATTGTATTGACTTTAGAACCAGAATTAAATAAAAACTCCAGTACAACTCGAGGGAGATGAAAGTAATGCTCGAATTTGACGCTAATTCACCATATAGATGGGAAACTGTAACAGAAGTACATCATTGGAATGACACACTATTCAGTTTCAAAACAACTCGTGATGCCGGCTTCCGTTTTAAAAATGGTCACTTCATCATGATTGGTCTCCCACGTGAAAATGGCCGCCCATTAATGCGTGCTTATTCCATTGCTAGCGCTAACTATGAAGAGCATCTTGAGTTTTTCAGTATTAAAGTACAAGACGGCCCTCTTACATCTCGTCTGCAAAAAGTTCAACCAGGCGATAAAATCATCGTAAGCAAAAAGCCAACTGGTACTCTTATTATTGATGACCTTCTTCCTGGCCGTAACCTATACCTTATTTCTACAGGTACAGGTCTTGCGCCATTTATGAGCATCATCCAAGATCCAGAAACATATGAAAACTTTGACAAAGTCATCGTTACTCATGGTGTTCGTGAAGTGTCTGAACTTGCATATAAAGACTTTATTACTGATGAACTACCAAACCATGAGTATCTAGGTGAAATCGTTCGCGATAAGCTTATCTATTACCCAACAGTTACTCGTGAAGAATTTAAAACAAATGGTCGCTTAACAGACCTTATGACAAGCGGTAAGCTTTTCAGCGATATCGGCCTTCCTGCATTTGACCGTGAACAAGATCGCTTCATGGTGTGCGGTAGCCCAAGCATGTTGAAAGACACATGCAAGATTCTTGATGACCGTGGCTTCGAAGAAGCTAAAAGAGGCAATCAAGGTCATTATGTTATTGAAAGAGCATTCGTAGAACAGTAAACTGATCTACCACACTTCGCTAAAATCAAAGTGTGGCTCTTTTTTGTTAAGGCTAAAACAGCCTAAACAACACAACTGAAAAAACCACCACAAAGAGATTTCTTTATGGTGGTTTTTTCTGCTTATAGGCTTTGTAAATTTTCATTACATTTATCTATAGATGTATAGAAATTCATTTAACCTTAATACAAGTTCTATAAGCTACTTTGCGCTAGACTAGATATCTGCAATTTATATTTTATTTTTGACTGACTATTGGAGTAAAAACCTTGGAAGAGCACAAGAACACTCAAACAAACGACACTAACAGCAACTCTCTTGTGACTACGACCGAAAACATTAATATCGTGTCTCAAGAAAGATTACTGACACCTGCTGAACTTAAAGCAGAGCTTCCACTTTCACAAACTGCAATTAATACAGTTGTTGAAGGTCGTGAAACAATTCAGAAAATCCTTGATGGCGAAGACTCAAGAATGTTTGTTGTTGTAGGCCCATGTTCAATTCATGATCCAGAAGCAGCAATCGAGTATGCGAAGAAACTAAAACAACTCTCCGAAGAAGTCAGCGATAAATTATATCTAGTCATGCGCGTCTATTTTGAGAAACCAAGAACAACTCTTGGCTGGAAAGGCCTTATCAATGATCCACATCTTGATGACTCCTTTAAAATTGAAGAAGGTCTACGAATTGGTCGCAAGCTTCTATTAGATCTTGCAGAAATGGGCATCCCTACTGCAACTGAAGCACTTGATCCAATTTCACCACAATACCTTCAAGATCTTATCAGCTGGTCTGCAATTGGTGCTCGCACAACTGAGTCCCAAACGCACCGTGAAATGTCCTCTGGTCTTTCTTGCCCAGTTGGCTTCAAAAACGGCACTGACGGCAACCTTGAAGTATCAATTAATGCTATGCAATCAGTGTCAGGTAGCCATAGGTTCCTTGGCCTTGCATCTGATGGGCAGGTTTCTATTATTCATACGAAAGGCAACCAATATAGTCACGTTGTTCTACGTGGTGGTGCTAATGGCCCTAACTACGATGAAGAAAGTGTTAACAGCTGTACAGAGCAGCTTCTAAGTAAAAAGCTGCGTGCAAAGATCATGGTTGACTGCTCTCATGCAAACTCAAACAAAGACCCTGCACTACAACCTGTTGTTATTAAAAATGTTGCTGAGCAAAAGCGAAATGGCAACAAATCCATCTGCAGCTTAATGATTGAAAGTAACCTTAATTGGGGTGCACAAAAGATTCCAGCAAATCTTTGTGACCTTAAATACGGTGTTTCAATTACTGATGCATGCATCGATTGGGATACCACAGAAACTTCTTTAAAAGAGCTTGCACAAGCGCTTTAAGACGTTTATATTTCGCCCATAAGCTGTTTTGCTACTACCATAGCAAACAGCTAAAAGCTGGAAATGAGTGCGTTTATTCGATTTAGTACTCAAATTAGCCAGCTTTTAATTGAAAAAAGAAAAGACCTGAGGTGTCCTATGATACTTTGGGTCTTGTTCGTTATGGAGCACGAATATACTCAGCACTGCTGACTGCTTTACGGCTCTCAAAACCCAAAAGGTTAGAATTTATTAAAACCTGCTCTGAATCAAAAAGTGAGTGCCAATAGAAATGAAAGATCAGAACAAGTCCGAAGCAGGCAGTCAGTCGGAACCACTTGAGCCTCCAGCTTTTAATCCGAATGCCCCACTTGAGCCACCAACATTTTCACCAGACAATGAGTCTGATAGTGATTCAAGCCAAGTAGAACCAACGGCATTTACACCTGAAGCATCATCGTCTGATGCTGAAATTCAGTGGTCACCACAAGTAGAGGAAGAAGAGCCTAGCATCTCTTGGACCCGCTGGATTCTATTTGCACTTACTCTTATATGCATTGCATCTGCTGCATGGTTTAGTTATTCATCGATTACGGAACACAGCCATAAAGCGACGCTGCAACTTAATTCAGCAACTGCTAAAGCAACAGCACTGACTGAACAGCTCGACTCAACGTTTCTAAAGCCTGCAGAAACGCTTGTAGAAGACCTGCAAGGGCTCATTCAGCATAAAGACTCTGACCTCGCAAATATTAAGCGCTACCTTCTTTCTGATAAAGCAAAGATAAAGCCTCTTGCTGTTGGCGTCGCTTATTTACCTAACGCCTTTAAAGAAGGCCAAGCGTTTTATTCGCCCTTCTACCAAAAAGATGCAGATGGTCAGTATGTTTTAGTACCAGCAGTTGAGTATGACTATACAAGGCTTGCAGGGCCAAATGAGCATTATGACTCTCGCTGGTTTGTTGATGGCATGGCAAATGATGGCGGATGGCAAGAACCTTACTACGGCACAGCCATTCAAGATTGGATTGCTGAGTATTCGTTACCAATCTACAAAACGAACCCTGAGACTGGCAAAAAAGAAAAAGTCGGGCTAGTCCTTGCAGACTTTTCTCTTGAAGATGTTCGTGAAATGGTACGTCGCATTACGTTAAATAATTTGGCTTACGGTTATCTCGTCTCGCCTCAAGGGATTCTTGTGTCTCACCCCGATCGCGACTTACTCGGCGAACCACTCCTTGAAGCATACACCCAAGGCAGCCAAGATAGACATTCGGATGCCTTTAAACAAGGCTCACGAATTGTAGAACGAATGCAAGCTGGTGAAAACTTTATTGAAGAGTTCAGCGACGAGGCTACAGGGCAAACATCTTTAGTGCTCCATAGAGAAGTGCCAAAGTCTCATTGGTCATTTGGTATAGTTATGCCTAAAAATGACATCTATGCTCTTGCGACCAAAAACAAAGAACGCATTCTCTACAGCCTTATTACTCTCGCACTCGCAATTGTGCTTGGTATAGCTACGCTTAAATACAGTGAGTTTAGTGATAATGAGCTACCATGGTTAATCAGCAGTTTGCTCAGTATTTTTGCAGTGATTATTACAATCATTATTTTGATTCTTTTTTGGAATGAAACATTTAAGTCGTCGAATAATAAAGTCTTTACTGTCGCTGAAACCCTTTCTGCAAGAGGGGTTTCTTACAAAAATGCCGAACTTATTCCAACGGGCATTTTAATTACAGATATTGAATTTCCACAGCCACAAACTGCAGCTGTAGGTGGTGTAATTTGGCAAAAATTTGCTCTTCAAAAGGGTGACAGCACTATCGCTCCTGCAACGACGCCAGCAGGTATTATTTGGCCTGACGCAAAACTAGGCTCAGAACAGATTGAAGCGCTTCGGGAATACAAAGCTGATGGTTTTTTAGTGAAGTCTTGGCGCTTTCATGTCAATATGGCGCTTGATCGTAGCATCGGCCAATTCCCATTTGATTTAAGTGAAATTAACCTACGCATGCGCTCAAGTCCTGAAACCAAGGCTTTGCTTGTGCCAGATTTTGAAGCCTACGATATTCTTATTCCAGAGGTGAAGCCAGGTATTGATCCTAAACTAGAGCTTTCAACATGGAATATTAAGACAAGCTTTTTCTCCGTCGAGAACTCTCGCAATCAAAAGTATTTTGGCACTCAAATCGAAGATCAGAATAAAAACAGCGAAATTAGTTTCAAAGTACAGCTTGCAAGACAAAGCCATGCGCCGCTTATCTCTCACTTTATCCCAGTGTGTATCAGCAGTATCATGATGTTTGTTGTTCTTATGATTCCAAGTGACCGCTCAGCAGGTTCAGTATTTTCCGTACTTGGTTATGGTGGCTCCATCTTCTTCCTTGTAAGTCTGTTCCATGTGGGGCTTAGAAGTGCAGCTGGTATTGATGGATTCACTTATCTAGAATCTTACTATATCTTGCTCCATGTGGTTATCATGCTTGTCTCATTGAATGGCTTCTTATTAATGAGAGGTTCAAACGTGAAGTGGGTACATTATCGAAATAACCTGCTGCCAAAAGTTATTTACTGGCCGCTATCAACACTGACATTGCTCGTATCAACAATTGCCTACTTTATGTAGCCAAAAACCATACTTTAACTGTCTAGAAGTTACAGGGCTGATACAAAATCAGCCCTTTTTCTTTTAATCAGCTAAACCGGCTCCCTGGTTATTACAAAGCTGTTTATCAACCTTTACAAGTTCCATGACAAATTATACAAGTCAGTCATATCCGTGTTGTTCCATTACTCCATAATATTCAATAGAACTATGTGAATTAAAGACGTTAAGGATCGTCTAAAGCACAGCTGTTAGCGCAGCACATTGTCATAAAACAGTCTTCTTTTTCACAGGATTTAAGAGTTATGCCACCACGAGATTATGATTTACCATATGATATGTTTGAACACCACATTGGAATAGCATTCAGACTCAAACAATCTGCTCGTTACCACGCCCCTGCACAGTATGTTTTAACTGAGACCTTTGCCCAAAAACTCAGTAAATGCACACTAACGCCCCCTATTATACGTCTTGCTAAAGCAACACCTGCACTTCATGCAACTCAAGGCTGTATACGCATCATCGCAGCAGGGCTTGAAACTGGTCATATTATTACCGACACAGGTGATGTTCTCTATTTTGCCCGTGAGCGAGTCAACGCCCACAATATTTACCAGTGGGAAAGCTTTTGCGTTGCCCATAAAAGGTGTCAGCAACAACTAAAGGCAATGATGATTGACTATATGGACAGTCACGGCTGTGAAGAACTTTACGATAAATATGAGAACCGAGGCTACTTTAGAAATACAGACAAACAGCAAATACTGACTTCAATTATTCGTCACCATCACTTAAACGAAAATAAAGCTTTTTCACTTCATGAATCTCTTGAAACCCTGTCACAGGGTATGGATGTCTTTGATGTAGCACTTAAACCCTATGAAGAAAAGTACGTCCTTTATGCTTCAAACCGCCCTATTACCGCTCACTTATTTCAAGAGCAAGATGGACGCCAAGAGCTAACATCATTTAAATCCTACCAAGAAAGATATGGCCACCTTCTTGCCATAATGACTGCAACCAAAAGCTTACAATGTTCAGAACACAGAGGTATTTTTAAAACGCCTTTTGCCTGTTTAAGCTCGTTAAAAGCACAACTTAAATCACAAGGTATTTACTGTGGCGGCCTTTCAACCGCATTGCAATTTTTTGCGATGAAATGCGCTAAACGAAGTGGTGCCGAATTCATGACAGTTTCACCTGTACCAGCCATGCATGATATTTTTAAATCAACACTTCAAGCTTGCTCTCATAATGAACTCTTACAAGATGGTGTAGCTGCAATTCTTGAAGCAGGCTGGCAATCACAGATTAGAGCTGTTGCAGCTCATGAAAAACCTATTGTGTGCCACATTAAAAGAATGAATATACCACTCTGGTAAACCACCGAATGCATATCATTTTAATTATCGGCTTAGACTAACCTGCAAATAACGGTGCAATGCGCCCCCAAGCAATAATAAGGGCTAAAAGTATAAAGAACATAACAACTCGGCCTAGTAAGTTGTCATAAGATGACTTGAGGCGATTGCCATATTTCACAACTCGCTCGCAGCTTGAGTTTTGATGACCACCATCAAGCGCAAGATCAATCCATGCGCGCCCAGAAGTGTATTTTAAAAATGATTTTTGAGAGTGAGCTTGGTATAAGCTAGGGTCATTTTTCTTTAAAACACGCTTAAAACGAAAGTGAATAAACAACCAATGAAGAACAATGCCAGCCCAAAGTGCAATCAAGAGAAACTCGTTCATATACAACCACTTATGCTTTATCAAAACAATTTTTTTAAACACTTGGGGCATATTATGAACGATTTTAGATGAATATGCTGTCTGATCTTACAATCTCTCACGAAAAAATAAATGAATTAGAATATTTTAGCCAAGATAACCTCACACTTTCAGCTAGAGCCCTCTTGTTCCTAAAAACTCTTTCCACGCAGGAAATGAACCAGGATCCCAAATACAATCGATAAACTGACGGGCTTGCTCATGTGTCCAGATGCCCTGCTCAACTGCATAAATAGCGTAAAACGCACTGACTCGCCAGTTTGCAGCACAATGGACATGTACCTTCTCATGCCGGTGAGCAGCAAGATAAACAGCGAAAGACTCATACTCATCTACTTGAGGTGCAGAGAACTCAACTGGAATATGGATATATGAAATACCTTGGGATTCAATAATGCACTTTTCGTTTGGTAGCGCTTTATCATGCTGATCGGGCAATAGATTAATAACAGCACCATACCCTTCTGTCTTAAGCTGTTTTATATCTTCTTTTGTGACCGCACCAGATGTTGTGAGATGATCATTTATTGGTTTGAATTGAATACTTTTAGCAATACCCATAGCCTCACCCTCTGCGTAATAGACATAGAAAGGTTGAGTATTACAGATTTGAAGGGATATCACAGCACTTAGAATTAACTAAGTGAAGACTTAGTGCTTTTTTTACTCAGTAATCAATAGAAAGATCATGAGCCAACGACCCTAAAGCTGGTCTAAATACGATAGCTTTGGGTTAACCTGCTTAGGATTAAAATCGTCCTCATCAAACAGATAGCCATAACTATCATAGTCAGACCAAATGCCAATATCATAACCATAGCTCAGAACAATATTAACAAAATCAAGCTTCTTACAAGCATTGCATTTTTGTCTCACTGTTTCAGCAAGTGCTTTTACATTTTCATGCTCAAGTAAGTCATTATCATCGGTGACAATATTGACTCTAACACCTGTGAAAGAAACATCGCCATCGATCGTTTTCATCACATTTGTATAAACGCTGAGTGCTGCATCTTTAATATTTGGCTCTTTCACTAAGATTTTGCGAACCTCTGTGAGCTCATGCTCTTGCGACTTCAGTTCATTCATCACATCCATAGCAAATACGGCAGCAGGAATTGTACCTACAAAAACAAGTGCAACCATCATATAGTGGCCAACCCAGACCTTTTGACGGTTTACTTCACTTGCTTTACAGCTAATCACGTAAGTATCTGCAACCAGATCATGTAAAGACTGGCGTGTAGATCTATTAAATATAAGAAGATACACACTCGTAGCAGACAGGATTGCAGCTAAGAAAATCCAATGATATGCACCTCTAATTAGATCATCATTTGGGTTCATTAAAACAGATAACCAAAGAGGTAAAGTCACAATAAGACTTCGGAGAAGAGAGGAAAATAAGGATATACCTTGGCAGTTTTTATCGACCACTTTTATGTTTAAAAACATCTGACCTATAGTCTGCCCACCAAAAAGTGATGCATTGCAAATGGTAAAGTAAAACGCCGTAATACCATAACCAACGAGACGACCATCTGAACCATAGTGCATGAGAAAAGGCTTAAATGTGGTTCCAACGGCAAAACCAACACCACATAAAAAAAGAAGATCAAGCCCAAAAGCCAGCGCTCTTCGCCAAAAACCTGCAACAGACATAGCACTCTCGTTATCATTAAAAAAACTGTGACTAAAATACAACACAGTTGAGCAAATTCCAACCAGAATTTTTAAATGTAACACGTCTCTGTTATTCTATTTTTCAGCTCATGTATCTCTACATGGCTCTTAGAATGGGCGTTAATCCAATGCATCCAGTCTCTTTAAGGCTCAAAGCCTAGTGAAGAAAATGTATAAAAAACGTGAACAAATAACAATACAAAGTTATATATCCTGTTGATTTTGTTTGTTTTTTATTCAAAGCAACATATCTAAGGAAAGCGAAACACCTTCAAAATGTAACGCCACCTTTAGCCCAATCACAGCTACATGGCACTATATATTCCGATTCTAGGGAATGCAAAAACAGCTTCACTTTTCAAACTTTGTGAAAAATTATTATGGTTAACGCAGTCAGGCATCAGCACAATTCAACAACTACGCCTCAAAATAATCCAGCTCAAAAAAATGACCCAAAGCCACTTATAAATCAATCATTAAATAATCTAAACATGCGTGCGCCCTCAGAACTTATAACCCTCCGCATAGATCTGAACAAATTAAATCTTTGTGACATGGTCGTGCAACTTGAAAAAGGACTCGAATCAGAACTCAAAGCATCGAAAAGCACTTCCGCGCTCTTTCCGACATCTCTATCACTTAATGAGTTTAATGAAACCGCAAAAAACCAAAAATCCTTTCAAACTGTTTTTCAGGACACATTAACAACATTCTTAAGCGCAATTGAAAAGCGCCAAGAAATTCCGGAGTCGCTAAAAAAAGCATTACACCAAAAGCTCAACACAAAAAGTGCTTTTTATCTCTACGGGGAAAAACTTGGACACTATGATAAATCTGCAAGCAACAATCATATTAAATTAAATGTTATTGAATACACTCGTGCTTTACTCGGTGCCATCCATTCAACTAATACCAAACATATTGAACTCGCACTAAAGTACTTTCCACCTCAACCGAAAGATTTAAAGTGTATTGAAGGGACCCTAAGCCGATTACAAAGCTCACAACAAAGCTTTGATAATGACGCTATTACGCTAAAATTAGCGCCAGTTAAAAGCATTGTAAGCACGCTTAGTCCTGATATATCTGATGCAGGTCAATACCTGAGAAATATGCTCATCATTGCCATGCAAAAGCAGCATATCTTTGATCGCATACATGAAGGTAATCATGTACATGCACCATTTGGCATGATGCAGCTCTTAGGTGTAAACCCAAAGCTATTAAACGATCTTGATACCTTTGCGCAATCACAGGCAATTGAAGTTTCGTCACAACAAACAGATCAGCTTATCTCTACTTTTCATGATGACACGCGAAACTTTATACAAGAGTCATTTAAATTAGACGCTGCGCAAAAAAACCTTGATGACTTTACAAGGCAGCTTGAGCTGGCACTGCAACTTGATGACCAGGCATTAACAGAATGCCTTAATAGTATTGGTCAAGCACCCATAGCACAGCTATTAACACCTGGCTCAGCGTTCGAAGATACTTATGGCACTTGGGATGAGCTCTATATGAAAATAGAGTCTTGGGATTATAAGGCAATTGAAAATGATTTAAACAAACTACTTGAAAGAGATTTATCCTTAACAGCGCCTGCAAGCACAGAAATAAAAACACCTAAACCATTACAACGAATAGAGCAACTAAATCAAATAAAGCAAACACATAATCCTCATGAGCAATTCCTTGCACTCCAACATTGCTTTAGTCAACTTTTAAAGCTGAACTTATATAAAGAGGAAACCATTAGACCTCCATATTTAAGCTGGATTAAAGTCTTCATGCCGCAAGAAGAAATTAAAGCACCTAAAAACCAATTATTTATTGATACTTTGAGGCAAAGATTATCTGATTTATCAAAAACGATTGAGCACCCAGTCAATAAACAGCTTTTTAGAAATATTCAAATAGTATTGATAGGCACAGCACAAGATGAATACCCTTTTTATACACAAACAACTCATCAAATCTATAGTGCAATGCATAATCATGAGCATGGCAAGCCACTTTCGATTAATGATATTGTGACACTCTTACAGCTGCAACTTTTAAATAAAGATGATGCCAAGGCACACATACTCAAGCAAAGCTCAAATACCCAAGCTTTGAACCAACAAGAGTTAGCACATCATTGTTCAAACCTAAGCCTTAATCGCGATAGTAACTCAGCCCACTGGCTTAATACATTAAGCGAAGTTGTACCAAAGGTTGTTGAACAAGCCTGTGTAGAACATGGCTTACAATTACTCAAAACAAAGCAGCTTAAACAATTGCAGACGCTTCTGTCGCCACCAAAAGGAATTATTAGTTTAGCGCCAGCTCTACTATCAAATGATCAAATACACAGCGCTCTACCTGCACTTGCAGGCCAATGTTTACGTTCATTCATTGAAACAACGGATACTGATTTGCATCCACTCTTACTCAAATCAGCTCAGGCTAAGAGCAACCTTACAGACTACAAAAATGAACACGCCCCTCTGGGTGCCTATGTTGTCGCAGCTCAATTAAAAAAGAAAAACCCATCCATGGCAAAAAGTCTGAGCAAAATAAAATGGCCAGCATCTCATTTTACTGATGACATTGCACAGGGGCAAAACTCACGCCTTTTGAAGTATGCCTTTACACAAAATGATGTGCATACATTACGAACCTACATTGACTCTATATATCCAGTCTCGAGTGAAAACATCGCAGACACAACAAAAGGCATAGCTGACTACCTACTCACTCATATTGAAAGTGTCAAAAATGATGATCTTGCTCAGACATTTAAACTGCTTAAATTTCTCGACCCAAAACAACATGAGCTTTGCATCAACCATTTATTATCATCAAGTTTTGAGCAAGGTGTGGCTGAAGGGCTTCGTGCTTGTCAGCTTTTAAAAAAGGTGCCAGGGCATCAGCAAGTGGAGCACATTCTGCCTTACCTCTTTCAAATTGTGAATCGTAACAACTCAACACAAGAAGCTTTAATTCGCAACCTCGTACAGTCTTTAGGTCAGCAGCATCAAAAGTATGACTATGGTGATGATAAAACGTTTTTGACAAAAATGTTATTTGCATGTGTTCAGAGCGAATCTAGATATGATATTCACTCGCAAACATTAGCGGCGGTGTTCCCACAAGTAAAAGCATTCTTACAAGACGCTCAATCAATATTAAAAACAATGTCTGCAATTGATCTGCTGCAGCTGAGTCAAGAGAAAAAGATTGGTCTCGATAAAGTGATTGACTACTTTGTGACAGGGCTTTCAAGTCAAGAAAGCAAGCAATTCAAACAGTATCTTATTAAGGCTCAAACTGATGAAGTAAAAGCCTTACCACCGCTTGTGATTAAGGGCATATTAAATGCTTTAGGTAATGATGCCGATGATAAAACGCTCAAAGTGAAACTAAAAAGCAGTATGGGCACAACTTCAAATAGCAGTCAGTTCTCTAAAGCGTTCAAAGTCAGGTTTTAACACCTGACTTTGATCATGCAATTGACTTAAGCAAACTGCGCTTTTTGTGTTTCTTGAGTTTCATAGTTGAATGATTCATAGCTGACGCCAGAAAGGGACCGACCGCCAGCTACTTCAAAGCCTTCTTGCAGTTGTTGCATGTATTGTAATCCCCCGCTTTCACCCAACCCTGGCGGACAAAAAGCTGGTGCATTATTATTAATCACTGTGAGCCTGCCCTTTTCAAAATAGGCCTGCCCTGCTCCAAATACGGCCTCTTGTTCATTCTTATCATTTTTGGATAAGTGTTCATGGCCATTAATGGCTAAACCACACTCTTTTAGCCGCGCTGTTTGCTCAGGTGCGATACGCAAATCAAAGCGCTGATTCAATACAAAGTTTGCAATCCCTGTGAACTTGTCATGCTTAAGCTCTTGCAAAGAACTTAACCCCAAGCCGGCTCTTTTGATATCAACCCAGTCAGCGCCCTTGTCTGCATCAAAATAGATGGAGTTACCTGTATGCAAAGAATGATTGCAAATGTGCGTGTTTAAAGGGGCTAACTTGAGATAATTCATTGTTGTTCCTTTGCGTTATTTTTGATCAAAATACCAGCAACATCATATCGAAAGATCCATATTAAGATCAATCATAGACAACAGAAACAAAAAGCCCTGCCAGAAGCAGGGCTTTAAAGATCAGAATTCAATAAACCTGACAAGTTTAAGTACGTGGCAAAGTTACACCCGTTTGCCCCATGTACTTGCCACCGCGATCATTGTATGCAACTTCACACTCTTGATCAGCTTTCATAAAGATCATTTGAGCAACACCTTCATTTGCGTAAATTTTGGCTGGTAATGATGTTGTATTAGAAAACTCAAGAGTAACGTGACCTTCCCAGCCTGGCTCTAATGGCGTAACGTTAACGATAATACCGCAACGAGCGTATGTGCTCTTACCTAAACAAATCGTCAGAATGTCACGTGGAATTTTGAAATACTCAACTGTACGCGCAAGTGCAAAAGAGTTTGGTGGAATAATACAAACATCGCTTTTAATATCAACAAAGCTCTTTTCGTCAAACTGTTTTGGATCGACCGTTGCAGAATGAATGTTTGTAAACACTTTGAACTCATCAGCGCAACGCACATCATAACCGTAGCTTGAAACACCATAGGAAATAATTTTTTCGCCGTTTTCTTTCACACGGTTTTGGCTCTCTGCGAAAGGCACAATCATTTCTTGTGTTTCTGCGCGCTGAATAATTTCATGATCCGCTAAAATTGTCATTCGTCCTATTTCCTTCTCGTTCTATTCATCAACATCGCTAATGCCAGGCATTTGCTGTTGGCCTTGTTGCAGTGATTCATACACTGCTTTTGCAGCTGTTCTAAAGTTTTCTGCAAGAGCATCATCTGATGCTTCAAGTGGTGTGCCCTTATCTGAAGCTTCACCAAGCCTTGCATCAAGTGGTAAACGCCCTATAACAGGTATGCCATAACGTCCTTCAAGGGTTTGAGCACCACCAGTGCCAAAAAGGGCATCTTGGTGACCACATTTTCCGCAGATATGGTAACTCATATTCTCCACTAAACCCAATACAGGCACGCCAACTTTATTAAACATTTCGATGCCTTTCTTTGCATCAAGCACAGCAATATCTTGTGGCGTTGTCACAACCACAGCACCTGCAAGGCGAGCTCGTTGCGCGAGGGTAAGCTGGATATCACCTGTACCTGGTGGTAGATCCACAACAAGTACATCAAGATTTCCCCATTGAGTTTGCAATAAAAGCTGTTGTAAAGCACCACTGGCCATAGGGCCACGCCATACCATTGGAGTTTGATCGGTGGTTAAGAAGGCCATGGACATAATAGAAACACCATGCGCCTCTACTGGTACAAAGGATTTGCCATCAGTCTTAGGGCGTGTGCCTTCGGCAATACCAAACATAAGCCCTTGACTTGGACCATAAATATCAGCATCAAGCAGGCCTACTTTTAAACCAAGTGATTTAAGCGCTACGGCAAGGTGAGCAGACACTGTAGACTTGCCTACACCGCCTTTTCCAGAAGCAACACCAAGTATCCATTGTACATTTTCCAACCCATTCATCGTTTTTTGATCTTGTGTCGACATTGCTTTTCTCCCATACTATACACTTTTCAGATTTGACTAACACCTTGCCGGTCTTCCATTGGCAGGTTTTAAATGGAGTTCCTATGCAACAAACAACACATAAGGCACAGATTCTTGATGGAAAAAGTATTTCGAACCACGTTCGAAATGAACTTGCATCAGAGATAAAAGCCCTCAACGCTAAGATTAAACTTTGCGTTATTCTTGTGGGCGAAGATCCAGCTTCTGCGATCTATGTTGAGCAGAAACATAAGGCCTGCGCTACTGTTGGCATTGAAAGTGAGTCAATCAAGTTGCCCGCTAGTATCTCACATAATGAGCTCTTAACACACATTGATAACCTTAATAATCGTGACGATATCACAGGTATTTTGGTTCAATTACCACTTCCTGCACATATTAATACAAATGAAGTACTTCAACGTGTACATCCGAACAAAGACGTTGATTGCTTCCACCCACAAAATATCGGTTTACTTGCGCAGCGTATGCCTGGCCTTCGCCCATGCACACCATGGGGCATGATCAAGATGCTTGAGCATAATAATTTAGAGGTGCGTGGTAAGCATGCTGTTGTTGTTGGTGCATCTAATATTGTTGGCCGCCCAATGGCTTTAGAGCTTCTAATCGCTGGCGCAACAGTAACTGTATGTCACCGTTTCACTGAAGATCTTGCATACCATGTCAAGCAAGCTGATATTCTTGTAGCTGCAGCTGGTAAGCCTGGCCTTATTAAAGGCAAATGGGTTAAAGAAGGTGCAGTTGTTCTTGATGTAGGTATCCACAGAACAGAAAACGGCCTTTGCGGTGATGTTGAATTTGAAGTTGCAGCACAAAGAGCGAGCTGGATTTCACCTGTACCAGGTGGTGTAGGCCCAATGACAGTCACATCCTTAATGGAAAACACTGTTCGTGCTTATAAAATGCAGCAAGAAGCTAAGTAATATCTGACATACAGATGGACAAATATAAAAAAAGCCGGATTTAATAAACCGGCTTTTTTATGCTTAAAATTTAAAATACATATTTAATCTGACAGGTATGTACCCTCATGTTCAAGCAAGGCTCGTTTAATACTTGTATCTAAGGCAAAACCACCAATAGAACCATCAGATGCAATGACACGGTGGCAAGGTCTAAAAATAAATAAAGGATTACGACCTATCGCAGTACCAACAGCACGAACAGCCTTTGGCTTACCAATAGCTTTAGCTATATCACCATAGGTTCTGATTTGTCCAAAAGGTATTTTGGACACTTCATCCCATACTGCTTGGCGAAAATCAGTGACATTCCATTTAAAAAAGTAGGCAGTATCGAAAGGGATTTTTTCTTTGTTAAGATAGGCATTAAGCCAATGACCGCTGTATTGCTCCAAGGCTTGGTCTTTAAGACCTTTTTGGCCTTCCAAGGCAATAAGATCGCCCATTTCTTGTGGGCGATGTAAAAAGACTTGGCGCAACAGCCCGTCTGAGGAAACATATTCAAGTCGCTCTATAAGCTCTTGGACATATGCATCAGTGGATAAAACGCCGTCAATAACGGCGTCAGTATTAATTTCAGCTGTTGTCATTAAAGCCTACTCGTCGACTGGTATTTAAAGGCTATCTTGGCCTAGACCAATATTGTACTCAATATCGGCACCATCTTTAAGTGCATCAACTAACAATGCTGTAAGGCTTTGAGCATTACTCATTTTAAGCTGCTCACCAAGAGTAGCAACTGTATCTTCATCAACACTCTCAAGTGTTCCATCTTCAGCTGTTGCTGCTGAAACAACGCTATCAAGCTTTAAGATAACAAAGTTACCTTGTTGCTGAACACTTGCATATTCAGGCTTGTCGTCTGAAGGCTTTGCCATTGCAAAAAGCTTCTGAATAACACCGGCAGATACATCCGTTGTACGTCTTTCAGTTTCTTTATGCTCAGCCCATTCACCAAGAAGTGCTGTCTGCTCTTCTGAAAGCGCTTTACCTAGCTTCATCTGAGCCATAATTGCTCGGCCTTTCTCTGCTGCTAGCTCAATAGCTGCTTCTTCTGTTGCTGCCTTCTTCACATCTTCTTTGACTGAAGCAAAAGACTTAGGCGCTGCAGGTGTATACTCAACTGGATGAACAATAACAACCTTGCCATCAAGTTCAATCAGGTCCGAGTTACGACCTTCATCAAAAAAGGTACCACCAAAGACTGTGTCGAGAACATCTTTGCTATTCAGTGGCGCAGGCGCATTACTTTGGTTAAATGCATCTGTTGTTTGCACTTCAAGCTCATATTGCTCAGCAAGCTGCTCTAGATTTGAAGATTCAAATGCAACAAGCTCAATGTCATCAAGCTTTGTTCTAAACGCTTCATCTTTTTGGCGTTTAGCGAACTCTTCAACAAGTTCTGGCTTTTTATCTTCAAAGCTTACAGCTTCTGGGGATTCTGTCGCATCAAGCTTAATGATATGGTAACCAAAGTCAGTTTTAACTGGCTGTGAAACTTCACCTTCATTCAGGCTGTAAAGCGCATTTTCGAACTCTTCAACAAAAGTACCACGCTCGGCCATAGGTAAGCTTCCGCCGTCAACTGCTGATGGCTTATCATCCGAAAATTCTTTTGCAAGATCAGCAAAAGCTTCGCCATTTTTAATACGCTCATAGATTGAGCCTGCAAGTTCTTTCGCTTCATCGTCAGAGCGAGCAGATGTATCAATCAGAATATGTGATGCTTGGCGCTGCTCATCAAGCAATAAGTTCTGCTTGTAATTTTCATAGTACCCTTGCAGCTCAGCATCTGAAGGATTGATCTCAAGATCAGCAGTCATTTGTGCTTCATCGAACACAATATACTGAACTTTTGCTGTTTCAGGGTTCATGTACTGCGACTGGTGCTCATCGTAATACGCTTGAAGCTTTTTATCTGATAGATCGACTTCGTCAATTACAGACTCTGGGCTGATTGTTGCCATTTCAAAAGAACGCTTTTGTTCTTGCAGGCTTAGAATTTGGTTTACTTCCTTCGGTACAACAAACTCACTGTCTTCTAGACCTGTTAGAAGTTGGTCAAGACTTAGGTTTGTACGAATCTCATTGAAAAGTACTTCTGGAGTAAGATTGTTTTGCGTTAACCATGCTTCAAGAAGCTGTTGGTTAATTTGACCGTCTGTTGCAAAGCGAGAATCCGCTTTAAGCTGTGCAACAACTGTTTTTTGATCTGGACGAAAACCCCATTCAAGAAGGGCTTGATCGATAAGTTGACGCTCAACCCAACGTTGAGCAACTGAAGA
The DNA here is from genome assembly GCA_002450655.1 of Gammaproteobacteria bacterium UBA6940. GTDB lineage: Bacteria > Pseudomonadota > Gammaproteobacteria > Pseudomonadales > UBA6940 > UBA6940. The sequence continues at coordinate 114,372 of DJZY01000067.1, read as the reverse complement.
ACGTAAGAAATCGTCCTTCAGTAGGTCTAGAGGAAGCCCCGGATTCTGTCGAAGAATAGTCTGCTTTTGCTGCATTACCATATTGGAGAGTTGATCTCTGTATAGCTCTGCATCATGCACACGTGCAACAGGCTGAGGTTTTGAAGCCAGGCTGACAAGAGCATCTGTACCATAGAGTGCGAAGAGTGCAACTACTACAACTACAACCGCTTTACCAAACCAACCATGAACTAAATCGCGAAACCCCTGCATGAAAGCTCCCTCTTCTCTGATATTCGAGTAACTCACCCTGAGACATCCAAGGTGCTTTAGGAGTCACACCTTGGCAATAATTTTTATAAATTAAGCGCTCGCTTCTGCAGCAACGTCACCAGCAACGGCTTGCTTAAGGCCTTTACCTGGCTTGAAAGAAGCAACACGGCTTGCTGCAACTTCGATAACGTCACCAGTGCGTGGGTTACGTACGCGACGTGGAGCACGGTCTTTAACGCTAAATGTACCAAAACCAACAAGAACTACTTGCTCACCAGTTTGAAGAGCTTGAGTAACGCTACCAAGCATTGCGTCAAGAGCTTTTAAAGAATCAGCTTTTGAAAGACCAGATTCACTCGCGATGGATTCGATAAGTTCAGATTTATTCACAGGGATCTCCTCATTTTGAACACAATAAAGACAGCAACAACTGTGTATCGCAATTCGTTATTAATAGTTAAGTTATTTTCGAATACACTCAACAACACTTAACATCCATAGTTGGTGCATGACATATGCTTACACAAACTATGACTGAAATCCATTCACAAGATTCCACTTTTAAATGCCTCTAAGTATTGTTGAGTCTATGTATAGTTTTCTCTTAAAGATATATCAACCTAAAATGCGATATATTTTTTTGTTGCCTTGGTTATGACATCCGTTACTCATTCTCAACTGCTCTGTTGAAAACAGATTCAACTCGTAACAAACTCCAGTTCAACGTCTAAAAAACAATTCATCCTCAAATACAAGGCACGGGGCGCTTGTTGGGATGCCATTTATAGCAATGATAAACAAACACTGTCAAGACTATTACGCTGTATTAATAGGGATAAACCAAGTTTTTAACAACCTTTTTGCTTTTTGTTAAATTAAAGAGCACGATCAGTTTTTGAACTGGCGCTTTGCCTACACAATAAACAACATGCAAGCTCATAAACTGACAAAAAAAGCAAGATAAAAAAAATGGACTTTTGAAGCCAAAACGCATTTTGTCAAGCGTTAATTGCATGCAAAGTATAGAAGTCCCTTCTGAAACACCTCTATACCTCACAACAAAAGCACAGGAAGATGCTTTACTCTTTCATTGAATGAGGCACTGGTGCTTTCACTAACGCTAGGGCTAGAACCTCTTCTATCTTAGAGACGCAATGAATATCAAGCGCTGTTTTGACGTTATCAGGTACTTCCTTCAAGTCACTTTCATTTTCTTTAGGAATGATAACTGTCGTGATACCACCACGATGCGCAGCCAGTAACTTTTCTTTCAAACCACCAATTGGTAAAACTTGACCACGGAGTGTAATCTCACCTGTCATTGCAACATTTGCTTTCACTGGAATTTTTGTAAGTACAGAAGCAACAGCAGTACACATTGCTATACCGGCACTCGGACCATCTTTTGGTGTTGCTCCCTCAGGCACGTGAATATGGATATCTTGATTCTCATGAAAATCAAGCGGTACACCTAGTTCTTCTGCGCGACTACGCACAACAGTCATTGCAGCAGTGATGGACTCCTGCATGACATCGCCAAGAGAACCTGTCTGAATTGACTTACCTTTCCCTTTAAGGGCCGCTGCTTCAATGACAAGCAAGTCACCACCAACTGATGTCCAAGCAAGACCTGTCACCTGACCTACTCGATCAAGCTCTTCTGCACGACCATAATTAAATTTCTTAACACCAGAAAAATCTTCAATATTGGCATCAGTAATATGAATTGGTTCAAGAATTGCCGAAGCAACTTTCTTGCCTTTTGATTTTGCACGGGCAGGATTCTCAAGCAGCTCTTTCTTAACTACCTTACGGCACAGTTTTGCTATTTCACGTTCAAGAGAACGAACACCAGCTTCTTTTGTGTAGTAACGAATCAAACTACGTATAGCTGACTCTTCAACCACCAACTCGTTTTCAAGCACACCATTGTTCTTGAACTGTTTTGGTAACAGGTACTGCTGTGCAATATTGACTTTCTCATCTTCTGTATAACCAGGGATTCGAATGACCTCCATGCGATCCAACAGAGGACCAGGAATATCCATTGAGTTAGACGTACAGACAAACATAACATCAGAAAGATCGTAATCAACTTCTAAGTAATGATCATTAAAGCTTGAATTTTGTTCTGGATCTAATACCTCTAACAAAGCAGCGGCAGGATCACCACGCATGTCAGAGCCCATCTTATCGATTTCATCGAGAAGGATCAGTGGGTTTTTAACACCAACCTTTGACATCTTCTGAATTACTTTACCAGGCATGGAACCAATATAGGTTCGTCTATGGCCGCGGATCTCAGCTTCATCACGAACGCCACCAAGTGCTAGTCGAGAAAACTGACGGTTAATCGCCTTTGCAATAGATTGACCTAAAGATGTTTTACCAACACCAGGAGGCCCAACAAGGCAAAGTACTGGGCCACGAATTTTCTTCACACGGCTTTGCACTGCAAGATACTCAAGAATACGGTCTTTAACTTCTGCTAAGCCATAGTGCTCTTTATTGAGTAACTCTTCAGCTTTAGGAAGATCTATAGAGACTTTACTTTTCTTTTTCCATGGGAGTTGCACAAGCCATTCGACGTAGCTGCGCACCACTGTCGCCTCAGATGACATTGGCGACATTTGCTTCATTTTATTTAATTCAGCATTAGCCTTGGCTTTTGCCTCAGTAGGCATACCTGCTTCTTCAATCTTAGCTTGGAGCTGATCAAATTCGCTCACATGCTCATCAAGCTCACCAAGCTCTTTTTGGATGGCCTTCATTTGTTCATTCAAATAATATTCGCGCTGTGTTTTTTCCATTTGTTTTTTTACACGACCACGAATGCGACGCTCAATTTGAAGCAAATCAATTTCTGATTCTAAATATGCGAGAATAAGTTCAATACGGGAGCGCAGACTTTTGAACTCTAGAATTTTTTGCTTATCTTCTAGGGCCATTGTTAAATGAGCAGCAATTGTATCTGTTAAGCGACCAGGCTCTTCGATACTTTGCGTAGAAGCAATCACTTCAGGTGGCACTTTTCGGCTTAATTTTACAAAATGCTCAAATTGCGTTGTTAAACTACGGCTTAAAATATCAGCCTCACGCTCTTCTAAAAACTCCGTATGACTTTCTTCAACATGCGCAAGCACATAGCCTTGACGCTCTTCGGATGAAGTCATAGCAGCACGGTACTGCCCTTCAACAAGCACCTTAACTGTTCCATCAGGTAATTTTAATAGCTGGAGCACACTTGCAACGCAACCATGCTCATACACGTCATCTGCTCCAGGGTTTTCATGCTCTGGGCTTTTTTGCGCGACAAGAAATATTTGTTTGTTGCTACCCATAGCGGCGTCAAGAGCTGCAATTGATAATTCACGCCCCACAAATAATGGCATTACCATATTTGGGTACACAACAACATCTCTTAAAGGGAGAAGCGGTAAACTGATTTGAGCTTCTGTTTTAGATTCGGACATATGGGTTCCTTTACGTTTTTTACTCGCGCCCTTTGCATATGTAAATACCTTCTACACATGGTGGGCTGTTCTAGAATAATGGAGCCGTTATTCTGAATTACAAGGGTTTTTAGGAGAGTTCACTCTCATTACTTTTATAATGTAGCTAATAAATTCAATATTTTAATTAAAAATGACAAATTTAGTGTGAAAAAAGCATATTTTTTAATGGTAGTTCATAAAATAAGGACCTATAACAAAAAAGAGCCTGCTACCAATGGCAGCAGGCTCTTTTTTGTTCGAGAAGAAAAGCTACTCTTGAGCTGCTTTTTTCTCAGTTGCTTCATCATCAGATTTGTAAACAAGCATTGGCTCAGATTTACCAGTAATAACTGATTCATCAATGACAACGCGAGCAACGTTTTCTTCTGAAGGCACTGTATACATAGTACTCAGTAGAACACCCTCAAGGATCGAACGAAGACCACGAGCACCTGTTTTACGCTCCATTGCTCTGTTTGCAATTGCACGCAGCGCATCTTCACGGAACTCAAGCTCAACACCTTCCATCTCAAACAGTTTTGCATACTGTTTAGTCAATGCGTTCTTAGGTTCAGTCAGAATCTGGATAAGTGCATCTTCATCAAGCTCGTTAAGCGTTGCAATGACTGGCAAACGACCAACAAATTCTGGAATAAGACCATATTTTGTTAAATCTTCTGGCTCAACATCTTTCAAAGATTCACCGATTTTTTTCGTTTCTTCTTTGCTTGTAACACTAGCGCTAAAGCCGATACCACTTTTAGCACTACGATCTTGAATTACCTTTTCAAGACCAGCAAATGCACCACCACAGATAAAGAGTATGTTGGAAGTATCTACTTGCAAGAACTCTTGTTGTGGGTGCTTACGACCACCTTGTGGTGGAACAGAAGCAACTGTACCTTCGATTAATTTCAGAAGCGCTTGCTGCACACCTTCACCAGAAACATCACGTGTAATTGATGGGTTGTCAGATTTACGAGAAATTTTATCGATCTCATCGATGTAAACAATACCAATTTGCGCTTTTTCTACTTCATAGTCACATTTTTGAAGAAGTTTTTGAATGATGTTTTCAACGTCCTCACCAACATAACCTGCTTCAGTTAGTGTTGTAGCGTCAGCAATAGTAAATGGTACATTCAAGAGTCGTGCAAGTGTTTCTGCAAGTAATGTTTTACCACTACCAGTAGGACCAATTAGAAGAATATTACTCTTGCCAAGCTCTACGTCACCTTCAGTAGATGTTTTATTGACATTTGCTTGCGCACGAAGACGTTTGTAGTGGTTATACACAGCTACAGCAAGTGTCTTTTTCGCACGATCTTGGCCAATAACATAGTTATCAAGAATAATCTTGATCTCTGATGGTGTCGGAAGCGCATCATTAGAGCTTTCAGATGTTTCTTCTTTCACTTCATCACGAATAATATCGTTACATAAGTCCACACACTCATCGCAAATAAATACCGATGGCCCTGCAATTAGCTTACGAACTTCATGTTGACTCTTGCCACAGAAGGAGCAGTACAGTCTGTTGCCTTCATCGCCGCTACGCCCATCTCTATCGTTGGTCATGGCATACCCCTTTTTAAACGAATTCTATTTAAAGATGCGTTGAAAATCATAATATTGCAAGCACACATCTTAATTATTCTAGGCGAAGTGTTCAGATGCTTACTTCAAGATCTTGAAATTCAGTAATCTTGGCTTTGCAGGGTGTTTTATTTTTCTTATCTTTTTTGCAACAGCGTTAAAGATACACCCTGCTGGCTAGTAACCGAAAGCCACTAGCCGCCTAAATCATCAAGATTTATTTATCTTTTTCCGCAGCTTTTTGATCTTGTACCGCTTGACGGTTAACAAGAACTTGGTCGATAAGACCAAACTCTTTAGCTTGATCAGCTGACATAAAGTTATCACGGTCAGTTGCTTTTTCTACGATTGAAAGCTCTTGCCCAGAATGACTTGCAATGATGTCATTCAATCTAGATTTAATACCTAGAATTTCTTTCGCGTGAATTTCAATATCAGATGCCTGACCTTGGAAACCACCTAATGGTTGGTGAATCATCACTCGAGAGTTAGCAAGACCATAACGTTTGCCAGCTGCACCTGAAGTAAGAAGTAATGCGCCCATGCTACACGCTTGACCGATTACCATTGTACTTACGTCTGGCTTCACAAATTGCATAGTGTCATAAATAGACATACCAGCAGTCACTACACCACCAGGTGAATTAATATAAAGACTAATTTCTTTATCTGGGTTTTCAGACTCTAGGAAAAGAAGCTGAGCTACAACCAAGTTCGCCATGTGGTCTTCAACTTGACCTACTAGAAAAATAACTCGCTCTTTAAGGAGACGAGAATAAATGTCGTAGGAACGCTCACCACGAGCAGACTGCTCAACAACCATTGGAACTAGTGCGCTGTCAACTTGTGCCGCTTGGCCTAGAGCCTGACTGCGCATTTGAGAAATAATACGTAAATCGCCATTAGAAAGATGTGTCACAACGCGTCCCCTTGCGTATCCCTGTGTACCAAAAACTTTGAATTGACGGAAGTTTTTTAACTTCCCTACTTTCATTGTATTTGGGCATTTTAATAAATTCAAATTGAAATTGTATTTTTTTCAGTTTATACCCGCCAATGACATAACATTGTGACGAGCTCGAATGAGTAGAGAGGAACTGCATTCAAAAAAGGTTCATCAACTCTCAATTCAATTCTAGCCAAGAAAAGATTATTTATCTTTCTATTTAAATCATTGGGCCAAAATAAAGTTTTTTCAAGGTGTTAGACGCTCTTTTTTTAATTTGATTTCAAAAAAAATCAAAAAAAAATGGGTGGACAATCCTGTGCAACTACCAGCATATGGATATTACACAGTTTTATTCCACCCATTTCGAAGCCTTAAAAATAATTGCATTTCGCAACTACAAAAGACTCACTTCATAAGCTCAAATTACTTTTGCGCTTGAAGTTCGAAGTAACCTACTTCTTTGTTCTGAACATTCATTAGAGAAGCAACATGATCGATAAGCTGCTGCTCTAGAACCTCATCCTTGACGCGATCAAGGCTTTGCTGAGATTCTTTAACCTTAGCAACGAAGCTTTCTGGCTCATCATAACGGTTAGCAAGCTTTTGCAGATGCGCATCTAGGGCTTCGTCAGACACTTCAATTTCAAACTTCTTCTGCATTTCACGAAGAACTACAACTTTTTGAACCGTCTTAGTTGCTTCAGCTTCGAACATTTCTGTACCGAACTGGTTACGGTAATCTTCAGGCTTAAGACCGATATTACGTAGAGCTTGGTCACGCATGAAAGAAGCTTGCTGGTCAATCATACCTTTTGGCACTTTGAAGTTAAGTGTCTCGATAATTGAAGAAAGAACAGCATCGTTACGCTTAGAAACGATAGCCAGTTCAAGCTCACGCTCCATATTGCCTTTAAGCTCAGCTTTGAATGACTCTAGATCTTCAGCTTTAGAATCGAACTTTTCAAAGAATTCTTTGTTAAGCTCTGGCTTTTCACTTGTTTCAAGCTTCGTTACTTTAACGAAGAACTCTGCCGGCTTACCAGCAAGCTCTGCTTTACCATAGTCAGCTGGGAAAGTAACGTTGAATGTTTTCTCGTCACCAACTTTAAGACCTACAACGTTATCGTCAAAGCCTTCGATCATTTGGCCAGCACCAATAACGAAACCTAGGTTATCACCTTTACCGCCTTCGAAAACTTCACCGTCGATTTTGCCTTCGAAAGTTACAGTCGCTTTCATGTCTTTAGCAGCTACAGCACCTTCTTCTGCATCAGCAAAAGTTGCCTTTTCACCTTGCAGACGCTCAATCATTTTATCAACAGTTTCATCAGTAATTTCACTTACTGGTGTTTCAACGTCGATTTTATCGAACGCAGGAAGACTGATTTCTGGCCATACTTCTACAACTGCTTCAAATTTGAAGTCAGAACCTGGCTCGTCAACAACTTTTTCAATGCTTGGTGGTGAAACTGGGTTGATTTCGCTTTGCTCTAGAGCTTTAACATAATACTGCTCAACAAGCTCAGAAATTGTTTCACGGCGGATAGACTTGCCAAAACGTTGTACAACAACAGAAACAGGTACTTTACCTGGTCTAAAACCATCAATTTTAGCTTGCTTAGCATAAGCTTTAACTTTTGATTGGAAGTTACCGTCAACTACATCTGCTGGTACACCAATAATAAGACGACGCTCAATGTTAGAAGTCGTTAAGACTGAAACTTGCATAGAAATTCTCCTTTCTGTATTGCCGTTCTTTCAATTTTTTAAACACGTCCAATCTAAATCAAAAATTCTGTTTTTGACTTCGATTTAGAGGAGCTGCTTTCTATCTTTATCAGAATAATCTGTTGCATCACCTTCGCACCTCAACTGAAGCCAAGACTTCTTAGACAAAGAGCCTTTCAGCTGCAGGATTAAGGCACAACCTTCCCTCAACGGGACCGAAGGTTGACTAGTGTAACAGAAAAAAACTTGTTTTAGGAATAAAAACAAACCCAAAACATGCTCTTTACCCACTAATGAATTTTATATACGAACATGAAAAAAGAATCTTTCATATCAGAGACAACGAGACTAATAAAATCATCAATGAATAATATATGAAATTAAAATGAAGTAAATAGATTTAGATTAAAATTGAAAATTAATTTTAAATGGATTTGAAGAAAGAGATGGTCGGGGTAGAGAGATTCGAACTCCCGACATCCTGCTCCCAAAGCAGGCGCGCTACCAGACTGCGCTATACCCCGAATATAGAATTCGAAAAACTGGGGTGAATGACGGGATTCGAACCCGCGACCACCGGAATCACAATCCAGGGCTCTACCAACTGAGCTACATCCACCATCATTCACGAATATAAAAATAAAGTGGTCGGGGTAGAGAGATTCGAACTCCCGACATCCTGCTCCCAAAGCAGGCGCGCTACCAGACTGCGCTATACCCCGATAAAGGCTGCTGCTTATATTCAATAACAGCTAAAATCTGCAAACATTTCCAATAAAAGAAATGGGGTGAATGACGGGATTCGAACCCGCGACCACCGGAATCACAATCCAGGGCTCTACCAACTGAGCTACATCCACCACAAGATACTTAACAAAATGGTGCGCCCGGCAGGACTCGAACCTGCAACCCTCGGCTTAGAAGGCCGATGCTCTATCCAGTTGAGCTACGGACGCATTGTTAAGTGGTCGGGGTAGAGAGATTCGAACTCCCGACATCCTGCTCCCAAAGCAGGCGCGCTACCAGACTGCGCTATACCCCGACATTGAAAAAAGCTTTTAAAGCGTACTTCTTAAGTCTTTTCAACCGCTTGGCTTGCTTTGTCGTTGTTGACATTGCCGCCTAACGTGAGCGCTATATTATTAAAGATTTGACGACTCGTCAACACCTTATTTGAAAAAAAATTAACTTTTTTGACTTATATTTGAGACATTTAGGCTACAAACCCCACCAATAGAGGGTTTTAGCTAATTCATTTTTTTAAACTTTTTTTTAATTTTTTTAACCTCCCCTCTTTACCCCCCATTCAATAATATCCTCCCACTCAAGTTCAAGGCAAAAAAAAACCTGCTACACGTGAGTGCAACAGGCTTTTTTATAGATCACGTGATAATTACACGCGACCAATACCTTCATAATGGAAGCCAAGGGACTTAACATACTCTGGCGAGTACTGGTTACGACCATCAAAGATGATAGGCGACTTAAGGCTTGACTTGATCTTTGTAAAGTCTGGCTGTCTGAAGAGCTTCCACTCTGTTAATAGAGAAAGAGCATCAGCACCTTCAAGAACTTCATACGGATCTTGATAGAAGTGAACTCGACTCATATCAATACCATTCATTTTAAAGGCGTCTGCAGCTGTTTCAGATGCAACAGGATCAAACACAGCAATCTCAGCACCAGCAGCAAGCAAACGCTGCGCAAGAACAATTGAAGGCGCTTCGCGCATATCATCTGTACCTGGTTTAAATGCAAGGCCCCAGAAAGCAAAACGCTTACCAGCAAGGTTACCGTCAAAATGCGCAAGCATCTTTTCAAACAAACGCTCTTTCTGCGCTTGGTTGCGACCTTCAACAGCTTCTAGAATTTGCGCATCGAAATCAACTTCACGACCCATACGGATAAGTGCTTTAACGTCTTTAGGGAAACAGGAACCACCGTAACCACAACCTGGGTAAATGAAGGAGTAACCAATACGCTGATCAGCACCAATACCTTGACGCACTCGCTCAACATCAACACCTAAATGCTCACAAAGGTTTGCAATTTCATTAATGAAAGAGATCTTCGTTGCAAGCATTGCGTTTGCAGCATATTTTGTCATTTCAGCATCACGCACACCCATTACGATCATTTTGTCGTGATTGCGGGAGAACGGCGCATAAAGCTCACGCATTACAACTTCAGCCTTTTCTGAATCTGTACCAATAACGATACGGTCAGGCTTCATGAAGTCATTAATAGCTGCACCTTCTTTTAAAAACTCTGGATTAGATACAACATCAAAATCTAAATCTGCACCACGAGCCTCTAAAGAAGCTTTAATTTGAGCTGAAACTTTGTCAGCAGTACCTACAGGAACTGTACTCTTATCAACTACAACAAGATAGTCTTCCATTACTTCGCCGATTTGCTTAGCAACGCCAAGTACATATTTTAAATCAGCAGAGCCATCTTCATTTGGTGGAGTACCAACAGCGATAAATGCCACGTCACAACCTTTTAACGCTTCTTGAAGATTGTCTGTAAAAGTCATGAAGCCCATTTTCTGAGCCTGATGCACAATACCTTCAAGACCAGGCTCATAAATTGGAATCTCACCAGCACGAAGGCGCGTTAATTTGGACTGATCAACATCAACACAAGTTACGTGGTTCCCCATGTCTGCAAAACAGGCACCTGTAACTAAACCAACGTAGCCACTTCCAATAACAGTAATTTTCACCGAAACATCTCCACAAATAAGGCTTCTACTAACCGAGTCCATCATTAAACTCAATCAAAACAACCTAAGCTTTTATTAATACTTGAATCAGGACGAGCCTAATTTAATTTTTTATGCAACTTGCAGCTTCTTAGAAAACACAAGTTACAAGCACCCCGATCATTTTATACGGGATACATAGAAGCAGCAACACCGAAATTCACTGAGAATTGGGATACTTAGCCCCTTACACAATGCAATAATAGTCAATTAGTTTTACTTAAAGGCTTATAGAAAGCCAAGTAAGACTTAAATTTGTTTAAAATCTTGCAAAGTTCGCATAAAATCGAGATTCATAATCCATGCTTGTGACATAAATTTCAATGGCGTGTTTTCAAATATTACAAAAAGCCACTATTTTGAGTAAATTTCACTCTAATCCACTCCATTTGTAATACGAACACCATTAAAATAAGGTGACTCTCTAGACTAGAGACGCAATACAAGCAGGAATATCAATCTGCAATGAACTATATTGCTGATACCATGAACACAGCGTCAATCAGCGCCATCTGGAGTAACCATGTCCACCACTAGCAAGACCAAGCCTCAACTCACAGCTTTTATTGTTGGCTCAGTTCTTTTCTCTTTGTTATGTTTTGCAATTATGCTTCCAAGTTGGACCACACTTTGGTCTATCTGGCACGAAAAAGGTTCCAGCTACTCTCATGGCACAATTGTTGTGCTTGTAGCAGCATGGTTAATCTACGATCAGTGGGGGCATCTGCAAAAGCAAAAGCCCTCCACTCACCTACAAACACTCTTTACTGTTGTTCTGGGACTTGGTGGTGCTTTGACTTGGTCGCTTGGTGAGCTGACCGGAATATCAATGCTTTACTGGCTCAGCATACCTGCGCTGACATGTGCACTTTTCTTGGCTTGTGCAAGCCAGAAAGCAAGCTTTAAGAGTATTGCCCCTTTTATTGCTCTGTATTTTGCTTTGCCTGTGTGGGAGCTATTAGTCCCATCATTGCAAATGCTTGCAGTTGCTGTTGTTCGTGTAGGCATTGAGATCATCGGCATACCTGCTTTTATACAGGGCATTAATGTCAACATTCCAGGGGGACGCTTTATTGTCGAGGGTGGATGCAGCGGTGTACGTTACCTTTTAGTTGCCGTTGCAATTACAAGCTTATGGGGCTACCTCTATATTCCATCAAAAAAGTACACAGCTCTTCTTATTTTCTTAGGTGCTGCCATCAGCATCATTACCAATTGGATTCGAATATTCTTAATTATTATCATTGGCTATGAAACTCAAATGAAGTCATCTATCGTATATGACCACGAATTTTTTGGCTGGATATTGTTTGCAATCGCGCTGATCCCAATTATGTTTATTGCAATGAAACTTGAGAAGAAAGCTGAAGTGTTGCCTCAGGCAGCTGCTATAAAAGAGAAACCAGAAATCACACCAAGCTGGAATCTTAAAAAAGGTATCCCACTTATTGTGGCACTTTCCGCTCTCCCTATTGGCAGTCAACTTATTGAGCATGCAATCCCATTAATTAACACACCATATATTTCTGGGGAAATAAAAAACAGTGCTTTTGAGAGCACCCAACAAGCATTGCGCACGCCTGAAGACATTTTAAGTCAAAGCAAAAAAACCTTTGGTGGCTGGCAACCAGATTATTCTGGCATTGAAATGTGGTCTACTTTTCAGCTTAAACCTTCTGGCATGCAGGTATTGCTTGGCCACATAAGCCAGCAGCGGGAAGGTCATGAGCTTTTCTCTTCCACTAACTTCATGGAAGCAGCAAACTCTTCTCAATGGACTGAAACCTTTAATGGAAACAAACTTTACTTACGTAATATCTATAGCCAAAAATGGGTAGGTCGTGTCTTCTATCGCGTTGGTGGTGAGATGACTACACCTGGTATAAAAGGGAAACTACAGCAGCTCTACAGTGTTCACAACATGAGAAATGATGCACAGCTCATTATTATAGGCTTTAAATGCCAATCCTCGTGCGCAGAAGCAGAGCGTCAACTTGAAGCCATTGAAAAAACAGATATTAACTCTTGGTTAAAAGAACCTTCAGCAGGATAATATATAAGGCAGTGCTCATGTTAAACATGAGCACTCGTGAACCAATACTTATAAATCAGCGCACCTACTCTATTTGTACCGCAATTGCCTGCTTATCTATTACAGAATCAACTTTTACAATACGACCATTATCAATTTCGTATATCACATTTTCTGAAAAAACAACTTCTCGACCATTAACAGCAAAACCGAACAACACTCCTACTGGTGAACATTTAAAAAGAAGCCTTGCTGCTATATAGGGTGGATCCGCAATAATTTTATCTATATTAAAGTTAAGATCTGGAATTGCTTGAAAGTCACGTTGAAGCATTTGAATATAGCCGTGAACACCTACAACCTCATCGTTATAAGTAACGTTTTCACTTAAAAGCGCTGGTAATAAAGTCCAATCTTGTTTATTAAGACAATGTATATACCGTTTATACAATTGAACCAAAGCTTCCTTATCCATAAACGATCCTATAAAAAATGAGACAAGTTAAGATAAAATTAATGCCAGTCTATTGAGCAATATAAAGCTTTAGCTTATACCCAAACATTATTTTCTGCTTTTAGATCACTCTCAGAGTCTCCAGTGTTAATCACACCTTTAGGCTCAATCAACATGACATGACACTCGTTTTCTGCAACAGGTTTATGCTCTACACCTTTTGGCACAACGTAAACCTGCCCCTCATGAAGCTCAACAACACCATCTCGAAGCTCTATTTTCATTTGACCTTTGACAACAAGAAAAAACTCATCGGTATCAGAGTGATTATGCCAAGTGAACTCCCCCTTAAACTTTGCCAATTTAACTTGGTAGTTATTAAGCTCAGTAACTACCTTTGGTGTCCAATACTCATTAAACTTTGTGAATTTTTGGGCTAGATCAATAGATTGAATCAATTTAAAGTGCTCCAAATTAGATTTAAATAAAACCAAACACCAAGCTGTGATAAAAAATCACTTATACTTGATATAACAATTGCATTTGAAGCATTATATTGCCTGCACTACTCAAGGAATAGCGAAAAGAATACTAACAACCTGTGAGATAAATTCACATGAGACACCTTAAGGCACTTCATATCTTTCATATAGCAGCTGAATCAGCCAGTTATAGCCAAGCAGCAGACAAGCTGCATATAACCCACGGTGCTGTAAGCAAACAAATCAAAACTTTAGAAGAGCACTTATCTCAAAAACTTTTTTATAAGCACGGGCGTTACATGCGATTAACGCCCGCAGGCGAGCTGCTCAAGCAGCATACATCGATCGCATTTGATGCCCTGCGAGTCGGCATACATAAAATTCAAAAGAATTCAAAGCCATACTTAGAAGTTTCATGCGAGCCTACCCTCACAATGCGCTGGCTTATGCCTAGACTTGCAGATTTTTATTTAAGCTCTGGTATCGATATACGCTTATCAACCGCTGGTGGACCAATTAATCTTGAAGAAAGAGGTTTATCAATGGCAATAAGACGTGATGACTTTAAAATTCCAGATGAATATCATCAAATAAAACTAGTAGAAGAATGGATAGGCCCTGTTTGCTCTCCTGAGTATTGGTCTCAAATTAACAAGGATCACGATAAAGTCACGCTGATTCATAGCAAGACGAGACCTAATGCCTGGCTTGACTGGATGAGCCAAAATCAGACACTGATAAACCAAGATAACCCAAGCCAAACCTATGACCATTTTTATTTTTGCATTCAAGCTGCCATTGATGGACTGGGCTCTGTTATCGGCTCATACCCTCTAATAGAAGATGACTTAAAGAATGGAAGATTAGTTGCACCTTTCGGCTTTCAGAAGTCAGGACACCACTATAGTATTCTCTGTACCGACAGCGAAATATCCAAGCAAGAACTAGAATTTCAACATTGGCTCACGCAGCAACTCTCGTTAAGCACCCCATCAAATTGACTCTGCACACTGAAAGGAACTGATGATTATTCTGAACAACAGAAACATTTGAAATACGATTAAACAAACCTATCGTTAACGAAGAAATTATATTCAAATGATGAAAGAGGTAGAATTAAGTCAACATACCTTTGATATGCACCAATGTGCACACCACCAAAGGGAATCCTTAGTAGCAAAACAAGACACAAAACACAGAACATTGCAAAACTATTCCGTAAACCACAAAGTAAAGCAGATATAGTCTACTCCAGATTATAATGGATCGTTTATTGCTCCGGCACAAAAATAAGCCACAATAAAACCATAAATCTCAGTGCAAAAATTTAAAACAAGAACAAGCTAGCAGTTTCTGCCCGTCCACAAACACATTATGCTTTTACCCATTTACCGTACTACTCCTTTGAGTTCAAGCATATTACTAATAATTACACTAACAAAACTTAAATTACTTTTCCCACAGGAAAACTAAACTACTTGATATTTTTTGAACAACCAGACTCTCAACAGCAATAAACAAAGCCAAACAAATAAAACAATATTATCCCTGGTATTTCTATAATTCCTTATAAGAAACTATTGACACCTCCTGATAAAGGCACTAATATCCAAAACACTAAAAACAACTCCAGGGATAAAATAAATGGAAGCATTAACTGATATAAATACTCAAAATACAGGCTCCTTAAGCGATTTACTTGAATCAGGTACAGGAAATGAACTTACCTTAAATACTCTTGTCGCCGACAACATGGGAAACAAAACCTTTTTATTTCAACTCCCCATGAAAACATTTTACGAACGCTCTGCTGTAGCAAATGAAAGAGATAAAAATAGTGAAACAATCGCACAAAGACCTCTAAATATTCCTCATGCATCAAAGCTTGCAAAATACATGCTTAAGGGTCTTATCCATGCAGCAAAAGTTAAACGACAAAAAGAGCGAAAACAACCATCAACCCAATTAGAGAAGCTTGAAAAGATTTTAGGAAGACAACCATACGTTTCGATTCAACCTATAGTCTGCAATTTGAGAAATATAAACCCAGACTTAAAAAATTTACGCGCAGAAAGAGTAATATCCTTAACATCCAATGAAACAGCATGTTTTAAGGTTTGGCTGCCAAGCTCACAGCTAATGTATGTCATAGATGGCCAACATAGAAGAAAAGCTATGCAATTACTTTTTGACTTTCTTCAAAATGCAATATCCAGCCATATGCTTAACTCAAAAAATAACTTACTTTTACCAAAAAAAGGTGAGCTCTCTCAAGACTTACTCTCAGCCTTAATTGAAATTCAAGATGTAGCTTCAACACTAGCAACAGTTCAAATTGAATGCCATATAGGACTAGACTCAGACCAAGAGCGTCAACTTTTTCATGACCTTAATAACTTAGGCAAAAAAGTCGAATCAAGTCTTGCACTACAGTTTGACAACTCAAACCCAATAAACGTCTATATTAAAGAAGTTTTAATTGATGATAATTCAATTTTAGACTGGAATATTTTGGAGCAAGATATTGTTGACTGGAAAAATGATGATGGTTCTATTTCGAGAAAAGATTTAGTCAGTATAAATGCAAGATTATTTTTGAACAAAACAAACATCAGTGGAGCCTCACCAAATCAAATTGAACCCAAAATTGATGAGATCAATAAATTCTGGGAAAGTATTTGTAAAATTCCATCATTAGGGAAAGAAGGAGCAAAACTTAATACAGTTGCAGCTCAACCAGTAATGTTAAAGGCACTTGCTAAACTTTTTTATGATTTTAGCTTTGGCAGAAAGGCTGAAGCAAATCTGCAATCAAAATTACTAGAAAATATCCCTCTAATAGATTTCTCTCATACAAATCCAATCTGGCGATACTATCAACTATCTCAGATCGAAATAATTGACTTCAATCTAGATAAATTAGAAGAATATTTGCCTTCGAATGATGAAGGAGTTAACAGGGATATAGGGCTATATGACAGCAATGCTCAAACTATGAGATTTGGTGCAAAATCCAATGATATTTACCCTATCCTGGGAGATATGATCCGCTGGTCAATCGGATTACCAAACCGCCATACAAAATAGTGTTTTAAGTGGTTACAATTCTCGCATAAAAAAGCAGCGTTTAAAGCTGCTTTTTTATGCGGTATACTATTTACCGTTTTGCGCCCGTTGACGTAATGCATGATCAAGCAAAGTAATTGCAAGCATTGCTTCAGCAATTGGAGTTGCTCGAACACCTACGCATGGATCATGACGACCTTTAGTCACAACTTCTGCTGGATTGCCTTCTTTATCAATACTCTTACCAGGAATTAACATACTTGATGTTGGTTTAAGAGCAATTTTCACCAAAATATCTTGGCCAGAAGAAATACCGCCAAGAACGCCACCAGAATGATTTGAAGTGAAACCATCTTCAGGTGTGATTTCATCACGGTGCTGCTCGCCACGTTGCTCAATCACTTCAAAGCCATCACCAATTTCAACACCTTTAACAGCATTGATACTCATCATGGCTTTAGCAATATCTGCATCAAGACGATCAAATACAGGCTCGCCCCAACCCACTGGTACACCAGTGGCTTGAACCATAACTCCAGCACCAATACTCGAACCCGCTTTACGAATTTCATGAATTAAAGCTTCAAGCTGAGGTACAAGCTCTGGGTCTGGACAAAAGAACGGGTTATTTGAAACTTCATCCCAGTTATACTGGCTTACTTTGAGCGAACCCATTTGGTACATACATCCACGAATTTCGACACCAAACTGCGCCTTAAGTACCTGCTTTGCAATAGCACCACCAGCAACACGCATTGCTGTTTCACGAGCAGATGAGCGCCCACCACCTCGATAGTCGCGATGACCGTACTTATGATGATAGGTATAGTCTGCATGACCTGGTCTAAAAGTATCTTTAATAGAAGAATAATCTTTTGACTTTTGATCTGTATTTTCAATGACAAGTGCAATTGGTGTACCAGTCGTTTTTCCTTCGAAAACACCTGACATAATTTTCACTTGGTCAGGCTCTTTACGCTGTGTTGCAAATTTCGAAGTTCCTGGACGACGACGATCAAGATCTTGTTGAATTAAAGCTTCATCAATCTCAATACCAGCTGGGCAACCATCAACGATAGCCACCAAACCAAGACCATGGCTCTCTCCTGCTGTTGTAATCGAGAAGTTAAGACCAAAGGTATTACCAGACATAGTTATTCCTCTATAAAGCCACACTTGTGGCTTTTAATTCAGGTTATTCAGATTCAGTTTCTTCTGATGCTTGTTTTGCTGCACCAATAATGCCAGAAATTTCAAGTGCATCGGCTTTGTTGATCAGAGTCATACCAACAGCACCACCTTCCACTTCTAGCCATGTGAAGTTAAAGCCTGGGCACGCTTCTTCAAGCGCTCGCCAAGAATAGCCAACTTCAAGAACCAAGATACCAGTATCACTCATATAGTGATGCACTTGGCTTAAGAAGTTACGCACAAAATCAAGGCCGTCATCGCCAGATTCAAGTGCTAGAGCAGGTTCAAAGCGGAATTCTGGTGGCAGATTGGCCATTTCGCCAGCATCAACATATGGAGGGTTACACACGATAAGATCGTATTGTAGACCTTCAGGGATCTGTGCAAGACCATCAGACTGTACAAGGCGTACACGATCTTCAAGGCCATGCTTGCCAATATTAAATGAAGCAAGCGTGAGTGCGTCTGCTGAAATATCAACAGCATCAACGTGCGACTGTGGGTATGCCATTGCAGATAGAATTGCAAGACAGCCTGAACCAGTGCACATATCAAGAATTCGGCTTGGCTCTGCTGACATCCAATTTTCAAAACCTTCAGCAAGAAGGTTACCAATCGGAGAGCGAGGAATAAGCACTCGTTGGTCTACATAAAACTCAACGCCCTGCTGCCAAGCTGTTTGAGTGATATAAGCAAGTGGCTCACGGTTTACAACACGACGCTGAATCCATTCAGCAACACGGTAACGCTCAGGCATTGTTAACTTCGCTTCTAGTAGGCGACCATCTGACTCAGGTGGAAGATGAAGCGCTTGCAATACGAGGAACACAGCCTCATCCCAGTAAGAGTCACTACCATGACCTAGTGCAATTTCACCTTCATAAAAACGGCTCGTTGTCCATCTCAACCAATCACCAATTGTGGTTAACTGACTGACTGCAGAATCTATATTGAGCTCCATGGCCATCTCCTTTAGGCGTAAAATCATTGATTTATGCGATCTTATTGCAAATATGCGGGCGATTATATCACTTTTTCACCTTGTAGAATGCATTTGATCACATTGATCTTTAAATATAACGATTTTTCAATAATTTAGATTTTATATAGCCATAATATGAAGCCTAAAAAAAAGCACCTTCACAGGTGCTTTGAAGTATTGCAATAGCAATACGAGGAAATATGATTTAAGAAGCCCGTAAAGGCCTCTTAAGAGAATTTACGACTCATTTCAGAATTACTGTTCGCAAGACTCGTCAATTCATTGCTTGTACGGCTAATATCTTCCACCATTACTTTAAAGCTTTCAGCCATCTCGGCTATACGATTTACATCGTGGCTAATAGAGTCGGCCGTTCGTGTTTGCTCATCAACTGCACGAGCTACATGAGTATTGAGACTGTTCAGCTCGCCAATAGAATTTCGAATTTCACCCAGCTGACCACCAGCATCACTGAAGAGGCCTGATGTTTCAGTTGTTAGAGCCTTGCTTGAATCAATAACTGAAGTAGCATTCTTGGCACCATTTTGGACGTTTTCAATGATTACTTGAATTTCTTGTGTGGATTCTTGCGTTTTCTGAGCAAGGGAGCGAACCTCATCCGCAACAACCGCGAAACCACGACCCTGCTCACCAGCACGAGCAGCCTCAATCGCCGCGTTAAGGGCAAGTAGATTGGTTTGCTCTGCAATGCCACGAATTACACTTAAAACTTTACCTACACTGCTTGAATCTTCAGCAAGCTTACGAACTGTATCTACGGCAAGATCCATTTGGCTTGAAAGCCGATCAATTGCACCAGTGGCATCACCCATGGATTTTTGACCAATATTAACGGCATCATTCATAGCGTGAGTTTGATCAGCAGCTCTGCTGGCATGACCTGAAACTTCTCGAGCAGTTGCAGACATCTCATCCATAGCCGTTGCAATTTGTGCAGCTAAAGCATTAGATTCTGTGATATTTTTGCCCATTTTACTGGCGCCACCAGTAATACCTGAGGAGGAACCCTGCAATTTAGTAGCAGCAGTATCCAGTTGAGAATGCAATTGCTTCATAAAGTTGACTAAATCTTTCATAGCAACAGAAAGTTCAGCCATTTCACCAGATAAATTGTCTGGCATACGAGTTGAAAGCTGGCCACTGCTCAAGCCTTTCATTGCCTTCACAATATCATTCATCGGCATGAAAACTTTGGATTTAAGGAAAGCTGACTGCGCAAGCCATCCACCAATAGCCACCACGGCAACACCTGTTAGAGCTAGGTTGCCCATAGTACCCATAGTTTCAGCCTGACTCCATGCTACACCAGCGAGTACGACTTGAGAAACTGCAATAGCGCCACCAGACATCATTGCCTTTTGAGATAAATTTGATCCTTGTTGTTCCATTCAACTTCTCCATAACGGTGTAGACATTCGTAAGATAGATTTATAAAAAGATCAGGTATTAGTGGGCATTTGATATAATCAAGCCCCTCTTATTAGGTCTAGACAATATTCCGTGAATTGACAAGCTTAACCATCATATAAAACTGTGGTAAATTAAACGCACTTTTATGAACACATTAAATACCCCTACACGGAGCCCACAATGTCCAACTCAAAACGGAAGATTCTCATTACGAGTGCACTACCATATGCAAATGGTGACCTGCATCTTGGCTATATGCTCGAAGCTATTCAAACGGATGTATGGACTCGCTTCCAAAAAGCGCAAGGTCATGAAGTCACTTATGTTTGCGCCGATGACGCTCACGGTGCCAGTATCATGCTTAAAGCGGCTGAACTTGGTAAAACTGAAGAAGAACATATTGGTGAAATCTGGAAGCGTCATAAAAAAGATCTTGAAGACTTCCGCATTGGCATTGACCATTACCACTCCACACACAGTGAAGAAAACCGTGCTCGTGCTGGCTCTATTTTTAAAGCACTCGAATCAGCTGGAATGATTACTAAAAAAGAAAAAGAACAGCTTTTTGACCCAGCTAAATCAATGTTCTTAGCTGACCGTTTTGTTAAAGGTGAGTGCCCTAAGTGTCATGCACTTGATCAATATGGCGATAACTGCGAAGTCTGCGGCACAACTTATGAGCCAAACGACCTTATTAACCCTGTTTCAGTGTTCTCTGGTGCAACACCTGAAATGAAAACAGTGGAACAGCTGTACTTTGATTTGCCACAAAAAGGCGAATTCCTGCAAACATGGCTTGATTCTGGCAGCATGCCTGCACCAGTAGCCAATAAACTTCGTGAATGGCTTAAAGACGGTCTTCGTCCGTGGGATATTTCCCGTGAAGCCCCTTATTTTGGCTTTGAAATTCCAGGCTACCCTGGCAAATACTTCTACGTATGGCTAGATGCACCAATTGGCTATATGGCGAGCTTTGAAGCTTACTGTAATACAGAAGAAGGTAAAGCACGTAATCTGAGCTTTGACGAATACTGGCAAGCAAACTCTGATGCTGAGCTTCACCATGTGATTGGTAAAGACATCATTAACTTCCACGGTCTCTTCTGGCCAGCAATGCTTGATGTTGCAGGCTACCGTCGTCCAACAAACATTATGGTTCACGGCTATGTGACGATTAATGGTGAAAAGATGTCCAAATCACGTGGTACATTCATCACTGCACGCCAGTACCTCGATCACTTCGATCCAGACCTACTGCGCTACTACTTCGCTACAAAACTCTCACCACATATTGATGATATCGACCTTAACCTTGAAGAATTCGCTCAAAAGATGAACTCAGACCTCGTCGGTAAAGTGGTCAATATCGCTAGCCGTTGTGCAAAATTCATTAACAAGAACTTCGATAATAAGCTGGCTGTTCTTAATGATGAAAACCAAACTCATTACAACGCTGCACTTGAAAAGCTACCTGCGATTCAAGAGGCTTTCAACAATTTTGAGCTCGGCAAAGGCTGTCGCTTAATCATGCAGATTGCTGATGAAGCAAACCGTCTTATCGACGAACTTAAGCCTTGGGTGACAATGAAAGAAGAAGGCGGCGCAGAAATCACGCACCAAACATGCAGCCTTGGTGTGAGACTCTTCAGAATTGTAATGACACTTCTTGCACCAATGACGCCAAGCCTGGCTCAGCGCACAGCGGAATTCTTCAATGTCGCCGAACTGAAGTGGGAAGACCTACAAGCAACAGACGAAATTCAGGTAGCAACATTCAAGCCTCTTCTTGGTCGTGTTGACATCAAAAAATTGCAGAGCAGCCTACTTTCACCAGCTGAAGCCGCTGCAAAACAAAAACCATCCAAATCAAAATCGGAGAAAAAAATGGAATCCAAACCAGAAGTTCAAGCAGATGCACCAGCAGCTGAAGCAGTAGAAGCACCAAAGGGTAACCTTAAGCCAGAAATCACGATT
Organism: Gammaproteobacteria bacterium UBA6940; assembly: GCA_002450655.1. Lineage (GTDB taxonomy): Bacteria > Pseudomonadota > Gammaproteobacteria > Pseudomonadales > UBA6940 > UBA6940. The sequence continues at coordinate 91,974 of DJZY01000067.1, read as the reverse complement.
GAAGACTTTATGAAGCTCGACCTTCGTATTGTTAAAATTGTTGATGCTCAACCAGTTGAAGGCGCAGATAAGCTTATTCAAGTGACTGCTGATATTGGTGAAGGGGTTACTAAAAATATCTTCGCAGGTATGAAGTCTGCATATCAGCCAGAAGACCTTATTGGCCGTCAAGTGCTTGCACTTGTTAACCTTAAGCCACGTAAAATGCGCTTCGGCATGTCTGAAGGGATGATGCTGGCAGCTGGTCCTGGCGGTAGCGACATCTTCCTTCTAACACCAGACGAAGGTGCAGCAGCAGGCATGAACGTTAATTAATGTTCATGCTGTCAAAGGGCTGAAAACTCACATTTGTTGAACAGCCCTTTGGTCGTTTATTTAGGAATATTTACACTTGCAAATGTGTAAAAAAACTTGTGGCACCATATTGACCCAAGTAAAATAATGCGACTCATAACCAGAAAAAGAGAGATCAGCATGCAAGAAAACGCTATTCGAACATACCAAAACTCCGCCAATCAAATACAAACGCCTCCCCTCAGCGATCAAGCATATAAAGACTCTCTTTTCGCTCAAATCACACCAAAAAACTTTGGTGCTTTCTGCACAACACTCAATCAAATCAGCTTAAACATACCCTCTCATTCAACCTATCTAGCGCAAATAAAAACAGCACAGCTGCCAGAACGAGTTTCTCAAGTATTTCCAAAAGCATCAGACTTTCTGAAAGAGTATCCAGGTCATGTAATGCGTGTAAAAAGCGCATCTTCGTTTTTGCAAAAAGTCCCCGTGACCGAAATACTAGAAGCTGCGACACAACCGAAAAAAGCAGGCCGACACATTATCGAATCTTTTTTAAGAGCACTGAGCCTAAACCCGAACGCAGGTCAATCAGTTTTCTTACCTGAGCATCTAACCAAATTAAAAGAAACTGCAGACATTCTTGATCATGAATCCACAGGCAGAGGTGAAGCTCACTTACAGAATGCCTATAATACAATAAGTACCCAAGTCCAAAATGAAGGTTTTGCTGTTCTTAAAAATGAATTTACAGAAAAACCACGACCTGGCTACGAGCTTCCAAAAACGAATAAAAAAGCCATACAAAAAGCATTCGATCTTGCCTTAGATGAAACTCAACCATACCATAAAGAAGCTCGTATTTTCTTGAATTCCATGGCGGCTACAAGCCAGATAAGCCATCACTTCCCTGGACTTAATGGTTTAACAATTCTGAAACAGCTGAGCCGTGAGCTTGATTCAGAAGCAGGTTTTTTTGCAAAAGCCTATAATAGTCATCTAAAAACATTATCTAAAGAAGAAGTAGATCAAGGACTAGCAGATTCTAGCTATACCGATTTTCACTCTGATTTGAATCAGTGCAAGTAGACTAAGGAAATCTTAAACCATGGCACAACAATCTATTGAAGCGCTAGCACAACAACGCATTCTTATACTTGATGGCGCCATGGGCACCATGATTCAAGGCTATGGTCTAAAGGAAGAAGACTATCGTGGTGAGCTATTAGCTCATCATAGTTCTCCATTACAAGGTAATAACGACCTTCTTGTTCTCACTCGCCCCCATATTATTCGCGAAATTCATCAACTCTATTTCGAAGCTGGTGCTGATATCGTTGAAACAAACACATTCAACGCCACTGCTATTTCTCAAGGGGAATACCATTGCGAGCACTTGGTATACGACATTAACTTCCACGGCGCACGCTTGGCTCGTGAAGCTGCAGATATTGTTGAAAAAGCAACAGGGCAACCAAAATATGTTGCAGGTGTTTTAGGCCCAACATCTCGAACTGCCTCTATCTCACCAGATGTTAACGACCCAGCTGCTCGTAACGTGACATTCCAAGCACTTGTGGCCGACTATTCAGTTGCATTAAAAGGCTTAACAGAAGGTGGCGCAGATGTCCTTCTTGTTGAAACAATCTTTGACACCCTTAACGCAAAAGCGGCACTTTTTGCTATTGAGAAATTCTTCGAAGAGCAAGGTAAACGCTGGCCTGTTATGATCTCCGGCACAATCACTGATGCCAGTGGCCGTTTACTTTCAGGCCAAACACCAGAAGCATTCTGGAATTCCGTGCGCCATGTCAAACCATTCTCCATCGGTTTAAACTGTGCTCTTGGTGCTGAAGAGCTTCGCCCTCACCTTGCGGCCTTAAGCGCCTGTGCAGATACCTTTGTATCCGCTCATCCTAACGCTGGCTTGCCTAATGAGTTTGGTGAATATGATCAAGAACCAGCAGAAATGTGTGAGATCGTAAAAGAGTTCGCCACATCTGGTCTCATCAATATCATTGGTGGCTGTTGCGGTACAACGCCAGGCCATATTAAAGCAATTGCTGATGCAGTCCGTGGCGTTGAACGCCGTGAGATTCCAGTCATTGAACGCCGCATGCGTCTTTCTGGTCTTGAACCATTCACATTGGACGATAATATTACTTTCGTTAACGTTGGTGAAAGAACCAACGTAACAGGCTCTCGCAAATTTGCTCGTCTGATTCGCGATGAAGAATATGACGAAGCACTTTCAGTAGCACTACAGCAAGTTGATGCAGGTGCACAAGTCATCGATATCAACATGGACGAAGGCATGCTTGACTCAAAAGCAGCCATGATTCGTTTCTTAAATATGATTGCCACAGAGCCTGATATTTCTCGTGTGCCAATCATGGTTGACTCGTCAAAATGGGATGTTATCGAAGCTGGCCTTGAATGTATTCAAGGTAAAAGTATCGTGAACTCAATCTCTCTCAAAGAAGGCGAAGATATCTTCTTACACCACGCAAAAATGTGCCGCTGGTATGGTTCTGCAGTTGTGGTTATGGCCTTTGATGAAACAGGCCAAGCAGACACACTTGAGAAAAAAGTGAACATCTGTAAGCGCAGCTACGATCTCTTGGTCGCCAATGGCTTCCCACCTGAAGACATCATCTTCGACCCAAATATTTTTGCTGTTGCCACAGGTATCGAGGAACATGACCGTTATGGTTTAGATTTTATTGAAGCTTGTCGTGAAATCAGACGTCTCTGCCCTCACTCCAGTATTTCTGGCGGCGTGAGTAACGTTTCATTCTCCTTCCGTGGTAACGATCAAGTTCGTGAAGCGATTCATGCCGTATTCCTTTACCATGCCATTAATGCTGGTTTAAACATGGGCATTGTTAACGCTGGCCAGCTTGAAGTCTATGATGAAGTACCAAAAGATCTTCGTGATGCCATTGAAGATGTTGTCCTTTTCCGTCGTAGTGATGCGAGCGAGCGCCTTCTTGATATTGCAGAACAATACCGTGGTGCAAAAGAAGCAGGCAATGAAAAGAAAGACGAATGGCGTGAGCTTCCAGTCGCTGAGCGCCTTCAGCACGCACTGGTGAAAGGCTTAAATGCTTACATCCAAGAAGACACAGAAGAAATGCGTCAACTTGTGGATCGTCCTATTGAGGTTATCGAAGGCCCATTGATGGATGGCATGAACAAAGTTGGTGACCTGTTCGGTGCCGGTAAAATGTTTTTACCACAGGTTGTCAAAAGTGCTCGCGTTATGAAGCAAGCAGTTGCCTACTTAATTCCATTTATTGAAGAAGAAAAAGGTGACACAGGCGAAAGCTCTTCCAAGGGTAAAATCCTCATGGCCACAGTAAAAGGTGACGTGCACGATATAGGTAAAAACATCGTTGGCGTTGTGCTTCAGTGTAATGAGTTTGAAGTGATTGACCTTGGCGTTATGGTGCCTTGTGAGAAAATTCTTGCTGAAGCGAAAAAGCACAATGTCGATATTATTGGTCTTTCTGGCCTTATCACACCGTCTCTTGATGAAATGGTGCATGTGGCAAAAGAAATGAAGCGTCTTGGCATGAATCAACCACTGATGATTGGTGGTGCGACAACCTCTAAAGCCCATACTGCTGTAAAAATTTCGCCAAATCTTGCGAATACAGTTTATGTGACCGATGCCTCCAGAGCCGTAGGTGTTGCGTCCAAACTTCTATCTAAAGATAAGCAAAACTACCTTGATAATATTAACGCTGATTACGAAAAGGTTCGTGTACGTCATGCGAAAGGTCGTCAAAATAAAAAGCTTAAAGCCATTGAAGATGCTCGTGCAAACAAAGGTGTATTCAGCTTTGATGGTGATGCAGCTGCTGTTAAACCTCAGTTCCTTGGCACCAAAACAATTGAGCTTGATTTAAAAACATTAGTTGATTACATCGACTGGACGCCATTCTTCCTCACTTGGGAGCTAGCAGGTACTTATCCAAAAATCCTTGATGACGAAATCGTTGGTGAAGCAGCTCGAGATCTGTTTAAAGATGCACAAGCAATGCTGAAGCAAGTTGTTGATGAGAAATGGCTTGAAGCAAAAGCCGTTATTGGTTTCTGGCCAGCTAAATCTGATGGCGATGACACAATTCTTTATACAGATGATACATGTTCCGAAGAATTACACCGCATGTATCACCTAAGGCAGCAGATAGAACTACCAAGTGGCAAACCAAACCTTTGCCTTGCTGACTATATTCCAAGCGTTGATTCAGACAAGCATGACTATATCGGCGGCTTCGTTGTAACCGCCGGCCACGGCTGTGATGAAAAAGCCAAAGAGTTTGATGAAAACCATGATGATGTTAATTCTATTATGGTGAAAGCACTTGCTGATCGCTTAGCTGAAGCTGCTGCGGAATACATGCACCGTGAAGTCAGAACAAAACATTGGGGCTATATCAAAGAAGAAACACTTGATAATGAAGCTTTAATCAAAGAGAAATACCAAGGCATCCGCCCTGCGCCTGGTTACCCTGCATGCCCAGACCACCGTGAAAAAATTGGTCTGTTTAAATTGCTAGATGCGCAAAATGCTGTGGATGTTACTTTAACTGAACATATGGCCATGTGGCCAACAGCTGCAGTGAGTGGCTGGTATTTCAGCCACCCTGAAAGTAAATACTTTGCTATTGGCAAAATTGATGATGATCAAGTTCAAGATTATGCAGCTCGTCGTGAAGAGTCTGTTGACGAAAATGAGCGCTGGTTATCACCGTTGCTTTAATCAGATTTGTAAAGATAAATGCAGATGCATATTGAGGGATATCATGAGCAAAGAAAAGCAGCACAATAGATTCTTTAGAGTTATTCAAAGCACAATCGCTGGTCTGTTTGGAATTCAGTCAGAAAGAAACAGACAAGAAGACTTTAAAGAAAAATCACCATTTGATTATATTCTGGCAGGCATTATTGGCGTTATTGCCCTACTCGTCATTATGACCATTGTTGTAAAGAGTGTGCTGCCATGAAAGCAGCTCACCTTAAGTTTGATAACCAAGAACAGTATCATATTTTTAATAACATCTATTCATATGCTGAATCCGTAAACTATGCTGATAGCGCTCATGGTTTTGATCATGTCCTTCGAGTATTAAAAAACGCTCTAGATATTCAACGACAAGAAGGTGGAAATTTATTTACTGTCATTATCGCAGTTCTTCTGCATGATTGTGTATCCATACCTAAAAATCATCCGGACAGCAATATATCCTCTACACTCTCAGCCAATAAGGCCGTTGAGCTATTGCGGAAATATTATATTAATGGAACTGATCTTGAAGCTATCCATCACGCAATTGAAGCCCATAGCTATAGTCGCGGCATAACACCCAATACAATAGAAGCTGCTATTGTTCAAGATGCTGACAGACTAGATGCATTAGGCGCAATAGGTATAGCAAGAATGTTCTCTGTATCAGGCTCTCTAAAGAGATCTCTTTATGATTACCCAGATCCACTTGCAAAACATAGAAAGCTTGATGATAAAACCTACACTTTAGATCATATCGAAACTAAGCTTCTACAATTACCTGAACTTATGCAAACCTCAGCCGGAAAACATATGGCTTTTGAGCGAGCCAATTTTATAAACAGCTTTAAAGAGCAGCTTATTTCAGAGATTCGTACTTCCTAACCATTCAACACTTATTTAGCTTATATTATTAAGCAGCTTATGGGCTAATCGAGTGTGACGCCTTTCTCATTTAAACGCTCTAGCAGCTCCTCACTTAATCCAGAAAATTCAGATATTTTTTCCAAATCGAGCCCCAATAAAAGCTCGGCATCTTTAATAGATTCAAAGTTAATAAAACTCATTTGTTTCAAATGAGTCATTTTTTCTACACCAGATAATGAGCTCATATCAAACTCATCTCCTTCACCATCCCAGTTCGGCATAATCATGTGATGAACATGGCAAGCTTCGCCAGATAAAGTGGTTACTTTTTTAAGCTTGTCATCAGGTATTTCGATACTACTCAGTAGTGAGGCTATTTCCGGTATACAATCAAACCATTTGTATTTTGGATTATCACCATAGACCAACTGATGTAGCTCTAATGTATTTATTGCATCTATTTGTTCTTTAATCTCTTGATCCTTGTAATACAACTCTTCAAGAGCTAAAAATTTAAGGTTGATATCCATAATTACTCCCATAAGATAGCCTTCATTTACTCATTTTAAAGCTTTTCATTATATATACCCTTCATCATAACTTCTATTAGGCAAGCACCTAAAATCGTTTGAAGCACTGCTGCCATTGATTTTTATATTGAACAAGGAAAAAAGACGACAAAAGCACTTGCATTCATACAGCAACTCATTAATAATGAGAATCATTATCATTCGCATTAGAGAATCTAGAGAGTAAAGTTAAATGGATTTTAAAGACTAAAACAGGAGATGTTTTATGGTGGCACATACTAAGCGAGCACATTGGCAACACACCACGCGCCGAGCAAATATGTGTTTTGAAGCAGAGTCATTTACATTGGCACATAAGTACTACCATAAAGCACTCTCTCTTGCCTATGAACTATTTCATGTTCCTCATGAATATAAGCACAGCATTGTTGCAATAACGATTTCGCACCATAATCTGGCGGATTTATTTATACAAAAAAACAAACCGCAGCAAGCATCAAGACATTTGCATCAAGCTCATGACTTTATGCGCCAAGAGTTTTATCAAGTGAAATGTGACTATTCGAGACGAGAACTCTTGAGGCTGCTTAACATCACACAAATTGAGCTAAAAAAATTTCAACACCTATACGGATTTACACAACCAACTCATCTTGACTAAACTACATGGAGGTTTTTATGAAAAAACAATTACTCTTGCCAATGTGTTTGTTTCCAGCGTTAGCCACAGCACACCCTGGACATGATCACACTGCAGGCACAAGCACCCTACTTCATACATTAATGTTTATTAGTATTTTAGCGGTTGCCGCAGTTGGTATAAAGTTTTATCAAAATAAAAAAACGAAAACAAAAAAAGATCATAATGGAGATCAGTAACATGTTAAAAAAATTACTTTTAAAAATGGAAAGCACAATTAAAATTCCACAAGTACACGCTCACTGTGATATACCATGCAAAATATATGACCCTATGTCTGCACAGCTAGCGGCTCTTAGTGTTGTTCGATATATAGATCTTATTCAAGAAACTGCTCAAGATGAAAAATGCCTAGAGCATGATGCACAACTCATCCGCTTAATTGCATCAAAAGAAAAATCAGCAGAAGAAGCAAAACATGAAGTGCGAATTATTTGGGGTGATTATATAAAACAACCTCAACTTGATAAACACCCACAATTACACTCACTCGTACATCAAATTATGCAGGCAGGCTCAGCATGCAAGCAAGGTGTTGAACGGGCTAAAGGTGAAAAATTGGTTGAATTAATAAATCAATTTGCAGCAATCTTTTGGGATACGAAAGGTGTGCCAACCTATACCGCCAAATGCCCATACCCTCCCTCACTTAATGTTGTTTATCCCAAGCTACAGCCTTAAATAGAATTAATCCAGTTGAGTTCAATAATGCCAATTCGTGTTTTTAAAGTTTCAGGAGATAGTATGCTGCCAACCTTAAGGGATGGCAGTTATATTATGTGTTGGAAATCGCCATTTACGCAATTTAAAGCAGGACAAATACTCGTTATAAGGCATGAACAACTTGGGCTTATTATTAAAAGAGCTATCCAAAAAGACAAAGCAGGCTATTTCTACCTTGCAGGTGATAACCCCATGAGCACCTCGACAGACACAATTGGTGCCATACACCCTAAACAAGTCGTTGGAAAACTTTTCTACATATGTTATTGATTTTAGGTTACTGCCTACAGAGTACGAACGTTCCCTACACACGATTCATTGTAAACGTTTACACAAAAGACTTGCATAACTTGAATACAAGACCAATAATGAGAATAGTTATCATTTAGATTTAGGCTCTCAGTATTTCATGGTGGTATTGTATGGAGTTATTCACGCTAGAATTAAGCCCCTTAAGCTATACGCTTCTTTTTATTTTAAGTCTGGCCCTAGCTTCTATTGCACATAAAGGCTATCAAGTTAAAAAAAGTGAAAATAAACCCGACTAAAGACTTGAAAGATATTGGCGTATCCAGTGTGCAACGCCAGCCTCGTCATTGGTGCCAATAATATGATCACCCATCTCAAGTGCAAGATCATGACCTGATTTAATAGCACATGAGATATCAGACACAGCAAACATATCAACATCATTCACATTATCACCAAATGAAATGATATGTGTCGCACCTGTCATTTTAGCTATTTTTTTAACTGCAAAGCCTTTATTGGAATTTGGATGGGTCATTTGCACCCAATCAAATCCTGGGGAGTAAATATCTTCGCTGCGATAGACTTTAAGTTCCGGTGTTTCTAAAACATATTCAGTTGTGTGCTCTGTGATAAACATCACTTCCAGCACATCAAATTCAGCAGCCCGCTCAGCAATGGTTTCAGGGGTGCATAATATAAAACGCTTTGGGTCATGCTTTAACTTTTCACTAAAATAGTGTTTTTCACTCGCGTTTTCGGCACCAATATAAAGCACTCTATTTTCTTGATTTTTATTCAACACATGCACGATGGGGCGAAAACCTTGTGCACTTATTTCCGCAACACAAGCACTCATCGTCTCCACAGATAAATACTGCGCATGCAAATATGTCTCTTGAAGAGGGTCAAAGATTTGCGCGCCATTATAAAGGCCAATTGGTGTTTTAAGGTGTAGATTTTCAAGGAAACGAGAAGCCGAGTTATGAGAACGGGCTGTAGCAATGGTAAACAGGTGCCCTGCTTCTTCTACCATTCTCATGGTATCAATTGAGAACTGGCATATGGTTTTATCTGAACGTAGAAGCGTGCCATCGAGGTCTGATACGAAGAGAATTTTGTGTGGTTGGCTCATAAAACACCTTGAAAGTATATAATGCAGATGTTGGCATTATATACTTTCAAGACTGCACCTACAATTTTGACACAAGCTCAACTCTGCGATTATCAGCGGTTGACACGGTATTTGCTGCAGCTGGTGCAACAGGCCCTACACCAACAGCTTGAAGGCGACTTTTCTCAATACCAAAGTTGTTACTTAAGACTTGAACAACAGCTTGTGCTCTTTGAGCTGAAAGAGTCATATTGTATTCATAAGTACCAACATTATCCGTATGACCAACAACGTAGAACTGAGCCTCTGGGTTAGACACTAAATACGACTGTACTGTTTCAAGTGATGCTTTTGACTTTTCTAGATCAAGCTCGGTGGCATCATGAGCAAAATACAAGCCATCTAATACAACTCGCCCCTTTTCAGCCATCTCCTGTTGCATATTTTTTTCAGTGAATTCGAGAAGGCCAAGTTTTGGTTGTTGCTCTTCCATAATTTCAACAAACGTAAATGCAATATTTCTGGAACCTACAAGTGTAAACACTTGAATAAAAACATTCGTATCATTAATGCTTTTCTTAGCACTTATAAGTGACAAATTATTAATGCTTCCGTCATGTGCTTTAAACGTAGTATAAAATCGACTATTCCCATTTAAACCTTTTGCCCACATATTTCTGATCGAATTATAACCACATAAAAAAGGAGGGCAATCCACGAGGATTTCAAAATCAGCTTTAGACAATACATCAATATAGTTCTGATAAACATGTACATTAGAAATACGACTAGAGCCATGCTCATAAACTGTACCTTCATACTCCCCAGAAATCTTTTTTATTTTGATATTATTCTTATCCAAATTTGCTGCAAAATATAACTGTGTAGAATCAACATCACGCTGTGCAACTATTCTGGCACCAGGAAATCGAGATATATATGAAGAAGAGCGCGTCCCTTGCTTGTCTGGCTTTACTTGAGTCACAACACCGGCATTAGTTAAATTATCAAGATTAAACTTTAAATCTAAAGAAGGTTGATTTTTTTGCGTAACAATCTCTACGGTCGTACTTAAATTTGTGCCATTACTACCTAGGTAAAAATTAACATGCACAGTCTCACCCTCATTAGAATAAAAACCTGATAAATATGCACTTTGTTCATCACTAGTTCTATCAAATCTAAATCTACTGGTTTCTAAATATACATGTCGATTATGTGAGTGCATTTTATGGTACTTAAAATTGGTGAGATTCGACAAAATGCTAAAGGGACACTTCTGCTTAAATCCGCATTTAGATATTTCTGTGAATCTAGGTAATTTTGTTACCGCCTCATATACTGAAGATGTCATACTAAAAAAGTTCGAGTCTATTTTATTATAAGTGTATTGAAAAACCTCAAACCTCCCTACTAAAGAGCCTACTGTAAATTGATCCAAATTTATTGTCTCTGCATATAAACCTTGATCAAAATCAATTACATTTTGCCCTACTAATTCAAAGTCATCTGAATTACTCCATTCTATGACAGGCCTAGCATTACCTTCAGCATAAGCTGAAAAACTCATAGCCAAGCATAAGAGAATTAGCAAACGGCTCAACATAAACACCTCAAATAATTATCAGACAACAATCAAGGCAATACTACTAAGCCACACCTCACTGATCAATTTGAAAAACTGTGATACAGATCACAAAACCACCAATTTAAGCTTCACTTTGGCTTAGTGCAGTATTTGATCTTTGTGCATTCTGACCTTTTATCATCATCAATAAACCTATCAGCATTAATAATGCACTCGGCGCTAAAGCTTTTAATAAAGGCTCACCTAGCAAAATCGTTGCTACAGGTACACTGATAGCAGCACTAATAGTGCCTATTAAGCTTAAAAAAACTGGGCCGCCAGCTTTTTGTAATATAAACAGTAATAAATATTGTGCAGTAAAAACTAAACCCTGGAGTAAAATCAATCCAATATGAGTTTTAGATAATTCAAATTGAATTGATGTATCGGCATGAATTGCGCCAAATGCGAGCAACATAATACTGCCAAAAAGAATCATGCCAGGTGCTAAAGCCTCTGGTTTAGACCCTGCAGGCCAATGAAGTGTTCTATAGATATTCCCCATTGCCAAAAAGACAGGACCAAGCAAAGTGATAACTAACCATAATTGATTTGATACATTGAGTTTCCACTGGGCCGCCACTAAAATAAAGGCGCCGGTTAAAGCAAAAGCTACTCCACCTATTCGCCATGCACTCACCCTCTCAAGCCCCATCATCAAAGCGCCAAGATATGTTAGTAATGGTGGCAAACACATGGTCAAAGCAACAAAACTCACCCCAACCTTAGGTACTCCAAAGAAGAGAATTAAATTTGGCAAGGTGACAGACCAAACAGCAGACCAAAAATAATAGCGTAAAGCATTCATAGCCTTTGGCATTTTTTCTTGTTTTATCAGCATATTAAGTATTAATGCAATAGCCGATAAACATAAGGACCACAACATAAACGGCATTGGCTGAAGCCCGTTAATATTTGCCACCTTGGCAAGATTTGTTGTAAGAGAAATACAAATACTTGTGCCAAATAAAGTCCATAAAGCCACCTTGAGTTGGCTTTTTTTATTATTAATATCCATATTATGTCCAATCATTATCATTTTTACTGCTTAATAACAGCCGGTTCGCTACACTTAGGCCAAAGAGTATAACTAGATTTTCTATAAAAGGCAGAAGAAATGCGACTATTTCGAAAACGCTATCACCCACCAGGCACTGCTCCTGGTACTTTAAATGCATTTGAAGTTCAAGATGATCAACCTAGAAGTGTTCAGCTTATTGAATACTCTCAAGATCATATTAAAGAAATTCAAACACCCGAAATGTCAAAGCTAGGTGATAGCCTGCATTCAGATCATTTGACATGGCTCCGAGTGAACGGTTTACCAGACTCAGATTGGATGAAAGCACTTGGCGGTGCCATTGAAATACACCCACTTGCTCAAGAAGATATTCTTAATGGTGGCCAGCGCTCTAAAATAGAACCATACGATAGCCAGTTTTTTGTTGTTATCGATGTGCCAGACTTGAAAAATAAAACCCTTAGTATCGATCAACTCTATATTCTCTGGCATAAAAACTATCTCATTACATTTTATACAGGTCGTCGAGATATGTTTGACCCTGTATTAAAACGACTGCACAGTGAAGGCACACGAGCCCGGAAGTTTGGTTTAGATTACTTAATCTATGCCATATTAGATTTAGCCATTGACCAAGCCTTCCCGATATTAGAACACCTTGGTACACAGCTGGAGAATCTAGAAGAAGAATTAATGGATGGACCAGATGAAAATGTCCTTCATAAAATACATCAGATTAAAAGACAAATAATACACCTTAGACGAGCATTCTGGCCACAAAGAGATGTCATAAGCCAGCTAATGCGAGATGAAGATCATTGGTTCAGTCAATCTGTACGTCTCTATTTAAGGGACTGTTATGATCATACAATTCAAATTATGGAATTAATTGAATCCTATAGAGACACAAGCTCAAGTCTGCACGATTTATACCTTTCAAGTGCCAGTATGCGTATGAATGATATTATGAAAGTACTGGCCATTATCTCTACTGTTTTTATTCCACTCACCTTTATTGCTGGTATTTATGGCATGAATTTTCAAGCCAATAGCAAATGGGCAATGCCAGAGCTTTCTTGGGCTTATGGCTATCCAATGGTGTGGTGTTTATTTATTATAATAACCATTGGTATGCTCATTTGGTTTCGTAAAAAGCGCTGGATTTAAGCGCTTTGCAATGCTGCTTTTTTCTCTGTAAGACAGAAAAGAATTAAACCCATGCAAGGTATAACACCACCAACCGCAGCGGTTGTTGCCCAGCCCCATTGAGCATAGGCATAAGCACCTAGAGCAGAACCAATAGCGCCACCAGTAAAAATGGAAGCCACAAACATCGCATTCAATCGGCTTCTAATTTCAGGTGCCAGTGAAAAGACAACCTTCTGGCTAAAGACTAGGTTTGCAGATACACCAGCATCAATGAGAATCCCCGCAAGAAGTAAAAATACAAATGCTATACCATGGTTTTCAAAAGTCATCATGGATAAGAAAAAAGTACAAGCCACGACCAACTTTGCAACAAATGTCCCCTTACCTGCTAAGCCCTTGTCGCCTAAACGGCCAGCCATTGGCGCAACAATAGCACCACTTACTGCAACCAAAGAAAATAATGCTACATCTTTATGTGAATAACCAAGTTCATCAATTAAATAGAGTGGCGATGCCGTCCAAAACAAACAAAATGCAGAAAACATGCAAGCTTGGTAAAACGCACGACGACGTAAGATAGATTCAGCTTTAAAAATACCCCACATTGAATGTAATAATGCAGGATATGAATGTGTGGAAGTGCCTTTTTTATTCGGTAGATTGAGCATTAAAAGAAAAAAAGTGATCAACATAACAGCAGCAGAAAACCAAAAAACACTTGACCAAGGAAAGTACTCAGTTAATGCACTTGAGAGGGGTCTTGAAAGCATAATACCAAGCATCAAGCCACACATAAGCGTTCCCATTGCCTTACCACGCTCTTCTGGCTTAACCATTTGAGAAATATAAGGCACCATCACTTGCACACAAGAAGCACCAATACCAGTTAATAATGCAATAACAAAATAAAGCCAAGGCACATCTGCAAAGGCTAGACCAGCAACACCAAGTGTCGCAGCACCAACCATCCATAAGACAAGTGCCTTTATATTAACCGTATCACCCAAAGGCACTAATAAAAGTACGCCGATACCATATCCAGCTTGCATTAATGTTACAATTAGACCTGCGGACTCAATATTAAGCCCTATAGATTCAGCGATGTTTAATAGGATTGGCTGTGCATAGTATAAATTGGCAGCAATCGCACCTAACGCAAAGGCAACGATTAATATGAGACGCTGTGGGTATATATAACTCATAAGATATCCAAAAAGAGCTTAGTTAGATTAATATCTAACTATATCAGTTTGATAAGCTTCAAACAACTTACTTCTGCTTCCAGCCTAATCTTTAAGGTGGTAAACTAGGAGTCATTGTATTTTTTAGAACGATTAAGGCTATGAACGAAATTAAACCATTAACAGCAGAGCAGATTTTTAAACTCTTGAGCGATCCAGTACGATTAAGTGTGATGCAGCAATTAATTGATGCAGATAACAAAGAGATGACATGTGGCTCTTTTAAACATAACGTGCAAAAAGCAACATTTTCCCACCATATAAAGCTTTTAATTGAAGCTGGCATGCTTCAACGACGAGAAGAAGGTGTTCGTAAGTATCTTTCAATTCACAAGTCCATTTTTGATAATTTTCCCGAGCTTATTACATTGATCACTAAAGCAGATATTTCCCATTCATAAAAAGATTTCAGATATGATCATAAGAAAAAAGGATTATAGAGCACGCTATAATCCTTTTTGAGAGGCTACTAAACCTCAGAAAAGACAGCAGAATCCACAGATATATCAAGAGATTGATAGTGCTGCATGAGCGATGGAATTTTTGGTTTATTTGTTGAATTCAACAAATCATTATCTTGCGTCCACTGCTTTGCCAAAATAACATGACTTAATTTAGGCTCACCTTTTTCTCGACTTGCATTAAACGCCGTAATAGCAGTATTCAGCTGCCCTATTACCTTCTCCTTCAGAGAAGCATCATACTCTGGGCTTTTAGGGTTTAACCTTAAATAACCAAGCGGCGAAAGCTGTAAAGCAGCTGCTGGCTTATCAGCTTTTTTATCTAAGAAAATAAAAGCATCTTCAATATATGGTGCTGCCTTAGCCTTAATCTGTTGTTGAATTTCACCTGCATTTACAAATGTGCCATTTGCCGTTTTAAAGTTATTACTCATGCGGCCAAGAATTGAGACATAGCCTTTTTTATCAACCGAGGCCAAGTCTCCAGTTTTATAGAAACCATCGTGGGTCATAACTTCAGCTGTTTTTTCTGGTTGATTTCTATAACCACGCATCAGTGATTTCGTTTTAATTAAAAGCTCACCTTGAGACCTACCATTTTTCTCCTGAGCATTATCAAGTTTATACTCAACAGATTTTGAAAGTGGCCCTACAGTGCCATGCTTAATTTTCTGGCTTGGGTTATCTAAAGTGACATTGGCATAATTCTCGGTAGCGCCATAACCTTGCCCTATCCCATAACGCTTGGTGATATCTGCACCAATAGGCCCTGCACCGCTTAATAAAAGTCGTGCTTCCCCCAAGCCTGCTTTTTTAAGGGCTTCTGCTCTGACTTTTCTTCCAACTAAAGGGATACTCAGCAAGGCATCAAGTTTGGCATGAGGCGTTTTTTTACAGGCAACAAGTTTGCCAAGGGGCTTGCCTTCGACAGCTTCTGCTACTCCTTTTACAATCTTATCATCTAGAGATGCCCAAACTTTTGGCACAGTCATAAAGATCGTTGGTTTTGTTTTAATGAGATCATCTTTGAGGGTAGCAATCGTATCTGCAAAGTCGATTGTCATTGGTCTAAATAAAGAAGTTTCTACTGCTGCACGCTCAGCAACATGGGATAGCATCAAGTGAGAGAGCATGCGATCATCCGGTGAAACTTGAGCAGCTTGAGCCAAGGTTTTTAAGGCCGTCGCCATAGAACCATAAGTATGCTCTGCACCTTTAGGTTTTCCAGAGCTACCAGATGTGTATACGATTGTCGCAAGCTTATCTAAACCTGGCTTATACTTTCCTGCCAATGGAGAAGTTGTTTCTAAAATATCATCCCATTGCGAGCGCTTATGGGTATTATCAATACTGACATGCTCAGCTAAATTATCTGGACTCGTTGGCATTTGAATCTGATGAAGGTGCGTTACTTGATCTGCTTTTTTAAGGTTATTCACAAGACTCTGATCAAGCTTGCCAATAAAGATAGCTTTAGCATCACTGTCTTTTAATGCGTAGTTAATTTCATCAGGCTTCATCTCTGCATGCAAGGGTACAGAAACCATGCCTGCATGATTGATCGCCATGCTTGCTATTTGAAAATAGGCAGTATTACGAGAAAAAATAGCGACGGAGCTGCCCTTTTCTAAACCAAGATCATTCAAATGCTGAGCTATTTTACGTACGTCTTGCGCAAATTGTCCCCATGTCAATTGATCCACTTTGCCATTTGGCAAAGGCTGGTTCATATAAACTCGATTTGGGACTTGTTTCTCCCAATGGTAAAGGCCATCTAATGTAGTTGCATTAGGTTTACTCATATCTAAAGCTTCTAAATGATTTGTGCTACTTGCACTTCGAATACCTTTAGGAGCACTTGAGTCATGCTTTGGTGATTCATTTGCAAATAAGTCAGCTTGACTTAGTTCGCGAAGCCTTGCTGCTTTACTCTTTTGAAGTGGTGCTGATCCCTGCCCTGAAGATAAGTTCTGAGGGTGGCATACTGATGAAGAAGTTGCTTGCAGCATAAAACGTCCTTGCTCAAAATTTGAATAGAATGCCGGCAATCTTACAAAAAAACAGAATACTTATTTAAAAGTTGTTACATAAATGCTTAAATTTCAACATGATAGCCAACAGCTTTCTTTATCCTCCAACGAGAATGACACTTGTCTTCTTTAGCTCACCAAGATCATGCTCTACACGATCCCATTGATTCTCACTCACATTAATTGCTTTAAACCCTTGCTGATCTAACTGTCGGATATAAAGTCTATTGTACATAAAAGCAAATATTAAATTACTTACGCCAAAGCTCAATAGGAAACTCACAAGCATCCAAAATGCGCCCTTATAATCTTGCCGTACAAGAGGCGTTATAAACCCAAAAAAGAATACAGTCCAAGAAAAGCCAACTGGTGCAATTACAGTCGTCTGCTTAGCTTCATGACCAAAAGTGATTGTTGCGTATGCCATACCTACTCCCTGTTAGGTTTCAATTGAGTGGAGAGCCTAAAGCATACAATGAGATGCTGTATCAAGGAAAAAAAAAAGTGAGAACCAGTTCACACTTTTGAAAGTTAATACATGACAGGCAAAAGACCGATCATAAAAAAAGCAGTTGCCTTAAAATCTGCGTCATTCAACCCAGTATCTCACCTAACTGATTGACGTTAAATTAGCGTTAAATATTTATTTTTAAAATAGAAAAACACGCCAAAACATGATGTCTTGCTGCGTTAATTTAACCTTTAATCTGGCTTGCTAATAATTTAACCATTTTTTTACACTGCTCTTTTTTCTAATAAAATTATACCCTTAGTTTCATACAAAGCTTCAGCCTGTTTTCATACCATGACCAAGCACAAGACCATTCATTTCAAATTAACATTACAGGCATAAGCTTTCTAAACGGGCATTTTTTAAACACCAGTCCAGAGAAGTTAAAGAGTCGAATACCATGTCAAACACAGCATTACTGACACCGTCTCATCAGGATATTTTCCTACCGAAAGAACAGGTCACAATAAATTCAACAGCAGACTGGCTTGCCTTACGCTCCAGCCTTGTCTCAATGATTGAACATACAAAGCCAACTCAACCATTAAACCTTGCACATGAAGACCTGCGCCAACCGCCATTGCAATATAAATGGATTAAAAACTGGATTGAGCACCACGAACAGCAAAATGATCCAGTACACTTTTTAGGCTTTGCCGGTACAGATAGCAACTGCGAGTATCAAATTCATAATGCTGATAAGAATTCGAAGCTAGGCGCGGTTGATTCAATTATATACAAGCATGCCGGTAAGATTCATATGAAGCGATTAAATCATACCCCATCGCTTCGACAAAACTCGTTATTCAATACAGATATGAATTTTTATAACCAGGACTTTAGGAAGTTGCATCAAACGCTGGGATCAAAGCTGGTGTCACATGCAACGCCTCATCCACATGAGCAGCAAAATGAAGGTGTCGAAGTTCATGACCATCCTCTTCTCAATAAAGTCATGCACTACAAGCAGGTATTACTTGTTGAACGTACTGGTGGTCGATCTGCAGTTAATATGACGAGCGCCGTTGATGGTGCTAATTTTGAGTTACGCATACCTGGCTCCGATGAGATTGCAAACCTAAGTAAAGAATCTGTTAAAAACCTTGGCCATGGCGCTGTAGAAGGTTTAGACTCCCTTTAGCACAGCTTGGCATTATTGGTTTATTTTACCCGCTTGTCGCTCTAGGTGCTTCTGTCATGAAACATGAACTTCATGAAGCAAAAGAAGAGCTTCTTCATCTGCATGACAAATTTGAAGTCAAACGGGATAATTTAAAAGAAATCGCTAAAGAACTGGAATCAAAAATCCCTGACACTTCTGCAAAGCTTGAGCAATTTCTGACACAATATGAAAATCCAAAAAAAGTAAAGGTTAAAAAAATTCGAACAGATGTTCATCAACTTGCGGAAGAAATTTTCAGAAGTTTATCCATGCAAAATGATCCTGCCAGCCAAAAAACATTAGTCAAAGCGCTTTATAACTTAAATCATCTTGTTGAAATTCAGCTTGAGCGCAAACAAGTAAAACTTGAAAAGCAAGAATTTTGGCTTGATAAAACAGGGCTACAAGGCATGCTCACAGCCCTCAAGCTCTTTATTGCCTATGGCGCCACAAGTGTTGCAAAATATCTTGCACCAAAAGTTGCATATAAAGGTTTGAGTATTGCTGGCGATGTATTAAATGGTGCTGCACTGGGTGTTATGGGTATTTCACAAGTGGGTGTAATGCTGTCGGGGCTCTTTAAATCAGCCACAGGGCTTCTCAAATTTAAAACAATGCAAAGTAATCGCCAAAAAATTGAAGCCTTAGCAAATACAGTCGCTCATGAAGCGGCTCAAATTGCCTTAACACGCTACGCCATACTGCAAAAGAAACAAGCTTTTATTGAAATGCTTTCCAAGACAGTACCAGGTACGACTTTAAGTATTGGCCAAGCAGCGATGGCTACATGGTCTTTAGCGAGCTTTGGTTTTCTTGTATCTGGCATTGGAGCCCCTGCAGGTGCAGGCATGATGCTTGGCTTACTGATTCCAGGTGTTGTGCTCACCTTGGCAGCATCTGCTCCAAAAATTGGTTTAGGCTCAGTATTAAAGCATTATAAACATCGTCACTATGCGGAAGATACAAGCCTCTCAAAATCACAGTTAATGCACTTAAAATTACAAGACTATGTTGAGAAAAAACCTAATATCTCAACAGAAGAATTGCTCACACAGATGAGTCATGACTTTACAGTGTCTGATAAAAGAGCTCAATACATTGAATTGCTCCAAAAAAGCAAATCCATATCTGGGCGCAGACGCTTTAATGAGCTTGAAAATTCCATGGGCATAAGCAATTCAAAATCATTAATTGATGTTGTTGCAACACTTGATGAGAATAATGGCACATCTCAATTTGTAAGCAACCTATACAACAATCATAAAAAACAGCTAGATGTCTTTAAGAAAGATATTATTCATGCAAAAGTTGAAGCAAATAAAATCACAAAACGAAATTTTTATAAGCCAAAAGTCTTATGGCACTCAGAGTTAAGACATCGCAGTGGCTCTTATACCCGAACCCATAAAATAGTACAACTTGACTACCAACGTCTTGCAAAGTTAGATTCAATTGAAGATAAGCATTTAGTGTATAATCAAGCTTTTAAAGTTTTAGGCCAATCCGCCTTACAAAAATCAAGAAGTATGCGAGATGCGCTAGGCCAAGGCTTAGTTGCATTAAGTGAAATACATGAAATTCAAACTGAAAATACAAAATAGAGTCTCATAAATCTATTCACATCACTTTGATCACAACAAGCCTAAGATAATTAAAAATAATTAATTTTTGAGCTTACCGTGATCAAAGTGTGATCCCGCCCGCAAGCATTATGATCCAACCAACATCAAAAATTAACATTCGTATTTGTTGTTTAGATAGGCTTTTATGACAATATTTAAGAGAGGGATTATTCGTGAGTATCGATAACTACATCAACACATTAACTTCTAATTCAAAAAATTATGAATATATAGATTTGAAATCAATAGACACCTCAATCAATTTAAATGCATTACCATTTGCTCATAAAATTCTCCTCGAAAACCTCGTCAGAAATCAAAAATCCATCGAATTTACCCATGATGATTTCATTAAAGTTGCTCACGGTGAAGGCCAAGATATTCAAGTGGCATTTATACCTACACGTGTTGTATTGCAAGATTTTACAGGCGTACCAGCTGTGGTTGATTTAGCTGCAATGCGTGATGCTTTATCGAAGCTTGGTGGCGACCCTCAAAAAATTAATCCTCTTGTTCCAGTCGACCTTGTTATTGATCACTCTGTCATGGTTGATTATTTTGGTGAAGATGACGCCCTCGAAAAAAACACAAAAATCGAATTTGAGCGCAATCAAGAACGTTACAACTTTTTGCGCTGGGGCCAGCAAGCCTTTAATCAATTTAGAGTTGTACCACCAGGAACAGGTATCGTGCATCAAGTCAATCTCGAATACCTTGCAGATGTTGTTTCAATTCGCTCTCTTGAAGGCCGTGAGCTTGTCTGTCCTGACACCTTAGTAGGCACAGACTCACATACAACTATGGTAAACGGACTAGGTGTGCTTGGTTGGGGCGTCGGTGGTATTGAGGCTGAAGCTGCAATGCTTGGTCAACCTGTCACCATGGTGTTACCAGAAGTTGTTGGCTTCAAGCTTGAGGGTGAACTACCAGAAGGCACAACTGCAACCGATCTTGTGTTAACAGTCACGCAAATGCTGCGACAGCACGGTGTGGTTGGCAAATTTGTTGAATTTTATGGCCCTGGTGTTGGCCAACTGAGCCTTGCAGATAGAGCCACTATCGCAAATATGGCGCCAGAATATGGGGCTACAGTTGGCCTATTCCCTGTCGATGAAAAGACTATTGATTATCTTCGTTTAACTGGCCGAGAAGAAGAACACTTACAGCTTGTAGAAGATTATTGCAAAGCTCAAACGCTTTGGCGTGAAGATCATGTCGAAGCTGAATATAAAGATTCGCTTCAACTGAACTTAAAAGATGTTGTCCCAAGCATTGCTGGCCCTAAACGCCCACAAGATAGAGTACCACTCACTGAATCCCAACGTGCCTTCAATGACTTATTACAAGAAAGTCGCGATCTTAAAATGGTTGAAGCACCAGCTTCCGCAGAAGCTGATTTAGCAGCAGAAGGTGGCATGCCTTCAGGCTCCGAAGAAAATAACTCACCTTTTAAATATGTATCCACAAACTACAAAGACCATCAATTTGATCTAACTGATGGTGATATTGTGATTGCCGCCATTACATCATGCACAAATACATCAAATCCATCTGTGATGATTGCTGCCGGCTTATTGGCACGTAATGCTCGCCAAAAAGGGCTTATGACGAAACCATGGGTTAAAACTTCCCTCGCCCCCGGATCTCAAGTGGTGCCAGCCTATTTAGAGGCAGCGAATTTACAAGATGATTTAGATGCACTTGGCTTTCAACTTGTTGGCTTTGGCTGTACGACATGTATTGGTAACTCAGGCCCATTACCAGACGAAATCCATAATTCTATAATTGAAGGTGACCTCCTTGTTTCATCAGTGTTAAGTGGCAATAGAAACTTCGAAGGCCGAATTCATGCTGATGTAAAAGCAAATTATCTTGCGTCACCACCACTGGTTGTTGCTTATGCTCTTGCTGGCACCATGAATATTAATTTAATGGAAGAAGCGCTTGGCCAAGACCAAGATGGTAATCCTGTCTACTTGAAAGACATCTGGCCTAGCAGCGAAGAAGTACAAAAGCTTATTGCTGAATCTATTGATCAAAAACTTTTTAAATCTCGCTATGCAGATGTTTTTACAGGTACTGAGCAATGGCAAAAAATCAATGCGTCTAAGGGTAAAACCTACGACTGGCCAGAATCCACCTATATACATAACCCCCCATTTTTCGAAGGCATGACTGAAGAGGTTCAAGAACCAACTCAGATTAAAGGCGCTCGTTGTCTTGTCAAAGTTGGCGATTCAATTACAACTGATCATATTTCACCAGCTGGTTCGATTCACCCAGACAGCCCTGCAGGTCAATATTTACAAAGTCAAAATGTGTCTGTGTCTAATTTTAACAGTCTAGGCTCAAGGCGAGGTAACCACGAAGTCATGATGCGCGGTACATTTGCAAATGTTCGTTTGCAAAACCAGCTTGCTCAAGGCAGAAATGGTGGCTACACCCGACTACTGCCAAATGGTGACGTCATGCCAATTTTTGACGCTGCTATGGAATACAAGAAATCTAAAACATCGCTTGTTGTCTTAGCCGGCAAAGAATATGGCACAGGCTCCAGCCGTGACTGGGCAGCCAAAGGGACAAAACTACTCGGTGTCGAAGCAGTCATTGCAGAAAGCTTTGAACGTATTCACAGATCAAACCTTGTTGGTTTTGGCGTACTACCATTACAGTTTAAGCAAGGGGACTCCGCAGATAAGCTTGGGCTTACTGGTGAAGAGACTTTCACATTTGCTGCTGCGGTTAACAAGGGCATGAAAGAAGTTGAAGTAACAGCGACAGCGTCAGATGGCAAAACCACAACATTTTCCGTAGAGATCAGAATTGATACTTCTTCTGAATGGCAGTACTACCTCAACGGCGGCATTCTTCATGCCGTTCTCAGACAGCTTGCTGCTTAAGGACAGATTATGCGTATAGAAAAGGATGCTATTGGCAAAATAAACGTACCAGAGGATAAATATTGGGGTGCACAAACACAGCGTTCCCTTCACCATTTTCCTGCAGGACATCCATGGCCGGAAGTTGTTATCTCAAGTTTTGGTCTGCTTAAATCATGCTGCGCCAAAGCAAACACTTCACTGGACTTGCTTGAGACGAATACAAGTGCAGCTATTCAAAAAGCAGCTGACGAAGTCCGTCAAGGTAAATTAAACCAGCATTTCCCTGTTCGTGTATTTCAAACAGGCTCAGGTACTCATTCAAATATGAATGCCAATGAAGTCATTGCTAATCGTGCTAATGAAATTTTGGGACAGCCACTTGGCGAGAACCATCCAGTTCACCCAAATGACCATGTCAATATGGGGCAATCCTCAAATGATGTGTTTCCTACAGTAATGCATATTGCACTCTGCCGAGAGATTCATGGCAGACTTATTCCTACACTTGAACAAATTCACCTTGCTTTTGAACAAAAAATGTCTGAGTGGGACGGTATTGTCAAAACAGGCAGAACTCACTTGCAGGATGCAGCACCTCTTACACTCGCACAAGAAGTCAGTGGTTGGGCAGCTCAAATCCATTTTGCAATTCAACAGCTCAAAAATGCCGCAGAAACCTTGCTTCCCCTTGCACTTGGAGGAACAGCAGTAGGTACTGGCTTGAATGCTCATCCATCATTTGCAGAGCTGGTTTGTGATCAGCTTGCCTCTATCACTGAGCTGCAATTTCACCCAGCGCCAAATCGTTTTGCAGCACTTGCATCTCATGAGCCATTGCTGCAAGTTTCAAGTGCACTTAAAATTACAGCTTCAGCATTAATGAAAATAGCAAATGATGTTCGTTGGCTTGGTAGTGGCCCTTATTGTGGGCTTGGTGAACTAACACTCCCGGCTAATGAGCCAGGTTCTTCAATTATGCCAGGCAAAGTTAATCCAACCCAGTGCGAAGCGATCACCCAAATATGCGTTCAAATCTACGGTCATGATGCTGCGGTAGGCTTCGCTGCAAGCCAAGGCAATTTTGAGCTTAACGTGTACAAACCTGTTATGCTCCATAATATTCTTGAGCCGATAGAGTTGCTATGTACTGCTTTGCCGGCTTTTAAGAATTACTGTATAGATGGTTTAAAAGCCAATAAGAAAAAAATAAACGATGACTTGAACCGCAACCCCATGTTGGCAACAGCATTAAACCAACATATTGGCTATGAAAAAGCATCAGAGATAGTCAAGTATGCATTGAAAAATAATCTTCCTCTGAAAGAATCAGCTCAAGCCCTCGAATACGTAACAGAAGAAGAGTATGATGAGTGGGTTCAGCCACTAGCGATGACTCATCATTAACATGTTAAAAGAGTAATACTCTTTAGGGGGGCTCCCCCCCTACTCATTTCAAGCACTTACATCTATCCCCACATCGGGGCCTTATCAATTGAAAGATAAGACCCAAATCATCACTATTTCCAATTAGCATTCCAACCTAAGCTTGGGTATGATGACTGTGTTTTTTTTGCGCCACTATAGAGACACTAGATAAACTCATGCTTCAGCAAGTTGCACCAAGCTGCGCCGTCTGCCATCAAGAAACGGCAGCAACACCTTTATTAGAAACCAGATTTAGACGAATTCATATTTCGTGCAGCCCCGCTTTGCCTGCCTTTATCAATCATACAGCTGAATTCTCTCACCTTGGTCAAACGCCATTACAGCCATCTCAACATCTGGAAAAAATATCAGATGAACAAGATGCAAAGATTAATACTCATCTAGAACATTGGGTCAATCAAGGTATAGACCAGCAAGATAAGCACATACGAGCAGTCCTTGCGATTCAGTTTAAGGCAATGGGTGTCACCTTAAATAAAGACCAACTCATCTTACATAATTCACTAAGACTGGATAGACCATCGGGTCTAACAGGACTTCCCAAAAATCTTAAAATTATTGGCGACCTCGAAATCAGCTTCGGCAACGATATGCCACGTTTATGCGATAAACTAGAGGTCACCGGAGGCTTGAAAATCAAAGCATGTGCAGGCTTGGTGACTCTTGCAGATAAACTTGAAGTTCAAGGACTGGTTTATATTGAACGATCAACTCGAATAGCAACTCTTGCCAAGACCTTAAAGCTACACTCAAGCTTACATCTAGAAAGAGCACATAGTCTAGAATCTTTGCCAGACGACTTACATGTCCCTGGTAGTCTTATATTAAAGCAGTGCAAAAAGTTGATAACATTACCAAACAATTGCCAAATTGACGGTCACTTTTCAGCAACGCAATGCGAGCTCTTTGAAGCAATACCAGAGAGGGTCGTTATTGGTGAAGATATTCAAATCGATCAATGCGAAGCTTTTACTACCCTTCCATACCCATTGCAGTGCCAAGGGAATTTAAAAGTAAGATCATGCAAGGTTTTTTCTGCTATACCAGACCAAGGGGACATTGCAGGCGATATTCAACTTAATGAAAATCCATCACTGCAAGACTTGCCTGATTGGATATTTACCCTCGGCTCAAGGCAGATGAATGGCGATACAACCATGCGTCTCATTAATATTCAGGGCACAGGAATACCACAAGAGCAACTTCAATACATTGAGGACCATCAATATCTTGGAATTCAGTTTTTAACAGGCCTTCAAGCACAACAAAGTTCGCAGGATCACCGCAGAAATGTCTATCTAGATCATGGCAATGAAGCCCCAATTTTACTTGATATACTGCGTGAAACGCCTCAACAAACTATAGTCGTTTACTATAAAGGTGAAGATGGTATTGACCAAGGCGGCCCAACTCGGCAAGCTTTTACAAAAGCCTATAAAAGCCTTCTTAAAAATACTCAGCTTTTTAATCATTCAGATAATGGTATCAACATTAAGCCGCAATATAAAAGTGCAAGCCAAATTGAGTCTGCGGCTAAAGATTTTGGTCAAATTATTGGCCGTATTATGTTACAGCACATGGCTGTGGGGTATGACTTTCATCCAGATGTCTATCAAAAAATGGCCAAGGCATCGCAAATCTATCAAAGTATTCCTGAGCTTAAAACAAAAGCCTATACACTTGCAGGTTACATTGGCATTTGTAATCGAGAAGACTTGGTTGCTATTGAATGCGCAATGAACCCGACGACCTTTAATTCACAAGATAAACGGGACTATCTCCACTCTTTACCTCTCGAAGATATTCGCGATTATATTAATAAAAGCACCATGGCATATTTAGGCATTGCAGCTGGCATGAGTTCCTGCGGCTTATTTTCAGTTAGTAGAGTTGACTTTATAAAGGAACGCTTATGCGGCCCTGAAAATTTAAAGGCTTTTTTTCTGGAAAAACTTCATGTAAAAGTCAAAGAATATGTTCCTAAAATACAACATGCTCAAATTAAGTCTTGGATTAGACAGTTAATCATAGATGCAAATGCAAATGAATTAAAAAAAATATGCATGGAAATGACTGGTGCGGAATCACTCTATTCAGGGCAAAAACATATTACGATCTCAATGGGTGTTTATGAAAGCGATGCCTATTTGAGTGCTCACTCATGTTCTCGTAAACTAACCCTTAATTATCCTTTTTTTCAGACTTTTATTGAAAACAATCAATACGATCGCTTTAAAAGTTATATCATGCAAGATTTTATCAAACGATTTAATGATGCATAGCCAATAATAATATCGAAAACATAGCAAGGATGAATCATGCCGACCCAATCTATGAATGCAATCTGCAATTATTGCCATAGACCAGAGGCTCCTCATAGTAGCCGACGCCTTATTACTACAAATATGGGACGTCTTCATGTCAGCTGTGCGGCATCAATACAGGCGCAACAAGAGCATCGGCATAACAGAATTTTACAAATGCCCCAACCGATGTCAGCATCTGCTGAATCAAGCTTTTTACCCAACTGTATCAATGCAGAAGAAACAAAAATAATTAAACAATTTTTAAAGCCCTGGATACAAGACGCAAAAAACCCAAAAGATAAAGAAGCACGACTAGAGCTCATGGAAAAATTGCTGCAAATGAAACCTAAAGTCAGCAATAAAACACTTATTATCACTGGTAACCTAGAACTAATTGGTACACAGCATTTAACAGCACTACCACCAAATATGTACATTAATGGCAGCTTAGAGCTTGTTGGCTGTAACGATATTGAAAGTACGCCGGCTTATTTAAAGGTAGACGGCCACCTCGAAATAAATGGCTGTACTTCCCTTAAGACTATATCAAAGAATACCGAAGTTTTAAGAGAGTTCAGCATATTATCATGCCCTAAAATTGCGATGCTCTTCCAAATGAAGCTTCATGGTGATGCAGATATCATGGACTGCCAAAGACTTACAAACCTTGAGAAAGGCTTCTCTGTTGAAGGCAACTTAAGCATATCTGATAACCCTCTTCTGACTTACTTGCCAGAAGAGCTTCAAGTGGGTGGCGATTTAAGCCTTGAAGACTCGCTGAGCTTAACAGGCCTTCCTCAAAATGCATCTATTGGCGGCGATATTAATTTGGCTGGCTGTCGCGGTATTACAAGCTTGCCACAATGGATACTCGATTTAGGCGCAATTCAAGGTCACCAAAATGCCACCCGTCTCGTCGATATATCAGGAACAGGCATACCACACCAGACTTTAACTCAATTACAACAGATTCAATTTGCTGGTGTGCAATTTATTATTGGCCAAGGTGATATCACCCAAAAAAAGTTTATCGCTGTTGAAACACAAATCGATGCTGAATATAAAGATTTGCTCCCAGTTTTAATAACGCAACCACAACAACCACTTTTTATTAAATATAAAAATAGTCCAGGCATTGATCAGGGTGGCTTGAGCAATCAAGCATTCGAAAGCACATATCGCTTTTTTCTCCAGCCACAGCTTGGTTTATTTAAAAAAACACAAAATGAATATAACCTCAAGCCTGAAACATCTCAGCACAAGCAACTGCAAAAGCTTCAAACCGCTTATCAATTTGGATTAGTTTTAGGTCGGATACATGGATTATCAATGGGTGTTGGCCATGACTTTGATTCGAGCTTTTACCCAAAGCTCCAAAGAGCTATACCTCTTTTGGAGCAGTATTCTGTAGCAGATCTAAAGTCGATCTCAACACTAGGCAATACACTCAAAAACGCCGATATTAAATTAATTCTAAACAAGCTTGATCCAAAAACATATACAGCAGAGAACCTTAAAACCTTAGACACAGAAGATACCTTAGATGCATTTGCATTAAGTGCCTTACCTTTTTTGGCAATAGCACAGGGCTTAGTTGCAACAGGAGAAGTGAGCAAGAAAAACTTACCTCAACTGCAACTCAATATATGTGGCCCAAGTCATTTAAAAGAAGCCTTGCTCAGTAGAATTGAAGTTCGTCCTACCCCGGGTATGAACGACCAAGAACTTTCTAATGTAAACAACTGGATAACTAAAGCACTGGAAGATTCAACCCAACTTGAACAACAGTCGTTTTGTACATTGCTTACAGGGGCTTCATATCTTAACAACGCACCAAGCAAACTAATCATACAACCGTTCAAAATAGATGATGAGCTCTTATTGGTGAGCCACTCATGTGCTCAACTGCTTAATATCAATATGAATATGTTCAACCTTCTCCATAAATCAAATAAGTTTGCTTATTTCAAATTATGCCTGTTTGATCCTAGCAAAAGCTTCCCAACGGCATAGCAATATCTGTCTTCTGCTAAAACAACAATAAATAGCTGTTTTAGCTTATCTTTTTTTTGTTTTTTTTGAAAATTGGTTGAGAAACCCATTGGTTATCAGCTACTTTTATAAAGAGTGTTCTGCTAACGCGACCTTTTTCTCTGTTACACATAGTCACAGTTGGAAAAGTTTGAACTCTACAGTGACTTGATGGATAAAGTTATACTGTATTGTGTATTTCAAACTCTTTTTCTTATAATTTCAAACCTTTAATAGTTAAAGCAATTGATTATTGCAGCTCATGACATTTATGAATTAGGTCGATCAAAGCCATGTCGATGGAACTGTTCAAACTTAATTGAAATCAAATATAAAAGAGCTTTCATAACATATTAAATAGCCTTGTTTTAGATGGAGAAACCATGGCCTTTAAAAAGCACAAAGCCAAAAAGAGAAATTACGGCAAAAAAATGCCAATGCTTTTGCTTGGGCTTTTAATAACAACAGGTTTACAAGCTCAAGCACTTGCTAAAACAGCACCCTATAGCGATGAAACAAACAATCAAAATCGTCAAAAATACCAGATTGCGCTTAAGTCACTTAAGGCTGGTAAACAGACTGCTTTTAATCAATACAAATCTCAGCTTGAGGCTGATCTTTACCCCTTAGCACCATATTTAACCTATTATGACTACCGCAAAAATTTATCACGTGTTTCTGATGAAGAAATTATTACATTCATTGATAAAAACTGGGACTCACCGATCAGTGAGTCGCTTAAACAGCGTTGGTTAAAACAGCTTGCAAGTCAACAAAATTGGGATGCTTTCATTGAGCATTTTGTGCCAGAAGAAGATGCAAAAAATGATGAATTGCTCTGCTCTCAGGCCAATGCATGGCTTGAAAAAGGTAATTTTAAAAAAGCCTATGAAGCTGGTACAAAGCTCTGGCTTGTTGGCCGCTCACAAAATAAAAGCTGTGATACTATCTTTAATGCCATGAGAGATGCTGGCAGGCTTACTGATGATTTAATCTGGCAGCGCCTAGAGCTGTCAATGGATCGCAGCAACGTCAAACTTGCAAGATATCTGGCAAAGCAACTTAAATCAAATGAACTTAGAAAAGAGTTTATGCTTTGGGACAGCCTCTTCACTTCGCCGCACCACCTTGCAAATAAACTTAATGACTTTCAAGATATTCCACGGCATCGAAATATTATTTTGCATGCACTCACTCGCTGGGTTCGATCTGATAAAGAAAACACCCTTAAGTGGCTTGATCTTTATTCTGAACAATACAGCTTTACACAAGCAGAAAAAGACCAGCATATCAGCTATATAGCTCGCTATATTAGCTTCACCTTCAACCCACTATCGAAGTATTGGCTGTCTGAAGTTGATATGATGAACAAAGATGCCAAAGTCCAAGAAAAGCGGCTTGAAGTTGCACTTCGCAGTGAAGATTGGCCAGCTGTTATTTTATGGGCAAGCCAAGAGCCAGAAAATCAATGGGAAGCATCACGCTATAGCTACTGGAAAGCTCGTGCCAATGAGCAACTCTCTAAGCGTCAAAGCTATCGATTAATGACAAATAGATGGCCAAGCGTCAATCCTGACAGCCTCCTGTATATTCATCGTTTGCACCGCGCAGCCCTAAGTACAGAACTTGGCGCTGAATTCTTCGCATTAGGTGATCACTATCAACCATACCAAGCCTTAACCTATGCTCAAAAAACTTATGAGGACCTGAGTGGCCTACGAGACTTTTACGGATTCTTGAGCAGCAACAAACTCAGAAAAGATCTAAGTTTGAACCATCGTCTTAAACCTGTAAAACAAGCCCAGTTCAATGAAGTTGAGCAATCACCAGGCTTTAGACGTGCTAAAGAGCTTTATATGATGGACCAGAAAATTCAAGCTTTCCGTGAGTGGCGCCATACTTTAGATCGTCTTCCTCTTGAGCAAAAAGGCATTGCAGCACGTGTAGCAGAGTCATGGGGATGGAACTATCAGGCGATTGTGACAGCAGCACGCTCAGATGAAAAAGATAACCTTGAACTACGTTTTCCAAAAACCTACAAAGATGCAGTGGCATATCAAGCGCATAAAAATGCAATCGACACTGGCTGGGTGTTTGCTGTGATTCGCCAAGAAAGTGCTTTTAGAGCAGATGCACGCTCAGGTGTCGGTGCAATGGGCTTAATGCAACTTATGCCCGCAACAGCTCAACATGTCAGCCGAAATATTGGTATTCGCTCCACACCAACTCGCGCTCAACTTTTAACACCCGACTTTAATATTCGACTTGGAGCGAGCTATCTTAAAGAGTTAAGTGATCAGTTTGATGGCAGCATTGTTATGGCGACAGCTGCCTATAATGCTGGCCCACACCGTGTTAAAGAATGGCGCCCCCAAGATAGAGCAATGCCTGGCGACATTTGGATTGATACAATTCCATTTAGAGAAACCCGAGAGTATGTTAAAAATATTATGACGTATCAGGCTATCTATAAATACAGAATGGGTATGGTTGCTAAATTAAGTGATGATGTTCGAACAGTTAACCCACCAAATACAAAACCGATTATTCAAATGCCAACAACTATTGTCCGTAAATAATTCACCTTAAAGTGTCCTTAACTCCCACTTCCGAGCCCAGCGCGGCTCGGAAACAGCTAAACCAGCTACACTCCCCACTAGTTCGACACTTCAGCAACATTCACCCTCATTTCAAAGTGCTATACTACTTTAGGTTACTTTAAAAAACTTTCTGTTTTTATACCCAAGTGGATGGGTAATGATCTTGCAATGGAGCAGTTTTAAATGTCGGTATTTTATGTTGGTATAGCCGTAATCGTTGGCCTCATTCTACTTGGCGGTCTGTTTTATATTAGCTATATGCTTGAAACTCGTAAGAAAAGACAAGCAATGATCGTGTCTTCTGCCTACGATAAAATCACTAAATATCAACGTTTTCTCGATGTATTTCCTCAAGGTGTTCTTCCTAAAGAAATTCAGCTGTTGCTTATCGAAGAGATAATGAACCATATTAAAACGATCAAGAAAGCAAATTCTGATGATGCTCGCGCTCCACGCCTTGAAGAACAAGCACAGCAACAACATAAAGATATTATGAAGCTACCTAACAAGCCTCCAGTTGCCCCTATGGTGAAAGACCTTGCCGCGGCTAAAGAAGTACAAATGCAATTTAAAAACTTATTCAGACTCTTGAGCTTTATTGGCAAAACACGTAAACAACACCGCAAGACGATTAACAATAATATCAAGACATTGCATACATTATTTGTTGAGACAGGTGTAAATGTTCACCGAAATATTGCAGAACAAGCAGCTCAACAGAGTAAAGGAAAACTTGCTCTTCACCACCTAAATCAAGCCATTGGCGAGTATGCTCGCGTTGACCCTAAAAAGTATGCTGATAAAATCAAAGCCTTACGACAACAAATTGCTTCAATGGAAAAGCTTTACAAGAACCAACCTGTACAACAACCAGAACAACCAGCAGCGGCTAAACCGGAGAAAAAAGATCGTGGCCTTGATCGCATGTTTGACCAACAAGAAGCAATGAAAGCAAGGCGCAATATCAATTAGTGTAAAGCTGCAATGGCCTTCTCTCGTCGATGGAATCCATACACAAGTAATGCAGCAAAGAGCATAGAAGCAGCAGCTGCTGAAGTGTAGATGAGAGCAGCCTGCAGCTCAGTTTCTAGCAATAAGTTAACAATGACAAAGAAGATACCACTGCTCAATGAGCCTATGATGCCCCCCTTCAAACTCCCAAAAGCTGCATGCTTTTCACCGCAAGCATGAGCAACTGTGCCTAGTACAGCAAGAATAATAGGGAAAGAACCAAGCAAACCAACCCATTTTGAACTGACAAGCGTGGAAAGGTGCGTCATCGCTATTATTAGTGATGTGACTAAGATAATTTTCAAAGGCAGTTTCCAAGCATATTTAAAAGAGGTTAAATCCTTCTGAGGCTCATATTTAGACATAAGAAAGGCCAACGGAAACAACAGCAAATATGTAAAACCAAGAGCCACATCAAGCCTTGCAGGCATATATGACATGCCTAAAATAAAAGTCCCCCACCCCAAAAGCGCAAGACAAATTGTTTGCCAAGAACGTAAGCGCATGAAAAAGATATAAAGAAAGCAAAATACTGCTATAGCTGCCATACCATAGATAGATGCAACAGCAGACGCAGCAGCATATTCACGTCCTTGATCTTGAACAAGAAAATAAGATATGGGCCCAGAAGTAATTGGTAAGCCTGGCACAATACCACTAACAATAGAACCGAAGCGCTTTTGCAAAAAATGAATCAGGAGAATAAGAATAGGAGCAATGATAATCTTAGTGAGCATGAGATAACCTTTAGAAGCTTCAGCTAAATAAAGATCATTTCATTTTGTAGATGAATTGCTGGTTAATATGCAAGCAAACAAAACACAGATAAGTCAATATATCTTATTGATAAAATAGAGATTATTGCTAAACCTGCTTGAACAAAAATATCATCAGGACTTTTGTAAAGGAATATTGGTTTGCGTATATGAAAAAGGTAAAATTAAGTTACACGCTAAGGAGAAACATTCCAATCTGAAGTGTCTTTATTCCTCTCTCCTCAGAGTAAGGATGCAACAGATTGGAGTGCAAAACTCCTTCAACGTTCTACTCCAAATTTAACATTTGAAGTATCTCCTGTTCAGTCAAGACTTGGACCCCCAAGTCTTGTGCTTTTTTCAATTTAGAACCCGCAGCCTCACCAGCCAATAAGAAATCTGTCTTCTTCGACACACTTCCTGATACTTTCGCACCAGCTGCTTCTAAACGCTTTTTAGCTTCATCACGAGAAAAATGCGACAAAGTACCTGTAACAACAAAAGTTTTACCTTCAAAGATAGCATCTACAATTTCTACCTCTTCATGTGGCCATTGCACGCCAGCATCTTTCATACGTTGTATTTGCTCAATCATAGGTTCATCATGGAAAAACAAATAGATTGAGTCAGCTAATACTTCACCAACGCCATCAATCTTTTGTAAGTCTTCAGAACTTGCAGCAATTAAAGGTTCAAGCTGACCAAAATGCGAGGCTAATGTCTGCCCCATTGTTTCACCTACACCTTTAATACCAAGTGCAAAGATAAAGCGGCCAAGAGTAGTGTCTTTAGACTTTTCAATCGCAGCCAACAGATTATCTGTGGATTTCTGACCATAGCCTTCTAAAGACATGACCTGATCATTTGTAAGGTCATAAATATCAGCAAGGGTTGACACGAGTTGTCGAGCGACGAGCTGATCAGCAAGTTTTTCGCCAAAGCCATCAATATCCATAGCCTTACGGCTTGCAAAGTGGCGAATAGACTCACGAAGTTGTGCTGTGCAAGTTAAGCCACCAATACAACGAAGTGCGACCTCTTCTTTCTGGAGAGGACCGTCACAAACAGGGCATGCTTCAGGAATTGGAATATCTGTTACGCTTTCTCTTCGACTCACATTCACTTGAGAAATTTTAGGGATAACATCCCCTGCTCTTTGAACAATAACCCAGTCATTAATTTTAGCGTCTAAGCGAGCAATCTCATCAAGGTTATGCAGGGTTGCATTGCTCACAACAACACCACCCACATTGACAGGTGCCAAGCGAGCCACAGGTGTTAAAACCCCTGTTCGACCAACTTGAAACTCTACATCTAGAAGCTGAGTTTCAACTTCCTGTGCAGGGAACTTATAAGCGCTCGCCCAACGAGGTGTACGGGCGAGGAACCCCATGTAGTTTTGATCACGAATGGCATTAACCTTCATCACCATACCATCGATATCATAATCGAGCGTTGCTCGCTGTTGATTCATCGACTCGTAAGCTTGCTGGACTTCTTCTGCACCTGTCGCCAGTTTTACCAAATCAGAGACGGGCATACCAATGGATGCAAGCCAATGAAGCTGCGCTAAATGCTCAGGCAAGTTTTCATTAATCCAGGCTTGCGTTGTATCGTCACAAGCACCTAATGCATAACAGAACCATGCAAGTGGTCTTGTGGCAGTCACTTTTGGGTCTAGCTGACGCAGACTACCAGCAGCAGCATTACGCGGGTTTGCAAACACTTTTTGCCCAGCGTCTTCCAACTTTTGGTTCAAAGCAAAAAAGCCTTTACGAGACATGTAGACTTCGCCACGGACCTCAAGTAATGCAGGAACAGCATCGCCCTCTTTAAGCTTAAGCTTTAATGGTACAGATTTAATGGTTTTAACATTATGGGTAATATCTTCCCCTTGCTGTCCATCACCGCGAGTTGCAGCTCGAACCAACACACCATTCTCATAGATCAGAGAAACAGCTAAACCATCAATTTTAGGCTCAGTCACAAGCTCAATGCCTGTATCACGGTCAAGGTTTTTTTGCAGGCTTTCATGAAAGTGCTCAAGATCTTCAAAGCTAAAAAGGTTACCAAGCGACAGCATTGGCTTTAGATGCTCAACACTTGTGAGCCCTTCAACAGGCTTTGCCCCTACTCGCTGTGTCGGTGATTCTGGCTTTAATAAAGCTGGGTATTGCGCTTCGATTTTTGAAAGTTCTTGAAATAATGAATCATACTCGGCGTCAGTCATGATTGGATCATCAAGAGTGTAGTAAGCGTGTTCCGCATCACCTAGTTGCTTGTAGAGTTCCTCTACTCGTGTCAGCACCTGCTGAGGCACATCCTGTGTTTTGAGTTCTTTTACTTCAGTCATGAGATAAGTTTTTTAACCTTAATCTAAAAAAAGCCCCAGGGTGATGGGGCTTATGGCTTGGCTTCAATTATTCAAAAATTTTGCTTCTTTCACGTATTTGGCGAGTTTTCTCCATCATGCGCTGCTTACGCTCAAACTCCTGAACACGTTGACGATAATGCTCAACTGTTTGTGGCGTAATAATGCTTTGAGTCTCATCACGAAGCTCACCATCTAAGGCTTTAGATAGCTTGCGTGCAGTATCAATCATCAGGTCAAAAGCATAAAGCGCACCACCAGAACATGGTAGTGATAGGAAGAATGTCACCCCTGGTGTTTCAAATGCATTCATGTGATCAAGTTCGAAGAAACCTGGCTTCACAAGGTTTGCCATGCTGAAAAGATGGCCTTGATGTTGCTCTGGACGCTCATAACGGTGGAAAATTTTCATGTCGCCATGACGTAGATTCAACGCTAAGGCTTGATGCACAAGCACTTCCCCATCAAACACTTCATTTTCAGGCGCAACTACGTGCATGATAATGACTTCTTGCGGTTCTTGTGGTTGCGCTGGCGCTGCTTTTTTCAATTCAGGCTCAACTTTATCTTGTGTCTTTTGCTCTGCAGCTTTCTTTTCAGTCTGTGCTTGAAGCGCATTTCGAGCAGCAGCAGAGTTACGTCTGTTGGAATAGAAATCGCCGGCTTCTGGTGCTGAAGCAAGTGCTGGTTGCAGCAATGCTTTCATTGGCGTATCTGAGCGATTTGCCGATAGACCTGGAAATAAATCATCTTTAATTTTCTGACGAGCTGTAGATTTTGAAGTCTGAGTTGTTACTTGTTCAGAAGCGCTTTTACCATCACCCTTAGGCGCAGAAATACGAACACGAATTTGCTTAGGTGCGCTCGCTTTACCTCGTGCAGTTGCACGGGCAGTTACAGGGTCTTGTTTCTCTGCTGCTGGTGCTACAGACTCTCTTTTTTGCTGGCCTAGCTTACCGTGACCAATACGACCACTGCTTTGCCCAACAGGTCTTACAGGGGTGAGTTTATCTTCATCATCGAACATTTCATCGTCGTCGAAGCCATCAAGAGTCGCTGGAGCACTGGTTCTTGGTCTGTCGTTTAAACGGTGACCAAACTGGGAGCGGCGATGATCTCGAACCCGTCGATAAGCATCAAAAAAGAGTACGGCCATAATAATACAGCCCATTACAATTAAAATTTCACGCATCCCAATATCCATTATTTCACCCTCTTTTTAATCTCTGACGCCTATCGAGTTTAAGTTATACATTCATTTTTGAAATTATTTTACATTGCTGCCATTTTGCTTGCTTCACCAATATCAACAGATACAAGTCTGGAAACACCTGGTTCTTGCATAGTGACACCCATCAGTTGGTCAGCTTTTTCCATGGCAATCTTATTATGACTAATGTAAATAAATTGCACTTTTTCAGACATATGTTTCACCATATCTGCATAACGACCAACATTGGCATCGTCAAGTGGTGCATCAACTTCATCCAGCATACAAAATGGTGATGGATTCAGTTGGAAAATAGCGAAGACCAATGATATCGCAGTCAACGCTTTCTCACCACCGGACAGCATATGAATACTTGTATTTTTCTTGCCTGGTGGCCTTGCCATAATGGCAACGCCAGCAGTGAGTATGTCGTCCCCCACTAATTCAAGCTTGGCTTGACCGCCCCCAAATAAACGTGGGAATAATTCGCCCATACCTTCATTAATTTGATTAAATGTTGTGCTGAATCGCTCACGAGTTTCTTGATCGATTTTTTCGATTGCTTCTTCAAGCGTAAACAATGCATTTTCTAGGTCAGCATACTGCTCATCCATATACACCTTACGCTCTTTCTGAGTTTGAAACTCTTCAACTGCGGCCAGGTTAATCGCACCTAAGCCTTGCACTTTACGCTCTAAATCTGCAATAGCACGACGCCAGTGATTTTCCTCTGCATGCTCTGGAACTGCAAGCTCTAATTGATCTAAAGTTACATCAAATTCATTTAATTCATGCTGGATGTGCTCTAAATCACTTTGCTGTGCTTGAACTTGAATACGTAACCCTTCAAGAGCTGTGCGTAATTTATCAATAGCATCTTGTGCTTGGCTTTTATTTTTTTCATATTTCGATTGCAAACTTTGATGATGTTCCAAAAGATCTTTTGCTTTTGTCATTTCATCTTCTGCAGCTTTACGCTTTTCAAGTAATAGAGGTAAATTATCAATATTGACTTGTTCAGCCTCAGCTTCTGCTAAATCTTTTTCAAGCTGTGCCAAACGGTCTTGATGATGCTGACTTTGAGATGCAACACGATCAAGCTGACGATCAATGCCTTCGATAGATGTACTTGCAAAGCGAATGGACTCAGCTAAAAGTCGCGCACGATCTTGGTCTTGCGCTAATGAGTCTTGATTCATTGTGACTGCTTGCTGTAGCTCTTCTTGAGAGTCTTCAAGTTCGCGACGCTTATCTTCATACTCCGCCATAATTTGAACAGCGTCTTCCTGCTCTCCACGGCATTGTTGCAAATGATTTAATTCAGATTCAAGCTGGGTCTGGTTTTGACGTAAGTCTGCTTCCATCCGCTGCTTTTGCAAGAGAATCTGTTCAGCTTTGGCTTCGATTGCGCTGAGGGCTTTACCATCATGACCGAGCTTTTTTAACAGCTCTTGCAGCTGCATTTCACGCTCAACTTCTTGTGTTTTCATTTCATCAGCAGTGTATTTTAATTCACTGATGACCTCTTGCACTTGAGCAACCTGCTCTTGTAATGCATCGATTGATGTAGATAGATCATCTAAATCTTGTTGTACAACAAGTAAACCTGGTCGCTCATCCCCTTGCCCCATGAGGCACCAACCATAACCAGACCAACTGCCATCAGGCATAAGAATTGATTCGTGAGGTTTGAGATGAACACGAGCGTGACTTGCTTCAGCTGTATTTTGCGCTAAATACACACCTTGCACCCAAGCAGGTAATATTAGAGGTGCTTTTAATTGAATAACATCGGTTAACTTTTGCAGTTGAATCTCAGGATTTACATCAGTATTCGCTTGCTCAAAAGCAAATGTTTTCAACACATAGTTCGATTGCGGGCTTTGGTGTAAAAAGCAAGCTTCGAATTGATCACCATCTGCAACTAATCCTGTCAGTAAAGGCCCAAACAGCTTTTCAACAGCAGATTGCCAGTCACGCTGTACATCTAAATAAGTTGCCAATGGTTTTGAAGCATCTAGCCCCGTCTGTCGCAACCATTCCTCTTGTGCATTATCTGCAGGCTTGAGAATACGCTTTTGCATTTCCAATAAAGAATCATAACGACCTTGAGCCTGGTCGAGAGCAGCACGATACTGAGATAAGGATTGCCCTTGTTGATCACGTGCTTCCTGATTCAGCTTTAACTTTTCTCGAAGTTGGTCAAGCTCAGTCTCAACAAGGCTTATTTGCTCTTCAGTTTGTGCTTGTGTTATACGAAGCGCTTCCGCTTTGGCTACATCTTCAGAGTTATCGAGGGCTTCAAGATTTTCACGAAGATGCTGCTGTTGCTGATCAAGACGGGTTACAGACTTTTCAAATTGAATAATCTTAGCCTGGGCAACTTGTGAAGCTTCTCGAGATGCTGAGCTTTCTTGTACATATTTTTGCCATTGAAACTGCCATTCTTTATAGGCATCTTGAGCCATTTCTAAACGCTCTTGTGTTGCCTCGATACGCCCTTCAAGAATTTCTAGCTCAGGCTCATCACGCTCAAGCTGCTCTTCATAGTAAGATTTACGCTCAATATCTTCACCTTCATGGCCTTGCAAATAAGACAATGCTTCTTGAATCTGATTCTTTTCAGCATTCAAGCTGGCTTTACGTCTTTCTTGGTGTTTTTGCGCTTCTTCACACTGCGTAATTTCAGTGCCAACTTGATAAAAGACTTTTTGCTTTTCATAGAAATCGTCTTGGAAGCCATGCATTTCAACTTTAACTGCTTCTAAAGCAGTCTCAGACTCACGTCGTTGAGAGTATGAAGCTTCAAGCTGCACTTCCTCTTGACGAACTCTTTCATCAAGGGCATCTTTTTTTGCTTGAATTTTTTGACGACGGATATAAGCTAACTCAGCTTGCTTTTGACGTTTTTGCGCTTGCAAGGATTTAAAGGTTTCTGCATCTGCTGCTTGTTTTTCCAGCTTCTGCAACTGTCGATCAAGCTCTTCCCGAATATCATATAAACGCTCAAGATTTTCTCGAGTCCGCTTCATGCGCAGCTCTGTTTCTCGACGTCGTTCTTTGTATTTTGAAATGCCTGCAGCTTCTTCAAGAAAATGACGTAGTTCTTCTGGCTTTGCTGTAATGAGGTTGGAAATCATGCCCTGTTCAATGATGGCATAGCTTCGAGGGCCAAGCCCTGTCCCAAGAAATAACTCAGTCACATCACGCTTACGACATTTCGAATTATTGAGAAAATATTGTGATTGACCATCACGGGTCACAACACGTTTAACGGAAACTTCTGTGTACTGCGCATATTCACCAACAAGGGTTCTATCTGAGTTGTCAAAGAGCAGCTCTACACTAGCTTGGGATACAGGCTTACGACCACTGGAACCAGCAAAAATAACATCCGTTGTTGATTCACCACGAAGGTGCTTGGCAGAGCTTTCA
This sequence comes from Gammaproteobacteria bacterium UBA6940, assembly GCA_002450655.1. Classification (GTDB taxonomy): domain Bacteria; phylum Pseudomonadota; class Gammaproteobacteria; order Pseudomonadales; family UBA6940; genus UBA6940. The sequence continues at coordinate 51,831 of DJZY01000067.1, read as the reverse complement.
CCCATAACCCAGCGCACAGCATCAATTGTGTTGGACTTACCGCAGCCATTCGGGCCCACGATACATGTCATGTTTTGCGGTAGAATCAATGTTGTCGGGTCAACGAAGGATTTAAACCCTGCAACTTTAATATGCTTTAAACGCATTCTTTTCCCTAAGATAATTACATGTATTTTTGGCTATTTAAGACTCTTTATAGTCTCGTCAAGCTTGAAAGGCAAGAATATTACCATAGATTCGCCTGCTCATTGTACGGATTATTGGGGTATTGGCGATAAAAACAAGTGTCTTTACCAGGACAAAGAATTGACAAGCCTCTGAATACTATGTATATTCCCATGACCTTGTCATCTCAAAGATGGCAATACAGGGCACTTTCAGGAGGGATCACCCGCTTACTGTATGCTCTGTCAGATAGCTTCTTATTTAAAGCAAGCCTCTGAAAACTGGTCACTTATTCATTTTAAATAAGTGGTACATCACAGTTCAATTGCAGTGCAGCAGCACTCAAGCGAATTACATTTATTAAAGCTATTAGGAGTGTCTATCATGGCAAATACTAAGCAAGCTCGCAAAAGAGTAAAACAAAACGAAAAACGTCGTCTTCTACGTTCTAGCCAACGTGCTATGGTTCGTACATACATCAAGAAAGTATACGCTGCAATTGAAGCTAAAGATGTAGCTCAAGCAACTGCTGCTTTCCAAGCGATGACTCCAGTTATCGACCGTATGGCACAGAAAGGCGTTCTTCACAAGAACAAAGCTGCTCGTCATAAGAGCCGCCTTGCTAAGCACCTTAAAGCGCTAGCTACAGCTGCTTAATTCGTGCTTCTAAAAAAACCCGGTTTACCGGGTTTTTTTATGCCTAAGATTTCTCTTTTACCCAACCAGCCCAAGCCAAATGCAACGCTGCAATCACAGGCAACACCAAATAACGCTCTACACCAACCATTCCGATCATAATACAGCAAGCAAGACAGCCACACCCTATATATATAAGCGTCATCGGATAATAGTGATCAATATGCGCTTGCCATAAAAGCAACCGCATTACTCGATATAAACCATAAAGCCCAATACCTGCCAACACCAAGATAAGCACCATTAAAATGCCATCCAACGAAAGTTCCGCCAAGGACTTTAGAAGCAAGAACGGCGAAAACAAACCGCCAAGAATAAAAAGCAAAAGCACTGGTACAAAACAAACAAGACACTCAACAACATAAGCAACTTTAATTAAAACCTGCTTCACACCCTCACCTACTTTCAAGAACCTATGACTTAAAAATCCAAATACCGAGCATAAAAAAACCCAGCTAAAGCTGGGTTTAGTGTAAGACACTTTTCAGAGATTAACCGAAAACATCTTCAACACTGTTTAATGGATAATGCGCTGGGTATGGTAGACGCGCAACACCAGAATCAACTGCTGCTTGAGCAACTGCTGCTGGTACTCGCTGGATTAAACGAGCATCCATTGGCTTAGGAATAATATACTCAGGACCGAAGGAAAGCTCCATACCGTCATAAGCAGCACGAACTTCTTCTGGAACAGGCTCTTTTGCAATTTGACGAATCGCTTCAACAGCTGCAGCCATCATTGCATCATTAATTGTCGTTGCACGCACATCAAGCGCACCACGGAAAATAAATGGGAAGCAAAGAACGTTGTTAACCTGGTTTGGATAATCGCTACGACCAGTTGCAATGATTAGATCATCACGAACTTGACGTGCAAACTCAGGGCGAATTTCAGGGTCTGGATTTGCAAGTGCAAAGATAACAGACTTAGGTGCCATCTTCTTAAGAAGCTCAGGACCAAGAAGGTTTGCACTGGAAACACCAATAAACACGTCAGCACCGTCAAGCGCATCTGCTAGGGTACGCTTTGTTGTGTTGTTAGCAAAAGCAGCTTTATATTGGTTAAGATCATTACGCTGAGTATGGATAACACCATTACGGTCAAGCATATAGATGTTTTCGTTGCGAGCACCAAGAGACAGAAGTAGCTTAATAGAAGCTACACCCGCAGCACCAGCACCTACACACACGATTTTAGCATCTTCAAGCTTCTTACCTTGAAGGTCTAAAGCATTAAGAAGACCTGCAGCTGTGATAATAGCAGTACCGTGTTGATCATCATGGAATACAGGAATGTCGCAACGCTCTTTCAAGATGCGCTCAACTTCAAAACACTCAGGTGCTTTGATATCTTCAAGGTTAATACCACCAAATGTCTTTGCAATATTCTGTACTGTTTGTACAAACTGAAGAGGATCTTGAGTTTCAACTTCGATGTCAAATACATCAATACCAGCAAAGCGCTTAAAGAGAACGCCTTTACCTTCCATTACTGGCTTACTTGCAAGACCACCAAGATTACCAAGACCTAGGATCGCGGAGCCATCACTGATTACACCTACGAGGTTACCTTTGTTTGTGTAGTTAAAGGCAGCTTGAGGATCTGCAGCAATAGCTCTTACAGGCTCGGCTACGCCTGGGCTATATGCAAGAGATAGATCTCGAGCACTTTCAGTGGATTTTGTAATACAAACTTCGAGTTTTCCAGGACGAGGCTTTAAATGGTATTCCAAAGCATCTGCATAAAGCTGCTTTGCCTTCTCCTCATGGTTATCAGAATTTGAATTCTTTAGCTCTTCTTGAGAGTCAGTTGGATTCATGTTTGACATATTGTAGTCATCCTCATGGTGTGATCTTTGAATGAGAATTTAGGGCTAATGAGTCAGCACTAGCTCAAAAGAGAAGGCGAAAGGGGTACATCCAACAATGGATATAAAACTTGCGCGAACCACTTTTCATTCATTAGCTTATTTAAAATAACTCTATAGGTGGTTAGAAAGATAATCTGTCTTGAAACGATTATGAAATCAGTATTTCACACATACTTTCACAGATTTTCCAATATAGGGCCACAAGTGTAAATGTTTAGACTTGAATATAAGCTTAAGAGTCAGTGGCTTATGAAGTACTCAGTCTCAATATATAATAGACTGAAACTGAGTATTCCGTATATGCAAAAAAAGTAGCCTGTTATCAACAGACTACTTTCTTAAGAGCATACAAGTTGAATGCGAAATTATTCGCCGCCTTTAACGGAAAGACCGCCAAAACGCTTCTTGAAGCGATCGATACGACCACCACGATCAGACATAGATTTTTGCTGACCTGTGTAGAATGGGTGACAAGCTGAACAGATATCAAGATGGATATCTTTGCAAAGTGTAGAACGTGTAGCGATAACGTTACCACAGCTGCACTTCATTTCAACGTTTTGATACTCTGGGTGAATGTCTTTTTGCATTTTAAAAGCTCCTATAAAAAGACCGCTACCTTTCAACGAGAGGTTTTTTTGCTCCCTCTGATCAGCGCACCTAAATTTTTTTATGCTGATCGGTTAAAGGCACGGCCCGGATAACAAAATTCAGGCTCCAGAAGCTTATCAACAATTATTTATAAACACAAGGTAAAGTCACCGCATTCGCTTCATTTATTCAATTAAAAGTAAGCCCATATACACTAAGGCGCACGAGCGCTTATTTCAAGGCAATATTTCACTAGTAAACCCAGTTACTTGAAACTGGGTAATATGGTTTCCCAAAATCCAACTCTTGAGAAGTGTAAGATGACCCACCACCTTTCACCCCCATATAAAGAGCTGAACCTTCGAAGTAATATAGCTCCTCTCGACGTGACTGAACCGTAGTCAACAGTAAACGCCCTGCAGTAAGTCCAGATGATAAAACCTCAGCATTTTCGATGCTAAAACGCTCCATCAATGTTTGCTGAATATCCAACCGAGGCTCTACACAGTTTACATCTGCATAAGTCACTGTTGTTGAAAGCATAAATTCAGCGGTAAATTCAAGCTTGGTTTTTTGATTTAAACGGCAATCACTTACCCATATATTCGCTTGTAACGCCTGAGTATCCGCTCTTTTTTCTTGCGCGCTTAAGTTAACAACAAGAGAAGGCTGATTTGGCGCGGCAATACCATTATTAGCACCGCTTTCATTGCTTGTATTTGCATGACCAATCACTTCAATGGAAGGATCACCACCACAAGCCGTTAATAATAAAGCTAAAGTAAACCACCCTATTCTTTTTTTCATTTTCCGAGTACCAAACAGTTTTTTAAGAAATCTATATATTTCAAGACAATAGCATGCAGCAACAGAAAATACGCCACAAGCACCACTGGGTGGACATCTTAGCCGTTTCAACCATCGCCAACAAGTGAAATAACAATAACACCATTACAATCCACAGAATCAAAATGGACACACTCTACTTAGTCATGTATATTCGCATATCCACATATACACTTATCCTGTAGGACTATTTATATGCTCGAGCCAACCCTTTTCTTTAAATGCCTATCAGACCCCACTCGATTAAAAAGCCTTTTACTCATTAACAAGCATAAAGAGCTTTGCGTCTGTGACCTCATCACTGCCACCGGCGAGAACCAATCAAAAATATCACGACACTTATCACAACTTCGTACAAACGGTTTACTAAAAGACAGACGGCATAATCAATGGGTATATTACTCATTACACCCAACACTGCCTCAATGGGCACTTGATGTAATTAACATCACCGCAACCCAAGAAACAGATGCTATTTCAAAGTTAAGTCACACACTTGCCCAGTCCAAAAATTGTTGCAATTAATTTTTAAAAGGAGCTTTTATGTTTCGCATTCTTTTTATATGCACCCATAATCGCTGCAGAAGCATTCTCAGCGAAGCAATAACCCAACAAAAATCTCAAGGGCAGATTCAAGCCTTTAGCGCAGGTAGCCAACCAAGCGGTGTAGTTCACCCTCTCTCTTTGAAATATCTTAAAGAAGCCGGATACAACACCGAAGGCCTACAAAGCCAGTCATGGGATGAATTTAAAGACGATAATATAGACTTAGCCATTACAGTGTGTGACTCAGCAGCAGCAGAACCCTGCCCACTCTGGATGGGCAATACAACACAGCTGCATTGGGGCCTTGCTGACCCGTCAAAAATAGAAGGCTCAGAAGAAACAAAAAAAGAAGCCTTTTTAAATACGATTCAAATTATTGAAAAACGAGTTGAAGCTCTTCTCACTGTATTGAAAGACAAACCTACTCAAGAAGAACTTGCTAAACGCATCAAAGCATTATCCAAGGAGCTATAAATGGGTTTATTTGAACGTTTTTTAAGCCTCTGGGTCGCATTAGCAATTGCAGCAGGTCTCATCTTAGGCACAAGTCTAACTGCTACAATAGGCTTTATTGCAAAGCTTGAATTTGCGCAAGTCAATATTCCCATTGCAATTCTCATTTGGGTCATGATCTACCCAATGATGGTTCAAGTGAATTTTAGCGCTATTAAAGAAGCAGGTAAAAAACCAAAAGGACTTGCGCTCACACTAGTCATAAACTGGCTTATCAAGCCTTTCTCAATGGCATTTATTGGCTGGCTTTTCTTTAAAATTGTGTTTGCACCTTTTGTAGACCCTCAAACTGCATCAGAGTACATAGCCGGCATGATTCTACTTGGTGTTGCACCTTGCACTGCCATGGTTTTTGTTTGGAGCCATCTCACTAAAGGCGACGCAAATTACACACTCGTCCAAGTGTCCGTCAACGATATTATTATGGTGTTTGCTTTTGCACCAATTGCTGGATACCTGCTTGGCATGAGTGATGTAACTGTCCCATGGAACACCCTCTTTTTATCAGTTGCGCTCTACGTCATCACTCCTCTTGTTGCTGGCATAATCACTCGTAAAGCCTTAAAAGAAAACGAAAACAGCATTAGCGGCCTTACACAAAAACTGAAACCTTTTTCTATTATTGGACTTCTTGGCACTGTAACACTTCTTTTTGCTTTTCAAGCTGAGACTATTTTGGCACAACCGCAAGATATTCTTTTAATTGCAATTCCACTCCTGATTCAAACCTATGGCATTTTTGCTCTCGCCTATTGGTTTGCACTGAAATTAAAGCTACCTCATACCATTGCAGCACCAGCCTGCATGATTGGCACATCAAACTTCTTTGAATTAGCAGTGGCTGTTGCTATAGCCCTCTTCGGTCTAAATTCTGGCGCATCTTTAGCAACAGTTGTGGGTGTCCTTGTTGAAGTGCCAGTCATGCTGACACTTGTTGCTTTTGCGAACCGTACAAGGCACTGGTTCATACAACACCCCGAGTAAAGCATAAATTTAAAGGGTTAAAACTATTGAAGTTGATATTTAACCGAAACTAGTCGATAATGCTTGCAATCTTTCTGCGAGAACGCAATTGGTGGCAGTCTTAGCGATGTCAAAATAGAGAAAATAGAGAAAACAGAGGTTTTACAATGTCCCGTGAAGACCATATCGAAATGGAAGGCGTAGTTCTTGACGCGCTACCGAACACAATGTTCCGAGTTGAGCTAGAAAATGGCCATGTTGTGACAGCTCACATCTCCGGTAAAATGCGCAAAAACTACATCCGTATCCTTACAGGTGACAAGGTGAAGGTTGAACTTACACCTTACGATCTAAGCAAAGGCCGTATCACTTTCCGTGTACGTTAATTGCTTTGCAGTGTAGCTCTTATGCTACACCCAATAAAAAAGGGCGTTTAAACGCCCTTTTTTATTGCCGTTAAGAGAGATAAGTCACCCTTAATATTGAGCCCTATTCAGGCTCAACATCAAACATCAGTTCATCGTTCTCACGACGAACGGAAATCTTACCACCACCACTCAAGTCACCAAACAGAAGTCTATGAGCAAGAGGTTTCTTAATAAGATCCTGAATTACACGGCTCATTGGACGTGCACCCATCTTATCATCGTAACCTTTAACTGCAAGAAGCTCTTTTGCATCCTGACTAATCGCAAGCTCAACCTTCTTATCTTGCAGCTGACCTTGAAGCTGAGATAGGAACTTCTCAACAACACTTTGGATAACATCCATATTAAGAGGCTGGAATTGAACAATAGCGTCAAGTCTGTTTCTAAATTCAGGCGTGAATGCTTTCTTAATGTATTCCATACCATCAGTAGAATGATCTTGCTGCGTGAAACCAATACCACGACGACTTACAATTTCTGCACCAGCGTTCGTTGTCATAATCAGAATAATATTTCTGAAGTCTGCCTTACGACCGTTATTATCAGTTAGCGTGCCGTGATCCATAACCTGCAGTAGAAGGTTAAAGACATCAGGATGCGCTTTTTCAATTTCATCAAGTAGAAGCACAGCATGTGGATGCTTATTAATTTGCTCTGTTAACAAACCACCTTGGTCAAAACCAACATAACCTGGAGGCGCACCAATCAAGCGAGAAACTGTATGGGCTTCCATGTACTCAGACATATCAAAGCGAATCAGCTCAATACCCATTTCGTCTGCAAGCTGCTTGGTAATCTCTGTTTTACCAACACCTGTTGGGCCAGCAAACAGGAATGAACCTACAGGCTTATCTGGAGAAGCCAGACCTGCACGAGACATACGAATTGCAGCAGTAATTGTGTCGATCGCTAAATCTTGACCAAATACTTTTGCTTTTAGGTTTTCATCAAGCTTCAGAAGAATATCTTTATCTGAAGAAGATACTGTCTTCGATGGTACGCGAGCAATTTTCGCCACGATAGCTTCAATATCACTTACACCAATAACCTTCTTACGCTTACTTTGTGGTGCAAGACGCTGTAAAGCACCAGCTTCGTCAATCACATCAATCGCCTTATCTGGAAGATGGCGATCATTGATATAACGGTTTGCAAGCTCAGCAGCACAGTGAAGCGACTTATCTGTATAGCGAATAGCATGATGCTCTTCAAATTTAGACTTTAAGCCTTTCAAAATTTGATAAGTTTCTTCAACAGAAGGCTCTTCAACATCAACTTTCTGGAAGCGACGGGCAAGCGCTCTATCCTTCTCGAAGATACCGCGGTATTCTTGGTAAGTTGTAGAGCCAACACATTTAATATCACCAGATGCTAACAGTGGCTTTAATAGATTCGAAGCATCCATTACACCACCAGATGCAGCACCTGCACCGATAATTGTATGAATCTCATCGATAAAGAGGATGGCACCCTCTTGTCTTTTCAACTCAGACAGTAGTGATTTAAAGCGTTTCTCAAAATCACCGCGATACTTAGTACCTGCAAGCAAAGCACCAAGATCAAGCGAATATACAACAGAGCCTTTCATGACTGGCGGCACTTTGTCATTCACGATAAGCAGCGCAAGGCCTTCTGCAATTGCAGTTTTACCAACACCTGGCTCACCCACAAGCAGTGGATTGTTTTTACGACGACGGCAAAGCACCTGCACACAGCGCTGAATTTCTTCATCACGACCAATCAATGGATCGATACGACCTTGCTGAGCCTGTGTATTTAGATTGATTGCATATGCCTCAAGGGGCTTCTTACCGCTTGATACCTCAGCTTCTTCTTCCATACTTTGAGATTCGTTTTGATCTTCTTGGAACTCGTCTGGAAGTTTCGTTATACCGTGAGCAATAAAGTTAACAACATCAATACGGTTGATGTTTTGCTTCTTCAAGAAGTACACTGCTTGGCTTTCTTGTTCACTAAAGATAGCAACTAGAACATTTGCACCTGTCACTTCTTTCTTACCAGAACTTTGCACATGAAATACTGCACGCTGTAGCACACGCTGAAAACCAAGTGTTGGTTGTGTTTCTCGCTCAAGATCATGAGCCGGAATAAGCGGTGTTGTCTCGTCAACAAAGCCGCGCAAGTCGTTGCGAATGACTTCAAGATCTGCACCACAGGCACGCAAAACTGTTGCCGCAGATTCATTATCGATCAGTGCCAACAACAAGTGTTCCACAGTCATATACTCATGACGCTTACCGCGAGCTTCACGGAATGCCAAATTCAATGTGACTTCAAGTTCTTTACTTAACATAGCTTGGATCCACCTTTAGTTGAACGTCAAATGACGAGTTTTATTCTTCCTGAGGTTCTGCGCGACAAAACAGAGGATGCTGGTGCTCACGTGCATAATCTAGCACCTGAGCAGCTTTCGTTTCTGCAACGTCTCTTGTAAATATACCGCAGACTGCATATCCCTGATTGTGAACTTTAAGCATAGTTTCTGTGGCCTTTTCTCTCGAAAAGCCGAAGAACTGCTGTAATGCGTCTACTACAAAATCCATTGGGGTAAAGTCATCGTCCAGCATGACAACTCGATACATTGGTGGCGGCTTAACTGCGAGCTTTTCTCTTTCAAGGACGAGCTCACCATCCCCGCCATGATCATGCTCTAGATCATCTGATTGGTTACGTATAACAAAACCAGGGTGATCAACATGAACATGAATAACATCTAGGCTGTCAACAATATTTTCTGAATACTGCATAGCTGTATGACATTTACCCTTCATTTGTCTTTAACCTCTTTTTATTTTAGTCGAGTTTCTTCAATGGAACAGTCATTTTTTGAAACCCATCACTAATAAATGAATGAAGTATGCTTTTAAACACTAACCAATTGTCTTAATTGAGATATAAGGTTATTAGGCGATTGCCCTTTCACCCCTCTCAAAGTGCCCAGATATTCACGACTTCAGAACGCCATCAATACAGTCAACACAATCGATCCCAGTTCCAAACAAGCAAAAAATTTTTTTTGAAAAATTGTAATTTAAGCGGACATATAGTGAGGCCAACTTAGAAAAAAACAACCCCTTTCAGCTATTTTAGTCGCTGTTAACAAAAAGCACACATGCTCAAGGAATTTAGTTATAGAAAATTGATGAATTTAAAATTGCTTTACATCTTTTCAACCATGAGCCTTATGATATCAAAATTAAGTTGCATTTGCAGTGGCAATTGATACACCCTTAAACATGAATAAAACAGTTCAACCAAATGTCTACAGCGATGAACGTGTCAAAGGTTTTAATTCATAAATGATACTTGCCCACACGCCAAAAATACGGGCTCCTAGCCATTAAAAGCCAAATACCAGCAATGCCTATTTGCCTTCTTTTTTCACTCTAAAATCATAAATGTAAGTGTTTTTTTTACACTCCTGAAACGCTGTGAACAAAATAGCAGCTCTTTTTACAATAGTCACTCACAAAAAAGCACTTTTTAACCTCTTGTCACTTGACTATTTTTCCCGAATCGCTCAAATTGTTTGTAACAGTTGCTCATAACTCAGGACGTTTAAGTTTCTGTTGCAGGAGTAAAAAGTAAGATTTATTCAGCGAAGAAACGCATTACTTACTTTTTATGTAGATTCAGTTTGCTAGTCAACATTGGCTAGGGTTAACCCAGAGGGAAGGTATATGGCTCAGGGGAAAGTTAAATGGTTCAATAATGCCAAAGGATATGGCTTTATCAGGCCGGACACTGGTGGCGATGATTTATTTGTTCATTATTCCTATATCACAATGGATGGCTACAAAAGCTTAAAAGCTGGCGAACCAGTGGAATACGATATTCGTGAGGCTCCAAAAGGTCTCCACGCTATTAATGTTGTTTGCCTTGAAGAGCGCAGCGACAACGAAGAGATCGAAGATCTCACTGCTGAGCGTGAAGCTTATGCAGCAAAAGCTGGTCATAAAATTCTAAAGCCAGCCTATGATCAGCAAAACCAAGACTCAAAAGAAGAGTCAAAAGAGTCTGCAGAGTACTACTAAAAAAGCGCCTGCAAAGCTTACTCTTGCAAAAGTGAATCACAACCCATTCTTTTAGAGTGGGTTCACTTTTTTCTACACACCACTACTTGCCACAATATGACCAATTCCCTCTCTTAAAAGCAAAAAAAACGCCGCATAAAGCGACGCTTTCTTTAAACCCTAAACAACTTACATTGACTGATTACATCTTTTCAATCATTGCATCGCCAAAGGCTGAGCAAGAAAGAAGCTGTGCATCATCCATTAAGCGCTCAAAGTCATAGGTCACCGTTTTGGCTGCAATAGCACCTTCCATACCTTTGATAATCAAATCTGCAGCTTCCACCCAGCCAAGATGACGAAGCATCATCTCTGCAGAAAGAATCAATGAGCCAGGGTTCACCTTATCTTGGCCAGCATACTTTGGTGCTGTACCATGAGTTGCTTCAAACATAGCAATATCGCTACTCAGGTTTGCACCAGGCGCAATACCAATACCGCCAACTTGCGCAGCAAGTGCATCAGAGATGTAATCACCATTCAAGTTTAGAGTAGCAATAACCGAGTACTCTTCAGGTCTCATCAAGATTTGTTGCAAGAAGGCATCAGCAATTGCATCCTTCACAACAATTTCTTTACCAGTATTTGGGTTCTTAAATGTTTTCCATGGACCACCATCGAGAGGCTGCGCACCAAATTCTTCAGCAGCAAGCTCATAACCCCAATCTTTAAAAGACCCTTCTGTGAACTTCATAATATTACCTTTATGAACAAGAGTCACAGATGGCAAGTCATTATCAATCGCATATTGAATGGACTTACGTACAAGACGCTGCGTCCCTTCTTTTGAAACTGGCTTAACACCAATGCCACAGTCTTCAGGGAAACGGATTTTCTTAACACCCATCTCATTTTGCAAGAACTCAATGACTTTTTTTGCTTCAGCTGAATCAGCTTTCCATTCAATACCAGCATAGATGTCCTCAGAGTTTTCACGGAAGATCACCATATCTGTTTTTTCTGGATGCTTAACAGGACTTGGAACCCCTTCAAACCAACGCACAGGTCTTTGGCATACAAACAAGTCAAGTTGCTGACGAAGGGCAACGTTAAGGGAACGAATACCACCGCCTACGGGTGTCGTTAGTGGACCTTTAATAGAAACTGTATACTCTTTGAGTGCTTCCATTGTCTCTTCAGGCAACCATGTATCTTTATCATAAACACTTGTTGCTTTTTCACCACAATAGACTTCCATCCAAACAACACCACGATCTTCGCCATAGGCTTTTTTAACCGCAGCATCAACAACCTTTTTCATGACAGGTGTAATATCAGCACCGATACCATCACCTTCAATAAAAGGAATAACAGGGAAGTTTGGGACATTTAATGAAGCATCTTTATTGACTGTAATTTTTTCGCCAGTTGTTGGCACTTGAATCTTTTGGTAACCCATGAGCGTCTCCCTTGTCATGTTTTTTATGAACCTTTAAATCAATGGCAAAAAACCACCAAGACCTAATACACCCTGTTCATTATTTTGATCGTTCCTCAGTATATACCCTATTATTCATGCCTTTCAAACCAAATTAGCTAAACACCTCCAAGTGTTATTGGAAAAAGCCCAACCGAACATTTTTTAAGCACCTCTCTTTTTTATTCAACTATTCTTAAAAAAATTAATCTCTAAATTAAAGCGTGTTAAATCAAACATATTTTGTTTCCTTTTATTACAGTTATTCACGAAAAAAACAAAATTAAAAATCAACCACTTACCAGAAAAATAAACATAAAAGCTAAAACGTGATTTTCTTCGGACTTAAATTGTAAATTAATATCGCTATACTAACTGAGAGAAGCGATTATTTTGATATAACTCATTTTTCACTAGACGCTTTAGCTATTTTTAAAACACGAATCAATACTAAGGGTGTATTCGTTGCAAACTCATAGAAACAAAACAGCTTTATCTTTCAAACAGACACTCAAAGGTATGTCGCTTGTTGAGTTTATTACTGTTATCGCAATTGTTGGCGTTCTAACAACTGTTGCAGCACCTTTCTTAGGTGATTTAATTGCGCGATACCAAGCGGAAGCTGCAGGCAACCATGTTCTATCAACATTGAAATATTGCAGAGTTGAAGCCCTTAAAAGAGAGAATAATGTTATCTGTGAAATTAACGCATCCACTGAAAATAAAAATGTGACTTCACGAATTTACGCAGACACAAATAATTCTGGCAGCTATGAAGCAAATGCTGACCAACTCTTAAATTCAAGCGTTATGAGCAATACAAGTTTTTTAAAAGTATCTCCAGCAGAAAGCACATGGACTTACAACAGAACAGGTACTGCTGACAACACAGCACTTCAACAAATAGTATTTTGCTCTGTTATTGAAGATAAATCACTTCATCTAGAAACAATTTATATTGATCCACGTGGTGTTATTTATATGAAGGAGGCAGAAAACAATGCAAACTGCCCGGCATAATAACCATTTTTTATTACCATCCAAAAACCAAGGCTTTGCCCTTATGACAGAGCTTGCATCACTCGTGATATTTGGATTTGGCATGCTCGCACTTTCTACTCTCTCCGAAAAAACGGTCAGTGCAAGCTCTGAGTCACTGCAAAGAACTCATGCAAGCTGGATGGTTAACAGCCTCATTTCTAGAATGAGCATGAATGTAGAAGAAGCTCGAAAGCTCGCCTACACCAAAAATAAAGTCAACTGTAATAACGCAAATCCAAATGACCGCACTGTTGCTGATTTAAATAGTATTTTTTGTAAAGGGGCTAACACAGGCGAACAAGGTATGGCTCAAACAAAACCAATTGATGTGATGGGTGATGTTGACTGGGAAATAACCTGCACTGATAGTGATGGCTCTGATGCCCTCGCCTGTTCAAAAAATTCTGTCTTCAATATTACTGTGTCTTGGGAAGCTGCGGGAATAGGCACTTTAAACAGTCGCAAAAGCATTAGTTATGACTACAACCTCTAATAAAATAAAAGTCAGCGTGTAATTCGAATTGTGATGAGAGCATTTATGAAGCATAAGAATCTACAAAACATTGAAAAAATACAGCAACAAAAAGGCATATCTCTTGCAATTGTTGTTGCTTTAATTGCAATTATCTCTGCTATTGTCTTACCAATGGCCAGAACAACGATTCTTGAAGAAAAAATCACACAAAATCATGATTGGCTCAACCTTATTTATAATGAGGCACGCGGCGAAGTCTATCGCCAATCAAGCTCTGAAACCACAGAAATTCAAGAGCTCCTTCAAGCTATGGAAAACCAGTTTTCAGTCAAAGTTGATAACTTACCAGATCACATGACAGAAATTCGATACCGGGATCAAAACGGTATTCCTTACGGTTATTCAATTGACCGATTTCGCGGATTCCAGTTTGACGTAGTAACTGAAGCAGATAGAACCGCAACTGGCGGCTACAACCAGCAAAACATAGGTATTACTTATGTAGCTCGAGGCAATTAACCAATGAAGCAAAGACATTTTAATCAGCCCTTCTCTCCAATATCGCCCTGGAAAAGCCGGGGTATTTCTTTAATAGAGCTTATGATTGCAACAGCAATTGGCTTGGTTATTACTGTTCTTGCGATTAACTATTTAACTTCGAATTTAAAAACACGTAATGTGAATGCCGCTTATGCGACAATGAAAGATAACGGTGCACTAAGCTTGTACTTTTTAGCAAGATACACCCGAGGTGCAGGTATAGAAACAATTCCTATTAACGGCTCTACAAACGTCTCTTCAGGCAACTGTGAAGAAAATCAACCTTGGTGCACTCAAGATTTAACTGCAGCATCAGATCGCCTTGCAATACGGAAAGTGTTTCCTGATGATATGGAAGCCTGCAATGGCGAAATATCCCCCAAGGGCGATGAGCTTGTAGAAATCTTTAGTGTTCTTGAGACCAATGATTATAAAGCACTTGTATGCCAAAGCTACTCCCTTTCAAATAACGATTGGCTCGGAACAGATGCAAAACGAGTATTGCAAACAGGTATCGATGATTTTCAGGTGATGTACTTTGAAACAGGACAAGCATCCCCTGTCAGTGCTGCCAACGTTACGAACTGGGGCAATATACATGGCATTGAAGTGGCCTTTATTGCTAACAGTGAAATTCCAGCACACCTTGAAGCACTCAATCAAAACCTCACCATATTAAATGCAGGTACTCGTACATTCAATGATCGACTTGCTCGACATATTTTCCAAACTTCAATTGCATTCAATAATATGCTCTTAACGGAGACAACCATAGAATGAGAATTCCAAATCAAGGGGTGAGTAGCCAAAGGGTAAATATTAAAGGGATGACACTCATTGAGTTACTCGTCGTGCTTGCGATAGCAGCAGTTTTAATGTCGATAGCAGCGCCAAGCTACTATTCAATGATTCAGGACAAAAGACACCTCCAAGGTGAAACTGTATTACTGGACCTCGTACAACGACAAGAACAATATTTTAGCGACAACCTCACTTACACCCTCACGATGTCGGATATTGGTTACACCACCGGTTCTGCAAGCGTAGACAACGAAATATTTTATGAAATACAGTCAGCAAACTGCCCTAACCAAACAATAGAACAATGTGTTCGCCTTATAGGTGTTCCAGTGGTCGATGGCGATGATTACTTATCGATCAGCACTATTTCCAGCGAAGTAATTCATACAACAGGTATGCCTTAAATTTACAACTCTATGAAGGGTATCATATGACTTTTACAGCACGAAGCTTCCACTCGAAGTCACAGACCCTAGCTTCGGATTCCATCAGCGGCTTTACACTAATCGAGCTCCTCTTCGTGGTCACTATTATTGGAATTGTAATGGCTGTAGGTACAGCAGCTTATGGCAATTATTCAAAACAAATCAATGATGAATATGGCAAGATCTTGGTTGAAGATGTTATTGCTCGCGAAAAAGCATATTATATTCATAATAGAACTTACAGCCTATCCCCCCAAGCACTCGGCTATCCTGCTGGTGCCTTAAGAAGCGAACAAGACTTTTTTGAAATTGCCATTCGTGTTTGTAATGGCGATACCATTACTCGATGTGTTGAGGTGACAGCAAGACCTCTTACAGAGAGTACAACGGGTACAACTTTTGTTCGCGACACAAGAGGCAATAGATCACCTCTTGATGAGTGGTAACCCCATTATTAGCGATTAAACAATACCCCTAAAGTGATTACGAGCCCTGTTGCGAATGAAAATAAGGCAACTGTAACGCTTCTTGAGCGCTTATTCTTTTTTCAGGGCTTGCATCAAGTAGCTTTGCAATAATTTCATCCAAAGTATGCCCCCTTAACATTTGCGTGTTTAAAAATCCAATGCAATTATTATTCTCATCAAACTGCAACGGCGGCATTTTAACAGGCAAATGTAAGTGATGACCTCTGTAAACTGGGTTAGCAGGCTCATCTCTCAGCTTAAGCATTAAGAGCGTCATACCCAAGGCAAAACTATCATGTTTTTCTGCAGAATATTCAAATTGGAGGTTAAACACTTCTGGTGGAAAGTAGCCACTTGTCCCTGGAGGAAAAGAGCCTGGATCAATTGTCTTATCTTCTGTCACAAAACCATAATCAATAAGCTTAACTAAAAAGTTCAGTATGGAAAAATTTTCAGGCTTTATATCCCTATGGTACAGATTTTTTGAGTTCAACTCTGCAACAGCTTTAATGCATTGTTGAGATAAGCTTTCAGTAGTTGCAGCTCGCTCAACAGGATCAGATATTTCATCTAAATCAGTAATAATTTCCAAGCAGTTTTTATCACCAGCCAAAGGCATAAATACATATGACTTTTCATCATCTTCATGCTTTCGCCCCTTATCACTTGTGTGCACATAATCATTTCGAAGATGCGCAAAATCAACCTCACCTAGTAAATAACGCCCACCACCAATCTTATTAAATTGTTTAACTTCTTCAATAGCTGCTTGGCGTGGCGACACATTTGGACGCTTAAGAGCATATTTTTTAACAGCAACAATTTCACCTGTTTCAGTATCAAGTGCGAGACGAACTTTTCCGAAGCCACCCTCGCCTAAAACACCATGAAAAGATTTATTGACACCATATTTTTCAAGAATTTCTTTTTGCTGCTGTCGCGTCAAATTATGAAGTAAAGCATAAATCTTACCACTATCAGCACGAATTAAGCTTGCTTCGAGTTTGGCTCCTGATATTTTTTTGTGCGCCTTAAAGCGCCCACCCTCAAGATGATTAAATACCGTGCCGAAGGAATCATTTATTGCACTGCGAAGCATATTGAGAGTCACCAAGTGATTCTCACGAACATAGGGATTATTATTCATAAGCTGATGATAAATTTCGTCATGCACTTGCTCAGACTTCATTTCATCCCAAGTTTCACCCTTGGCAAAACAAAGAAACTGTTGAGTTAAAATCTGATTATCAATATCATTTTTAATATTATTTAATTGAATATTTTGATGATCGCTATGATTTTGCATGATGCTCAGTGCAACCAATTCTGCGTAGTGCTGCGCCATAGCGGAATGATCGACTACTTTTTCTTGCAGCAATGCTGCAAGAGAGGCCACATTTTGGGTGCCACTTGGCAGTTGAGAACGGTTCGCAATTTTTTCACCTGCAGATGCCAGCTGCTGCGTAAGCTGATTCACTCTATATTCTTGTCGCTGTTCTTGGGATAAGCCCGTACGAGCCTCGTTAAAAGCATTTTTTGCCAGTGATAACTTATTCTGCCAAGATGATTCATATTTAATGTACGGTACCTGACGAATAGATGTCAGTAAATTTTGAGCATTTAAAATTGAATCAGTCATTTTTTTGAGCTTGATGCCTTCAGCTGCACCATATTGATATGAAGGTATCTGATGCTGAACTTGATGTAACAATGAATCCGGTGGAATGGGCAAAGCTGGTAGGGGTCTGTGCTGGAATGAATGGGACTGAATTTGAGCTTCAAAGGAAAAATGACGGACCATAATAAAAACCTACACTTACTGACTTCAATAGAAGTGTAGGTAAAAGCAGGCTTATGCGGAAGTGAAAGTTACCGTTAATTCATTCGAAATAACTGGATGACGGCCTCGTTTTATCGACGTGGCCCTAGCATATCTCGAATAGCATCTGGGTTTGAATATTGTTCATGCATACGATTTTCATTTTGAATCGCATTTAACTGCCAAGGCAAACTATCAGCCAAGCCATCTTCATCCCTTTCAAAGAGCCACACTCTCACAAGCCCACGAGACCATTCCTCTATTGGCAACACATAAGGCACGAGCCAAGAGTTACGCCACGTAGGTGTATTATTGAAGAACCCGCCCCAGTTAGAGATACCAATAACAACAACGATGATGATAAGCCCTCGAGCAAAGCCAAAAACTGTACCAAGCAATCGATCGATGAGCTCTAATCCTCCAAACTTAATGAGCATGGAAACTGCACGCATAATCAGCCCGCCAACAAGAATACTCATCGCAAACAAACCACCATATGCAACAATAGCTCGAATGGCCGGCTGCTGAATAGAGTCTGACAATAAGCCTGCAAATTGCGGTGAAAAATAGCGCGCCACGAGGAAGGCGACGAAGAAATTAATAAGCGACAGTATTTCGCGCCCAAAACCTCTGAGCAAACTGATAGATGTTGAGCCCACAATGACAAGGACTATGGCTAAATCTAACCAATTTATTGTGAAAGGCTCATTCATCTATACACCTCATTTTCTAATCCATTAAATCTGAGCAAACTTATTCGGCTCAACTGCTTCAACGCCAACATACCCAAATCAATCAGTTTTCACAACTTCTAGCATTAAGCCAAATCGCAATAACGTGTCTTACACGTAAATTTAGTGTATGCTCTCATCGGTGAAAGACATCTGAATACTAGGGCTAAACAGCTCAAATATAAAAAGCCAATAAAGAGATGACTAGAGGGTTTAGATCAATACCCAACAGAAAATACTCGACAACCTTGGCTCCGTTTTTATTTGAATGTTTATATAATCAGCAATCGAAACAACGGCCTATGATTCCTGAGTATAGCCCGATCCGGCCGCACTGTAAGGAGAAAATACCGATGAACAGAATCAAGCACACCCTAATTGCAACTCTGACTTGTTGTTCATTATTAGCAGGATGCGAAAATTTAGATTCAACAATGGCAACTACAGCCGCTATGGAAGGCTTACAGGCCGCAACTCTAAGTGATGAGGATATTCGCTCCGTAAGCAAACAAGCTGCAGAAAAAATGGACTCTCAAAACAAAGTTGCGCCAGCCTCTTCTGCTTATACTCAACGCTTAAATAAACTAGTTGCACCATTTCCTGTTATTGACGGCATTCAAATGAACTACGCAGTATATCAATCAGACACTGTCAACGCATTTGCCATGGCCGATGGTACTGTACGTGTTTATTCAGGCCTAATGGACATCCTTACTGATGACGAGCTGCTTTTCGTTATTGGTCACGAGATTGGTCACGTCATGCTTGAACACTCTAAGCGCCAAACACAACTTGCAATGTCGACATCAGCAATACGCAAAGGCACCGCGGCTGTTGGTGGTACTGTTGGTCAAATCGCGCAATCCGACCTCACAACACTTGCAGAAAACATTGTTCATGCTCAATTCTCTCAACGTGAAGAGAAACAAGCTGACGATTATGGTTATGCTTTCTTGGGCCGTAACAATAAGAACCAAGCCGCAGCTATTACCGCACTAAGAAAGCTTGGTAATGAAGGTGGCGGTCTTCTTTCAAGCCACCCTAACCCTCAGGATCGTGCTGACAGACTTGCTAACAAATAAAATAGGCTATTGAAATGTTACCAACACCCATTTTTCGTCGAATAGGCGCTATGACTTATGACTTTCTTCTACATGCAGCGCTATGGATGATTGTCTCTGGCATATTTACAGGCGTGGTGCTTAAAGGACAAGAACTCGATAATGAGCACCAGTACATGCTGAGTTTTACACTCTTCCCGTTACTTGTACTGGTGAGCTTTAGCTTTGTCTCTTACTTTTGGCGTAAAAATCAGCAAACACTTGGCATGCAAGCTTGGCGCCTTAAAATAGTCAATAAGGAAGGCAAAACACCAAGCATGGCACAAATCGCAATACGCTTTGCGATTGGCTTTGTAACACTTGGTGCTGGCATTATTTGGTGCCTGTTTGATAGAGAAAAGCGCAGCTTACAAGACGTGCTTTCGCCTACAAATATTGTATACATCCCAAAAAGCATCTAGGAAGCTATCCTCCTTTTCAACAAACACAAGGGGTTACAGCACCAGCAAAAGCCAGTGCTGTTGACTCTTGTAATGCCTTATTGAAAACCTGCCAAGGCTTATCTACTTTTATACATATCCCTTTTAAGCTCAAGCGATAGCTATCGCTTTTTTTGCGCTCATCATAGGTTATGTTATGAAGTATTTAACACTATTGTTTGGTGTGTTAAGCCTACTCACATCAAGTTTGACCTTCGCCCAAAAAGCCCAAAACAAACAAGAGCCAACTCATAGGTTATTACTTATTGGCGATAGCCTTAGTAGTGATTTCAGTGTTAATGCTAATGAAACCTGGATTCATTATATTGAAACCAATTTAAGCCAATATAATCCAGAATGGCAGCTCACGAATTATAGCCTGCCACACTATACTGTTAATCATGCAGCACGAATGATTGACTATATGCTTAAGAATGAAAAACCTGATGCTGTAGCAATACAGCTCGGCTTAAATGATGCGCTCAGTGCTGCACCTGTAAGGGAAATAAAAGCAAAACTTGAAAAATTAATTGCTCAAATACAAGAATTTAACATACCTATTATTGTTATTGGCACCAGCATGAGACCTGAATTTGGCGAAAATTACGTGAAACGTTATCTCGAAATGTTTCCAGAACTAGCAGTACAAAATCAAACAGCGCTTATTCCTGACATGATGGCTCATATTACTGTATCCCCAACGCTCTTAGAAAATGATCTAGTGCATGCGAACAAAGAGGGGCATAAACAAATTCTCACAAACGTTTGGCCAGAGCTTCAAGTCTTTCTTAATTGCGTTAAAGCCCAAAAAATATGTTACATCCAACCTCCAGAAGAAGAAGAGAACAATAAAGATAAAAAGAAAAAGAGAAAGAAGTAATAGCAAGATAATACACTGAACACTAATCTTTCAGACAAGCTAAAAAAAGGTCATGCATGATTAAAAAAACAGCTCTTTTAAGCATCTTATTTTTATCTACTTTATCTCATGCAGAGCTTTTTAAATACCAAGACCAAAATGGCAACTGGCATTTTACAGACAAGGTCCCTACAAGCCATCAAAGCGCTGCTGAACAAGTTAATTATGAACATACACCTCTAGAATCATTCGAAAATACAGATGTAAACATACCTGAAATATTAAGTCATCATTTCTTACCTAAAAATGCAATAGAGGAAGCATCTCTTGCGGTTGTAGGGATAGAATCTAAACTAGGTGTTGGTTCAGGCTTTTTCATTACAAATACTGGATTTATTATTACCAATAAACATGTAATAAAACCAAGCGCTAAAACTGATGAGCACATGAAAACCCTACAAAGCCAAAAAGATAAACTGGATGACTGGGAATCAAACTTAAAACAACGAAAAAATAAACTTACAAAGGTTCAAAAAGAATTATCTGACTATAAAAGCCATATCGATAAAAGTGCCACAAAACTTACCAACACTGACTTGGCAGACTATGAATACCGTATGAGCGAATTTAACACCTATAAAAAACGATTCGAAGAAGATGAAGCGCGTTTCAATGAGAACAAATCCAAGCATACAAAATCATACCGTGAATTTAGTATGTTACTGAATCAAGCACAACTTGCAAAAACATTTAGAGTATTCACAAAGGATCAAAGAGAATACACAGCAAGGCTTATAGAGGTCAGTAATAACTATGATCTTGCACTTCTTAAACTTGATGTAAAAGAAAGTCCGCTACTGCCCCCGGGCCAAACCAAGACACTGTCTCAAGGTGAAAGAGTTTTTGCCATCGGTAGCCCTCTTGGCCAAAGAGACTCCGTCACTTCGGGCGTTATCACCCGTGTATCTCGCAATGTCGTGATTACAGATACTCAAATTTTACCTGGAAACTCTGGCGGACCGCTGATAACAGAAACAGGAAAAGTTGTTGCTGTAAATACACTTAAAGTATCCCAGCAAAAAGGTTCAGAAGGCTTTGGCCACTCAATTCCTATTGAAGTGGTTACCAAAGAGTTCAAACAATGGCTTAATCCAAACATTTAGCTTGCACACCTATACCCATGACTTTAAAGATTAAAAACGTCTTAAAAAGTGCACTCTTTTCCCGCATTTTATAAAAAATACCCGACTGACTCACAAGGACATTATGTCCTTTTTTTATACTTTAAATAAATTGTTGAGCTTTACAGCATTTTAATATTGACAACTTGTTTACACGAGCAGTACATTGAACTTCCCCATTAGAAAAAATACTTCTCCCAAAAGGAGACAATAAAAAAGTATGGAGTCTTTTTATTTCAGTGTACTTTCTAAAAAAACCAAGGGGAATTGTAAATTATTTATTATGGAGATTTAAACAATGTCAATAATCGAAAGACGTCAAAATGCACTACCACGTGGTGTTGGACAGATTACTCAATGTGTAGCAGATCATGCAAGCAAGGGGCAGATTACTGACGTTGAGGGTGAACGCTGGATAGACTTCGCTGGCGGTATAGGGACATTAAATGCTGGGCATTGTCCACCATCAGTTGTAGAAGCCATTCAAGCGCAAGCTGCAAAATTAATCCATACTTGTATTCACGTGGCAACTTACGAGCCATACATTGCTTTAGCAGAAAAATTAAATGCAATTACGCCTGGCTCTTTTGCAAAAAAATCATTGCTTTTAAATTCAGGTGCAGAAGCTGTCGAAAATGCAATTAAAATTGCAAAGCATGCCACTGGTCGCAATGGCATTGTATGCTTTGACAACAGTTTTCATGGTAGAACATATTTAGGTATGTCTCTTACATCAAAAGTCGAGCCTTACAAAAAAGGCTTTGGAAGTCCTGCGAATGAAATTCATCGTGTGCCATTTCCGTTTGCCTATCGTTTAGCAGACGGTGATCAAAAGAAAGCCAATCAAATGGCATTAAATGCAATTAAAGAAGCATTCATTAATCGTTTTGACCCAAGCCAAATTGCTGCCATTATTTTCGAACCAGTGCTTGGTGAAGGCGGCTTTATTAGTGCTGATGCAGAATTTTATGCAGAGCTTCGCCAAGTGACACAATCCTATGGCATTTTAACAATTTGCGATGAAATTCAAACTGGTTTTGGCCGTACAGGCCACTTCTATGCAGCAGAGCACTTTAAAATTGATTACGACATGATTATTTCAGCAAAATCTTTAGGTTCAGGCATGCCTATCAGTGCAGTCACTGGTCGTGCTGAAGTAATGGATTCACCTCAGCCCGGCGGCCTTGGTGGCACCTATGGCGGCAATCCAGTTTCTTGTGCGGCAGCACTTGCAACCATTGATTTATTTGAGACAACAGATTTGTTTGAAAAAGGTCAAAAACAAGCTACTGTCGTACGTAATGCTTTACTTGATATGGCAGAAAAATACGACATTATTGGCGACGTTCGCGGTGTAGGCTCAATGCTTGCTCTAGAAATAGTGTCTGATAAAGAAACAAAAAAAGCCTCAAAAGCCCTCACAAATGAAATTGTGCAATATTGCTTAGGCCAAAAGCTACTTGTGTTGACGGCTGGCACACAGGGCAATGTTATACGCTTACTTGCACCGCTTGTGATGGATGAAGACATGATGGAGTCAGGCCTTCAGATTCTGGATAAAGCAATAGCACACGCAGCAAAGGCATAATCAATAAACTTGGAGTAGCACGGCTGCTCCACCCTATTCTCATAGGTGACAAACGTGAATACAATTCAAGATTTAAAAAGCTGTTTTATTGACGGCACATTTCAAAATGGTCAAGCACCAAACACACTAACAGTCACTGACAAATACACAAGTGAAACGCTTGCAACGCTTCAGTATGCAGACGAAAAACAACTTAAGCTTGCGCTCTCATCAGCATCTCAAGCATTCCAATCTTTCAAAAAGACAAGCGCTGGTGATAGATCAAACGCACTCCTTAAGCTTGCATCTCTTATTCAAAATGATAAAGCAACCATTGCGCAAATTATTATCCAAGAAGCAGGTAAACCTCGTAGCTATGCTGAAGCTGAGGTTGACCGATCTGTTGCAACCATTGAAGCAGCAGCACATGAAGCACTTCGATTCACAGGCGAAATGATCAATATTGATCATCATAACGGCATTGGTCGACAAGCCATGACAAAACGTTTTGCTAAAGGTGTAGTTGCTGCTATTTCTCCTTTTAATTTTCCTTTAAATTTAGCACTCCATAAAATCGCACCAGCTATTGCTGTTGGCTGCCCTGTTCTTTTAAAACCATCACCATTTACGCCATTAACAGCTTTATATTTAGCGGCGCTTGTTGCCAAACTTGATTTACCTAAAGGCACACTTCAAGTCATCAACTGTGATAACTCACTTGCGCAGGAACTTGTATCGGCAGATGAAGTGGCCATGATTTCATTCACTGGTAGTGATAAAATTGGCTGGCACATTAAGCAAAGCGTGCCTAAAAAACCAGTTGCTTTAGAGCTTGGCGGCAATGCTGCTCTTATTATTGATGAAAATGCAGATATAAAAGCAATCGCTCAAAAACTCATCCCTGGCGCATTTTTATATGCAGGCCAAATTTGCATCTCAACACAACGAGTTTATGTGCATGAAAGCCAATATGAAGACTTAATTGATGAAGTAAGATCTGCTTTAGAGAATTTACACGTAGGTAACCCTGATGATGTAAATGTGCTTTGCGGCCCTGTGATCGATAAAAAAGCGTTTGATCGAATTGCTGCAATGGTGACAGAAGCATGCGATAATGGTGCAGAAATCATTGCACAGTCAGCATCTCGCGATGACCAGCGTCATATTTATCCACCAACAGTACTCACTTGCACGAAACCTAATGACAGGGTTATACAAGAAGAAATATTTGGCCCAGTTGTTTCTATTGAGCCATTTAAATCATTCAAAGATGCAATAGAGCTTGTGAATAATTCTCGTTATGGGCTCCAAGCTGGCGTATACACAAGTTCAATTGAGCACATGAAACTGGCATTCGACCAACTTGAAGTGGGCGGCGTTATTATGAACGATATTCCTGGCTTTAGAGTTGATGCCATGCCCTATGGTGGCGTGAAAGATTCAGGCACCGGCAGAGAAGGCCCTTACTATACAATGTTAGAAATGACAGAGCCTCGTTTACTCGTCTACTAAACAATAAATAACAAGCAGCTGTTTATTATAAAGATTGCAGCTGCTTGTTATGCCACTGACTTAACGTCAGTAATGCGATCAGGGCACCAGCTAAACAATAGGCCATATCAGACTGCGTGTCCCACACATAACCTTGAGTTCCTAAGAATGAATCTGCCCCTTCGCCACTAGCAACAGCGACGCCCCACTCAATAAGCTCATAAACAGCACTCAATGCTAAACAAAAGCAGGTAATAAAAAAGGCTTGCCAAATACTGCCATTAATAATACGCTGACGTATCACAATCTCCCGTGCAATCATTGCTGGTACAAACCCTTGTATAAAGTGCCCAACTTTATCGTAATTATTTCGCGCTAGATTAAATTCATCTTTAAGCCAGTTAAATAAAGGCACCTCAGCATATGTGTAATGACCACCAATCATGAGAACACACATATGCAATAAAATCAGACAATACACTAATGTCGTTAATGGGCTTTTTTGGCGCGTCAATGCAAGGATAATAAAACCAATAACAGCAGGTATTACTTCTAAAAACCAGGTGAAGTAATTATGAGGCTGAATCGCAGACCATATAAAGACACTCATAAAAAGCACAAACCAAATTATTGGAGCTGCACTTGCATAGGACCTATTCATAAAAATACCACTCAATCCAGTTGATTTATTTAAGACGAGTCTATTGCATTTCATGAAACAAAAGCGCATACAAAAGGTCATTTCTGTTCAAGTATTCGATACATTGCTTATTTAGCAACCACAATAGTGTCAATTTGTAATGAACCTACCTTTTACTATTGAATAGACATCAAACCACAAATACTATTTCTGACTTTAAAAATCGACTAATAATAAAGGGTTATATTATGCCAAGTCCGAGTAATACAACAGCGCCAACCACACAAACATGCTATTTAGATATGATGCATGGCCAATTTCACGGAAATGAGTTACTCCAACATCTAAAAGTAAAGATAAACGATTTGAACCCTTCAAAGATGAAGCATAGCTACTCCCTTGGGAGCAAAAATCTATCAAAAATAAAGCACAGCTATTCAGTTAGCGGCCAAAGGCTGTCACACAAAATAAGTTTTAATGTTAAAAATATTCAACAACGGGTCAATTCAAATCATAGACCAATGATATCAGTCTATACATTTAATCAGGAATCTACATTACCTCGACAGCATCAAAGACCGAGCAACCTTTATAACCACCCGCTTTTAAATGTGCATCGAGAACAATATGCGCTACCACTGCATAAAAAATACGCAGCTCGAACACTAAACCCATTTACAGGCCGCCGAGTTATCCTTAGAAAGGATTTATTTGATCAAAGCATTAATGTGCAGTACCAAAAAACAATTCTTGGCATTCCTTTTAACGTCAGTGCGGAGAACATAGACTTAGACCGAAATTTAAACCGGCCATTACACCCAGGGGTTCACTCGGGAGTGCCTCAAAATAGAATAGAAGATATACATCTGGTAAAGGTAGCGCGGCCCATAGAGCCAAGAGCAACCCAACCTCAGCACCCTATGCGCTCATAATGACAACATTCTTGTACAACTGATGTAACTTTCAATATTCTTTTTTTAGAGATAAGAGTAGGATCCCAATTTATGCCCATCCCATTGGGTATCCAGCTTATCTCAATTTATACCCTCGAGGCATACATGAACAGACCCATCGCTCGCAAAAGATCACTTAAAGAGTCTCTTTGCTTATTGCAATCTCGCTACTTATCAAATACATCGTATACAGTTGGCGCACTTAAGCACGAGCAAATGCTTCATAACCGCTTCTGGGAATGGTTTTATAAAGCTGATACTTATGGACTTATCGATCAAGATATTCCCGATGGCAACCGCTATGAGCCAATGCCTTACCTCCTTATGGCAGAGATTCTCAACCGCCTCGAGCTCAAACCAAATGACGTTTATGCTGACATTGGCAGTGGTAAAGGGCGCTCATTGATACTTGCATCTCAACGAAACGTCTCAAAAGTGATTGGCATCGAGTACTCAAAAGAACTTGTAGATGTAGCTCGAGTCAATGTAGCTCGTCTTAAACAGAAAAAAGCACAAGTAGAACACTACTGTGGCTTAGCGCAAGAGTTTGACTATTCGGAAGTAACATGTATTTATTTCTACAATTCCTTTGGAGAAGAAACACTAAGAGAAGTCATGGCCTCTTTAGAGAAGTCCCTAGAAGAAAACCCAAGAGAACTTCGTATTGCTTATGCAAACCCACAGTGCAAACAGGTCTTTGAAGAGTCAAAGTACTTTGAGCAGTATGATGTGTGGGAAGGCCAAGATTTTCCAGATTTTTGGATTTACCCACCACAGCCTATTGCCGTTTCATTTTGGCGCACCTATTAAGCCTTAGCAAATCCTCCCACAGATTCTC
Organism: Gammaproteobacteria bacterium UBA6940; assembly: GCA_002450655.1. Classification (GTDB taxonomy): domain Bacteria; phylum Pseudomonadota; class Gammaproteobacteria; order Pseudomonadales; family UBA6940; genus UBA6940. The sequence continues at coordinate 24,333 of DJZY01000067.1, read as the reverse complement.
AAAAATGATGGCCAAGAGCCCTATTTTATAGCCTGGCCATCTATCATACTTTTGTAAATTTCTAGAGTAGAAACTCTAAAAAAATAAAGACTAAAAAGGGCTTAGAGCCCCGCCCATCCCATTGAATTTTATAGCTTTTTCAGCACAAAACTCGCACTATGGCTGCAACAAGAAAACTTATAGAACTCAATTACTTGCAACTTGCGATTAAACAGGTCAAACTCTCAAAAAAAAGAACGTAGAGTCACTTAGGCAACGTCCCTAATACTACGACCACGTTTCTTGCATAGGGTTCAGGCTATTGAGCAACTCGATCATCTCAAAGCTTTGAATCATAGATTCACTGTTTAATACATGTAAAAAGAATTATGACACTTGCCCCGCACTCTCAATCTCATATCGATAGACCAAGCACTGCTGTTGATAATGTTATCTTCAGTGTTATTGATAACGACCTACACGTACTTCTTGTCAAACGTGGTGAAGTTCCATTCCCTAAAGAATGGTCAATCGTTGGTGGGTTTGTTGATACTCATAAAGATAACGACCTTGAAGCCACAGCTCAACGTAAGCTTATTGAAAAAACTGGTATCTCCGCACCGTACTTAGAACAGTTTAAAACAATTGGAAGTGCTAACCGTGACCCACGCTGTTGGTCGATTACAACAATCTATTTCTCCCTGCTTCCATTTAGTGAACTCAAACCTACAGATGAGCACGTCGAAGCAGCGCAGTGGTTTAAGCTTGAAGAAGCGATCAACATGCCACTCGCGTTTGACCATGCTGAAATATTAAAAGATTGTGCTGATCGCTTGAGAAGCAAAGTGCTCTATACGTCCCTACCTGTTCACTTAATGCCAGAGACGTTCACCCTTAGTGAACTGCAAAAAGTCTATGAAACCATAATTGGCGAAACTATAGATCAAAAATCATTTAGAAGACGTATTCTGAATACGGATATTCTGATTGAAACCGATATGACAAAACAAACAAGTAAACGCCCAGCAAAACTTTATATTCGTAACCCTGAGCTTGATACTCACTTCTTCACTCGAAATATTGAAGGCCCTAACCGTCAAAATTAAAGTGATTTACAGTTTAAGCATATTGGAAAAGGCACTTTAAAATAAAGTGCCTTTTTTATTTCTTTTGCATACCTATCCAGCTATTTATTTCTTAATAACACCCAAAACTTGAAGTTATTTTAACCAAAAGAAACATTTGCGTTACAAAATATCGACAGAGTTTTAAAGCCTCTTTAGAATCCATACCAGTCAATATCAAATTACAACTAACGATATTTAAAGGATATCTCCTATGGGTTTTTCAGCAAATTTTCCAAAAACAGGCGGTTCATCTTATCAACCTCATGAGTTTATGAGTGATAGCCAAGCAACCCAATTCTCCCCTGCAAAGGAGAAAGAAAAAGGTAATCAATACCAGCAACAAGCTGCTGCACCACTTCCACCAACACCAACATACGAATCATTATTTCCTGAAGCTCGTATTCCTCGTGCACTTTTCACACTTGGCGAAAAATTTGGTGGCCCTCAAATGCTTTCTAAAGCAAACGAAGCAAGCGCGCCAAGTCCTGTAGCAAAAGTCTATGAAGATCTTTTCGACATTATTAACAGCTGGGATAAGCTGACTGTATTTGTTGATGATTCTGGTTCTATGGGTGGTAGCGGCTCAATTGTGTACTTCCCAGGTTTAGATATGGAACCACAAAACCCAGACCGTATGGGCGAAGGTCAAATGCTTATGGGTCATTTGCTTGATTTCATCATTGCTGCACGAGACCCTGCACGAGCACTGCCAATTGAAATGGTGAGTATCCATAACCGTTTAGGCGAAGACAATACAGACCCACAACGCCTTGAAGTCTATGGTGTCACTACACCTCGCGACTTAAAAAGATTTTTCGATGATCATAAACCAGGGGCAGGCACTCCAGGGGCAAATCTATTCGTGCCTATTGCACGGCAGCAGAAGCAGAGCCTAACAGCAAGATTATTAAACGTAAATTTATGGCACTTGGTGATGGCGAAGATAATCATGATTCAAGCCGCAAACTTGCAAGCTCCGTGGTAAGCCTATGGAAAAACTTTAATGCAACAGTCACGCTTTTCCCATTAACACCTTCTGGCGGCCGTGGCTTAAAGTGGATGGACAAATCAGACTCAGCAAGCCCTAAAGGCAAAGTTGACACAACTGATGACTTCCTTTCTGAATACATTCAAATTTTAACAACTACTGTTAAAAACCAATATGGTCGTATGAGCCCTAAACGTGATGCAGCACTTAAAGAAATTAAAGCTGTTGAAAAACAAATCGAAGCAATTGAAAAAGACCTGAAATATTCTTTTGGTTTTTCATTTGGTCGCCCAAACCCTCTTCTAAAAGTGCCAGCACTGTTTGATCAGCTACAAAAGGTTGAGCAAAAGTATGAGCTTCGCACAAAAGATTCTCGTGGTCTTTACTCACCATTTGACTATTTTGCAAAAGCACTTCTTTCCGAACTGCCAAAGTATGATTCTGTTGATGAACGCGACTCTAATACACATAAAGTCATGAATGCAATGAGCCGCAGCTTTAATAGCATGATGGTTTAAGCATCCACATCATTTGGTATATAAAGGGCAGCTTCTCGCAAGTAACGAGGGGCTGCCCTTTTTTATTTTGCATCGACTGCCGACTTATCGAGCTAACTGATGTAAAACACTATTGAAACAAGATTAAAGTCAATCTATTATGACATCCTTTATTGCAATAACAAAAAACAGGAATGAATTATGCAGTTGGGCACAGGAATCGGCATCCTCAAGCCACTCACAATATTAACCGCTTTATCAGCCAGCCCTCTTCGCGTATTTGGAGCAGTACAACCTGTTGCAAGCTCATCAAGGTCATTAAGCGGCTTTCAGTCAATGCCAAGCTCTGCTCTTACAGAGCATATGCCAACGATTAATGATGATGTCATTAAATCAATGGAACCACGTGTAGCCCTTGATAAAAAAGCAGCGGCAGCAAACACATTTCATACAACAACAGCAGCTTCAAGTGTTGAAACTGCTGTTGTTGACGATGCAGCAGTCAACGACGACGATGATGACGATGACGACAATGGCTCAACTGGTGGTGGCGGTGGTGCTGTTGTGGGCGGCGGTAGCACTTCCTCAACCGGTAAAACTGGCTGCTTTTCACTCGAATCAAGCTTTTTAGCTCTGCACAGGACAAAAAACAAGCACATTTAATCGCCAAGAGTCCTCCTTTCAAAACCTAGGCTATCTTGGTGGTGTAAAAGCACAAATACTCGCAAACAATCCTAGAGCTATTGTTTTTGGTGACTGTGCAGGTCATATTCGAAATGTAACTATTCATTCAGGCAGCATTTTTCACTTAGAAGATAGCCGCAAAACTCTCGAAATAGTCGATTCAACCATTTATCCGAAAGCTCAGGTGTTTGCAGGCTCAAATATTGATGATGCAAAAGTCCGTGGCACTATGCGTGGTGGCATTATAAAAAATACTTATTTAAGGGCTTATGGTGAAATGAACGATGGCCTAGCAACAGATGCTGATATCTATGGGCTGATGAATGGTGGATACATACATAAAAGCACTATATGCCCAGATGGAATAGTGAGCAAGGGCGACTCGTTTAACAACCAAAATATTGGTATTAAAGTCCCTTTTCATCGCATGGTAAAAGATACGGTTCGATCTGGCGTTTATGGCTTCTTTAACACAACCCAAATAGGCAAAGGCAAGATGCCGGAAGCCTTACCAGCTTACGACAATTCAATGTCAGATGTAGCCACCTCATCTCAAGCACCAGAAAAGAAACCTCTTCTTAAGAGAGAGGACTCCGAGGACTATTCTGCAGACAAGGTTGATAGATCATCCCAAGATGAGCTCCTTCCTGCATACGAGGGCCAACAAACAGCGCCTACAACAACAGAAAAAAGCATAGAGAAAAACACTTCAAAAAATCCTTTTGATCAACTTTAAAAGAACTTGAAGTCGCAATGCAATGCCTTGATCACGAGCTCTGCATTGCGGTTTTTTATTGCGCCGCTGAGCGCGGAACGAACTCAAGCACCGTTGCATTTATACAATATCTTGGCATACCATCTGGACCATCAGGAAACACATGCCCTAAATGGATACCTGAGCTTGCAGACTTAATCTCAACTCTATCCATACCGTAGCTTTTATCTTCATGCTCCGTTACAGCACCATCAATAGGTTTTGTAAATGAGAGCCAACCGGTACCAGAGTCAAATCGATCTCGTGTGTCAAATAATGGCTGACCACTTAATTTGTCAATAAATACACCATCTGGAGTGTTTTTAAAAATTTCATATTGTTTGCAAAAACGGCCATCCGTCCCTTTTTGAAAGGCCACATTATAAGCTTCAGTATCACCAAGTTTAAAGCTGCCTAAGGCTTTGTAAAACGCTTCTGGTGTCATGTACCCTTGTTGACCAAAAACTTCTTTTCCATCTTCAACAAACAGAATTGTAGGTGTCGCCCACGTTGGTGTTTTAATTTCGAGTTTATCTAATTGTGATGCAAGGCGACTTACGACCGGAATTGTACCCTTATAATCATTGAGCACATTTTCTTTAAACTTTTCACAATAGGGGCAATATTGCTCTGATTCAATCACAACAACATGCTTCCCTTTCAAAAGCGCAGTATTATCAACTTCTGTTTTCTTTTTCTCTTTAAAAGTCACGCCTGTTGAATGATCTGGACAGTAGCCATTTGGATTTTTCTTTAAGTAATCTTGATGATACTCTTCTGCGACATAAAAGTTCTCAAGTGGCTCTATGAGAGTTTTAATATCACCATACCCAGCTTCAGTTAATTTGACTTGATATTCATCTAACACCTTCTTCGCAACTGTTGCTTGCTCACTTGTTGTTGTCAAAATAACTGACCGATACTGGGTTCCAATATCATTGCCTTGACGATTGAGCTGAGTCGGATCATGGCTTTCAAAATAGTGTTGCAAAAGCATTTCTAAATTGAGCTTATTAGCGTTGTATTTCACTTTGACAACTTCTGCAAAATTATCAGGATTCATTTTATTTTCTGATTTTATAATTTCTTTATATTCTGGTTTTACACCATGACCATTAGCATAGCCAGACACAACATCCATAACCCCATCGAGTGCTGCTGTACGCTTTTCAACACCCCAAAAACAACCTGCACCAAAAACAATGGTTTCTACATGATTACTTGAGTTATTTGCAAGATTAGCTTCAGGGCTGTTATTCAAGAGCGACCGAGCAGAGGCGAAGCTTGAAAGCGTTAATAGCAAAATACATAAACTTTTAATATAAGGGATATTTTTCACAAAACGACTCCAAAACTAGCATAAAAAATAAAGTCTCTAGAATTTAATAGTAAAACAGAACCTTATCATAGATATCACAAAAGCATCATAATTAGAAAACATCTAGCGACTTTAAGTGCGCTCACTATACCCATAGCGATTGAATTTTAGGAGTAAAAAGCGCCTCATGAAGTTGCTTAGCAAGGCGCGACAACGCTGCATAGCAATTCTATGTAAGGGGTCGCAACAACGCTAAGCAGCTTCATGTGGTGAGAGAGACGCCTAAAATTCAAACGCTATGGGTATATAGTAATCAACTCTGGCGAGAATAGTTTGAGAAAACAAAAAAGCCCTTTTGACTAAAAGGGCTTTTTAAAGAAGTGAAATAACTGCCTAACTCTGGTCTACATAAATAAGTTTTTCTGTATCAAAACCAGCAGCTTTTGCTTTAAGCACAAGGGTATCGAGCTCATCTTGGCTTAAAGATTTATGACGAGATAAGATCCAAAAGTAAGAGTGATCAGGACCCGAAATTAATGCCGTTTCATAATTGTCATCTAAATAGAAAACGATATACGACGCATAGAATGGGCCAAAAAAAGACACTTTTAAATGAGCAACATCTGAAGATTCAACAAAGTATGCCTTACCTTCCGCTTCATCCCATTCTCCCTCTTCTGCATTAAAGCCTCTATTGATCACTTTAATGCCGCCATCAGGTTTCAGTGAGTATTCTGCAGTGACATGATCGAGACCTTCCTCAAAAGAATGGTCAAGACGTGCTATTTCATACCAAGTGCCAAGGTACGGTGAAATTTCAAAGCCGGCAACAGGTTTTACCTGCTCTGGCACATTGATGCTACACCCTGCAACGAGTATCGCAAGACAAGCAAACCATTTTTTCATACATCATCCCTGAATAATAAATTGTCTAGAAAAGCAAGAGGTCTTAAGACTGACCATATGAGTCTTGGTATTTCTTTTCGCTTTCAAGTTTAAGCGCACGACCTTCAACAATTTTATCGTTACCTTCTTGGATTTTCTTTTGACCTTTATTGATACGCTCATTGCCTTTGTCAATCAATTTATTGCCTTTAACAACATCAGCGTCGCCATCCTTCCAGTTTGATGCTACTTCTTTCAGCTTTTCTGCTTCTTTAGAAATAGCAGCTGCATCACGAGATTGGCCAGCTTTCGTGCTTAACTGTCTATAAGCTTGACGGCTTGCTTCAACCTGAGCTGTACCTTCACGGACAAGCTCACTGCCTTGATTAATTTCTTTTTGGCCTTTAGCAATTGCTTTTTCACCATCTTTAAGGAGATCTTCACCATCTTCAATAAGTTCAGCACCTTTTTTCCATTCTTCGCTATACCCTTCTATAGAAGATGCTTTTGACGACATCATATCACCAAATGATGGGCCTGATGCACAACCAGTCAATTGAAATAGAGCAAGTGCAGCAGCAGAAACAAGAACTTTTTTAGTACCAAACTTCATTTTTGTCATGAATTTTTTCTCTCTTTTAAGTCAGTTTTTGGATTACTGGAACGCATAGTACAAATTGCAATATGAACATCATGCGAACAATTTTTAGCCCAAAATAGAAATAGCATGCGTTATCTTAATATATTCTGAATACTACAAGCCAAAATACTAGCCTTATTTTATAGCAGTCTCAGCAAACCGTGGGTTAAAAAATTGATCCACAGCAGGCGCAGAAACTGGATGCACTTTAAAAAAATCAACACCTTTAATATACTGATTCACTTTTTTCAGCAAACCAAATGGCAGAAGTGTTGTCACTATTTTAAGAGCCTTATAATTGCCATCTTTATTGCCTTTATTAGGGAAATAATCCTTGTCATGGATTTGCTGCAAGCGTGTAGGTTGTCCCTCTGCCATTGATTGTAATGATAAAACTCGGTTTTCCATTATTTTAATAAGCTTTGCATTCTTTTTATCATTTTCTAAATTGAGTCTCATAGAAATAACTTTAGCTTGATCAATTGCCGCCATAAATTCAGGGTGATGCGTATCTTGTAAATAATGCACTAATTCGTGATACAAAGAAGATTTAACATCATCACTTGTCCCTATTGCATTAACACCATGGTCAGCCAAACAGAGCTCTTTTAAATGAGGCATATACACAGCTTCAACCAAATTCATCTGCGCACGAACAGCATCAAGATCTTCTTTATCAAAAATTTCACGGATCTTAGCAAAGTCTTCTGTTTTAAAGTGAATATTAAATGTAGCAGCCCTTTCACTGTCGATTTTATTCATAAGCGCATCGACATCTGGGGTACAAATATGAAGCCGTCCACTGAGTTTCCAGCCTGTATCTTTCTCAACAAGCTTGGCTATTCGTGGTAAGTCTGACAATGCATCTTTGATCTGAGGTGAAGTTGTATGAGTAGAATGAATAATAAACTCTGCTTTACCAATATTTTGTGTTGAAATCATACGTCCACCTTATTGTTTTGTTTTCCTTATATAATGCAAAACTAAACTAAGTAATGAACTTTATGACTCAATGACACAGTTACAAAAAAAGTGATTTAGATGCTTTCCTGTTCACCTTTAAATGTAGGTAAATGAAGATGATAGCGTACAGCCACGACACGCAAGATCAAAATAAAGAGAATTGTAATCGGTACAAGATATAAACTTGGTAGATATTTTTCGAGGCCCCAATAGAGAATGCCTCCAGCCAAACAGGCGGTAGCATAAATTTCTTGACGGAATATTAATGGAATCTCGTTACAGAGAATATCCCGTATAACGCCACCAAAAACAGCCGATAATATCCCCATCATAATGGCAATAACTGGTGATAAGCCAAGCCCTAAGGCTTTTTCCATGCCCAATATCGTAAAGACTGCTAAGCCCATAGCATCAAATACAAACAGTGTACGACGAAGACTTTCTAAAGTACGACGAAACAAGTAAGCAAAGACTGCCCCGAATAATACAATAAGGAGGTACTCAGTATTAAGCATCCAGCCAACAGGTTGCTGCCCCATCAAGAGATCTCTCAGCGTGCCGCCACCAAGTGCCGTAACAAATGCAACAACAAGAACACCAAAGATATCAAGCCTCTTATAACTTGCAGCTAAAGCCCCACTAATCGCAAAGGCAAAGGTACCAACAAGGTCTAAAAGTGTTATAAGTGAAATATCCAATGGGCATACCTCTTATGAATTGCAGGACCACTCAGTGACTGAAACAAGTGCTTCCATCACTTAAGAATAGAAGCGATGGCGAATGATACACAATCAATCATGTCAACAAAGTGAACAAAAAGTGTACGTCTCTTGCCTTTTTGCCCTTCAAGACGTATAGTGCCACCTTTATTACATCTTACCCGCGGCTATCGGGTTGTGTGTGGCCTTGCCCCGACCCGTGCGATAAGTCTCACATACAAAGGAAACCTGACATGCCATTTGCACTCCTCAGTGTCTCAGACAAATCAAACATCATTGAATTTGCTCAAAAACTTATTGCTAAAAACTACAAAATTCTTAGCTCTGGCGGTACTTTCAAGTGCCTACAAGAAGCTGGTGTTGAAGCAACAGAAGTTGGTCAATACACAGGCTTCGAGCAAATCATGGGCGGTCGTGTTAAAACACTTCACCCTAAAGTTCATGGTGGTATCCTAGGTCGTCGTGATGTAGACCAAGAAGTGATGGCAAAGCATGAAATCGAGTGCATCGACCTTGTATGTGTAAACCTGTACCCATTCAAAGCAACAATCGAAAAGCCAGATGCAACGTACGAAATGGCAATTGAGAACATCGACATTGGTGGTCCAGCAATGATTCGTGCTGCAGCTAAAAACCACAAGTGGGTTTCTGTTGTTGTTGACCCAACTGACTACGACAATGTTATCGATACAATGAACGATGCAGGCGAAGTTGAATTTGCAACAAAACAGCGTCTTGCTCAAAAAGCATTTGCTCATACAGCTGAGTATGATGCTCGCATCCAAGCTTATCTTCTAAATGAAGTTGAAGCTGAAAAAGAAACCCTTCCAGAAACGCTAAACCTACTTGCCGACAAGATCCAAGACCTACGTTACGGTGAAAACAGCCATCAAAAAGCAGCTTTCTACAAAGATAGCCAAGCACCTAAAGGCACTATCGCTGGTGCAGAGCTTGTTCAAGGTAAGCCAATGTCTTACAACAACATCGCTGATGCTGATGCAGCTCTAGCATGTGTTCGTGAACTTGCTGGTACTGGTTGCGTTATCGTGAAGCATGCTAACCCATGTGGTGCTGCAACAGGCTCTAGCCTTCTTGAAGCTTATGAAAAAGCCTATGCAACTGATCCAACAGCGGCATTCGGTGGCATTATTGCTTTCAACAAGCCACTTGATCTTGAAACCACTCAAACAATTCTTGACCGTCAGTTCGTTGAAGTTATCCTTGCGCCAGCGATCTCTGATGATGCAGTACAAGTATTAACTAAAAAGCCTAACCTTCGTGTTCTTATCACAGGTGAGCTTGAAGCATCTGCAGCAACTGCTATGACAATAAAGAGTGTGAGCGGTGGCTTCCTTGTTCAAGAAGACGACGTACCAAGCCTTCTAGCCGAAGAAGTGAAATTCGAAGTTGTGACTGAGCGTCAACCAACTGAAAAAGAACTTGAAGACCTTAAGTTTGCATGGACACTTGTTAAATACGTGAAGTCTAACGCTATCGTATTTGCAAAAGATGGTTCAAGCACAGGTATTGGCGCTGGCCAAATGAGCCGTGTATTTGCTGCTCAAATTGCACAACAAAAAGCTGGTATTGAAGGTCTTTCCCTTGAAAATACAGTTGTAGCGTCTGATGCATTCTTCCCATTCAGAGATGGTGTTGATGCTGTTGTTGCTGCTGGTGCAACTGCAATCGTTCAACCAGGTGGTAGCGTTCGTGATGAAGAAGTTATCGCAGCTGCAAATGAAGCTGGTGTTGCGATGGTCTTTACTGGCAATCGCCACTTTAGGCATTAAAAAGGCTGGGCTTGCAAAGTCTTTGTTGAAAATGGCCTCAAAATGCTCATGTAGCTAACATGAGTGCCAATGGCACGCAGGATTAAGTACACTGCGCTTTCTCGAACATTTTCGCCTCGACTTTGCATCGCTCGCTCTTTTTCTCTAGGTAAGTACCGCCTACTTAAAGTACACTTAGACACACTTTCTTTCTGACTTTGCAAAGCAAGGAGCTTTGAAATGAATATTCTTATTCTTGGTAATGGCGGTCGTGAACATGCACTTGCATGGAAAGCTGCACAATCTCCACTAGCTGAAACAGTATTCGTAGCACCAGGCAATGGTGGTACAGCTCAAGAAGCAAACATCAAAAACGTTGATATTTCTGCGACTGACATCCCTGCTCTTATTACTTTCGCAAAAGAAAATAATGTTGGCTTAACAATTGTTGGCCCAGAAGCACCGCTTGTGATTGGTGTAGTTGATGCATTCCAAGAAGCTGGTCTTAAAATCTTTGGACCAAGCAAAGGTGCAGCACAGCTTGAAGGCTCTAAAGCATTCTCAAAAGACTTCTTCAAAAAGTACAACATCCCTACTGCTGCCTATGGCGTTTTCACTGATACGCAAGAAGCCATTGCGTTTCTTGATTCCCAGTCTTACCCAATCGTGATCAAGGCTGACGGCCTTGCTGCAGGTAAAGGCGTTATTATTGCTCAAGACCGTGAAGAAGCAGTTGCTACAATTCAAAACATGCTTGAAGGTAACCAATTTGGTAATGCTGGTAGCCGTGTTGTTATCGAAGAGTTCCTTGAAGGCGAAGAAGCAAGCTACATTGCAATGCTAGACGGCAAAACAATCCGTGCTTTTGCAAGCTCGCAAGACCATAAAGCTGCACTTGATGGCGATAAAGGTCCTAACACTGGCGGTATGGGTGCATACTCACCTGCTCCAGTTGTAACACCAGAACTTGAAGCTCGTATTCTAAAAGAAGTTATGCAGCCTACTCTTGATGGTATGGAAAAAGAAGGCTTCCCATACACTGGCTTCCTTTATGCAGGTGTTATGGTTGATGCGAATGGGGTTCCTAAGGTTCTTGAATTTAACTGCCGTTTTGGTGACCCAGAAACACAACCAATTATGATGCGTTTAGAGTCTGACCTTGTTGCTGCATGTCTTGCTGCAACAGAGCAAAAACTTGATGAAGTTGAACTCAAGTTCTGCAATCAAGCTGCTGTTGGTGTTGTTATGGCTGCTGGCGGTTACCCAGATGCATACGAAAAAGGCAAAGTGATTTCAGGAATTCCTGCAGAAGGCACTGATACTCTTAAAGTATTCCAAGCTGGTACTGAACTTAAAGATGGCCAGATTTTAACGAATGGTGGTCGAGTTCTTTGCGTAACAGCATTAGCTGATACAGTTACTGCTGCTCAAGCAAAAGCATATTCTCTTGTAAAAGATATTACATGGGAAAATGTGTACTACAGAACAGATATTGCTCACCGTGCAATCAAGCGCGAACAGTAATCACTGTTTTATGAAAAGCCCTGGCCTCTAAAGCTGGGGCTTTTTTTTGCCCAAAAGTTTAGGCTTCAAAGAATAGAAGTTTAAAGAAACTGAGTTTATGATAAGGTTAAACTTAAATGATCTTGCCCTATCAAGGATACATGAATGACTCAGAATTATAATCATGAACACTATATGGCGCTGGCTCTTGAGCTTGCTGAACAAGGTCGATACACCTGCGACCCAAATCCTATGGTTGGCTGTGTCATTGTGCGTGATAATGAAATATTAGGCCGTGGCTATCACATTAAAGCAGGTGAAGGCCATGCAGAAGTCAATGCTATTGCAGATGCACTGACCAATACAGACACGCTTGATGGTGCAGATATTTATGTGACTTTAGAGCCTTGCAGTCATACAGGCCGTACACCGCCATGCTGTGAAGCAATTGAACGACATAATTTCAAACGTGTCATCGTTGCCTGCCAAGACCCAAACCCTCTTGTAGGGGGCAAAGGTATTGCAAGGCTCAGCGCAAAGTATGAAATTATTAAAGGTATCCTTGAAGAGCAAGCTTTAGAGCTTAATCATGCCTTTTTTTACCGAATGGAGCATCAGCGCCCTTGGGTTCAAATTAAAATGGGCGCAAGCCTTGATGCACGCACAGCTCTTGCCAATGGCAAAAGTAAATGGATTACCTGCCAAGCTGCACGAAATGATGTTCATAAATTACGATTGGCAGCCAGCGCTATTCTCACAGGTAAAAAAACAATGCTCTTGGATAATGCTCAGCTTGATGCACGAGAAAGTAACCTAGGCTTTGCACCACAGCGCCAACCGTTACGCATTATTCTAGACACAAATGCAGAATCATTAGATATTGTGACAGAGCAAATCAAAAGTAAAAAGTCACCACTGCAACGCACCTTGATGATTTCAAAAAAACCATTGACTGAAACTCAAAACGCCATTGGTCTTCTCGACACATTAGACCTGAACACAAAAGACATTCAAACACTTCTACACCAACTTAACCCACTTCAATTAAATACACTCATGGTGGAAGCAGGCGCAGCTTTGACAAGTAGTTTTTTAAAAGCTGATGCTGTCAATGAGATTGTACTGTATTTGGCACCAAAATTCTTAGGGCCAACGGCTCGTGGCTTATTTGATTTACCCGAATTAAAAGATTTACCTCTTCAAAACGAATGGTACTTCCATCACATTGAAATAATGGATACCGACTTAAAAATTATTTTAAGACGCTGCTAAATTTTTTGCACAAAGGAGCACAGAATGGATTCAATTTGGTTTAGAGACTACTCACTTGAAGAACTCAATGGCGATCGCCTTAAAAATATGACCACTCATGTCGGCATTAAATACACAGAGCTAACCCATAATAGCCTCAGCGCAACAATGCCAGTTGATGAGAAAACAACTCAGCCATTTGGTATTTTACATGGTGGTGCGTCCTGTGTACTCGCGGAATCACTGGGCAGTGTATGTGCATGGATGACAATTGACCCTACACAATACAGCGCTGTTGGCCTAGAAATTAATGCCAATCATATTCGAGGCGTGAAGAGTGGCGGAGAAGTTAAAGGGACATGCACCCCACTCCATGTGGGACGACGCACACAAGTCTGGAATATTCAAATACACGATACAGCATCAGACAAACTTGTCTGCACATCCCGATTAACAGTTGCTGTTATTGAGAAATAAACCTAAGAAGCCGCTCTTTATTGTAATGAGCGGCGATTTACTAGATTAATAACAACACGTCTATTTTGTTTTTTGCCTTCCGCGCTATCATTTGATGCAACTGGCTTCGTTTCACCATAACCTTGGGCCCACATTCTATCTTCATCAAGCTGGTGATACTCTGATAAAAATAAGGCTACACTTTCTGCACGGGCTTGCGAGAGCTTCAAATTATACTCAGCAGCACCATCACTATCGGTGTGCCCTTCAATATGAAGCAATAAGTCTGGATCAGACTCAAGTCGTGCTACCAGCGATGATATATCTGGCATACTTGATTGATTTAAAATTGCTGAGTTACTTTCAAACTGAACATGAAGTGTCTGCGTCTCAACAACTTCAGCACAATCAATAACATCTTGAGACGAGCACTCATCTTGCTTCACCTCTTCTACAGAGTTAGCGTCAATTTGAGGTGCTAAAGGCTTCACTTGCGGTCTTTGTGGGGGCTGAGATATTGGCACAAAGGAGTTTGAATCTTGTTTCGACCAAAAGTAATAGCGTATTCCCGTTTGAATACTCAAAGCAGAACGATCATCAATATCTGTTTCTGATAGGTATATATCAATATCAACTGCTGACGTAAAAGAATGCTTACCTCCGATTCTGTAAAGAATACTTTCGTCATCTGAGCGGTCATCTTCTCCAATCCAGCGCATATAGCCAACTGAAGCGTATAAACTAAAAACATCGGTTACGGGGATATAACCAGTTAAAGCAGTAAAGTACCCCTTATCATACATAGGTAGAACTGGATCCAGGGCAGCTTCCGCTAAAGGAAAGTTTGTATTATCCGCACCAATTCTCAACTCACCATCGCTTAAGTCCATATACCCAACATCTAATCCTACGAACCGATGAAACTGAATACCACCACCAAACGACCACCCATAGCGATCTTCATCAAAATCAAGGATTGTTGCAGTTACACCTTCATTATCAAGTATCGATTGATAACGAGCAGATTGATCGTCAATATTGACATACTGAAATCCCGTATGAAGATAGGGAACACCAACTCGGTCATACGCATTTACAGACGATGTAAAAAGTACACCAACTAACGAAAGTAGTAAAACTTTTTCATTTTTATAAAACATGAACAATTCCTTTTGTTTATCAATTTTTTCAGCACAAGCTTTTTAAAAATTAAAGTAATGCTAAACCCGCTAAAAGCTTGACTCCTGCCGCCAAAGACGAATAAGACCACGATATAAACGTTGGATAACTGATTCAGGCACAGTCTGAAATAATGCTTGACCTACATCAACCCTACTCGGATAAGACTGCATTATCTTTACTGTTACCCTGTACGTATTTTCAAGAGGACGTAATCGATCAGGCATACGCTCATCCTGTAAAGTTAAAAGTTCACCCCCATAGGTAGAAGCTACGTAAGGCTCTTCAATATAATTAATGCTTGAGGTATCAACCTGATCAACCTGACCTGTCAGCTGTTTATCCTGCATAGTAAGAAATACAACATCAGATTCTAAATCAATTCGCTGTAAATCTGTTTCATTAATATAGGCTTGAATTTCAGATTCATCACCAAAAGTGACCTGCCCTATTTTTTGCCCTTTTTGAATCCAGTCGCCAATGCCAAAATCATCTCGCAAACCGTGTATCTCACCGCCACTAGGCGCTATAAGTTGGCTCTGTTGCAATTCAGTTTCAATCGCTTCTTTTTTTGCAAGTGCATCAACAAGTTTAGCTTCAATGCTTTGACCATCAATATGAAGTACACCTTGGAGCTGATATTGCAATTGCAACTCTTCAATTTCATGATGAACCATAGCTAACTCTTGCAAACGTTCGTCAGCATTAATGGCAAGCAATACATCATTTTCTGAAAAAGATTGTTGCTGTTGAGGATAGTAGGCAATCTGTCCACTCACACGGGCGTACAAAGATACACTTTCTTTGGCATTGTGTGTAGCTGGCACCACCACAGTGCCCCCCCAAGGTATAAAAAGAAGTCCTGTAAAAAATGCTATAAATGCTAAGATTCCTAATTTACGACTTAAATTATCGTGTAACGAAGAATGATTCATAGCATATCTCACCTCATTATAGATTGGACGAATTACAGACTGAAAAATATAAAGGCACACTAAAGCAACTGCTAATAATTTAAACATAAAAACATAAAGCATAAATGCAATACTAAACACCAGCACGATTCGATAAAGCCATGCAGCATAACAGTACGCATAGAGTGATAATCTTGGCGGCTCTGGCGGGATATCCTGAAGATTAAATATTAATTCTCGTAACTTCCATCGACCAAGCGCATAAGACCTTGACTGCAAATTATCAATTTTAAGTGCATCAGATAGAACATAATAGCCGTCAAACTTCATAAGTGGGTTTGCATTGATTAAAACACTTAAAACCCAAGTACTCGTCGCCATTAAAAACAAGGCATTTTTAAGGACTTGATCGTATGTCAAATGCCAAGCCAACAAACATACAATTGCAAACAAGAATTCAGCAGTAACACCAGCTAATGCAATTTTAATTCTTTTTGCTCTCGATGACTGTCGCCAAGCGACTGTAGTATCGGTGTACAAGATTGGAATAAATACCATTAATGCAACACCAACCTGTGTGACAGGAACACCATAGTATGAAGCAACAACAGCATGAGCCAATTCATGAAGAAACTTACCGCACACGAGTAAAACAAAGAAATAGCTTAACCCAATTGGTGTCATCACACTTGAGATAACGCTAAAAAAAGACTGTACATCTCTAGCGGTCAAGTAAAGAAGACCACAGGTAAGAAGAACTATAAAAAAAAGAAAAGGTGTTTTTGAAAAAAGACCAACAAAAGGCTGAAAAACCCTAAAGAACTGAGGATTAACAGCTATTGATTTTTTAAAAAAAAGATAACCAGAACTCGACACCCAAGTCAAAAAAGACTTCTTTTTTGACTTACAACGACTATATAAACTATCTCTATTACCAGAACGAAGGCTTAAAATTTCATTTTCTTTTAAGAAATCCAATAAATCTTCAGGAATATCCTTCTGATCAATTGCAGTCGATTGCATTTTTTTCAGGAGTAGACTCACAGGCTGTGTCACTTGATAGAAAACATTTCTTTTAAGGTCATGCAAGGTCCAAAAATCATCTTCAGCACCTTGATAGAACACGATATCCTTTCGTATTTGCATGGGCATTCCCTGTATGTGTTTATACACCAAGTCGCTGTCGGAGTGATGAAATAGGTTTTCTAAAGAGGTAATACCCCAAACTCACTTTTTCCCCTAAGACTTTCACCATGCCTCTTTGTCCAATAGCAGGCAAATGCGTATCATCTGCAAATGAAGCTTTAATTGGGAATACATATTGTCCATCATGCATTTCAGCATAGTAATGTACTTGAGTTAAATGGCCTTGAAGAGCTTGCTCTGGAGTCGCAGCTGGGTAGAAATACACCCTATTTCCGACTGAAAAATCAACATTATCTTGAACAGATAAATAACCTTTTATATCAACGCCAGATGAGACGGCAATTTGAAAGAGAGACTCACCAATACTCACATGTTTACCAAGAAGTTGTTGACTATTTTCTATCAGAGCAACACCATCTCTAGGTGCAACTAATGTGGTCTTAGCAAGTTGCTGTTGTAAATATTCAACTTGGAGATTCTGTTTTTTAACATTAAGCTGTAGTAACGGGAGTTGTGCTTTAGCATCTCTATCTTGAAAAGCTGCTTGTTGAGCTTGGCGCCAATTTTCTTGTGCTATACGTAGAGACTGAAGTGCCACTTGGTAACGTGTTTGTAGTTCACTATCATCAAATGTAACAAGCACATCACCTGCTTTTACATGCTGATTATCCTTAATGTGTATTTCAGTAATAACCCCAGTCAAAGCTGAACGCATAACTTGTGAATCAGAAGGAATTATTTCAGCAGGTGCAAGCACAGATAAGGGTACGGGAATAAAGAGTAAAGCAGCACTCACTACTGAAGCCAAAGCTGTTTTAAAAAAAGGAAATTCTTTTTTTCGTTTTGTATGCAGATGACGATCAATAACACCCAAGAGATACGGCTGCAATTCATTTATAATCGCTTTTTCTTGCAACGTCCAAGACTCACTCCTCATAAAAAATGCACCTGCAACCACACGTTTTTTATTTAAATCTAAAGCGCAGGGAATTGATAATAATTCACTTTTAATAAAGCCAACTGAATGAATTTGCTCTGATTCGAGTTCAGCATTAAAAAACTCATCTGCAGAATACGCTTCAATAGCAAGCGGGTTGGCTTGTTCCATCACTTGTCGTTTAAGCGCTTTTAACCCAGGTTGAAGCATGTATCCTAATAAACTATTCGACTCAACTTGACTTACATCATTTGACGCAATAATTTCAACTTTATGACCAATGACTGTTTTTGTTTCGATCCAAAAATAAGCCATGTCATATGGAATTATCTCTTGTAACTCATTCGCCAATACAACTGCACATTCTTTGAGTGTATTCGTTTCTCCTAGGCGCAACATTAATGTTACCATGCTTGCGAAACCAGCAACTTGCTGTTCAAGCTGATCACTAATGGATGAGTGTTGATGTCTATTAAGACTCATCAGCCTGCTCCTCTTGTTGCTGCCCAATGGTAACCCAACCACTCATACCAGGTTTAAGAGGAACCCTCTGGTTTAGCATATTAATTTCACCAGTCATTTCTATACTACGATTGACTGGATCAACCTCTCCACCAATTCTTCGAATAAAGCCAGTAACAACAGTATCAATATCATCAATATGCATTGAAAATGATGTTTCACCTTCTTTTACTCGACTAACCCATTGCGAAGGCACCATCCAGTGTACATCCATTGATACAGGAGAATAAACTCGCACCAAAGGCTCACCTATACTGACAGTCTGGTATTCATTCACAAAAAGCTCTGCAATGACCAGATCAAAAGGTGCTTTTAAACGACAATCTTTTCGATTTATTTCAGCTGCGCGTAGTTCGGCTTTTGCTTTCTCATATTCAGATCGCGTCACTTCTAATTCTAACTCACCAACTGAATCAAGTTGATATAGTTTTTCAGTTGACTCCACACGTGCTTTTTGCCCAATAGAATGCGCTTGAGCATACTCGTAAGCCGCGTTAATACGGCTGCATTGAAACTCAGCAATCCATGCGTCCTTAGCTAGCATTTCCCCTTCTTCTGCAGCTAATTTTGCGATTGTTCCGTTTATACCTGCAGATATAACCGTGTTATATCTGCTAATGACCTGACCTCGTATTTGTTGCTCCTGTGCTTGCACTACTCCGGAAAAACACAGCAGTACAATAGATACTATATGGAATACATTAGTTTTTATATTCATATACACCTCAAACAATAGGCGATTATGCCGCCAATCTAACCTTAACCTTATTGATGCATATTATCGACTTGATAACGTGCAGCTTGATCAAGTAAAACTACCTGTTGAGGTGTATTCAATGCGGAGTCTGCTGAATACCACTGGTGAATATTTGTTTCAATTGCAACAGATAATTCATCCAAATTAAGCCCTAAGTAGTTTTCAGGAACAGGACTTAAACCTAATGAAGAAAAAACAGCACTTTCAGCTTCTCGCACACTTGTTTGAACTGAGTTAAAACCCATTGTACTTTGTAGTGCAGCTACTTGAACTTGTACCTTTTCAACAAGGCTTTTTGTCTGATTTTCTGTATTATTAGTCATACTATTAATTTGCTCATCTATATCTTTTAGAGTCTCCACTTGTTTCATTTTACGTACAGATGATTCATATTGATTCATAGCTAAATTCATGCGTGTAATAACAGCCATATTCAGCGCTAATCTTTTTTGTTTCACAAGAGCTTCTCTTAATTCGGCGGTTTCTAAAGTATCTTTACTACTAGCGAGTTTTAGGAGATTAAATGACACCTGCAAGCCAGCTTCACCCCAATGATTATTGTAAATAAAGCTATTACTGTCATAATGATTATTAAATGAGAGTTCAATGCCTGGCAACATTCGAGCAAATGCTTTTTTCGTTTCATTGTATTCAATTCGAGCATTGTACATTTGATTTTGAACATCAAGGGATTGCTCTAAAGCTAATAACTCTAAGCGCTCGCGATTATCGAATATTGCTGGAAGCTTGCTTTCAATATTGAACCCTTTAAGCTCTAGGTGAGCAACTGAACGTGCATTAATAAGGCTTTTAAGAGCTGCTGTTGACTTACCTAATACATCATTAATTGATTCCAAGGCATTAATTGATTCAACAAGTTGCTTTTTAAGCTTTAATGCATCAACTGGTGACGGGTATGCTTTTGCTGCCAGACCAGTATCTATATTCCTAACGGCTTTTCTAGCATCAATGAGTGTTGAATCGACCTTTGGTTTTAATTCTTGAGCTAAATAGGCATTCCAATAAGCTGACATTGCCTGCTGCATTATACTATTTAGAACTTTTTTTCTTGAATTAATTGCTATGAGTGCCCTATCAGCTTCTTGCTTCGCTTGGAAGTAACTCACACCAAAATCCAGTATATTCCACGAAAATTTTAATTTTGAAATAATATGATCACGATCTTGTGATGTTGAAGGCTCTAAAGTTTCGTTGTTTGTAAATATACTGACACTTCTAGATGCACTTACATTGCTTCGGCTTACATAGCCCGCATCAGCAGCCAAAGAAGGCAGCATGTCATATTTTGCAAGCTCATACTGTTTATGGCTTATTGAATTATTGAGCATCTCAGCTCTGTACTCTAAGTTATAATGTATGGCGCGCGCTAAAACATCACCAAGAGTCAAACTTCCCTCAATTGGAGCTTGATTTTCATACATTGCCACTCGATCTTGCCTGATAATTGAAGCTATTTCTTCCATGGTCAATTTATCTGGCGTAATACTGCATCCTGTTAAAATACATGAAAAACCAATTACCAAACTTTTGTTAAATGTTAGACATGTTTTTAGTCTTAGTGTCTTCATCCTTGAACCACCATTGATTATTGAACATTCTTAACTGATGAGCTTTTTCATCAAATCCATTAAACTCTCTTTTCTTTTCGCATAGCTATCGGCTGCACTTTCACTGTTTGCAGCCTCATTAGCGTCACTATCATCGACATCGTCTACCGGAGCTGTGCTTTCATTCGTGTTATTATCATCTTCTGACTCAATCACATCCTGTGATTCGTCACCATCATTTTGATCTTGTGTTTCTTTAAACGCTATTGTGAAAGTGGAGGTTGCACTGTTCCCTTGAGAATCTTTGGCAATAACTCTTATTACGATCGAATCTTGCCCAGATAAAGAGGCCCCCCTACCATCAACTTCAAAGCTCATATTACTTTCATCAAACTTGATATAATCAGGCAACTGACTTCCATCAGAAAGCCTAACTTCAAGAGTGATCACTTCTGAAGGATTGGTATGCTCAAAGGCATTAGGCGGTAGTGTAAACTGCTCCACAATTCCAAAATCAAGCACTTGATCTTCTAATGCTAACGACAAGGAAACAGGACTAAGCAACTCAGGGTTAAGGGCTGTATTTTCACTGAATTGCGTTAACACCTCGACATTGCGCTGGACTTGCTGCTGTGTAGTCGCACTTGCGCTTGTATCATTTGAATCAGCACTTGTTGAAGTATCGCTAGCGCTTTCACCAGCATCACCAGCCACAGGCGCCAATGCTCTTCGTCCTTGTCGGGCGGGCGTCTCTGCTGGGTCTTCAGCAGCCACACTTTCTTCAAGTACAGGCTCATTAGAGTCAATTAATGGTTCATTTTGGCCTTGAATTGTGACTATAAATTGCGCAGTTGCTACAGCACCATCAGCATCAATAATCTGGTAAAAGAAACGGTCATTTACAACTTCATCCTGGGCTAAAGCTTGAACTTGAGTCGCGCTGTTTTTTAGCTCATATTGGTACTCACCATTACTTGCAACACTTAAGACGCCATAATCTGATTCAACCTGTGCTGTTGGCGAACCATTTTCATTGTTATAAACACCCACAAGCACAAGAGTATCTCCATCTGGATCATAATCGAGACCACTTGATGAAGTATCCGTAAGTAAGTTGCCCTGCGAGCTTAAAACTCGTTCTTCCGTTACCGTATCAGTGTTATTAAAAGCGATAGGAACAGGGTTAATTACAGTCCAAGTGTAAGTTTGCGTATTAGTTGCTCCAGACTTATCAGTTGCTGTTAGTACTAATTCGTATGGGCCTGCCACTGATGCAGAAGAAACCACTTGTCCAGTAATAATGCCCGTAGACTCATTAAGCACGAGGCCTTCAGGTAAGTTCTCAACTGAATACGTTAATTCATCCGTACCATCAATCTCACCAAAAAACCCTTCGATAGAAACATCTATTTGCTGGGAATCCTCAATTGGCGCCAAATACCCTTCTCGTGCTTCTGGAGCATCATTTATGCCAGTGACCTCAACTGTAAGCGTTGCTAACGAGGTTGCTCCATGCTGATCTGTCATTTGGTAAGTTACTTGTGTAGTTCGTGCTTCATTTACCCCTAGATCAATGAAATCATCACCTGGTTCAAACCTGAATTGACCATCCTCCTCAAGGGTAAACACACCACCTTGGGAACCTCTGAGACTAGATCCAACGGCGACTTGCCCTTCACCTTGCACGATAGTGACTACCTGATGCTCATCAGATAAATCACGATCAATATCGTTAGCAAGCACACCATTTGAAGCACTTACTAATAATTCAGTCTGCTCATCCGTCGTATAACTATCAGCAAGTGCCTCAGGCGCATCATTCTCACCTTGAATAGTCACTCTTAAATACCCTTGAGCTTCACCACCTTGCTGATCAGTAATACTGTACGAAATTTCATCTACGAGCACTTCACCAACAGCCAAACTTTGCACGGCAGCAAGAGTGTTATTAACTTGATAGGAATATTGCCCCGATTCATCTACATCAATTTCACCATACTGAGTAGCAACAACGACAGAGCCATTACTACCAATGCCAATAGTGTTAACCGCTAAAACAAAGAGCTGATCCTGATCGCTGTCTGTATCCCCCGTTAGACCACTCACCAAGTGCCCAGTAATAGGTGTCACAGTCTCTTCCAGCGTTCTATTTTCATCATCGACGACCACAGGTACTGTATTTGCCACTGAAAATAAAACTGTCTGATTGACTTGAACACCAGCACTATCATGGGCAGTTACAACAAAACTGTAAGGGCCATTTACAGATGCATTAGATTCAAGCTGACCAGTAATGACGCCACTGGAGGTATTTAGGGTTAACCCTGCAGGTAGTTCATCAACGCTATATGTAAACTGATTACTTGTATCTATATCAGAGAAGTATGGCGAAGTATCAAATTGAACAACGTCAAAATCTTGGTAGTTTTGCGTGGGTACAGTTCCGTTTTGAGTTGGTGCAGTATTAATACCTGTTACATTCACAGAGAGTACGGCTTGAGCTTCATCAATACCATCACTCATGCTGTAAGTGACTTGCGTAATACGTTGCTCACCAGGCGATAAATCTAAAAAGTCACTTTGTGGATTAAAGCTATAACCACCATCAGCTAAAACCGTAAACACACCACCTTGAGTACCTTGAATAGTTTCACCTGCAAGAACGCTTGCAGTGCCATTCGATATCGAGGTTACAGCAAGTGTGTTAGATGCGTCTGCATCAGAATCATTAACGAGCACTCCTTGACTCGAGCCAACCTGCAAGCCAATATTTTCCGATGTTGTCACGTTATCAGCCTGACCAACTGGTACATCGTTCACACCTGTTACAGTCATTTCGAGCCGCTGTACTGAGCTGCCGCCCTGGCCGTCGGTCACCTCATATTCAACAAAGGTATTTTCTGCTTCACCGAGTGCGAGATAATCAAAATCATTATTCGAACTAAAGGTATAGCTTCCATCACTTTGAATAACAAATAAACCTCCTTGACTGCCAGCAATGCCTGTCCCTGCTGCAACTGTGTCCGAGCCATTGGTAATTTGAGAAACACTCAACACATCCGTTGTGTCTGGATCTGTATCATTTGCCAGTACACCTGTTGCTGCCGTTTGAGAAATGCTTGTGTCTTCATTCACCGTGCCTGTATTAGCTGTAGCAACCGGACTATTATTAACGCCCGTCACTGTCATGGTCAGTACAGCTGTATCAGTACCGCCATGAGAGTCTTCAACTTCATATGTCACAGCTGTCGCACGACTTTCTCCAACAGCAAGATCGATAAAATCGCCATTCGGATCAAAACTGTACCCACCATCAGCGTTTAGTACAAAGAGCCCTCCTTGTGTACCAGCTATTGAATTGCCTGGTGCGACTATGTCGCTGCCATTGGTAATTTCTATGACAGCAACACTATCAGAAGTATCTGCATCAAGATCATTTTGCAAGACACCGGTTGAAGCTGCACGTGTTACTGCATCATTTTCAGTGGTTGTATCTGTATTTCCACTTGCAATCGGTGCATCATTTAAGCCGGTTACTGTTACTGTAAATGTGGCCGTACTTAAACCACCCTCACCATCGACTGCAGTGTAATCAATTGAGGTTGTTCTTGTTTCTGATGGTGCAAGGTCATCAAACTCACTATTAGCATCAAAAATATAACTACCATCAGCATTTAACGTAAATAGACCACCTTGGCTACCAGCAATGGCTGTCCCTGCTGCAACTGTGTCCGAGCCATTCGTAATTTGAGAGACACTCAACACATCTGTTGTATC
>DJZY01000062.1 GCA_002450655.1 Gammaproteobacteria bacterium UBA6940 | reverse complement strand
GAAGGGCATGGATCACTCAAAGCACAATATGAGTGATATGAAAGGTATGCATCATGGCATGAAATCGAAAGAGGTGGCGGGACCTTATGGTAAGGCAGGCTTTGGTGGTAAAGCACCAATCAAGCACCATAAGACAGAATATGGTCCACAAGTTGATGCGTTGGCTATGATGCCGATGTCTGGCCTAAATGACCCTGGTATTGGTTTAAGAGATCATCAAGAAAAATACGGCCGCAAAGTGTTAACTTATGCTGATATCTTTAATCTAACCCCGACTGAAGATAAGCGAGAACCTACACGTGAAATTCAATTGCACTTAACTGGCAATATGAGTCGATACATGTGGTCATTTGATGGTGTTGCCTATAAAGATGCAGATCCAATCCGATTAAAGTATGGTGAACGTGTTCGTATTACTTTAGTGAATGACACAATGATGACCCATCCAATTCATTTGCATGGTTTATGGAGTGAGCTAGAAACACATGACCCAAACTATATTCCGAAGAAGCACACAATTCTTGTACAACCAGGTTCCAAAATAAGCTATCTCGTCACAGCTGATTCCAAAGGCCGTTGGGCATATCACTGTCATTTGTTGTATCACATGATGGGAATGTTTAGAGAAGTGGAGGTGGTGTAATGAACGTTTTAAATCAACAATCAAAATGTGTAATAACACTATTGGCTTGCGCTAATGCATCATCTTTATATGCAATGGGGAGCGACGATCCGTTTCTAACAATGCTTCAAATTGATCAGTTTGAAATACGAGAGGCTGATGAAAATAATCCTGTGGTATTGGAAGGTGAGTTCTGGGCAGGGCATGATTTAAATAAATTTAAACTCAAAGCTGATCTGGAGTATGTCGATTCTGAGTTTGAGGAAATGCAATGGCAAGCTTTGTATTCCAAAGGTATTAGTGCTTATTGGAATATGCAAACAGGTCTTCGTTATGACAGAACACCTGAGCATAACCAAACCTGGGCAGTTTTTGGCTTTGAAGGCACTGCACCATACTTTCTTGAATCTGATGCAACCTTTTCAATAGGGGAAGGAGGTCAGGCTGCTGTAGATATCTCATCTGAGTATGAGCTTATGTTGACGCAGCGTTTGGTGCTAATCCCTGAAGTGACAGCAACGTTTTATGGACACACCTTAGATGAGTATGAGCAGGGGCAAGGGTTAGCAAACCTTGGGTTAGGTGTAAGGCTTGGCTACGAAATTCGTCGTGAATTTAAGCCTTATCTTGGTTGGCAGTGGGGTAATACCTATGGTGAGACCAAAGTATTAGGGGGCGGCGGTGCCGACTGGCAGTTTGTCGTTGGTATAAGCGGTTGGCTTTAGTTGTATAAAGACTACGCAAAAGCCCATACATATTATGATATGGGCTTTTTTAATATATTTAAATAAACGACTTAAAGTTTTTAGTTTATTGCTATCTTAGTAATCTGCATTAATTAGTTTAATTAAATCAATAATACATGCTCTGAATTACAAACATCCAAATACCCGCAAAAACCATCATTATATTTTCAGTGAGTGATACAAAACCTAAGGGTACATTTGAATCACCACCTACACAGGCGCATTTTAATTCACGTTTGTCTATATAAACCGCTTTAAACACTGATATACCACCAACTAAACCAATAAAGATAGAAACTGGTGCTACAAACCAAGCGGGCAGTGCTGCAATCATACCAATACCTGCATAGGCTTCCAGAAATGGATATACATAGGCATAGCGAGGTTGATTCATACCTAATAAATCGTATGTAATAAATGAATTAGAAAAGGATTCTAGATCTCGAAGTTTTTGAACTGCAAGCAAAATCATCGAAAGGGCTATAAAGGTTTGAAATGTCCAGCCTGACAGCGGTGTCTCTCGCATACCAATCGAAAACGCTATTGCTGAGATCAGTGCTGTGGCAAATATGGCAATAACTGGGGTATAAGTTGTGCCTTGTGATTTAGCTGGGGCTTTATCAAAATAGTTGCGTAAATCATCGTAGCCACCGATTCGAACACCATCTATAAATGTTTGTGGTGTTGTTTTTACATCGTGACGATCTTTGAAGTCATCTGCTTCTGAGCGAGAGGTTAATTCATGATCTTCGACTTCATAGCCTTCATGCTTCAGTAAGTCTTTTGATTTTAGGCCAAAAGGGCATAGATGCTCGTCTGTATGCATTCGATAAAGCTGGGCTGTCTTAGCCATGATGTATCTCCTTTATAACTAAGGGAACTTTCTTTTCATTGAATATACCCATTATCTTACTCTTGATCGCTGAACTGAAATGTGACAGCTTATTCACCGTTTATTGATTGCATATATAAGTGATTGAAAATATTTTCAAAGAATAATTGAGGGAAACTGTATTATGGATCGTTTAGAGAGTATTAAATTCGAAATACAAAATACTGCTTCTGATTATATTGATGACACTTTTTCATTTTTGAATGAATGTATTCCAATGGCAAAGAATGCGAGTGATCCTCTAAAGGATTACACACCACTATTGAGTACATCTACTGCAAATACATTAACAAAAGTAAAAAGTTTTGATATGGAAACCAATGCAAAACTGATTGCTGAAACAAAAGAAATTATTGCAAAGCTTGATGCTGATATTCAAAGAAGTGTGGAGCAGTTTAACCAAAAATGTAGTTACACCAAAGTACATTTAGGTGTTGTTTCAAAAGATATTACACAATTTAAAGCAATGCTTAAAAATAATATAAGTGATATTGATAGCCTTGATCATCAAGGGCGTTCGCCACTTTTTCTGGCAGTTATTACAGGTCATTTTGATACAGCTAAAGCTTTAATTGAAGCTGGTGCAGATGTGAATCAATGTGGTCATGAAAATAAAAGCCCACTCTTTATCGCTACAGCTTTAGGTCGTGCAGACTTAGTCCAATTACTTATTGATAATAAAGCAAAAGTAAACTTGGCAGACTTGCATGGTTTAACGCCTTTGCATATCACAAGCTTTGTAGGTAATACTGAGATTCTTGATATTTTGTTAGAAAGCAAAGCCAAGGTTAATCAAGCTGATGTACGGGGCAGAACAGGATTGCAGCTAGCAGCGATTGCGAATCAACCCTTAGTACTTCAACGATTGCTTGATAAGAATGCATCGACTTCTCACCAAGACAAAGCTGGCCGTACAGCGCTCCATCATGGGCTTCTTTCTCAATCATCCGAATGTGTAGATATACTTACCCCTGTTAGTAAGCTTGACGTAAAGGATAAGCAGGGTAGAGATGCTTTATTTTATGCTTCATTAGTTGAGGATCAAAAAAGTGTCGAAGCCTTGTTAAAGTTAGGTGTACTAAGGGATAATGCTGACTCGAACGGCTTATCTGCTTTGACTATTGCGAATAAGCTCAACAATAAAAAAATTCAGCAGCTTATACGGTCTTAAATTCATAGATCGATCAGTCTGTAAAGGTAGTAATAGTTATGGGCTTAAATTTTTTTTCATTGGGTACGCCCTCTAATAAATTTCTTAAAGAATCAAAGTTTTATGATCATGATACCCATATGCATAAAATCGAAATTGATGTGTCTAGTAATGCACCGGTTGCAGGTCGACTTTCTTTAACTTTTGATCATGCTTCTACACGTAGCGATGTGAGAGTTCCTACTGAATTTTCGATACCAGTGGATTTGAATCGCTTAGCATTATTGAAACGCAGTGCGAAAGAAGGTGTAAAGACTAAGCTCTCTATTAGTAAAGATGTTTGTGGCGATCAATTCGAAGTGACATATATCAACCAGAAGCCTAATGGCCTGTTTTCAAAGGGGGGGCATGACGGTAAAAGCGCATTATTTTATCGAGCCACACCAATCTTAAATGCAATGACGGGCGAGCAGCGTTTTGAGCTTTTACCTGAAAGCCATGAAGCACTTCAGTGCCTAAGGCAAATGGGCAATCAGTTAAACCATAATGACTTTAGCCTTGAGAATAGAGATAGTGGAATTGAGCATGTTCCACCACCAGAGTATGGTAATGATACAGATGTTGTCGCTGATGGGGTAACACTAGGTGCTGTTAATGCTGTCAACCAACGGCAAATGGAGCAATTTTATTAATAAGTTGTACCAGTTGTACCTAATCTTTATACGCTTTGGCGTTTTCCTAAGGCTACATTAATAGCGTTACTTGGCCATATGCCTATGTTTGATGTATCTAGATCTTTGGTATTAGCATTTGCAAGCTTAACACCTGTTAAATGGGTAGCCCTTAATGATGTGCCTGATAAGTCAGCACCACTGAGGTTAGTGCCTCTGAAATTAGCGCCACCTGCAAGCTTGATATCAGACAGGTTTGCATTCCGCATTTGAACACCAGAGAAGTTGGAATCCACTATATCAGCACCTTGAAGATCGACTTTATTCATGATTGAGCCTCTAAAGTCGCAATCACGTACGTTCGCATTTTTTAGGATTGAGCCAGTAAAATCGACACCACTTAATTTTGCTCGTTGGAAATTAAAACCACTTAAGTCTTGATTTCTAAAATTATATTGTCGTAAATCTATATCTCGGAGGTCTTTCCCCTTAAGGGTTTGGCAGTCTAAGGTTCCAAAAGTAATATGGTTTTTGAGTGGGTTAACAACATTTGAGTCGTTTTGGCTATCAACTTTTTGCTTTTTAGGTTTGGTATACTGTGAGCCTTTTGCGGCACCTCTGTGTTTACCTATGAAAATATTGAGGGCATTTCCAGGCCAGTTAGCATAACCTTTAGCGCTAAAGCCCTCCATCCTAGTGTTTGCTAACTTTGCACCAGTTAATTTTGTAAACTGCAGATTTGAGTGTGAAAGGTCTGAACCGCTGAGATCTGTGCCTCTAAAATTGGCTTCGGCAGCATTGGTTATTTCAGACAGGTTAGAGTTACACATTTGTACGCCAGAGAAGTTAGCGTCATGAATTATTGCACCACTTAAATTAACATTATTCATGGTTGAGCCTCTAAAGTCACAGCCTGCTACAGTAGCATGCCGTAAATCAGAGCCTGATAAATCAACACCATTTAAATTGGCTTTTGTAAAATCAAAGCCACTCAAGTCTTTATTTTGGAAGTCATAATTACGAAGGTTGATACCTTTAAGATTTTTACCACGGAGCTCTTCGCAGGAAGGCTTGCCATTACTAACAGAGCTACTATTAATAGCTGTGTTTGGCACAGAACTGTTTGTAGTAACCGAGGTGTTCGTGTCAGCTGAATTAAGTAAGGGGTTACGCGGAATAGAGTTTGTTTTTGACGAGTAATTAGATGAAATAGAAGAGCTTGTATTGCTAGAGTTAAGCAAAGGCTTACGAGGGATTTTATGCTCTTGTGTAGAACTAGTAGAGCTAATAGAAGATGATGTATTTACCGAGTTAAGTAAAGGTTTGCGTGGAATTTTATGTTTTTGCGTAGAACCATTTGAAGTAATAGATGAAGATGAACTTGCAGAGCTAAGTAAAGGTTTACGTGGAATACTCATGTTATTTAAGGACGTGTTCGATTTGTTTGGGCTTCGAGTATCGCCTAAATGTTGACCGCTGAACCTTTGAGATGGTGTCGAGCTTGCTTCTAATGGTGATGCTTTGGCGAGTATTGAAGAAGTATTTATTGATGAAGATGCAGGAGTAGGGTTTGTAGCTAAATCAATTGCAGAATTATGGCTTGGTGCTTGCAGTTGTGTAGCATTCAATGAAACCATTTATATCTCCATTTATAATTATTTTTATATTTGTCAATATTGTATTGTTGTAAAAATAATAAGATATTTCTGTTTTTCCGATATATGTAATCATAACATTTGCTAGATTAAAATCGAATTGGTGATTGTTAATTTGTGTTCGCTTTATATTTTATTGTAATAATTTATGTTTAAAGGTGTTGCATTTATAGTGCTATATATTTTTGTCTGTAAAAGTGTGATATTGATATAGGTTGTAGCGCTCACTTTTATAAATAATAAAAACTAGCGCTTAAAAGATGGGGTTGCAGTCACTTTTAATGAGCTATTTTTTTTAACCCTAAAGAAGAAATACCTATCCCAATAAATGCGGCATAGACCCAGTACCAAGTAAGCTGTAATTGCTCTAATAGCGTGTTGAATGGATTGGCAATATCAAAAGATCGTTCAGCAACCCAAAATAGCGCAATAATACATGCAATAATTGCAAAGGTGTTTCTAAAGTATGTATATAAGCTTGTTCGACTCATGAGATAGAGGCAAGGTAATACACAAGCGACAATAGCAAGCTGCATAAACTCAATGCCTAAGTTAAAACCAACTAAAGCAAGTATGATCGACTGTGTTGTAAACCCGTGTGCGATCATTTCATTGGCAAATGCAAAGCCATGAATAAAGCCAAATCCTATTGCAAGTTTCCATGTGCTGCTCACAAAGAGTGGTTTAATTGCATTAAGAGCAGTAAATGCAATGGAGGCTGCTACGACAATTTCTACTGGTGTGCTTGGAATACGAATAATATTAAGGACAGCTAGGGATAGAGTAACAGAGTGACCTAGAGTAAAGCCTGTCACTGTTTTAACTATTGTATAAATACACTCTTTGACAGGTGCTGGGTTGGACCAACTTTTATTTTTTAAAAGCAGCGGAGCAGGTAAAAGAAGGCATAGTAAAAATAAGATATGATCAAGACCGTTTGCTATATGCAATAGACCATTCATCATCATTGCTTTAAAGCCAGTGAAGACACTTGCAGTCGACCGATCTACATGAATTTCTTTTTTGCTAAATTTATATGTGCCGAGTATCTTTGCGGTATAAGAAAATACACCAGAATTAAAATCACTTCTTAACGTTAAATGAGCTTTATGTGAGACCACTCTGTGTAAAATTGCATCATAGTAAAGTTTTATATCCGTTATGTCAGCTTGCTCATGGATGCTATATGTAAGGGTGGTAATAATATAATCATTACTATTAATTACTTTTAAATGAGTATTATTTATTGATGGGTCTTTAAAAATATGCTTTTGACTGGTCAATATAATATGACTTTCTAAATAATCCTGGAGGGCTTCTAGCCCTCCAGGAGTCATAGTTACAGCGGACGAATAAATATTTGCATCTGCAATTTTTAATTCGCTGAGTGGTAGCTCTAATTCTAATGATATCTCTTTATTGTTGATATCCATAAAGATCATGGTGTCAGGCACTGCATGAGCAAAAGATTTATTGATTAAAATAAAGCAACTCAGTAGTGTTATTGCAAATTTAAAAAATGTATTCATCATATAACTCCTACTCAATTAAAGGCTATTGCCGTAATCCATGGCTTTATCACGGAAGATTGTGTGGTAGTGAGTTTCATTTTGAATAACAACACCGTTTTGGCAAATAATCTCAAGCCAGAAACGAGGGCCATCAATTCGCATATATGTACCGTCAGTATCGACATCGATACCAGTTGTTTCATCACCAGCCCAAGCTACATATGTTTGCGCCAGTGCTTCAACTGAAAGATATGCTGCTTCAAGTGGTGCTGCTACATCTTCTGAGTAATCGTTAATCCATGCCAGCATAACTTCTTTTACTTTTGCTTGAGCATCTGCGTTTAGATCAGAAACAAGAATACCTTCACTGGTTGGGTAATCTGTTGGCATAACACCGCTGCCGTTATCTGGCCCCATTAGTACATCACTAAAAGATTGGCCGCTGAGGTAGGCGTAGCTGAATTCAGCATCACTCATAGCAGCGTACATGGCTTGCAGTTTTTCACTTTCATCAACAAGAGTAGAGTATGTTTCTTCATGCACTTGGAAGCTTACTTTTGGCTCAGCACCTAAGTGATGTGGTGTTGGATAGCCTTCGCCATAGAGGTATGTGATATTGTACGCCATATGGTGGCCACCAAACTGAAGCATCCAAACATCATCTGCTGCAGGGTTACCTATAAATGCAATTGAGAAGTTGTCGGAGACATATGTGTCAGATCCACCCATAGGGCCTGCACCTGTTGGGGCTGTACCACTATCGAATCCTTCAGGTGGAGTGCCTGTAAAACCTTCTGGTGGTGTGCCCATATCTGTAGCTGCGGTATCAGTTGCTGTCGTATCAGTAGTCGTAGTTGTAGATGAAGCATCATAAGTGCCGATATAATCATCAGCCGCGAGTGTGCCAAAGAAATCTTTATAACCTTCTTCACTTAGTGCAGCCTTAAGCACATTAAATGCAGCTGTGAGCTGTTCGTCATTTAAATCGCCAAATTTTAAACCATTGCGAGTTACACCTGGTAAGTTCGACCATGTTGTTTTCGCTGTAGAGTCTGACCAATTGTAAAGAATAGAAGCTTGCTGTTCTTCAGATAGGGTTGCAAGGAATACATTTACATTACAGACAAGGGTTGCAATATCGGTGTCGCTCTCACAATTAGCCGCACTTGTTTCATCTTCATTTGCAAGAACTCGTTGCAGTGAAGTAAGAGACTCATTTGTAGAAGTTTCAGTCGTCGTATCAGCTGTTGAGTCTGCTGTAGTATCAGTCTCAGTTGTTTCAGTAGAGCTTGATGTTGAGTCTACAAGTTCTACTTTAAGAGTTTCGCCACCACAACCAACAAGTTGAGTCATTGTAATTACACCAAGTGCAACGGCAGATGTTAGAGCATTTAATTTCATTGCAGTAATCCTTATGATGAAATAGAAAATCATATTTCCAGACAACCTAATGCTTGGAGGCTTTTAAGTTGCATAGAAAGTATTTATGAAATTACAGAAAGATTGTGCAAGGAATGTGGAAGTTAAAAATGATATGTTAGTTTTTGTAGTTTAAAGCTCTAAAAATACGAATTTTCATTAGGTTAGTTTTAGAGAGGTTGTTCAAATTTATAGCCAGCACCATAAACCGATCTGACTATTTCATCCCCACCATAAAGGGCGTTTAGTTTGCGTCTTAATTTGGTGACATGTGAATCAATTGTGCGATCATTCACGACACGTTGGTCGTTGTATATCTTATTCATTAACGGGTCTCTGGTAAAAACTCTTCTAGGTTCTTTCGACATCGTATTCAGCAGCCTAAACTCAATAGTGGTCAGGCCAAGCGCTTGCCCATTCCAAAGTGCATCCATAAGTGCTTCATCTATGCTCAGAGGGGAATATTGCGCATTTGCAGGGGGGAAGTTTTGATAGAGATGAATGCGGCGAAAAATAGCTTTAACGCGAGAAATTACTTCTCTTGGGCTAAATGGCTTACATACATAGTCATCTGCACCTGTTTCTAAACCAAGTAAACGGTCAACTTCATCTACTCTCGCTGTGAGCATCATAATTGGAATATGACTTATTTCACGTATTTCTTTGCAGAGCTGAATCCCATCTTTATTTGGGAGCATTAAATCTAATAAAATAATATCAGGCATCCATTGATTAAATGCTTTCATCACTTCTGCACCATCTGCAATATGCATTACATCAAAGCTTTCTTTAATAAAATAAGCTTGTAGTGTTTGAGCTAGTGGAATCTCATCTTCAACAATTAAAACTTTATGGACGCTCATATATCTTGCCTTAATTTTGGAAAAGTTATTATGATACAAAGGCCACCCAGATGGCTTTCGCTAAATTTTAAGTAACCATTATGTGCTTTCACAATCGCAGATACTAAATTAAGCCCTAAGCCTGCACCGCCTGAATTTCTATTTCTAGATGCATCAACACGAAAAAGCCTTTCTGTTAGACGTTCTAGAGCTTCTGTAGGTACGCCTGGTGCACTATCTTGTATTTGGATAATAAAGCTATCTTGAACCTCAGAAAGCATTAAATGAACTGTGCCTGGCGAGTGTGTATAGCGTCTTGAGTTCTCAAAAATATTAGTGAACAGCTGCTTTAATCGTTCAGAGTCAGCCCAAATTATTGCAGGTGTAGCTAGTTTTCTATCATATGTAAAATCAATATTTTCGCGTATAAATAAACTTAGATTCAACTCATAAGTGCA
>DJZY01000030.1 GCA_002450655.1 Gammaproteobacteria bacterium UBA6940 | reverse complement strand
CAAGCTTTTTCTTCATCTTAAATACATGGATTGATGGAGGTCCCACACGATAGTGAGTGTTCAATATTTTAATGATCTCGAGCCTTCTCTCTATTCCAGCCCAGTCTGACTTCGAACCTTCGCTGCAGCTTTAATTCGCTGTGTTGCGTAAGTGTTTGTCGTCGTTGTGGAAATGCATTCTACAGGATTTTGTTAATGTGTCAATACATTTTGTAAATTTATTTTTAAATGACCAGCTTCGCTGATCATTTAAATATGAACATACCTATACAGCAACTAATAAAGCATGCGCTTTTTTACCACGCTGAAGCACAAGATAACGACCATGCAATAGGTCTGACTCTTGGATAACATAATCAGCTTCACCCGCAAAGGCTTCGGAGTTCATACGCACAGCTTTATTACCTATAAATTCACGAGCAGCTCTTTTAGACTGTGCTAAGCCTGATTCAATTAAAGCATCAACAAGAGCTGTTTCTGACTTAAGATCAAAACGTGGCAAACCATCAAGGCCAAGCTGATCAAGCTCACCTTCATTAAGGTCTTTTACATCACCGCCAAATAGAGCTGTAGCAATTCGCTCTGCAGCATCAAGACCTTCCTGCCCGTGCACCGTACGCGTAATCTCTTGCGCAAGAATCTTTTGTGCTTCTGGTTTTCGACCAGAGTTTTTATCCGCTTCTTCAATCTCAGCAATACGCTCTATTGATAAGAATGTGAACTGTGTCAAGAAACGATAAACATCAGCATCAGCAACATTAATCCAGAACTGGTAGAAGGAATAAGGTGATGTTTTCTTAGGGTCAAGCCATACAGCGCCAGACTCAGTTTTACCAAACTTAGTCCCGTCAGACTTCACAATTAAAGGTAAAGTAACACCATAAACTTGAGCGCTCGACTTACGACGAGTGAAATCAATACCAGCAACGATATTCCCCCATTGATCACTTCCACCAATCTGCACTGTACACTCATGCTGTTCATACAAATGGTTGAAATCCAACCCCTGCAGTAATGGGTAGCTAAATTCAGTAAATGATAAACCTGCACCATCACGGCCAAGACGTTGTTTAACTGACTCACGTGCAATCATTGTATTCACGGAAAAATGCTTACCAATCTCACGAAGGAAGTCAATTGTTGAAATCTGAGAGATCCAATCGTAGTTGTTAACAACTTTTGCTGCGTTATCACAACCCTCAAAATCAACATACTTTTGTACTTGACCTAGGAGGCATTTAACGTTGTGCTGAACTTGCTCATCAGTTAAAAGATTGCGCTCTTGGCTTTTAAAGCTTGGATCGCCGATCATGCCAGTCGCACCACCAATGAGTACGATTGGAGTATGGCCAGCTTCCTGCCAGCGCTTTAAGTTCACCAGCTGCAGTAAATGGCCTACGTGCAAACTGTCACCAGTTGGATCAAAACCACAATAAATCACACGAGGCTCTTGAAGATGCTCATCAAGCGCTTCTTCTGCAGTTCTTTGGAATACAAGCTGGCGCTGCTCCAACGTCTTCAAAAATGGTGTAGATTGATCAGCCTGCGTCTGACTCATGATATTAGCTCCTGGCTCTTTAATAATGTAAAACTCAAAAGAAACGACAAAACTACCACAAAACCCTTCCAGCTCAAACAGCTAAACACTCTTGCAGCCGTGAAAAACTTGCAGATCAGCCATTTCAGTCAATACTTAGCAACTATATACGTGTGTTTTTCAAAACAATCAGAGTATTACCCCATAAATGGAGTTTCAAGGATACATTCAATAGACCACGGGTATTTCAGCCTCTAAAATTAATACTAGAGATCCAAGACCAACACATCACAATGAAGCAATTCCAACACCCACTGAAAAATCATTTGTAGATATAAGTTATTCAAATGCATATGCTGATTGTCAAACCACATAAAAAAACACTACAATTCCGAACAACTAAGGACAACTTGAATAGGCATCAAAGGGAGGTTTCGCCGATATGGGCAACACGAGGGCTGTAACTTACCGCCGAGGGGCCGTTGAAAGAACAACGGAAGCGCTTGAACTATTCATGCAAAAACACCCAAATTATTTATTATGGTTCGCCATAGGCTTTGTCGCGCTTGCGCTTTTATACATTATTACCGGCTCTTCTGGTGATGATGCCGAGCAGCCACAAGCACCAACGGTCGCATCAGCCATGGCTCTTGCAAACAATGAAGATGCTATTGCAGTGATGGTTCCTGAAAAAGAATCACCTCTTTCTCGAGACCCTTCATTTAGCCAAGAAATAGCTCAACAAAAAATTCATGTGACGGTTCAATCTGGTGACAGCTTAGGCAAGATTCTTGGCAATCAAGGCTTTACTGCACAAGAGATTCATGACATTGCGGCAGGTATTAAGAAAGAAGATGGTCACGTTACTATCTTTCCTGGAGAAGTCTTTGAGTTTATTAAAGACCCTGAAACTGGTGTCATTACTGAGTTCAACACAGAAACACCTGCACACAAAACCTTACGTGTAGCACGTGTAGACGAAGGATTTACCTACGAGCTGACGGACAAGCCGACAGAAACAGAAGAGATGTTTAAAACTGGCACCATCAACAACTCTCTTTTTGCTGATGCTTCTAAAGCAGGCTTAAGTGATCGAACAATCATGGAACTTGCACAGCTTTTTCAATGGGAAATTGACTTTGCATTAGACATTCGCCAAGGTGATAGCTTTAAAGTTATCTACGATGATATCTACATGGATAATAAACGCCTAAGAGCTGGACCTATCCTTGCAGCAGAATTCGTTAATGGTAGCCGCACTCTCCGTGGTTATCGATATGAACATGAAGATGGCACTGTTGGTTATTACACTGAAGATGGCGAAAGTCTGAAAAAAGCTTTTCTTAAAGCCCCTGTAGACTTTGCTCGCATCAGTTCCAGATTCCAACTTGCTCGTAAGCACCCAGTATTGCATAAAATTCGTGCTCACAAAGGCGTAGACTATGCTGCCGCTCGAGGCACACCAATTAAAGCAACTGGCCGTGGTCGAGTTTCTTTTATGGGCTGGAAAGGTGGCTATGGCCGTACCGTTATCGTCCAACATAATGCTCAGCATTCAACGCTTTATGCACATATGAATAGTTTTGCAAAAGGCCTAAAACAGGGCCAAAGAGTAACGCAAGGCCAAGTCATTGGCGCTATCGGTAGCACAGGCTTAGCAACTGGCCCTCACCTTCACTACGAGTTCCGCTTGAATGGAACGCAAGTAGACCCGTTAAAGGTGAAGTTTCCAAATGCTGAGAGCTTAGCAGGCAGTGATAAGCAAAAGTTCTTAAAGCAAATTGCGGCACACAAGCTTGCACTTGTTTCAGGGGACAGCAGTCAACTTGCAGCAAATGCTTCGCATCATGAGAGTAATCTTCAATAGAATTAACTCTCTTTTGCAAAAGGCCGGTTAATCCGGCTTTTTTTATGCACTCTGATTTTTTCGAGTATGGTACACTTTTCAGCAATCTTAATTTTGCAGGAGCGAACCATGAGCAACTCTATGATACTAGTGACTGGCGGTGCTGGATTTATTGGCAGCCAGATCGTAAAAGGCCTTAACGAACAAGGTCGCGACAACGTTATCATTGTGGATGACCTGACTGATGGTCATAAATTTATCAACCTGCAAACGCTTAAATACGCAGATTATTTTGATAAAGATGAGTTCTTAACATTAATTCAAAATAATGGCCTGCCCTATACAATTGAAGCCATATTCCATGAAGGTGCTTGTTCAGCAACAACTGAGTGGAATGGTAAATACATGATGGAAGTGAATTTCACTTACTCAAAACACATGTATAAGCTTGCACAAGATCAAAACTGCCCTCTCATTTATGCATCAAGTGCTGCTACCTACGGCAACTCAACAGAGTTTACTGAAGTGCCTGCCAACGAAAAACCTATTAATGTGTACGGCTATTCAAAGCTTTTATTTGATCAGTACGTTCGTCGTCAAGCAGCACAATTTGATACAAGCCATCTCCCACCACAAGTTGTTGGCTTACGTTACTTCAATGTATATGGTCCTGGTGAAACACATAAAGGCTCTATGGCTTCAGTTGCTTACCACTTCAACAATCAAATTAAAGAAAATGATGAGTGCCGCCTCTTTGAAGGCACTGATGGCTACGAAAACGGCGAACAACTTCGTGACTTTGTTTACGTTGGTGATATCGTCAAACTTAATCTATGGCTACTGGATCACCCTGAAGTCTCTGGCATATTCAACGCAGGCACAGGCAAATGCCAAAGCTTCAATGATGTTGCGGACGCTGTTATTGCATTCCATGGCAAGGGTAAAAAACAATACATTCCTTTCCCTGCTCATTTAAAAAATGCATACCAGAGTTTTACAGAAGCAGATCTAATCAGCTTACGTGAAGCTGGTTATGGAGAAGAGTTTGTTGATGTTGCAACAGGTGTTCGTCTCTATCTTGAAACACTTTAAAACTGATAAACCAACCAATACATATCCTTCAAAATGACGGAAAAATGACTTGAAATTTTCAATTTTTGAGACAAAATTCACATAGCACAGGTCATCATCTAGTGATAAACTGTGCTTCTTAGATTGAAGACAACAACCGATATAGCAGAGAGGAATCCTATGGCTCGCGGTATTAATAAAGTAATTCTTGTCGGTAACCTTGGTAAAGATCCAGAAACTCGTTACTTCCCAGATGGTGGTGCTATCACTAACATCACAATTGCAACGTCTGAGTCCTGGAAAGATAAAAACACAGGCGAGCAGCAAGAAAGAACTGAATGGCACAAAGTCACTTTCCGTGGTCGTCTAGCAGAAATCGCTGGCGAATACCTACGTAAAGGCAGTAAGGTTTATGTTGAAGGTAAACTGCAAACTCGTAAGTGGCAGGATCAGAACGGTCAAGATCGTTACACAACTGAAATCCAAGCAAACGAACTGCAAATGCTAGACAGCCGTAACGGTGGTGGTGACGACTACAATCAAGCGCCACGTCAAAGTGCTCCACGTCAGCAGAACAACTACCAGCAAAACAATAACAGTGGCTACCAACAACAAGGTAACTACCAACAGCAGCAACAGCAACCTGCTCAGCAGCAAAACTATGCGCCGCAAACTGCTGACCTATCTGCCGGTTTTGATGATGATATCCCGTTCTGAATGATATAAAGAATAAAGTGTAAAGATTCTCTTTCACTCAAAGCAGAATCTACTCTATTTTTATAGACCAGAAACAACAAAAAACCTCTTTAATTTCTGTAAAGATTAAAGAGGTTTTTTTATGCACAATTTTTATGTAAATATAAAGATTCTTATAAATCTATATTGTAAAGATAGAAACTTATAGTTAACATTCCTTTCACGACAAAGGAATATCAATGAAAGTTAGAGTCATTACCCACCCTTCGGGAGAACAAATCCCAATCATCCTTGACCTTGAGGATATGCCTATAGCGCTTCCGTGCGAATTTATTATTTCAAGAAGGTATCTGAGCACAAACACACTCGTTAGAAATGCCCGTGAACTCTCAGTGCTATACCAATGGCTAACAACTCATAAGATCGAGCTTACAAGCAAGCTACTTGCTCCAAAATCATTAACAGAAGCAGACATCAAGGGAAGTCTTATCGAAGCTCTAAGATTGGATCAGACAAACAGCAAAACCTCAGCTGTATCACCAAATACATATAATCAAAGATTAACAACAGTCCGACAATTTCTCTGTTGGCACTTGGACGTATTAATAAGCCAACAACCGTATACATCTAAGCAGTACGAATATTTACGAGAAAGGAAATCTTATATTTTACGGCTTCTAGATAATGCATTTATTGCATCCCCACCCCAAAATAAAAGCATTCAAAAAGGTCTAAATGATAATGAAGCTCAAAAGCTCATTACAATACTTGAACCAAATTCAGAGCATAACTTTGGTAGAGATAAAGCTGTACAGTTCCGAAACTATATATCAGTTGCAATCATGCTCTATTGTGGATTACGACCAGGCGAACTGTTGAGCTTAAAAGTTGAAGATATAGAACTTGGCGCAATATCAAGTATAAAGGTTGAAAGAAGACCTCCTGATCTGAAAGATACACGTAAACCAAGACCAAGAATCAAACGCAATGGTAGAGTTATACCCATTGATAATAGGCAATTATGCAATGCTCTTGATGAGTACATTATGGTGTGGCGAGAACAACTCGAAGAAAAGTCAGATAAAGAAACTGATTATTTGATTCTCAGCGATGAAGGGATACCTCTCTCCCAAGCTTCAATAACGCAGTTTTTCCAGATCTTAAGATCAAGGTTTGCATCGCAACTACCTGAAAACCTGACCGCAAAATCATTACGACACACTTTTTCATCACGATTAGAAAGAACTCTTCGTCAGGCTGGAATGGATGAACAGCGCAGACGTGAAGCACTGGCGTTCTTACGAGGGGACAGCAGTCTTAATTCACAGGATGCCTATATTGCTCAAGAAATTGAAGAAGAAGCAGTCAAATCACTCAAGAAATACCAACAAAAACTATTAGCAGGACATAATGCTTAAAGAACGACAAACAGCTATTGAGTTTGCCCCTCACAAAAAAGAGTTTGCTCAAAAGACTTTAATTACTCGTGAAGGTAAATCAGTCGATATTTCCAGTGATACCTGGCAGCTGCCATATGCTACAAGAAGCAATTCTACTCTTCGATTCGAAAGAATATCGAATCAACAAATCAAAGAAACGTTGAAAGCCCATGTAGCAGAGAGAATAAGCCGTGTGTCGACACACTCTGGATACACTGTCTATCACGATGCTTGGCGAGAAGTACTCCAACACTGGAATACAAATTACACCGAAGATACCGAAACCCAACTCATAGGACTTTTTGAATCTGCAGTTAATAAAGCCAGAGCAAAACATACTTTATGGAGTATGTATCGTCCTATTCAATGGTATATTTGGGCTGCAGAAAACTTCCCTGAAAATGGATTTTCACCAGTTTATGCACTTGAGTTAGAGGCAATACAAATTCCAGGCAACCCTAAAGGTGAAGCCGTGCGTATGGAAGATCCATCAAGCGGCCCACTCCATAAATCACTAGAATTACCCTTACTCATATCAGCATTACGGCAAGATAGAAGTCAAGAGTTAAAGCATTTGCAAGAAAAAGTGATTTTGGCCCTTTCAATTGCGTTTGGACGTAATCCCGCTAATCTCACGTTCCTTCGTGAGTCAGACATGACAAAACTACAGCCAGATTCTGATGACCCATGCTATGTAATAAAAATGCCCCGAATAAAAAAACGCCAATTAAACCCAAGAGATGATTATTTAGAGGAATACATTGACCCAACCTATGGTGCATTGATAGATGAACTACTCAAAGCAAATAAAGAACTCAACATTGCCTTTGAACATAATACTTTTACAAAACCAGATGAACGCCCCTTGCTTATTAATACTGCCGGCAATCAGGCTGCAATACGCTCAAAAGATATAGCCAATGTTTTTAATATGGCTAGCAGTGATATTTCCAAGCTTATACATTCTTTTGTAAAACGGCATAATATCATCTCACCAATTACTGGTGAGCTCATGCATGTTACCCCCCGTAGACTACGTTATACCCTCGCTACTGGACTTGCGGCAGAAGGAATCAGCAAACGAGAACTGGCCAGAATTCTTGATCATACAGACACCCAGCATGTAAATGTCTACTTTGAAGTTGCTGGAAATATTGTGGAACAACTTGATAAAGCAACAGCCAAAGGCTTTTCAAAATATTTGAACTTCTTTAAAGGCAAGCTTATAGACTCAGACCGAGAAGCTGTAAATGGCGAAAGAGATGACAAACAACTTATTTTCGTTGATGAACACAACCCGCAAGATCAATCAGACATTGGAATTTGCGGTGAAGCCAGGGTATGCCATTTAGATCCGCCCTACTCTTGTTATTTATGCCCCAAGTTCCAGCCTTACCGCCACGCTGATCATGAACACGTATTAGACTGCTTACTTGCAAGCCGTGAGGAACGTTTAAACAAATACGAAAATGCGCGTTTAGGAATCCAGCTCGATGAAGTCATAACTGCAGTAGCGCAGGTTACTGAACTCTGCAAAGAGGACAATTCTCATGAATGATGGACGCTCAACACGAAAAGCAAAAGTGCTGCCATTCATTAGCAGGATTGAAAGAGACCGATCAGCAAATTTGCAGTCGCTTGTCGAAAAAGCCAAACTCATGAAACTTGAAGGATTCGACTCGATCAACTGGGAAGAATCAAGCTGGTCAATAACTGGTGGTAGGTTAATAAAGTTAACTGGCAAAAATACAAATGCAAGTAAGTTTAACTTTCTCTATTCGCCACAGCTTGGAGAGCAACCTCTTCCACCAAACTGGGATCATGCTGCAAAAGCGCTCTTTGTTCTACGATTTCATCGTAAGCACCAAGCTGCGCCGAACCAACGTAATTTTATCACTTCAGTTGGCTATGTGGCATTTGTTGCAACTGAACTAGGCCTTGATCTATTTAGACTTACCCCTGAAGCTTTAGATAAAGCTTGCCGCCTTGCAAGTCAGCATTATAGTGAAGGCGTTGCCTATAACATACATAAACATATTGCGGAATTTGCTGCTCACTGTGATGCTAACGGATTATGCAAAGTTTTACTGCAATACAAATATGCCAAAATGAAAAGGCCAACCAGCACTGGTGGTATCAATCACACAAGACTAGATGATCCAAGTGTATTAGAAACAAAATCAGATAAACTCATAACTCCAGCTGTTTTCAAGGTAATAGGAGAGCTCTATCAAACAGTTCCAAAAGATCATAAATACCGTTTCTATATTCTAATACTCAGTCTGTTGTGCTGTACAGGTCGAAGGTTCAGTGAAATCTCGCTTATACCAAATCAAAAGCTTTCATTTGATACTGAAGGCAAGGCCTTTCTCACCTACTTCCCTCGGAAAGCGAGCAAGGGTGATACATTTACTCCCAAACGTAAGCTCTATTTGCCTTCT
This sequence comes from Gammaproteobacteria bacterium UBA6940, assembly GCA_002450655.1. Classification (GTDB taxonomy): domain Bacteria; phylum Pseudomonadota; class Gammaproteobacteria; order Pseudomonadales; family UBA6940; genus UBA6940. The sequence goes on along the minus strand of DJZY01000030.1, from coordinate 20,823 downwards.
GACACAATTACAATAGTTCAAGACATACTTAATGAGCTTGTACACCTTACGCAGTCAGCACGTGAAACAGCCGCTGAAATGCAACGCAATAGCGGTGCTGACCTGCGTTTTTTAAACATATTCAAGGCCTCGAACGCATTTACAGAAAAGATCTACAAAATGTAGGCATAAATCCAAATATTCTTAACCCCAATGCATTCTTAGGTAAACAAGGATTCTGCTGGCTTGATTCAAACTATACGAAGCCAAAGTACTTTACTTCTTTTAAAGGTGTTGCCCTGTACTGTCAGCGAAATTTTTCTGAGCACCTCCTTGAGCCAATTCATATAGATCAAAAGGGGCAAAGATATTTTCTGCAAGATCTCTTATTTGTAAGACATTTAGGCCTATCAAGCGGTGCCTATGCTTGCTGGCTCGCTACAAGCTGTACACACTCTATGTTTACTACTTTTATGCGTTATTTCCCTGCCCTAGCGCAAGAATATGCTTCAGCAAGCATCAACGTTGATTTCACTAGCCATCACTTTCGCCATACACTTAATACACTACTCGACGAAGGTGGCTTAAGCGATCTACTGCAAACAGAATGGTTTGGACGAACCAGCCCGCAAGATACTAAAGCCTACCAACATACTTCACGAGAAAAACGTGCATTGATGCTTCGTGAAGATATTAAAAAAGGACTTCTTGGCGGGCAACTGGCAGAGCAAATTAAATTTGTACCTATAGAAATTCAAGATGCGATTCTAAAAGCCAGAGTACAAGCTGTACATGATGTAGGCACAGGCATTTGTGTGCATAACTTTTCTCAAACACCATGCGAACGCCATTTGCAATGCTCAGCTGATTGTAAGGATTATGTTTGGGCTAAAGATGACAAAGGCAGACTTGATGAACAAAAACGGCAACTGGCTTTAACAGCCCTAGCGCGTGAAACAGCAGAAGCACAAAATAAAACCCAAAAACCAAAAAAAAGTGCGGACTGGCTTGCGCATAATGATAAAAAATTAACCACCCTTTCAAAACAATTACAAGATAACGGTGTGCAGCATTTTAATCCTAAAGAATATTTACGTGAGGTAGAACATGGCTAAAAGATTCAGACGCATGACAGAAAGCGATATAAATCTTATAATTAAAGATCTTAATCGTTGGGCGATGGGTGATCTCGGCTCGAAACTCACGTGGGGCTTACTGGAAGAAAGGTTTGGTTTTAGCCGGCAATCACTGCAAGCCAAGCCTGAAATCAAAGCAGCTTATGATACTGCGAAACTTGCCCTATCTGGCGGTATAGTGAAAACTAAAGAACAAGCCACCCAAGAAAATACCGAACTACTTGTAGAAATAGCTCGCTTGAAAGCAGAGCTTGAAGCCTATAAGCAGAAGGAACAAAAATGGATGCTAAGATGGCAGCAGATTGCGTTTCATGTGAGGCAGAAAGGGATACAAATGGCTGATATCAGTAAAACTCGACCAGAAAAGACAGCTGTTCCTTCGAATACTGATACCACACAGATCCTTAGGCCACTAGATAAAGAGATACCTCGATCTTTATGAAATAGCAACAGTTTTTAGGACACTTTTTGATGGGATGCTTTGGGTTGAGAAAAAATTAAATTAATCTCAACCATACAGTCACTCTAAAAATGAGGTAAGTGTACGATTAGGTCTGAATTACTACAAAATATGTTAGCAGAGCTAAGTGTTATACAGGAAAAAACCCTACACGCCCTGAAACTCCTTCTGAGCCAACAAATTCGGTATAATTTAAAGCATTTAAAGCTTCTAAATTTGGCTCTTCATTCTCCAAAATAAGTATTTGTCCCAGTTCAGTGCGGTTAGCTAACCAAGTATAAAAACGGTCCTTAACACTTTCATCAAGAAGTTCTTCACCCTCATTATTGGCTCCATGTTTGGGGTCTTTATAAGTCACCACAGGGGAGTCAATAATGGTAAACCCCAGATGAGGATGACCTTCTACTATAGCTCTCTCCATTAATGCAACCATATATGCTGTTAGAAAGATACCTCTCTTACCTTTGCCGTAAGAAATGCGCTTACGCTGATTAATCTCAATGTCAGACAAGCTGTCATCAAAGTAAACAGAATCCACGCCTGGGCCCCCCCAAACATCCAATAGCGCCTTGACTTTTTTGCATAACGCAGTGGAACTTTTTGACATATCTCTTTTAACAGTCTGCTTTTTTCGCCTACTCTTTTCCAACATCTCAGCTAAGCGAACTCTCAGGTTATCTACCCTTGATAAATTGGCTATAGCCATGGACAGCTCTACTTTTTTATCAGAGAGGCGCTCTAAACCGAGCTTTGTACTTGGATTTTTAGGCTCTAGAAGTGCATTTTGCTTTTGCTCGTTATCTTGAGCCTCTTTCTCATTTTGTTTCAGGGCTTCAGATATTTCATCAAGGTCAATGAGAACATCATTTAAAGCTTCCTTCAATCCTTTTCGCAATTCTGAAATTTTTGTATTTTCAGCTTGTGCAGCCAAACGAAGTATAGGTCTTTCCGTATCTTGATCTTGGTGTCGCAACTGATGTTGGATATCTGTAAAGCAAAGAGGGCATGGTCTAGTTTCAAAACTGTCCGCAATTGAAGCAGCTGTCGAAATGGCTTGAAGTCGTTGTTGATCGCTTACATATTTTTTATCAAGCAATAGAAACCGATTCTCTGCCTCTTTTAGTGCAGCTAATTCTTGAGACAGCTGTTTTCCTTCTTTAACAATACCCAAGCGGGCATTTTTAAGCTCTGCAAGTTCTAAGGAATGACTGCTAATATAACGATTGATTACCTCAATCTCAGCTGTCACTTTAAGCAAACTTTCTTGTGCTTCAATAAGCGATAGGTCTTTGGGGATCTCTGCAAGTAAACAGGTGATCTGTTCATTTATGGCCTCAACATGTCCTTTTGCAATATTCCGATCATTTGTGGATGCAGGAAGAATCATTTCAGAATCATCTAAACCGGTTAGGATCATTGCTAGTGCCGACTTATTTCGAGTTTTTAAATTAGTGTCTTTACCTTCAAATGAAATATTATCTAAGGTTTCAATCTCATCAAATATGCTAACACGTCGAAGATCACCTGCTGTCAAATTGCCGATCTTTCCGGACTTAATCAGTATCTTTACCCCTTCAGCTCCGCACCATTTTTGAATCAACTCACTAATGGGCTTTTCAAGTACGATCTCACTTTGAGGAGGAATATCATGAAAGCCAAAATAAACAGCTTCTTCACCATTGAACAGGTCTCTAAACAATGTGTACATTTCACCATTAGAAAGTGAAATTTGGACAGCTGCACGAGTATATCCATCCGAATACCCTACATCTTTAGGTTTATGACCTCCACCAAAGCAGTACCTCAAACACTCAACAATGTAAGATTTTCCGGTATCAGTTGGGCCAAAAACTAGGTGGGATTTCCCATCGAAGGTAAGTTTTGCAGGTAGTTTATCTGGCCCGGTCACCACCAATTCCTGAATACTAATTGTCATTTAGTAGCTCCTGTGTTCATTAATGGAAGGAACTCTGCACCCCATAAGGTACCGCGCGCACCGAATACTTGTTCGAGATTTTTTTCATCCATATCCCCCAGCGCAGAAGCCACCCACTCACAGCGTTTGTATAGTTCTTTCGAATATTCGCCACCAATTAAACCAACTAAAGCTGGACCATTTTCACCAAGCTGGAAACTAATGCCATCATTATCAGCTTTTACGTCAATGAATGAGCGCTGCACCATTAAATATAATCCTGCCTCAATAATATCTCTCCTGCTGGTATATTCCCCCCCCCGCAAAGGCACTGGCGTATGCAAGCTTTCGGGGCCATTTAGATCTGCAGAGTAGATAGCAGCATAATCGAAATAAATTAGACGTTGTAAATCAACACTCCTAGGGTAAAGTGCCATCAACAAATGCACCATTCTAACTCCAAGTTCAAATGGTGTATTAAATACTTCACTCATCTTCATCCACCCATTTTATTCGACCTTGATTCGCAAGATGATGACAGGTTCCTCCAAGGTCACCTGCTTGCAATCTAACACTTAAAGGGTTAGCGGTTACCTGTAATCCGTTTGCGGTATCTAGAACATCTTTCAGTCTCGCTAATCCATTTGCATGAGGATAACTTAAGGAGTTACCTATTCCTACCTCTACTTGATTCTTCAAATCATCAAATGCTCCTGGAAGCTTGTCTCTGCTGAAACGGTTAAGCCCTTCCGCACTGTAAAAAAGCATTCGTTGTGCTTTAAAATGCTTTTGATATTTTTTGGGAATATCGGCCAAAAAAGAAAGATCTATTTGATCTATCTCTTGGTAAACCTCAACAAGTGATTTGATGAATTGATGCTCACTCGTGTCAGGAGTTTCTGGCATAACTGGATCAGGCAGTCGCGCAGGTAAGACGCCAAACATCTCCCAATGCCTCTTTGAACGAGAGTGAATTTCTAACAACTCAGCTGAAGGCATTACTTTGAAAACTTCAAAGGGGAAGTCTTGGATAAAGCTTTCAAATTCTGGTGTAAGCTCTTTTTTAAATGTTACGAAATTACCAGATTTTTGTTTCCATTCTTCAAGTATCCAAGCTTTAAACCTATCGGGGTTTAGCGTGTAATCAAGCAATAATGGGCCTACTTTGAGTGCACATACAAAGTAATTGGAGGGACGAGTGTACTCCTCAGAGAAAATATACCATAAGAATTTTGCAATATCAGGAGCGAATGCGCTTGGAGAAAGCGTTCCTCCGTAGTATTTGCCCTGATATAAGTCCCAAGTAGATTCTTTGGGTAGTTCTTGTAAATAACCGCAAACATCTCTGCCTTTATCACCCGCACCACCAAGTCGATGTACATGAATATATTTTCCCTCGGCTTGTAACTGCCTAGCACATTGTTCAATAAAGCTCTCCCACATCTCAGCATCAAATAAAAGCAATCGCTGTTCGGGGGTTGGCTGCTCAGGACCTGGGTGGTAAAAAGTTGTGCTCATAAGTTTCCATCTATAAGCTAGAAATATTTTCAATAAAGAATTGAGACTAAAACAAAAAATGCTCAATGTGAAGACGAACCAATGTTTTAAAGTCCTAAATTACTTATGCTAGTATATACGTTGCAGTTGCCTTCTACCCAATCCCCCCCTTAAGGTAAGCAATTTAAACCACCATTCAATGGAGAAACAATGGTTAACCAAACCCCAGAACAGCTCGCCAGAGACAAAATCGATGAAATGCTTCGGCAAGCTGGCTGGGCTGTGCAAGATAAAAAGAAAATTAATTTCTCAGCTGCACAAGGTATAGCTGTTCGTGAATATCAAACAGATGTAGGCCCTGCAGACTATGTTCTGTTTGTTGATAGGCAGGCCGTTGGTGTCATCGAAGCAAAGCCTGCTCAATGGGGTGAAAAAATCACAACAGTTGAAACCCAGTCAGGCAATTATGCACACGCAAAGCTAAAGTGGGTTAATAACAGTGCGCCTTTGCGTTTTATCTACGAAAGTACTGGGCTTATTACTCGCTTTACAGATGGTCTTGATCCAAAACCTCGGTCAAGAGAAGTATTTCATTTCCATCGCCCTGAAACACTTTTTGCTTGGATACAAGAGCTAAAGAGTCTTAGAGGAAGGTTGCAGGACTTCCCTCTCTTTAACACCGAAGGGCTACGAGATTGCCAAGTCACAGCTATTTCAAACCTGGAAATATCACTCAAAGAGGATAAGCCAAGGGCATTGGTACAAATGGCAACAGGCTCAGGTAAAACCTTTACTGCGATTACATCAAGCTATCGACTGCTGAAAGAACCAGTCAAAGTGAATCGAATACTCTTTCTCGTAGACACTAAAAATCTGGGTGAACAAGCCGAACAGGAATTTATGAGTTTCAGGCCAAACGATGATAACCGCAAGTTCACTGAGCTTTATAATGTCCAGCGTTTAAAAAGCCAATATATCGCAAAGGATGCACAAGTCTGCATTAGCACAATTCAACGTATGTATTCCATCTTGCGAGACAAGCCATTAGATGAATCACAAGAAGAACTCAACCCTGCCGAGCAATTTACAAAACCAAAAGAGCCAATGCCAGTGGTTTATAACGAAAAAATTCCGCCAGAATTTTTCGATGTGATTATCATTGATGAATGTCATCGCTCAATCTACAACCTTTGGCGACAAGTGCTGGAATATTTTGATGCTTACCTTATAGGCCTTACTGCAACGCCAGATAAACGCACCTATGGCTTTTTTCGCAAAAATGTCGTCAGTGAATATGATCATGAAAAAGCCGTGGCTGACGGTGTGAATGTCGGCAATGAAATATTCGTAATTGAAACTGAGAAATCAAAACATGGCGGCCAGATTACAGCACAACAGCATGTAGAACGACGAGAGCGTACAACCCGTCGCCGACGCTGGGAAATGCAAGATGAAGATGAATCATATACTCATAAACAGCTGGATCGGGATATTGTCAATCCTGACCAGATCCGCACAGTAGTTCGAGCCTTTAAGTCATCACTGCCGGCTATTTTTCCAGGTCGTAAAGAAATACCAAAAACATTGATTTTTGCTAAAACAGACAGCCATGCAGATGATGTGATTCAAATAGTCCGCGAAGAGTTTGGCGAAAGTAACCAGTTTTGCAAAAAAGTCACCTATCGAGTGGCAAAAGATAAATTGAACGCAGAAGGTGAACTGATTGAAAAAGGCGAAGATCCAAAATCTATTCTTGCCCAGTTTCGCAATGACTATTACCCAAGAATAGCAGTGACTGTTGATATGATTGCAACAGGCACAGATGTAAAAGCCCTTGAATGCCTGATGTTTATGCGGGACGTTAAAAGTAAAAGTTATTTTGAACAAATGAAAGGTCGCGGCACACGAACCCTTGATAAGGACAGCCTACAAAAGGTAACCCCTTCAGCCATGAGTGCAAAAACACACTATGTCATTATTGATGCCATTGGTGTCACAAAATCAGTGAAAACCGCCAGCCAACCATTAATTACTAAGCCTGGAGTTTCTTTAAAAGACCTTGCCATGGGAATTATGATGGGCGCCAGTGATACAGATAGCGTCTCATCTCTTGCCGGCCGCCTCGCCAGACTGGATAAACAACTGGATGATAGAGAACGTGCTCAGATTGCTGCCAAAGCGGATGGCACAGCCTTATCAACCATTGTAGGTGCCCTCTTTAATGCGATTGATGGTGATCGTGTTGAAGAAAAAGCCCTCGAGATAACAGGTTTACCAACTGGTTCTGACCCTGGCAGTACTGCTCGTGACCAGGCTCAAAAAGAACTTGTCAGCCAGGTAGCCAACCTATTCAATGGCGAATTTATTGAGCTTATTGATACCATTCGTCGTGATAAAGAACAAACCATCGTGCATGATGACTTGGATACATTGCTAAAAGCGGAATGGAATGGTGATACCACAGAGAATGCTAAAGTGCTCACCCAAGAATTTGCGCAATACCTTGCAGAACATAAAGATGAAATCGATGCGATTAGCATTTATTTCTCAACACCAGCAAGACGTTCAGAATTAAGCTATCAGCAAATCAAAGAACTCCTGGAGAAACTCAAACAGGAACGCCCAAAACTTGCACCGCTCCGCATCTGGCAAGCCTATGCCCATCTGGATCAATACACTGGCGATAATCCAATCAGTGAACTCACAACACTTGTTGCCCTCTTGCGCCGCGTCTGTGAAATTGATACAAGTATTACCCCATTTAATACCACAGTAAGAAGAAACTTTCAGGATTGGATTATGAAGTACCACGCAGGGACCAATGAAAAATTCAATGAACAGCAGATGCAATGGTTGCATGATATTCGAGACCATATCGCCAGCTCCTGTCATTTTGACCGAGATGATCTGGATATGAACCCTTTTGATAAGAAAGGTGGTTTAGGTGGGATGTATCAGGTGTTTGGCGATAAAATGGATTGGGTTATTGAAGAATTGAATCGGGAGTTGGTAGCGTGAATAATATTATATGTAGCAAACTCCCAGATTCATGGGAAAGAGCTAAACTTGGCAAATTCGTATTGCAAGAAAAAGGTAAAAAACCTAAAAATCAGAACCCAACTCGAAATACAACTTTTTCAATTCCATACATAGATATTGCAGCATTTGAACAGAATGAAATTAAATCTTGGACAAATGGCGAAGGCTGTAAAATTTGTAAAGAGTCGGATATTTTGATGGTCTGGGACGGATCTCGGTCTGGACTTATTGGCAAAGGTATAAATGGTGCATTAGGTAGTACCTTAGTGCGCATAAATTTCCCTCAAATGTACAATCAATATGCCTATTATTTTTTACTGTCAAAATATCAAGAAATAAATACACGAGCTAAAGGTAGCAGTACACCTCATGTTGATCCTGATCTTTTATGGAATTATGATTTCCCAATCCCTCCCCTCAACGAACAAAAACGCATCGTTGCAAAAATAGAAGAACTCTTCTCAGAACTCGACAATGGTATTAATGCGCTTAAAACGGCACAAGAACAGCTTAAAGTCTACCGCCAGGCTGTGCTAAAACACGCCTTCGAAGGCAAGCTTACTGAGAAATGGCGCAAAGATAATAAAGAAAAAACCTGGACTAGTGAAAACTTAGGTGATCTCCTTATTTTTTTAACATCAGGTTCACGAGGCTGGGCTCAATTTTATTCTGACTCTGGAGATATATTTATTCGTGCTCAAAACTTAAAGCATGATCGACTTGACTTGGACGATAAGGCCTATGTCTCATTACCACAACAGGCAGAAGGAAAAAGAACTAAAGTTCAGCTTGATGATTTACTTATAACAATTACCGGTGCAAATGTAACTAAAACCGGGATTGTCAATACAGATATAGGTACTGCGTATGTAAGCCAACATGTTGCGCTTTGTAGACCATCCAACAAAATTAACTCTGAGTTTTTGTACTGGTTTTTAATTGCCGAATCTGCAGGCCGACGCCAGCTAACTAAATTTGCTTACGGCGCAGGAAAACCCGGTTTGAACTTAAATAATATTCGCTCAATTAAAGTTAATTTACCCCCACTCCAAGAACAATTAGAAATAGTAATGTATATTAAAAAAATTCTTTCAATTGAAGAAGATACCCTTAGGACAGTAAATACCGAATTGTTAAGAATACAACCCCTCCGCCAATCTATTCTCAAAAAAGCCTTCTCAGGCCACTTGGTACCGCAAGATCCAAATGACGAGCCAGCAAGTGAATTACTCGCTCGAATTCAGGCAGAGAAAGCAATAGTAAAATCGCCGGTCTCAAACCGTAAAAGCAAGGCTAAAGGAGCCAAGGTATGAATGCTGAAGAGCATTTAAACAGCCTGCTCAGTCTTGCTGGTGAAAATGAGCTTGTTGAATTTAAAGAAGCTAAAAAGCAGTTTGACTTTAACAAGCTTGGCCAGTATTTTTCGGCCTTAAGCAATGAAGCCAATTTAAGCAATCTTCCTCATGCATGGCTGGTGTTTGGCGTGGAAAATAAACACAATGTTGTAGGAACGGAGTATATTGCAAGCCTTGCACGAAGAAATGACCTAAAAAGAGAGATTGCAGAGAAAACCACCAACAGGCTCACTTTTATCAATATTCACGAAGTAGCTCACCCACAAGGTCGAGTTCTTCTGTTTGAAATTCCAGCTGCACCACAGGGCATTCCTACGGCGTGGAATGGGCATTACTTCGGCCGGGATGGTGAATCTTTAGGGCCACTGAATATTGAAGAAATTGAACGTATCCGTACACAAAACAAAGCCTACGACTGGAGTGCCGCGATTGTGAATGGTGCCACTTTGGATGACCTTGATAGCACTGCAATTGAACAGGCCAAAATAAGCTACGCCAAGAAAAACCCTAAACAGGCAGATAATCTGCAGCACTGGGATACCAAAACATTTTTGAATAAAGCGAAACTCACTATTAACGGCGCTATTACACGCACCGCCATTCTTTTACTGGGGAAGCCAGAATCATCGCACTGGATTAATCCGGCATCGACAACGATCACCTGGATTCTAAAAGATAAAGACGGTATCGAAAAAGACTATGAACACTTTAGCTGCCCTCTTCTTTTAAGTGTGAATGATATTTTCAACAAAGTTCGTAACCTTAAGTATCGTTACATGATAGAAGGCACACTGTTTCCAGAAGAAGTTGACCAATACGACCCTTACATTATTCGCGAAGCTTTAAATAATGCCATTGCCCATCAGGATTATGATTTGGGCGGTAAAGTTACACTGGTTGAATTTGAGGATGGGCGCTTGTGTTTTAGTAATCATGGCAGTTTTATTCCTGGCTCAATCGAAACTGTTATTTGTAATGATGCTCCAGAAAGTCGCTATAGGAACCGTTTTCTTGCAGAAGCCATGGTTAACTTGAACATGATTGACACCATTGGCAGTGGTATTAAAAAAATGTTTATGATTCAAAAGAATCGTTTCTTTCCATTACCTGAATACACGCTGGGCAATGCTCGGGTAGAAGTAAATATCACAGGCAAAGTACTCGACATTGCCTATGCTCGCAAACTTGCAGAGTTTCCAGATTTAAAGCTTGAAGATATTATTCTGCTAGACCAAATTCAAAAACGGAAACCTCTGAGTGATGATCAAGCAAAGTATCTGAAAAGTAAAAATCTTATTGAAGGCCGAAAACCTAACTATTTTATTTCAGCTCAGCTCGCACAACATAGTGACAATAAAGCCGAGTATATAAGACATAAAGCATTTGATGATCAGCACTATAAACAGCTCATTATTGAATATCTTGAGAAGTTTACAACAGCCCAAAGATCAGATTTCGACCGCCTGATTTTAGACAAACTTCCAGAAGTGTTAGACGAACAGCAAAAGCATCATAAAGTTAAAAATCTGATTCAATCCCTCAAGAATCAAGGCCTTATCACGAATTCAGGCCGAACATGGCAATTGTCTAAACCCTCATTGAGTTCATAAATTTAGACGAAGCTAGACAAATTTAGACGAATAACTATACCTTTTCAGAAAAGCGACAAGGAACCACATGAATACAGCAACAATAGTGTCCAAAGTATGGAGTTTTTGTACAACATTAAGAGATGATGGTGTCAGCTATGGCGACTATCTGGAACAACTCACATATCTTATCTTTTTAAAAATGGCTGATGAATATTCAAAGCCACCTTATAACAGAGATATGGGGATTCCTCAAAAATTCAGCTGGCAAACACTTCAAAGCAAAAAAGGCGCTGAGTTAGAAGTTTTTTACATTAACCTGCTCAATGAGCTTGGCAAAAAAAGTGGCATGCTTGGGCAAATTTTTTCCAAAGCCCAGAATAAAATTCAGGACCCAGCCAAGCTCTACCGCTTGATTGACATGATTGGTAGTGACAGTTGGCTTGTCATGGGTGCCGATGTTAAAGGGGATATTTACGAAGGATTACTTGAGCGAAATGCAGAAGATACCAAATCTGGCGCAGGCCAATACTTTACCCCTCGCCCGCTTATTCGTGCTATTGTCGAATGTGTGAGACCTGAACCAGGTAAAACTATTGCAGACCCTGCCTGCGGCACAGGTGGTTTCTTCTTGGCTGCCTATGATTTTTTAACAAATCCAGAAAACTACAAACTTGATAAAGCACAGAAGCTGTTTCTTAAAAAAGGGACGTTCTATGGCAATGAAATAGTTTCTAATACTCGCCGCCTTTGCTTGATGAACATGTTTCTCCATAATATTGGAGAAATGGATGGCGAAATCCTGATTTCTCCTAATGATGCTCTTATTGCACAAAGCCCAATCACTGTAGACTATGTGCTCGCAAATCCGCCATTTGGTAAAAAAAGTTCTATGAGCTTTACCAATGATGAGGGAGAAGAAGATACAGAAGAACTGACCTACAACAGACAGGACTTTTGGACGACAACATCAAACAAACAACTTAATTTTGTGCAACACATTTTAAGCATGCTTAAAACCACAGGCAAAGCTGCAGTAGTTTTACCTGATAACGTGCTGTTTGAAGGTGGCTCTGGTGAAACAATCCGCAAAAAGCTCTTACAAACAACAAACCTTCATACTATTTTACGGCTTCCTACAGGTATCTTTTACCGCCCAGGTGTTAAAGCCAATGTGCTCTTTTTTGATAACTACCCAGCAAGCCCAAAACACAGAACCAAAGAAATCTGGTTCTATGACTACCGCACCAATATTCATCACACGCTGAAAAAGAAACCGATGCGGTATGAAGATCTTATTGAGTTTGTAAAATGCTACAACCCCAAGAAGCCTAGTTCTCGTAAAGAAACTTGGGACGCTGAAAAGAATCCAGAAGGTCGCTGGCGCAAATACACCTATGATGAGGTTATTGCACGAGATAAAACAAGCTTGGATATATTCTGGCTGAAAGATAAGAGTTTGACGGATTTAGACAACCTACCGGAACCAGATGACTTAGCTGAAGAGATTATTGAAAATCTTGAGGCAGGCCTTAATAGCTTTCGCGAAGTGCTATTGGCATTAAAATGATGAACTGAACACCACAATAAAGTGTAAAGAAGCTCTCTTTACACTTTCACTGAAGAATACTTTTTAAGCAGTGCCTCTTTGTGAATTAAAACCTCTAATTTAACACTTTATGCATAAAACAATAAAAAACATATAACATTCAAAACTTTACGCACGCATTTAGCAACCTTATAAGAACTACCGTTCTAAATTGCTATCAAGCAATATAAGAATATAAAAGCCTCGTTTGACGAGGCTTTTTACTTTAAGGCAGCTACTGTAAGCTACGCAGCCTCAACATATCTTTTGAAATTATCTAAAATTGCTTGCCAACCTTCTTCTTGCTGATCGACAGAAAGAGAGTCTTCCGAATCAAATGCAATCTTAACATCCACATAATCACCCTGCTCATCAAAAGAAACCTGAGCTTGACGATTATCAAAGGTGTATTCAATTAATGCTTCAGGTTTAATCGAAGTGTAAACACCTTTAAAATCAAAACCAAAGCTACCATCTTTGGCTTCCATACGAGAACAAAACTCACCACCTTCTTTTAAATCAACACTGGCTTTAACAGTATGCCAGTCATCAGAAGCGGCATTCCATTGGGTAATATCAGAAGGTGTTGTATAAGCTTGCCAGACTTTATTTAAAGGCGCTTTCACTTGTGTCTCTACAGTAATTTGCATTCGATATTCCTTAAAACATTAATCCAAAAAATGAGGCAACGCCCTAAAGCCGCCACCTAATTACTAATGATTTCATAACCTTAGGCAGTTTACTGTAAAAAAAAGTTCAACGAATTGGCATAATCTAAGTGACCTTTGAGTTTTGACGACGAAGAAAGTGCATAACCTGGCATAATCGCGCTGTTTTTTTATCATGCCCAAAACCAGGAGACGCAGCATGATAATAGAGCGCTTCAAACATCACGAGTCTATTAAACTTTGCATTCATAAACAGGTAAGGCTCCCAGCTATCAAAATTGTAGTTTTCATCACTCTCTGTATTTTCACTTGCCTTGGTTGTACCAAATGCAATTTCACTTCTGTGCATAGCTCCTGTTTCTTTATGGCGATAAAGCGTTACTCCATCGTTAGGCCCATACTCTTCGTTCAAATAAATGAGAGCAATATAGTCAACCTCATCATGATGCACAAACACTGGATCATCTCCATGATCGAAATAGAAATTGAATGTACACTGTGTTGAACCAGTGAGATAAATCTCCTCGCCAACCAGTTCGCTCATTTGTTGATTAACAGCATCAACATTCAAACGTATGTCAGATTCAACATAATCGTAAAAATCGCCTTCCTCAGAGTCCCATGCATTATCTAAATCTGAGGCTAAAGCAGCGATACGGCGCTTACGGGGGTTAGGTAAAAAATCATCTTTAATCGCAATTTTTAACGGCATCTGCTTCTTCCAATATATGGTGCTTCAATACAACACCCTTTCTGTTATCTTATAACTTACTCTTTCTTAGTAATTTTATCCAAGTATCCCATAGCAAACGCTGATAGGACAAAGGTTACATGCAAAAGCAGGTACCACTTAATCTTCTCATCAGCAATATTTTCTGTATTCATAAAGACTTTTAGCAAATGGATAGATGAAATTGCCACAATAGATGCAGATACTTTATTTTTCAAAGAGCCTGTATCCAACTTACCAAGCCACACAAGTTTCTCAGCACCTTCATCAATATCGATCTTAGAAACAAAATTTTCATACCCAGAGAACATCACCATAATGAGAAGACCACCGACCAATGAAAGATCTATCAGTGTTAATGTGACTAGGATCAGGTTCGTTTCGCTTATAGTAAAAATATTGATCAATACATGATAGGCTTCTTGGAAAAACTTAATACAAAGGGCAATCAGAATAAGGCTTAGCCCCAAATACAGTGGTGCCATAATCCATCGGGCTGAATACAACAATTTTTCAATTAAACGCTCCATAGAGTCTGACTATCTCCTCTTTTTGTAGTCGACAGGATAATACTGAGCCATCATACTATTTTCACTCATGTATAAATAGCGTTAAGGAGTCATAAATGAAGTCGATACGCCTTATTGATTGGCAAGACACAATGCCGCTGCGTCATAAAGTTCTTTGGCCTGAAAAACCCATAGCGTTCTGCAAGGTTGAAGATGATGAGACTGCAACTCACTATGGCTACTTTATTGATAACAAACTTGTTTGTGTCGCTTCCATTTTTATTGATGGAGCATCTGCTCGATTAAGAAAATTTGCGACATTGCCTGAGTATCAGGGCCAAGGCATTGGCACCCAAGTGATTCAGCAAGCTTTAAAAGATTTAGAGACAAAAGCAGTCAATTACTTTTGGTGTGATGCACGAGAAAGTGCGGCAGGCTTTTATGAGAAATTCGGTATGCGCCCCCAAGGGGAACGCTTTTATAAAGGTGATATACCCTATTTCAAGATGGGTGTTGATCTAATTAATCAATCATACAAACTCAATTAGCTTTAAAAACATCCAACAATGTAACTTGAATTGCAGAAGAGCTGACTGACTGCGAAAATACTCGGACATTCAATTTCAAACAGCCAAAAGCTGTCTTTAGGGAGAATACTATGCAGTACAGACTTGCGACTTACAACGACATTCCTACCCTTTTACAACTTCATAAAACCTACCATGTAGAATCAATTGACGAGAATCTTAAAAAAGATGGTTTTGTCACAACACAATTTACCGAAGAGCAAATGAAAGCACTTATTGATGAACAAGGTGTTTCAATTGCAGTAAAAGATAATGAAGTGCTTGCCTATGTGATGGCAGCTTCTTGGACTTTCTGGTCTCAATGGCCAATGTTTGCATATATGATTCAGCATCTGGATAGGAAGAGCTACAACGGTCATCAACTGTCTATTGAAAACTCTTACCAATACGGCCCTATCTGCATTCATGAAAGCCTCAGAGGTACTGATGTGCTATACCGTATTTTTGAGTTTTCAAGAACGACAATGGAACCACGTTTTCCTGTTCTGATTACCTTTATCAACAAGATTAATGGTCGTTCTTTTAAAGCCCACCAAAAGCTTGGCTTAGAAGTTATTAATGAGTTTGAATGGAATAATAATCAGTATTATGAACTGGCTTATCCAACAGAAAAACCAATTCAAATGCCGAATTAATTGATATAAGGTCAAACTTCCTTTTTAAGAGTGAGGAAGTTTGGTCTTGTTAGAATAAATTCAATTGTCAAAGCTTACATCATACAGTACTTCTACAGAATATGATCTGTAGTTCCCATCCAAATGCTCATCAACAACTCTCAAAATAAGGTCAGGTTTATCGTTATTATTGAGTTGCACAGCAGCAAGTGCCTCAATAGAAAAAGCATGATTATTCTCAACAAACTGAGCAACTGTATCCCCTATCTGTAATTTAGAAGTCGGTATCATAGTCGCTAATGTAAAGGCTTCATCAGTGGTTCGCTGATACAATGAAGACCGCATTTCTCGAAGATCAAGGTTATGAGCAATATAGTGTCCGAGAGAATCTTTATCTGGGAGTTCACTGAACGTGCCTTTTGATGCTTCAATTAACTTTAAAACTTCACAAATGTTGTACTCACTCCCTTTGGACATATTATTAACTGTTTCTTCTAGGTGAGACTCTTTCTGTAATTGATAATATGTTTCACAGTTGTCAGCGGTTTCGCCATTTTCAAATGCAATGCTCGACCGCTCTTGCTTTAGAGTCATCGTTTTTATCTCAAAAGCATTTTTGGCAGCATTATCAAAGAAAATAACATCGTGAGTTACCCTATTAGCAACACAGGCACTTAAGCCATAAGAAAGCAATAAAACTGAATAGAACTTCATCTAACACCATTTAAAAAGATTAAAAAATATACAAAAACTTAGATTTGCTCACTTTAAAAAGTGTGAACTAGTTCACACTTTTTAAAAAAAACAGGTCTAACTGAGCAAAATACATACAAAAAAAAAAAACAGGATCTTCCATTTTTATGCCTCCCCCCTAAAATATCAAAACTCAATCAAATTAAAAACAACATATTGGAGTTAAAAGTGGCAGTATATGCAGCAGCACGAGATTTAGCAGATGGAATGTTTATAGGGACACATCAATTTATTATAATAAAACCAGACACAGGATTACTTCCAAACTTTAAAACCCCAAGAAACAAAATCATTTCACCGCGGGATTTAGGGAATGGAAATTTTGGATATGTTATTGGTGCTCAGAATAGAGGGCGCCTTAAATCAGAATTTTTTGAGAAAAATGATTATCAAGCTACACTAGAGTACTTTAACCCTGAGAAATACGTCAGCTGGAAAGCTGATTTTGACACGGAAGTAAAATTAATTGAACACTCATTATCTGATACTGATTTCATTAATCGAATTTTATTTATGGTAAAAAACTACATGATAAATGAGCAAGAAGACAATATACCGTATCCAAAGTTTGGACTTGCTGTAAACAGCAATAGCTGGGTTCAAAGCTTAGTACGTGCAGCGAATGGATCAGTCGATCACAACTTTAAAGGGCTCGATGTTTCAAACACTCTAAGAATACCCTCCATATATTTCCAGGCAATTTGCTCAAAAGATGGTCGCCCAAAGGTAAACTCATGAATACAAAACTACGACTCGCATGGCTTATATTCTTTATATCTTTAGCCTGTTTACTCGCAATAGAATATACACTTCGCTTTAATTTACTCGGGGTAAGTTATACACACTTTAATGAAATTTTGTTCTGGGGTTCTTATATACCATTTGCAGGTATTTCAGCGTATTTTGTGGTTCAAGCCTTTAAGGAAACGACACCAGTTATAAAGCGTTTAAGCCTTATTTCGCTTAATATTGGTTTAGGATTCATACTGCTTGCAGCTATCACACTTTTCTATGGCATTGAAACAGGTATGGATTCGCTGTAGTTCTATGGAATTAAATACCCCTCTATTAATAGAGGGGCTTGAATTAGATCACCATTTGCCGACAAATCGCCACAGCAAATATCCCTCCACCTATTGCAGGTAAAAGTTTTTGTGTTAGCAGCACGATTGCACCAGTCACAAACAATCCAATTCTTGCAGGGCCGTCAGCGTTAATAGCAACAGGTACAATAACAGCGACTAAAACCGAACCTGACATGGCATTCATAAACTCTTTGGTCTTATCGCCAATAGCCACATAGCTCATAAAAAGCATACCGCCCACACGAGTTGCCAACGTCAGTAAAGCCATAATCAGAATAATCATGACTGTACCGAAAGCATCTGTCTCAATCATGACTTTTTTATCCTCAGTAGGCCAAGAAAACCACCAACAGCAGCACCAACGATGACATGACTGTTATTTGGCAAGTATGTGTATGCAACCCATGAAGCAGCGGCTGCACCAGTCCAGATCAGTGCAAGACGTGTATTCACCTTGGCAGAAAATGCCATTGCCATTAAAAAACAGCCCATCACCATGTCTAAGCCAAACTCTTGTGGCTGATCGATCAGCTGCCCGAAGACTAAGCCAAGGCCATTACCTGCAACCCAGAAAAGCCACATGGCAATACCACCACCAAGCACCAGGCCTAAGCCAGATTGCCCTTGGCTAAAGGCACGCATTGATAAAGCCCAATTCACATCATTCATAACAGCTAACATTGAGTAGCGTTGTTTGACGGGAAGAGATTTCATCCAGGGGTAAAGGCTTGCGCCCATCAGCAAGTGTCGTGCGTTAATCGCTGTCACTGTGAGAATCAATGGTATGAGAGGTACTTGTGCCCCCCAAAGATCGAGAGCTCCGAATTGCGAGGCGCCTGCAAATACAGCAGCACTCATCAAGAGGATGGATGAACTATCCAGGCCCTTCTGACTTGCAGTTAAACTGAAAGCCGCGCCAAAGATAATAATAAAAAAGGATAAAGGTACGAGTTGTTTAAAGCCAGTCCAAACTTCATCACGGGTAAGATGAAACGGAGTAGCCAGTGTCTGTGGTACAGATTGCATGACTTCTTCTCTTATAATGTTGTTCACACTTATTTGTCAAAACCATATGGGTAATAGGTTTTGACGAATGAAGCATACAAGCTGTATAAATGACACGCAATTGAATTTGAAAATATATTCTGAACTGAGTAGTTCTGCACCAAAAAAGACGCAGTTACGTCAAATAGCGCCAGGCTCAGACCAAAATAACAAATACGATAAGGAAGATAATAATGCATGCAGTTCAGCATTCACCTTTATTCACACTACCAAAAGAAACCATGCACCAAGTGCTTGATATTTTTAGCAACATGCAAAACATTCAAGGCTTCAAAGCACTTCATAATTTAAGTCGTACTTGCCATGCCTTACGAGATTTTGTCTCTCACCGCTCAAGATTAGAATTTATTGACGTGCGCGCTAACATGAGCCAATCACGCTCTTTGCCTTTTATCTTTATGCACATCAACCACCCTTCGAAAGCCATCCAAGCAACAGCACTTCATCAGGCGCAGATTTTAAGTGGCGGTTTGAGTTTAGATGACTTGATCACCATTAAAGTCAATCAAAAAACAGCACCAAAAGAACTGGATCAGCCAATTGACCAAGCACTGGCTCGTGAGTTTAAAAAATTCCATTTACGAACACTTGTATATGATCAATACATTAATCATAAATCTGACGTCATCAAAAATCATGTTGCACAAGCGATTGTAAGCAACTTGCGTTTTTATGAAGGTATGGACCCGAATGATAGAACCTGTTCCATTTTACTCAATCATGAAAACCCAGTTATTCGCCAAGCAGCAATACAAAGATTAACTCGCCTTATCGAGATAGGCGGCTTTATGATGGATGAATTACTCAAGCCAGGCTTTATCTCAGGCGCATCACCTGAAGTTCAAACTGCAACTGAAAGTGCACTGATTAAGGCAATTGATAAAAAGAGATATGAACCTCAACAACTCCAAACACCGCTTCTTTATAACGCACAGAACCAACAACTTCGTAACATGACCTGTAAAGCACTTGTAGAGGAAATAAAAAAAGCACCATACCTTATTAATTCGGAGCTCTTTTATCAACTCATTCAAAGTGACTTTGCAGATGTTCGCCATCAAGCACAACATTTAGCAATTGAGCTTATTCAAACGAATACGCTAGGTGAGTCAACAAACGACTTCATTAATCATAGAGCAGCAGATTTTAGAGATATTGATAACCCAGATATAATTAAGTCTTTTGGTCAAGTTGTTTTTGATCGAGTGAAGAGTAATCTTATGTCGCTGGATTCAGAAGCGGTCAAATCTCTTGTGCACAGCCCTCTTCCAGAAATGAGCTGGCAAGCAAAAGACTTTATTCAAACGCAAGAAAAAGGCCTCTCATAGTGCAAACCTTGACTTTTAATGAGCTCGCCCCCAGTATCTAATACGAAGTTTAATATAATACAAGCTGACATATATAAGGACTGAACATGACGCTGCAAATTAACTCTATTGCACCAAACTTTAAGGCAAAAACAACTCATGGTGATATCGATTTTCATGAGTGGCAAGGTGACAGCTGGGTTCTTCTATTCTCTCACCCTAAAGACTTCACACCAGTATGTACTACAGAACTTGGTTATGCAGCGAAACTAGAGCCTGAATTCGCCAAACTAAACTGTAAGCTAATTGGTCTTTCTTGTGATGACGTTACAAATCACGCAGAGTGGGAAAAAGATATTGCAGAAACGCAAGGTCACAAGCCTAACTACCCAATGATTGGTGATACTGATCTGAACGTTGCTAAGCTGTACAATATGCTTCCTGCAAATGCTGGCAATACTGCTGAAGGCCGTACAGCTGCTAACAATGCAACAGTAAGAACTGTATTTATCATTGCTCCAGATAAATCCATCCAGCTTATGATGACATACCCAATGACATCTGGCCGTAACTTCGATGAGATCATACGTGCACTTCAGTCAATCCAACTGACTAAAGCTGAAACTGTAGCTACACCAGTGAACTGGCAGCCAGGCGACGACGTGATCATCCCACCAGGTGTTTCTGATGAAGATGCAAAAGCGAAATACCCACAAGGTTTTGAAACACACAAACCTTACCTAAGAACTGTAAAGCTTAAGTAAGCATTCAAAGTTCTCAAATAAAAAGCCCCTTCAATAGGGGCTTTTTGTTAATTTAGTGACCCGTCCTGAAATAAGTTGACACCTATGGAGACTTATTAATGGAAACCTCTACAAAAAACCTTCGAAAGCGTACTCACCGTGATTACACTTTAGCCCTTAAATTATCGGTTGTTGACCAAGTTG
>DJZY01000015.1 GCA_002450655.1 Gammaproteobacteria bacterium UBA6940 | reverse complement strand
CCAACTATTGGGGGTCACTTCATCAAGCTGCTTTTTTTATGCCTGTATTTTATTTTCAGAAGATCTGGCTAGTTGGTCTTTTAGGCTGACCACTATTGGTATTAGTATTGGTTGGTATATTAAAATGACCTACGCGCTTAAACGCTTGTTCGTGCTGTTTATCATCTTTCACCTCTGGTTGAGGCTCATCATTGACTTCGGAGCCAGTCTTACACTCAAAATATTCAGAAGCTTTACTTGAAGTTGATTCTTGACGCTCTAAAGTGTTTGACTCAGAAACGTCTTCTCTCCATGTATTAACTCTATTAGCAAGATCAGCTTGTTTATCTTCTCTTGTTTTAGGAGGTGGCACATCTAGAGCAGAAGGGTCAACCACATCACGACTTGGTGCTTCAGATTCATCATAATCAACTGAAACTGCATCCTCACCTTCAGCTTTAATTTGATCTCTATACTGCTCAATTATTTTTTTAGCTTTTTCATGAGTTCGAGTAATTTCATCTTTTTCACGACGTTCTGCTAGCAACTCTTTTTCAACATCAACCTTAGTTACTCTTGGCTTTATTTTTTTTGTATCTAATCGAAACCCAGGAAACTGATTTGATAGTGTTGATGTTTTAAAATTAACAGGATCTACGCTATTTTGAAACAAAAGTTTAATTTCACGACTTGTAGAGTGCTTGCCAAAAATGCTTGGTAATGAAGGTATAGACCTACCATTGTCATCTTTATGAGTATCTATCCCCTCAGCAACACCAATATGGCCATCTTGACCAAGATATAAGCGCCCCGGCATTGACTCAGTTTCACTGACATTTTCAAAAGTGATTGTTCTATTGGTGTTATCACTCATTGTTAGATTAATAGTAACGATGGATAGTGGAGGTACAACCACTCGTATTTTACTCAAATCACCATTTGCGTTATTGAACTTCGCATCAACATGTGTTGAACCATCAAAATCCAGTCTTCTACCCTTATTAGGAACGCTCTGTTCTAGCTGACTGTTGTCATTAACAGGTATATATTGCATTTTTTGAGGTATAGAAGAAGATGTCATTGTCATTTTCCTTATTGTAATATAAGAGATTGCAGTCCTATATAACCCTTTTTAATTTGTCTTATGTTACCACTCCTTGTAATGATTTAAAGGTTAACTATCGATCTAATTACAGAGTAACGAGAACTGCTTTTCCGCTATTGTCTTTGAATATCTCCTAAAAAATAGTATTAAACAAGCGTCAACTTTCTGTGATTAATTGTTGATAATGATTCTCATTCATGATCAAATACTCTCCAGTGTTCAAGGGACACCAAGATTTAAGAGCTACAACATAGCTCTAATACGTACAGCAGATGTATTGAATGAGGTTAGAATGAACTCCAAGCATAATTTAAAACTTTCCATAATGACTCTTGCTCTTGCAGGTATTAGCACTCAAGTTTCAGCTCAAACAACAGAAGAACTTGAAAGACGCATAGCTGCTCTAGAAGAGCAAGCAGAAACTCAAAGTAGCTCATCTAATAGCGGCCTTGTTATTGCAGGTGCAGTTGAAGTTGAAGCTGCATATGGCGAAGACTATGCAGGCGAAGCTTCTTCTGACGTTGCAGTAGCTACAGTTGAGCTTGGTTTATCTCATGAAATTTCAAACGAACTTTCAGCAAATGTTGTACTTTTATTTGAAGAAGACGACACACCTCTTGAAGTTGATGTAGCAACTCTAACCTACTCCCCATGGGAATCGTTCTTTTCCTTTAACCTAGGTCAAGATTACATGCCATTTGGTACTTACGAAACAATGATGGTTAACGATCCTCTTACTCTTGAAATTGGTGAAACAAGAGAAACTGCGATTGTGGCTAACTTTGAAAATGGCCCACTTAATGCTGCAGCCTATATTTTTAACGGTGATCAAGATCAAAATAACCGTGATGTAGCAACACAGTATGGCGCAAGAGTTGGCTTTGCAAACGATGTAGTTGCTCTTTCAGCTGACTACATCTCTAATATTGCAGAGTCAGATGGCCTTCAAGAAAACGACTATGGTCTAGCTGCTGGTGCTGATTTTGTCGCTGGCGCAAGTGCATCTGCTGTGATTTCTCTAAGCGGTGCACAAATTGTGGCCGAGCATGTCAGAGCTCTTGATACATTAGAAGGTGATGGCAGCGACTCCGAGCCAAGTGCAACTCATTTTGAAATCGGCTTCGAAAATGACGTCTTTAACTATGCATTTGCATACCAAGTTACTGACGAAGCATTTTTCCTTGAGCTACCTAAAGAAAGAATCAGCTTAGGTTTAAGCAAAGACTTCTATCATGGTCTAAGCATGGGTATTGAACTAAGCCAAGACAGAGATTACGACATTGAAGATGGTGGTACTGATGAGACTGCTAACAACATCGTATTCCAATTTGCAGCAGCAATTTAATAGCGGATTATAAAAAAGATAGAGGTCTATATGAAATACTCAATTCTAACAGCAAGTATCCTTCTCGCAACTGCAGCAGTAAACCCTGCAGCAGCTGCAGTATCTGAAAAAGACGTCGCAAAGCAATACACAACTGTTGCTCATGCCGTATTCCAAGATGCGCTCACAACTGCTGAAAACCTTGATGCGGCTGTTGATAAGCTTGTTGCAAACCCAAGTGAACAAACCCTTGCAGATGCAAAAGCAGCATGGAAGGCAGCACGTGTACCTTACCAACAATCAGAAGTTTTCCGCTTTGGTAATACAATTGTTGATGACTGGGAAGGTCAACTTAATGCATGGCCTTTAGATGAAGGTCTTATTGACTATGTTGCACAAGACTACACTCATGAACTTGGCAACCCTGGTGCGAATCTAAATATTATTGCATCTAAATCCCTTAAAGTTGGTGGCGAAACTCTTGATGCAACAAACATCACGCCAGATCTTTTAGCAAGCCTGAACGAGCTTGGTGGCTCTGAAGCAAACGTTGCAACAGGTTACCACGCTATTGAATTCCTTCTATGGGGTCAAGATCTTCACGGTACAGATGCAGGTGCAGGTGAACGCCCTTACACTGACTTCGTTGAAGGCAAAAACTGCACAGGTAATAACTGCGATAGACGTGTTCAATACCTTCAAGCTGCAACAGACCTTCTTATTGCTGACCTGAAAGAAATGGAACAGCAATGGGCTCCAGGCCAAAAAGATAACTACGCAGCTAAGTTCCAATCACTACCAGCTAAACAAGCGCTCACTCGCATCCTTTACGGTATGGGCAGCTTATCTCTAGGCGAACTTGCTGGTGAGCGTATGAAAGTAGCCCTTGAAGCAAACTCACCTGAAGATGAGCATGATTGCTTCAGCGATAATACTCACTTCTCGCATTTCTACAACTGGAAAGGCATTGAGAACGTGTATTTTGGTAAGTACACATCTTCTGAAGATAAAACAGTTGAAGGTGCAAGCCTTGCAGACCTCGTTGCAGAATCAAATCCAAAACTAAGTGAAGACATGCAAGCAGCACTTAAAGATGCTGAGAAACAACTTAAAACAATGGTTCGTTATGCTGAAAAAGATGGCATGAAGTTTGACCAAATGATTGGCGCGGGCAACGAAGAAGGCGCTCAAATCATTCGCAATAGCATTCAAGCACTTGTTCTTCAAACACAGTATATCGAAGAAGTTGCTGGCGCACTTGGTATTGATAACCTAAACCCAGATACAGCAGATCATGACTTTTAAGATTTAATCGTCACGATTCAAGGGCGTGTTGACATGTCAACATGCCCTAGCCAGCGCTGCTCCCCCCCACACCACCAGCGCTGGCTTTTTTATTTATCACATTTTTAACTTGCCGATTAATAAAAACAATGCGACTATTTCAAGTTTTAATTATTTGTTTTGAGCAAAGGTTCTCGCTTTATTCGCAGGCCTATGAATAAGATTCTTTGCTCAAAACTGATCTTTCTGCACCCACGATAAGAGTATGATGTTATGACTCATAAACCTGCTAAAACAGTTTCTTCACAATTAAAATCATTGTTTGCACTTTCAACAATGTCTCTCTTGGCGGCCTGTAGTCAGCCTCAAGCCCCAAACTATGAAGCAAAAGTAAATACAACAATTCTAGAAGATTACCAAGCTCTCGCAGCAGAGTCTGAAAAACTTCAATCAGCTGCAGCTGAATGTAAAGCTTCACCTACACTTGACACAATGCAAAGCTTAAAACCTCATTGGGAAAGCACAATGTCTGCTTGGCAGGAAATACAATGGGTGACATATGGTCCAATTACAGAATCATCCCGTCAATGGCAACTTGAATTTTGGCCTGACCAAAAGAATATTATTGGCCGTAAAATGAAAGCCCTCTTAGCAAAAGACACAGTTTCTGAAGAAGACTTAAAGAAAGCTGGTGCTATTGTGCAAGGTTTGACTGCACTCGAATACCTTATTTACGATGAGAGTGCGGCAACTACAGATCCAACTAAAAGCTGCCACTTAGCGCAAATGATTAGCAACTCTCTTGCACAAACAACTCAACAGGTTGCCAATGAGTGGGTTGAATTTGGTGATGAGCAACTTGCTCAATCTCAAAACCAAGCAGAAATATCACCAGAAAAAATCAGTGAAAATACAACGCAGCTATTATCTGCTCATTTAAACCACTTAAACCTTGTTGTGCATAAAAAGCTTGAGAATCCACTTGCAGTTTCACTTACGAAAGAAACAGAGGCTGCAAGTCATAAAAAATCAAGACCTAATGCCTACTTTCTTGAATCTTGGAGAAGTGGTCAGTCTTACCAAAACGTAAAAGATAACTATGCAAGTTTGAAGACCTTTCTTCTAGATGATGGTTTTATTCAGTATTTAAAAGATCAAGGTCATGAAAAGATCGCAGTTCAAATTGAGAAGAAACTGAATGAAATTGATCCTCTCATTTCCGAAGAAGCATACTTTAGCTTCACACAAATTCAAAATAACGAATGGAATAAAGACAAGTCACAGGCTCTTTTTATTAAGTTACACGATCTTAATAAATTGCTCGCCAAAGATGTAGTTAATGCTCTAGGTATTTTAATTAGCTTTAATGCATCTGATGGTGATTTCTAAAGTCAACATTGAAGGCCTTTATTAACACACAACATGAAGGCCTTTAAATCAAAAAGTATTCCATAAATCACAGTAGTAAAAGGTGAAGTCCCATGGATAGACGAAAGTTTCTTGCTTCAAATCTTGGTCTATGCCTGGTCTCCATGCTAGGTTGCTCTCAAAAAACTGTTAAAGCAGATCAATTGGTTTTTTCAGGCTGTACAGATACAAAAAACCAGCACTATGCTGCAGCATTTACGCCAGAAGGCGAATGTTATTTCATACAACCTATCCCCGAGCGATCCCATCACAGTGAATACTTACCAAACCAAGGACAAGTACTCTTTTTTGATCGCAGTCCTGGCACCCACTTTTATGTTATCGATATAGATTCAAAAAAACTTGTGCAAACAATTACTGCACCAGAAAACCGCTATTATTCAGGGCATGGGGTAATTGATAAAGATAACCGCCTCTTTGTCACAGAGAATGATGCAACGACACATGAAGGCTATATTGGCATTTATGAGCCAAATAATGGCTATACAAGAACAGGCGATTTCCCCACTCATGGCATAGAACCCCATCAGCTTTTATTAAAACCCCACTCGAATGAATTAATCGTTGCTAATGGTGGCCTTATTAAAATTGATGGTGAAATTATTAACACAGATAATTTTGAATCAAGTGTTGTATATCTAAACACACAAACAGGCTCTTTAATAAAGCAATACTTTGCAACAGATCCACAAAATAGTTTACGACATATGGCAATTAGTGATGAAGGCACAATGTTCGTTGGTGCGCAATCATACAACCCAAATACTATCCCACTCATATTTCAGCATACCAATGAAGAAAAACTTATCCCTTTCGAAGCTGATGATTTTATTTGGGATGCTCATAATAAATACACAGCTAGCTTGGCGGTAAAAGGAAATACTCTTGCTGTAACCTCACCAAGAGGTAATATAACAAGTTTCTGGGATGTAAAAGAAAATAGTTTTATACAACAAAAAGCATTACAAGACTGTGCTGGCATTGTTACTTTAGAGCATAATAAAAATCTTTTTACAGTTACTTCCGGCATTGGCAGTATCGTCAAGGTAAAAGATAAACAGCCAGGAATTTCAACAGACAGAGTTCTTCAAGATGCAGAAATATCTAATCTCTCTTGGGATAACCATCTATCATTTCATACCTTTATTTAATAAATAATTATATTCCTTAATGGTGTAGATATGAAACATTAACTGCACCCTACCCCATAACTAAAGAGCCAAATATACCCTAGCTCTATAACTTAAAACCTAGTTTTAAGAAGCCTATTTAAGTGACCGATTTAAAGGCGTTTTCTAGCTTACATTTCACAACAATTTCACATCCGTTTTTTAACGTTCCAATCTATATATTTAATGTAAATTAATGAGAAACAGAGAAAAAATCGACTATTACGAGCATCTCTGATAACCCAATAGAAGAATTAAAAGACTGGAGGTATATTATTATGTTTTCACTAGATGATCTTTGGAAAATACTTCATTTAGTGGGCTTATGCTTAGCGATTGGTAGTGTTTTTATTGCAGATATAAGAACACTCAAAAGTATGAGTGAGCCATCCTTCAGGCTTAAACCAGTTATGCCATTACTTGATACACTACACCTTACTATAAGTATCGGATTATTTTTATTAATCATAAGTGGTGTTGCTATTGTCTATAGCAGATTTGATAGTTTAGCTGCAATTCCTGATAAGGTATGGATGAAATCATTACTTGTAGGGGCGTTACTTGCAAACTCATATTATATTAATAAAAAGGTGATGCCAGGCTTCAGAGAAAAAACAAACTTAATTGATAATATACCGCTTATCACTTTTTTTAATGCAAAGGAAAGGCTTCAATTTGCAATTTGCTCAAGTTTATCAACACTCGGTTGGGGTGGAGCTTTCTTACTTGGTGCAGTTAAAGCATTTAAAACAATGTCTTTTTTTGAAATAGCCCCATATGTAGCAATGTTTTGGTTAGTCGGATTTTTCTTAACATTAAGTGCTTTGGACCTTATTGCATTTATAAATAGAAATGCAGCTAAAAAGCTTAAACCTAAGCCAAAATTTGAAACATCTGAAGCAAAAGACTGGTATAGAAAACCGGAAAATGCTGAACGCTATGCTGGGATGAGAAAACAAGCATAAAAAAAGCCTCACAAGAGGCTCTTTTTAATCATTTACAAATGTATCAATATAAAGCTGCTCAACTTTATCCCTAGCCCACTGTTGCTTTCGCAAAAACTTTAATGAAGATTTAATAGATGGATCATTCATAAAGCATCTAATTTTAATTTCATTAAATAATATTCTCCACCCATAAAATTCAACAAGTTGAGTTAAGATGGTTTCTAAGGTAAGGCCGTGCAAAGGGTTATTAGGCTGCTGTTGTGACATATGTGCTCCATGTATTGAAGTAGCATCATAACACACTACATCACTTAAGGCCGCCCCCCTAATAACGAAATGTATCTTTCGGCGCAGTCACATCATCCAAGACAGTAACAGCAGCTAGAGTATCAATTGCTTTCCATACTTTCTTTACACAAAAAGAGTGAAAAACAAATCTCCATCTGGACCTGTAACTCCTTTTAGCCTTAACAAGTCTTTTAAGAAGCTTAGAGTAGAGCACTTCTTCTACTTGAGTACCGGTATTCAGAAGTTGCATAGACCATTCAGGAAAGCGACGTTTTTTAACCTTTTGCTCTAATGTAAACTGCACGCTATGTCGCTTATCTTGCTTTATATGATTAATAAGACAATCAACTGACGCTACCGGCCCTTCCAAATATTGGATAAAAATGCCATGGCGTTCCAATAAACAACCAGTGATGCCATATGACTTATTTTTTATTTTAAAACGATCAACAAGAAAACTTAATTCATCCTGCATCATGGAGTTATTATGACTAAGGTAAATTAAAGATTTCATAAAAAATCAGTCCTCATTTTTATAGGTTCAAATAAAATAAAAACACTGTATTCACTTAGGCTGACCACTATCATAAAGAAAACATTTATTCATTCGATATACAATCAACGACATATTCTTCTGTTAGTTCAGCAGAACAGATTTCTATAAAACGATATGCATATCGGCGTAGCAAGTGCCCTTTTCTGATAGCAAGTCGTGTTTTATTTTCTGAAAAAAGATGATCTGAACAAATAATAACGAGGTTCTCATCAACTTCTTCATTATATGCAACATCAGCGATAATACCCACACCTAAGCCTAAATTAACGTAGGATTTTATAATATCTGTATCCAATGCCGTCATCACAATATCTGGTGTAATTCCCTCATCTATAAAAGTTTGCTCTATATTTGTTTGCTCGGTAAATTCTTCCTGATAAGCAATTATTGGATAATCTGCAACATCACTTAAAGTTAACTTGTGTGTAAGATCAACAAGTGGGTGATCCTTACATACAGCTACAACGTTATGCCAAGTGTAAAGTGGAAATGAAATTAATTCTTGCGAAACACCTAAGCTTTCTGTTGCAAGACCAATATCAGCTTTACCTTCTGATAATAGGTGTACTATTTCTTTAGGGCTTCCTTGGAAAAGTTTCAATTGTACCTTTGGGTACTCTTGTTTAAATTGAGTAACTACTTTAGGCAATACATAACGCGCCTGAGTATGTGTTGTTGCAATTGTCAGCTGCCCTGTATCTTGGTTTGAATATTGATCCGCTAGATTTTTAATATTATTCGCATCTAAGAGCATCCGCTCAACTATCGGGAGCATTTGAAGCCCCGGATCAGTTAAGCCTAATAGCCTTTTGCCCTTTCTTATGTATAGCTCGATTCCAAGCTCATCTTCTAAATCTTTAATGTGCTTTGAAACACCTGATTGCGAGGTATGGAGAGCGTTTGCGACATCTGTAAGGTTAAACTCTTGACGGACTGTTTCACGTATTATGCGTAATTGTTGAAAATTCATACTGAAAAGCCTCCTACTTCTAGTTTAAAGGTAAGGCTTAAAGTAACTTCAGCCAGCAATACGCCACTTACGTTAGGCGCTTACCTATTGCACTGTGTGTGATGAGTTTATATCCAATTTAAGGAAGCTAGAAATAACAATAATTCATAAGCTTATCGTTAAATCTGTTATAAATAATTAAAATTGATACTAGTCAATTTTAAAGTGAGAAGCATTGATCGTTCTCAATGAGAACTCAATTGAACAATTAAGACTCTTAAACTTGCAAAAAAATAAGTTAAAGTCTAAAAATCTGACATTTTATTTAAAACATAGAGAATTTATTTGATGCTATATTATTTTTGACATTTAATAAAAATTAAAGTTCAGAAAAATTTAAAATAAATATAAACAAGATTTAAAATAATTTATGATATAATTCCCCCCCGTATTTAAAATAGTATATTATTATGACCACCGTATTCATACCTCTTCTACTAGGTTCACTTTTAGCAGGTTTTATCCAAGGCTTATCTGGCTTTGGCTTTGCAGTTGTTGCTATGTCCTGCTGGGCATGGTTCTTGGAACCAAAAACGGCAGCTATCCTTACACTTTACGGAGGGTTATTAGGACAAACTATTTCAGCGCTAAAAGTAAGAACAGGCTTTGTCATTAAGCTTGTTGGGCCATTTATTTTTGGTGGCTTGGTTGGTATTCCAATTGGTTCAACTTTATTGCCTTACCTCGATATAACCTTATTTAAACGACTTCTTGGTATTTTCCTCCTTATTTGGTGCCCACTCATGCTTTTTGCGCACATTATCCCTCCAGTACAGATACGTTATAAAGTTGTTAACTTACTCGTAGGCTTATGTGGCGGTATTATGAGTGGATTTGGTGGTTTTGCAGGAGTACTACCAACACTATGGTGTACTTTAAATAGCTATGAAAAGGAAACTCAACGAGCAATTATTCAAAATTTCAGCCTAAGTATCTTATGGGCTACAATGATTGTATATATCTATCAAGGACTTATAAACTCATCCCATATCAAGCTTTTCGCGATTATGACCCCTGCTGTTCTTATTTCGAGCATTATTGGTGCCAAATTATTTTATAAAATTTCCCCTAGTAGTTTTCGTAAAATAGTACTTACAGTTCTTATGTTTTCAGGCTTAGCGCTTACTATTGGCTCATAATCCTCAAGTTTTGAGCACTTTCTGCCCACAAAGTAAACAATTATTGTATGGTCAAATAGGATGTGTAAAAATACCGGCTGCACTTATAAGCTCTATCCAAACAGGCTTAGAGACATTTAATAATACCAATAATAGTGTGAACATACTGCTAGAGTAGCTATTGGAGAAGCACCTTGAATAAAGTCAATACCATGGAAGAATTTGCAGCATTAGCAGGTGTTTCCCGCCCCACCGCATCTAAATACTTTGAAAATCCAGAATCAATTGGTTTAAGGTCAAAAAATAAAATAGAGCAGGCTCTAAAAGTGTTTGACTATAGGCCAAATCTTCTAGCATCTCGTCTCATGAAAAAAGAAACTCGCACTATAGGTGTTCTAATACCATCTTTAAGCGACCCATTTTATGCTTCAATTATCAAATCTATCGAAAATGCAGCCATACACTATGGTTATAGTGTACTTATCGAGTGTGCTCATGGCCAAGCGCATTTAGAAGATAAAGCCATCGATAACTTTCTGGCAATAAAAGTAGACGGTATATGCTATGCCCCATCAGGTATGAAAAAAATTGAGGGTAAACTAAAGCAACTCCAAAAAGAGTACCCTCTTATTTTTATCGATGCAGTTTTTGCTGGTGTGCGATACAGCATCAAAAACAATAATACACAAAGTATTGAAATACTGACAGACTATATGATATCCAAAGGTCATAAGCCTGCTTATTTTCCTATGCCAAACGTTAATTCGAGTTCAGATGAGCGTTACGATGCTTATATAGCTCTTATGAAAAAAAATAGACTTACAGCTCAGCTTATCCCCGTTGAAAAAAGTACGACCTGGAGCTTTGAAGCTTGGGCACATGATGAAACAGTTAAACTCATTAAGAGCAATAGTTTCAATTTTGAAAGTGTTATATGCGCCAATGACCGTATTGCTTTTGGAATGATTTCAGCTCTATATAATTATGGGTGTTTAGATAAATCAGGCCCAAACTATCGTGACATAGCTATAGCTGGGCATGATAACCACCCATTAAGTCAATTTACCTGCCCTCCACTTACAACAGCAGAGCAAGATGTGCAAAGCATGGGACTTTTTGCTGTGCAGAAAATTTTATCAATTCTTGGCATCAAAAAATTTAAACTGAAAAATCATATTAAACTTGACGCCAAGCTTATTATTCGAGACTCGGCTTGATGTTAGATACAGTGCTTATTCATTTCTTAAAAGTGTACCTGGTCTAAATTTAAAAAGCGTACGGTTACCAATGTAGCCTATACACCATATAACAATCAGACATAACACCAAGGTAACCCCAAGCACACCTGGCAAGAATACAAACTCTTGCCCTTTAAGCTGAGCATTAATCATCATTGCTGCTCCAGTCCCTATAACAGATGATAGAATAGCAGCCACAAGAGCTATAAAGAGCCATTCAGCAGAACAGCTCTTTAAAATATCAGATTTTCTTGCACCTAACACTTTGAGTACAGCTATATCGTACATGCGTTGCTTAATTGTTGCGTTTAAAGCACTTGTTAACACTAGTAGCCCCGCAAATAAACTAATACCGACAGTTATACTTAAAGCTGTTGCTATATGCCCCATTATATTTTCAATTAAACCCACAACTTCTTTTGTTTTAATTGCTGTCACACCAGGAAATTCGCTAGCCATTCGTTTAATAATTTCATCATCATCATTTGAGTGTTTATCAAGAAATACTGTAGCTAAACTCGTATGTGGATATTCGTTAATTTCACCAGGGGAAAGCATTAAAGCAAAGTTCAACTGAAAAGAGGTATAGTCAATTTTTCGAGCACTTGTAATTTTTGCAGTTATATCTTCGCCAAGGATGCGAAGAGTCATTGTATCACCAACTTTCAATCCCATTCCTTTTAAAAAGCGCTCATCCACAGAGAGTAATGGTTCCCCAGTGTAATCAGCAGCCCACCACTCACCTTCTACAATATTTGAATTTGCCAATGGTTTAGCACTATAACTAATACCTCTGTCACCACGCACAGCCCAGCTTACATCTTCATCAACTTCAATATCTTCAACAGGTGTTCCATTTAATGCAGTGATTCGCCCTCTCACCATTGGTGAAAGCATGACATCTTCTGGTTTAGCATACTCATAAAGTAATTGTTCTAATGCTTGCTCTTGATGGGGCTGGATATCAATCATAAAAAGAGATGGTGCTTGAGTTTCCGCGATATCTTTAATGCGCATTTGAAAATTAGCTTCAGTTAATGTAAGCGCTATTAAAACAGTTAAGCTGGTCCCTATTGCAAAAACAATCGTACCAGTTGAAGAACCTGGTCTATAGATATTCCCTAGCGCTAACTTTAACCAAGGTTTTTTTACTTTAATTGACCTCGTTATTTTTTTCAGTGCAAATGTACATAGACTGAAAATAATAAAGGATACTGCTATTACACCAAAAGTTCCGATAATCATCAATTTATCTGGAGCATTAATAAATAATGTGACAGAAAGAAGTACTAATAATACAGTTGTCACTGCAGAAGAAACAGGACTTTTACTCAGCATTAAACTTGCTGTTTTACTCCTAAAAAGCGAAGCAGACTTAATATCAACCGCACTAAAAATAGCAGGAATTGAAAACAAATAAGTAATTAAAATACCATACCATACAGCTAAAAGTGAGGCTGTTAAATTAAATCCGCTTTGCCCCTCCAAAGTTGGCAGTAGGGTTTGTAATAAAGGCATTGAAGTAGTTGTTAATATTCCGGCAATACTTGCCCCAACTACGCCACCAACAAGAGATAAGAAACCAATCACATACATATAGGTTTGCAAAATGGTACGTTTAGAAGCACCTTGCACTTTTAAAACGGCAATAGTTACAGATTTTTTATCTAAATAGGTACGAACACTGCTCCCAATACCAATACCTGCAATTAAGAAAGTTGCTAAACCAGACAAATTCAAAAAAGCAATTAATTGATTTAAAAATCGTTTTAATGTGTTGTTATTATCTGCACCAGAACTAACACGCCAAGAAGTATCAGGAAAGGCTTCGATTAAGGCTTGTTCAACTTGCTTATCATAGTTTTCATTTAAAACTTGGGTTTCGCTGGATAAAATTCGATAACGATGATCAACCAAACTAAAAGTGCTTACTAGCCCTGTCGTCGCTAATGAAGCCTTGCTCATAATCACACGAGGCCCAAATGTCAGGATTTGTACAGCTCGATCAGGTTCTTTTTTAATAAAAGCTCTTAGTATAAAAGTATTACTCCCAATATTAACTTCATCGCCTAATTCTAAGCCATATTGAGTGACAAGCACAGGATCAACAGCAATGCCATTATCCTTCAATGCCTCTTGTTTGCTAATAGCACCTGACTTAGCTTCTAAATCTAATGAGCCAATTAAAGGATAACGTTCATCTACAGCTTTAAGTTCTATGAGTGAGTTTTGGTTTTTAAAGTGCATCATTGTTCGCAGTGTTGCGACTTGGGATACTCGACCATATTGCGCAATGAAGTCTTGCTGCTTTGGCGTTGCTTCAACACCTCTGATACGAACTTCTAAATCACCACCGAGTAAACTTTGTGCCTCTTGATTTAAAGAATTCTTAACAACTGTGCCTAAAGTATTTACCCCAGCCATGATTGTCACACCTAATATAAGGCACGATAAAAACACAGCAAAGTGCTTCCAGCCCTGTTTCAACTCCTTATGCGCCAGCTTTATGGAAAGATTAGTCTTCATGCAAAACTCCATCTTTCATCACTAATTGTCGGTCAGTCATTGCTGCAAGCTGCGAATCATGAGTGATCAACACAAGAGTGGTATTGAACTCATCGACCAACTGAAAAAGAAGCTCAGTAATTTGCTGTCCATTTTCACTGTCTAAATTACCAGTAGGTTCATCCGCAAGCAGTACTTTGGGCTGTGTGGCAAAGGCTCGAGCAAGCGCAACTCGCTGTTGTTCCCCTCCTGATAGCTGGTCTGGGTAGTGATCACAACGTTGCTCTAATCCAACACTCTTTAAGCTTTCCCTTGCTTTTTGCTCGCAATTTTCAAAACCAGCTAATTCCAACGCAATTTCAATATTCTCATAGGCTGTCATTGTAGGAATAAGATGAAAATTCTGAAATACCACACCAATGTTACGGCGACGGAACGCTGCAAGCTGATCCTCATCATAATGAGTAATATCAGTGTTAGCGATAATAATTTTACCCGAAGTTGGTTTTTCTACGCCTGCAATCAGCATCATTAGAGATGTTTTACCAGAGCCTGATGCCCCTGTAATACTAATTGCACTGCCTGCCTGTACTTGAAGAGAAATATCATGCAAGATGTGGGTAGGTTTTTTATCTGGGCCAGCTAAGCTCAACGCAATTTGACTGAGAGAAATTATGTCTTCATTTGTACGCACCACGACTCTCCTTTTACTCATGGCTCTTGGCTTGCCAGCCTATTCAACTGATTCGACTGAAAATAAAATACTTTTATTTGGTGATAGCATCATTGCAGGCTATGGTCTTGCTGAAAATGACTCAATTGCTGTTCAACTAGAAAAATACATGAAAGATCACCAGAAAAATGTGAAGATTGTTAATGCAGGTGTTTCTGGTGATACCACAAGCGCTGGACGCAGTCGTCTTGCTTGGACATTAAAGCGCAATAAGCCAGACCTTGTTTTTCTTGCTCTTGGTGGCAATGATGTTCTTCGCGGATTTCAACCCAGTATGACCAAAGATAACCTTGATGCGATGTTAAGCACGCTTCAAGAATCAAACACACCTGTAATTTTATCAAAAGTTCAACCACCTACTAGTTTAGGTGAAGATTATATGATGCAGTTAAAAGAATCCTACGAATCTCTTACCCAAAACTACAATGTTCCACTTTATCCGTTTTTATTAGAGCCTATTTTTACGGACGCAGAACATATGCAAAAAGACGGTATCCACCCAAGCGCTGCTGGCGTACTTCGGATAGTGCCAAAATTAGGTGATTTTATAATAGAACAATTAAAAAAACTCAATAACTAGTACCAACAAGGTGATTTTATTGACTGATTACGAAAAGTGGCACTTCATCATGATTTAATTGATTTACTTTATTAATTGAGGCTGCATTTAAAGCTCTTACGCCGTCTTTTAGCTCAATTAAAACTGTATTACTACCAATATCTTGATGTGCATGACCATAGATAATATCTAACTTAAAACCAGCATCCTGTGCAATCAACCGGGCAGATTCAGCATAACTGATTTGTCCATTTTTAGTACCCGAGGGACTATGCATTATCAAACAGACTCTATCAGCGTTCTGTTTTGATTTGGCTTGTTCAACAGCATCCTTAAACTGGCTTTCAATCCAGTTGTCCATCTCTATCTGAGCATCTTCTTGCGGTAACTGATATGCAGTATTTGGCGAAGAAACAGCTTGCTTTTTGGTTAAATTCTTGCAGGATGTCAATGGATTGCCAATAAATAAAGTCCTGTTTACCACAAAAGACGTGTCAGGATGAATCAAACTAATTCCAAACTGCTTTAAAAATAGGGATAAATTTGAGTTACCGAGTTTTTCAAAAAAATGATCATGATTGCCACCAACAAGGAATCTTGTACCAATATTTTCTGTTAAATAAGTTATTTTCTCAAGTTCTTTGAGTAACGGCACTTTGTGAGTTTCACCATCAAAATTAAACGTCATTGCTTTTAATAAAGTTGACATGTGATCTTTTTTATGAAGATTTAGTGTTTCAAAACTGAGGCCGTTTTGGCTCAGAGAGCCATCAATCATATTAAGCCATGGGGATGTCTGCGGCTCATAATCAAGATCGCCCGCATGAATAAATGTCATTGTTTTTTGAATTTCCTGCGGAATAAAGTTCAAAAGCGTGTCGGCATTAGTAAATTGTAAAAAAGAATGGGTGTCTGATATGGCAACAATCCCTTGCTTACAAAACGTTTCTAGATTTGCAGGTTGCTCCAAAACCGGTGTGCCGGTGCTATCAATAAAATGAGCCTTGTAATGAATATTACCCTTTTCTGGCACACTACCACTCATCCTTATCAAGCTTGACGCCTGATAATGTAAACCCGTCCAAGCTGGGTTTAATGTTTTTTTAGTCTCCTTTAAGGCTGTAGTAAATTCTGTTGGAACGCTATAAGCTGTTGGGAAACAGTAGGGATATACTTTATCCTGAAAACCAAGTAGAAGCTTGAGCCTGTTCACGACCAATCGCGTTGCAAAGTCAGGTGTAGGGTATTCATTTGACTGTACTCGCCCGTTAACAACCAGGCTATTATAATAGAGCGCTTGCCGATGGCTGGCCGGGTCAGCTTTAGTCCTCGCAATCGTGTTTGCTGCTTCCTGAATCAGCTGTTTGACGACCTCTTGCGATAGCGCTGCGGGCAATTGCTTTAAAACCCCTTTGAAAGCTTCCAGATGCAGCGCATTCAATTGATTACCAACAAGAGGTATCGCTATTTGCTTTAGGTCAACTTTATTTAAATGATTGATAATCTCCAAGCCAGTTGCATCTTCTGATACTTGTGGCCAAGGCTTTAACTGTACAAAACCCAGCTCATCCTGCGCTTTATCTTGCTGGACAGGTAGATGTAATGCTTCGATTACAACATTAGATAACTTCATTGATATAGGCCTTCATTACTGGTAGTGGATAAAAAAGTCACTTTATCACTAAAAATAGATGCTCATTTAAGCAAGCAACAAAAAAAGCACACCCCCCATGAGTTTTCTATCGATATCTGTAATCGGATACATGCATTATTGGTGCTCTTTAACCTAACTTTTTAGCACTCAGCCCCCAAGCGCTTAACCAGTAATAAAATACAGGTACAAAAAAGACTGCAAGGAATGTTGCCGCTAGCATGCCTCCCATTACCCCCATACCAACGGAATGCCTTGCCCCTGCTCCAGCACCTGTGCTGAGAACCAAAGGAATAACACCAAGGATGAAGGCGAGAGATGTCATTAAAATTGGTCTAAACCGTAGACGGGCCGCTTCGATTGCAGCTGCAGCCGGACTGTATGCCGAATCCCTTTCAAGAATGTGAGCATACTCAACGATCAGAATACCATTACGGGCAGCAAGACCAAGTAAGGTAATGAGGCCTATTTGGAAATAAACATCATTTGTCATTCCTGACAGCCATACAGCAGCAAAAGCACCAAAAGTACCAAAAGGTAAAGCCATCAAAATACTAAATGGAAGCGTCCATTTTTCATATAAAGCTGCCAGAATTAAAAATACCATGAGTATTGCTGCTATAAATGCAAAATTAGAGCTGCCTGAGCTTCTAACCTCTTGTAATGATGCGCCAGCCCAGTCAATTCCGAAACCAGGGGGTAAAGTGGCACCTATACGGGCAATTTCGTTAAGCACATCACTTGAAGCCACCCCAGGCGCACCTTCGCCTTGAATCTTCACAGCAAGCAAATTATTAAAGCGCTCTAAAGTATCGGGGCCCGACACATACTTAATATCCGCAATTGCACTCAGGCTAACCATTCGCCCTTCTGCATTAGGAACAGGTATTCTTAGAATATCATCTGGGGTCATTCTAAATTCTGGATCAGCTGATAATAAGACCTGCCATAATCGTCCCTTGTATGAGAAGTCATTAATATAATAACTGCCTAATGTCGCACTTAATGTTTGAAATACACTACTCGTACTTACGCCCATTAGTTTTGCTTGCTCTTGATCAAGATCAAGCTTTAATTGAGGTGTATTAGGTTTCCAAGCAGCAAAAATCTGGCCGCCACCACCACCTAACAATGGGCTTTGATAAGCAGCGCCCATAAATGCCCCCATAGCACCTTGCAATGCTTCATGGCCTTGACGACCTTGGTCTTGAATATAAAACTCAAAACCACCAGCACTGCCTAGCCCCATAATTGCAGGCGGGTTAAATGCAAGCACTAAAGCCTCATCAATATGACCTGTTTTCATAAAGAAATCGCCAACAAGTGCTTTAGAGTCCATATCTCGCTCATCCCATGGCTTTTGCGTGATAAAGAAAGTAGCGACATTGTTCTTATAGCCATTACCAAGAAAATCAAAACCTGCAAAAGAAACGATATCTTTATTCGCTGGGTTTGAACGAACAGCTTCTTGTACTTCTTTAACTACTTCTTGAGTACGTCTTAATGTGGCACCATCAGGCAAAATTGCAACAGCTATATAAAAGCCTTGATCTTCATCAGGCACTAACGAGCTTGGTGTCATTTTAAAGAGTTGAGCAGTACCTGCTACCATCAGAATAAAAAGTACTAATGGAATAAAGCCCTTTAAAAGGAAGGTTCTTACACCTTTTAGATAGCCATTTGTAATTTTATTAAAGGCAATATTAAACCAATGGAAAAAGCCTCTCTCTGGATCTTTATGAGGCTTTAAAATAACAACACAAAGTGTTGGTGTTAAAACAAGCGCAACTATACAAGACCATATAACTGCTATAGAAAGCGTTATTGCAAACTGCCTGTAAAGCTCACCAGCCAAGCCAGAAATAAATGCAACAGGAATATAGGCTGCAACTAGAACAAGAACAATTGCAATAACAGGGCCTGTCACCTCTTGCATTGCTTGAATAGCAGCTTCTTTTGGTGATTTACCCTGCTCTCTCATAATACGTTCTACGTTTTCAAGG
Source organism: Gammaproteobacteria bacterium UBA6940 (assembly GCA_002450655.1). Lineage (GTDB taxonomy): Bacteria > Pseudomonadota > Gammaproteobacteria > Pseudomonadales > UBA6940 > UBA6940. Next base: position 17,198 of record DJZY01000015.1, on the reverse strand, counting down.
ACAACAATAGCATCATCAACAACAATACCAATTGAAAGCACAAGACCAAATAGAGTTAACGTATTAATTGAGTACCCAAGTAAATACATACCTGTAAATGTCCCTATTAGCGAGACAGGTACAGCTAAACAAGGAATAATAGTAGCTCGAATATTTTGTAAGAAAATAAACACAACTAAAAAGACAAGTATCATAGCTTCAAGTAGCGTCTTAATGACTTCATCAATAGACACTTCTATAAACCGCGTTGTGTCATATGGTATAGCGTAAGCAAGTCCTTCTGGAAAAGCTTCAGCTAAAGCGTCAACTTCAGCTTTCACAGCATCTGCAACTTCTAATGCATTAGCACCAGATTGCAAAAAGACACCAACAAGAGTTGCCGCATTACCGTTAAATTGACCATCGAAGTCATAGTCTTTACTCCCTAAAGAAACCTTAGCAACATCGGCAAGACGTAATATTTCGCCTTCTGGTGTTGTTCGAATTATAATTTTTTCAAATTCTTTTGGGTCAGATAAACGGTCTGGCGCTAAAACTGTATAAACAAGTTCTTGGTTATTTTCTGCAATCGGGGTTGCACCAATTTTACCAGCGGCATACTGACTGTTTTGCTCTCGCACAGCAGCAAGCACTTCATCAACAGATACCTGCATAGCAGCTAAACGAGCTGGTCGTAACCAAATACGCATGGCATAATCTTTTGCACCAAAAATTTGAACATTGGTTGTGCCTGGAATTCGTTTAATTTGATCCAGTACATTTAATGTCACATAATTTGATGTGTCTAAATCCGTCATGGATTTATCTGGCGAATAAAAGGCAAGCACCTGCAAAAAACTCGAAGAGCCCTTTTCAACGACAACACCTTGCCGACGAACATCTTCAGGCAAGCGAGCCTCTATTTGTTTTACGCGATTATTAACTGTGACTGCAGCCTGGTCTATGTCACTGCCAATTTCAAACGATAACTGAATACTAACAGCACCTGCACTTGTAGAAGTAGATGCCATCGACATGAGGTTTTCAACACCATTCAATGCATTTTCAATAGGTGCCGCAACACTTTGCTCAAGTACTTCTGCTGATGCACCCGGATAAACAGCTGTCACCTGTACAACAGGTGGTGCAATTTCTGGGTACTGTGCAATAGGGAGTTGCGGTAAGGCAGCTAACCCCATTATCACAATAAAAAGGGAAACGACCGTCGCAAATATCGGCCGATCAATACAATATCGAGAAATCATGTTCTCAGCCTCTAAATGGATTTTTCGGAGAGCGCTTCGCCATCTTTACCTTGAACCTGCAAGGGTCCTGCAGCTTGAATTGGTGTCATTGGAACAAAAATACGAGCATGTCCAGAAACGACAATTTGATCATTAGGCACAAGCCCTTTTGTCACAACCCAATAGTTTCGACCTTGAAGTACAACCCACTCCCCTAATTGCACAGGCTGTGGTTGCGCTACATACATTTGTTCTTGCTTTGCATAACGATATACGTATTTGCCCTGAGGGCCATCAAGAACAGCTTCTTGAGGTACCGCTATAGCATTTGGTCTGTATGCACCTTCAACAAAAATACGCATATACTGACCGGGTTGAAGGCGATTGTTTGGGTTTGGAAAGGTAGCTCGTGATTCTTGAGCACCTGTTAATGGATCAACTTTTACATCAAGAAAATCAACTGTGCCTACTTGATCATAATATTGACCATGACCAAATTTAAGCTTTGCTTTCCAGTCACTTAATGGGGGTAATACAACGCTCCCCATCATTGCTTCTGCTTGAATAGCTTGATAAGAACGTGTTGGAATGCTAAATCTTGCATAAATAGGGTTAAGTTGAGTTAAATTAACTAATACATCGCCAGCAGATTGAATATAGTCCCCTTCAGAAACAAGGGAACGACTCACGAAACCGTTAATTGGTGCTTTGATTTTTGCATAGTTTAAATTTAAGCTTGCTTCTTTTAGGCGAGCTTCACCTGCAAGAATATCTGCCTTTGCAATCGCTTGCTCAGAGACAGCATCATCAACATCTTTTTGCGCAATAGCTCTTTGCGTTTTTAATGTGTTAACACGTTTTAAATTGCGATTAGCTTGGTCTAAACGGGCTTTAAGCGCTTCTTGATCTGCATCAAGTCGAGCAAGTGTTGCTTCAAGTTGCTCAGTGTCCAAACTATAAAGAAGATCACCTTTTTTGACTTGATCACCGTCTTTAAAGTGAATTTTTTCAACTATCCCAGCAACTCTGGCACGTATTTCGACTTCCTCAGACCCCATAAGTACAGTAGGCAACTCAACTTTTACAGGTACATTCATTGCACTAAGCTGCATTACTTGAACCGGTACAGGTTGCTGAGCGTCATTGGCATATGAGTAGGAAGAAAAAAGAAGGATAGACAGGGCGAGAAACCGTTTCACGGTATTAATATACATTTAAAAACTCTCCGCTCATCACAAAATAGGCGCCCCAAGGCTGCCATGTGACAAACAAGGTTCACATGAACCAAAGAGCAAAAGGCTGCAAGAGTAATTGGGCTGCCCCCTTACCTTTGCAGCTATAATTATTCATTATAAATCAATAACCTTGTGGCATAGCCATAACAGGGTTGCCAGAATGCCACATTGTTGCCATTTTATACAAGGGGGCACTTAGCATATCGAGGAAGCGATCTAGACCTTCTGGACCATTTGTATAATCGACAATTTCTTCATAACCAAGAATATCTCGAGCAACACCACCAGGGCTCGCAAAACCATCAATCAAGCCAAGCTCTTTTGCTTGCGCTCCGCTCCAGAACAAACCACTAAATATTTCATCTGTTTCTTTTAAACGATCACCGCGACCAGCCATTACATCTTCTTCAAACTTCTTATGAACATCTTCTAAAATAGTACTGAAATGCTCTCGTTGAGATTCTTTAAGTGGACTAAATGGATCAAGCATTGCTTTATTATCACCAGCAGCAAAAATACGACGCTCAACACCTACTTTATCCATGAGTTCAACAAAACCATAACCTGGGCTAATAACACCTATAGAGCCGACAACAGATGCAGAGTTGGCATAAATTTCATCCGCCGCTGCTGCAATATAGTAAGCACCGGATGTACCCATATCAGTAATAGCAGCTGCTACTTTCTTTTCTGGATGAAGTTTTTTCAGACGAATAATTTCATCATAAATCATTGAAGCATTAACAGGTGTTCCACCAGGGCTATTAATGCGAAGTAAAATTGCTTTAGAGTTTGCTGCCTCAAAAGCCTTGCGTAGCCCTATAACAGCTTGATCTGCCGATACACCCATGCCCTGCCCTTCACCAATCATGCCATTAATTTGCACCATTGCTGTATGCTCTTCCTGAACACCTGCAGCACTTTCATTTGAATTTTTTGCAGCAAGCCCCATGATGGCAAGAATATAAACAATAAAGACTAGCTTAAAGAAGATACCCCAGCGTCTCGCCCTCGTCTGCTCTTTAGCAAGCTTCATAACGAGCTTTTCAATAAGGGGATTATCATTTGTTCGAGGCTGTGCTACAGCATTTTGCTGGGCACTATTATCACCAGACCATGTCATATTAATATCCTTGTGACTTCAAAACTGGGAGTGTGCGTGGATCAAGTTATATGATCACTGGGCATCTAGATAAGAACTATAGCAAATTTTGAGTCCAGACAAAGAGTTATACCAAGCTCTGACTCAATAAAACAGACATACATATATAAATAGGATAGTAATTAAAGAATTGTGCTCAATTCTGGTATTATGTTCTGCATTCAACGTAGTCAATAAATAAAAAAGCGCAACGTGAGCCGCTATAAACGCAAAGCGAACCAAAGAGGACATGAAAAGATGAAAGCGAGGATGCTAATAGACTTTACAGCAACAAAGTCTATTCATAATGGTTTAGGTCAGTTTAGTATTGCTCTTGGTAATGCCATTATAAAATTAAAACCTTCATCTATGCACGTTGATGTCCTTATCCCAAAGGGTAAAGAAGTGTTATTTCCTGGTGCAGATGGTTATCGATATAAAAACAGCCTCTACAGAGATTCTGTCCCTACATGTATTAAGTCAATTTTTAAAAGAAACTGGCAATACGACCTCTGGCACCTTACAAATCAAAACTCAGGTTTTGTTCCTGTTGACTCAAAAACACCGATGCTACTTACAATTCATGATCTGAACTTCTTACGAGAACGAAACGAAGAAGACTGGCCAAGAAAGCTAAAACAAGTTGAAGCAAAAGTACAAAGAGCATGCCATATCAATACAATATCCAGCTTTGTTAGAGATGAAGTTTGTGAGTACCTTCCACTTAATTCAGATTCAATTGATGTCATTTACAACGGAGGCATTGAAACTCAAAAAATTAACGCACAGCCTGTTGCGTTTCAATCAAACCTACCCTTTCTCTTTAGCATTGGCGAGTTTTTAGAAAAAAAGAACTTTATCGTTTTACTTGACATGCTTAAACTGCTACCAAACTTTCAGCTCGTTATTGCAGGTAAAAATACAACACCATATGCAGAAGCATTCAAAGCTAAAGTGCAAGAACTCGGTTTGAGTGATAGGGTTCAATTACTCGGACATATCACCAATGAAGAGCGACACTGGCTTTATCAAAATATGATTGCTTTTGTATTTCCCTCTAAAACTGAAGGCTTTGGCTTACCTATTATTGAAGCAATGGCTTATACAAAGCCTGTCTTTTGCTCTAAACTTACCAGTCTTCCAGAAGTTGGCGGACATTATCCCTACTACTGGGATACTTTTAATGCAGAGCAGATGGCACAAACAGTTAAGTACGGACTCGAGCATTTCCAGCAAAAACCGGAGCATGGCACTGCAGCGCAACAACATGCAGCTACTTTTAACTGGGATAGGTCAGCTCAAGACTACTTAGAGCTTTATGAAAAAATACTACTGACCAAAAAATAATTCGGATTACTAATATTAGGACAAGAAACTTGGATACGCTAAAGGATTTCATCTATTCAAGAAAAACGAAACTACTCTTCATTTTTCTATTTATTTTTTATACTGCTAGGGCCTTACTTATTGGCAGCTACTCTTCTGAGCATTTAATTAACTTTATACCTGATGATGCATTTTACTATCTCAACATGGTAAAACATAAAATCAATGATGGTTTCTGGTCTTTTGATGGCTCAAATCCAGCAACAGGTTTCCATATTTTATTTGCTTATTTATTAACAGCCATTGCAAATTTAGCTTCGCCTGAAAACTGGTTAACAATTTTCAAAATAAATACAGCCATTTCAATTTTATTCTTATCAACAGCTTGCACCATCATATATAAAACTATTAGGTGGTATTTTTCAGAAAAGGCATCAGTAGCAGCTCTCGCAGTTTTTACAACACCTGTAATGCTAATACAGCCAACAATGATAATGGAGTCATCTCTGGTAATTTTATTGGCATCACTATCATCATGCACAATATTAAACCCAAAAATCAAAAGCCGCTATTTATCTATAAAAATAGCACTCATTTCCTTAGGAATATTAACATCACTCGCACGTTCAGACGCCGCCCTAACAATTGGGTGCATTTTTTTAGTTTCATTCACTTTCTGTATATTAGATAAAAAAAACTCCCTAGAAGAAATTCGAACCAAAGCACTTTGGGCACTATCTGGCACAATTATAGGATTAGCATTAAGCTTTACCCACAACTATTTTGTTTCGGGCCATATTTTACAATCAAGCGCTCACGTCAAATCATTCTGGTCTCAAATTATTGGGTACAACTTAGAACCTTCTGCAAGACTTGCAGGCCTTACTATCCTTCCAATAGCTCAAAAATCCAGCCTAGCATTTCAGATACCAATACTTACACTGATATCACTCTCACTTTTGCTGTTCATAAAAAACAACAAGTTTAGCAATAAAAACCTAATCACTTTTATTGGTATATTTTCTTTTTTTGGCTATTTATTTTTTTACGGGGCAAACAGCCAATCAATACAGTATTGGTACATTTCAAACTTCTCAATCCCTGCAGTTTTTTTACTAGCAAGCATCATAGAATCCATCCCTCACAAATTAAAATCTATTTTTTTATACGTTATAATTATTTTCTCTATCGGATCATGCTTAAAAAACTACACTAAACCTATATACAAAAATCAACAAGGCATGTACTTACTTGCAAAAAATCATATGCCCCCACAAACACAAAACAACAGGGTTTATGCATCTTGGAATGCAGGAATCCTCGGATATTTCTCTAAAACAGGATTAATTAACATAGATGGATTAGCAAATGATTCAATTGTTGAATATATTACTTCTGGCAACCTATACCAATATTTAATTAACAATAAAATCACACATATTGTGGATTACGAATCAATGTTTACTAACCAAGAGTTAATTGTTAGAGGCGGCTATGATGAAAAAATATCAGACTGCTTAACACTAGAGTATGAAGATACCGAAATAGATCGAAATTGGATGAATACCAATATAGGTATTTACGATGTTGACCAGTTATGCTTAAAAGATCTTCTTAATAAAGACTAGTATTTAAGAGGCCTTCATACTCTGCATAATTGCCCCCAGGTCATTTTGACCATCATACATTTTATCAATGAGCGACTGCCATCCAATATGGCTTCGCTCACGCTCTGACTTCAAATGAGTAAAGAATGCCCAACAACCATTCAGACTAAGAAATGCTGCAGACTGAGCAATTTCATCTGGCTGCTCTTCATATTCAAGAATATATTCCAGTAAAAGAAAAATTTCATGCAGACGATCTAATATACCATGATGCGCATGGTCGATTTCCATCATATCCTGTAAAAGCTCAAGCTCTTTATTATTCGCACACTCTTCAATTAAACGCCAGATAGGTTGAGATAACATGCCAGAAGCAAACACACTTTTAATAAAGCCTTTACACATGAGGTGTAATCGTTCAATTGACTTTGAATTAGATTCAAGACTGCTTGAGTCTGCAATACGAGCTACTACATCACAATACACAAGACATTCTGTGTAATAGACAAGCTGCAGGCGCGCAAAGCTCACAAGCTCTTCTTCTTTTGCAATTGGCGAAGGTGCTAAATCTGCACTCAAGATCAAACCATTTAATGTAGCAAATGCATGATCACAAAAATGAGCACGTCTAAACTGCAGCATAGCCATCGCTTCTCGTATTGTAATACTAGGTTTTATACCACGAGAAAAACGGAGGCGAGTTAACTCATCGATAAGCCCTGTATGAAGCGCAATCGCTGTCATCTCTTGTTTGGCAGCCATACGAGGAAAGCCAGTCCCATCAATACGCTCATGAGAGTCTGCCACACCGCGAACAATAGAAGCAGGAACACCTGCAACTTTGCTCAACATTCGCTTTGCGACTAAAGGATGCACATAAAACTCTCGCCAAAACTCAACCGCAGGCAAAATTTCATCTGCCAAATGTGGGTTTAAATGGAGGTAGCCAATGTTTTCAATGAGAGATACAACAAAGTATTTAACGCATTCTTTTTTATCAAAACCATCATAAATAGCAAGGGATAAAGATAAGGCTGCATTCAACATGCTTCTATCCAGCATCTCTTCAAGTGCATGCCCCATAATAGTTAACTTTTGCATGATGATGGCAATATTTTCGACGTACAAAAGACAAGCAAGTAATGCTTTATCTGCACCAGCTACTTTAACGACCTCAGCAATATCTGGATATTTTTCAAAAATATCATCGTATCGAGACCGTAAAAGCTTTGCATTAAAAACTGGCTCTAAACCTACACACTCTTCTAAAGGCCTTAAAAGCTTATGTTGTATCATCTTAGAGACATGGTTTTCAGAAAGGCGCTCACCTTTTGCAGCAAGTAGAACACCCTGTTCATTCTTAACATCATTCGTTAAAACAACTTTACCAGACTCAGAATTAAAACTTTGTAAATGATTGAGGTAACACGATTGAGACTCTTCGTCCGAAATAGTCATAAATTTTAATGCCTTAATATGAGCCTATTCTGACTCTAAAACTTGATATAAAGTGTCGTATCATAATCATAGCAAAGGCTTTGAGTTTTAGCCGCCAAGTTTAACGTTGTTAATTTTTATATACATGCCATACTAAACAGACTAGCTATTTTTTAACCAAACTCACGGATTGAGTGGCCTTCTAGCTAATATAAAAGTCTACAACTTAGAGGCTTTTAATACAGTGTTAGGACGGTTTGAAAGGATGTTAATCGAAGTCAATGGTTGATCTCACTGCATTAAAAAATACGATAAAGTCAGTATTATTGCTCCTTCTTTGCTTCATATCTTTGCAAAGCAAAGCAGCAATCGTGCATCAAGATAATAATTTAGAATTTTATCCTGCAAGCCATTTGCTCTTTGAACTGGACGCACCTGCGTTAGAGGAAGCAGAGTCATCTTATGAGTGGGGCCTCACTAGTCAATCATATGCATATTTAGAGGCTCGATTTAACACCATCAACGAAATTGGATTAAGTGGATTCAATCAGTTTTTGTTCGAAGCGCGGCTATTTTTAGACACATCATTTCATATTCAAGAAGAAGAGCTCTTTGAAACAGATTCATTTGAGAACCCTGTTCTAAAAGCTAAAAATGATACAGCACCTCCTTTTTCTCTATCGATCAAAGCAAGCCCATGGTTCGACGGTGTTCTATTGTTTGTACTAGCACTTATATTTAATCGACACTACAAGCGTTTCAAAGCTACTTAAGAATGAACTGGAGGTATTCTTGCATGAGCGGTTTCTTGTCATAATTTCTATTCTTAAGCTCTTGTAGTGCAATTTTTTCCCATGATCCATCAGTCATGCTTTCCCCTTCTTCAATACAGCGCCAATAATATGGATCTGTATCAACTAAACGAGGAATTCGATGACGACCACATGGTCCTGTATAATCAGCGTAAGCGAGGATGTCAATATCAATAGCACAAGCTTGGCTATTTCGTTTGCGACCAATTTCAGCTTCTATATGTTTTAAACGATCATTTAAAACATCCAAAGTAAGCACTGTCATGCCGTAAACCACACCATTCACATAAAATTGGTATTCTGGTTTCACCTGAATACCAATAGCCTCATTCTTGTAAAAAGGTGTTATATAGTGAAGAGTGCATATACCTTCAAGCGCTTCAATGGCTTGAAGAATGTGACGACGCATATCTACATTGGACCCAAGGCCAAACAGTACTGGTTTTAGATCGCTTGCCTGCGACACAGCTTCACTCCTGTTTTTTTCGCATCTGGAATAGCTGCTGGCTTATTGATCGTGACTTTAACTTGTTTTACACGTTGGTCTTGAAGCAATGATTGAGCAATAGTCTCACCAAAGTACTCAATCAGCTCATAGTGCTTTTCGACTGCAAGATTCTTTACAGTGTCAGCAATAGCGACATAGTCTAATGTATCAGCTAATTGGTCTGAACGGCATGCATCAGCTAAGTCCAAGGCAATCTCCAAATCAACAAACATAAGTTGCTGAATTTGCTTTTCCCAGTCATGAACGCCAATGTTTGCATTTACTCTAAGTGCTTCAACATAAATGATATCGAGATCATTAAACATATTGTCTGTCATTTTATGATTCCTAGGCTGTGTATTCTGTTGCAACTATACATTTCTACAGCACGTATGTCAGCAAGTATAACTTTTCTATAACGCTCTTGGGACGTTTACCCATCGTCTCGGCCTTTTGAGTATACTTAAAAGGATATGCCTAGGCAGCTCTCATTTTAATTAGGTTAAAACTATGAATATTGGCCCTCTTAAAGCCGCTCTGACAAGCTTATGCGTTCTCTTGATTAGCACATCTTCGCTATTTGCAGCAGATTTTCTCAAGGTCGATGACGCCTTCAAAACGAATATTACTGTAGAGAATGGTGCGATAACTGCTTCATGGGAAGTTGCCGATGGCTACTACCTCTATGAAGACACCCTCTCTCTAACAGTCACAGACGAAGATGGAGCAGAGCTTGTTTTAGGGGCTCCTATTATCACCCCCAAAGGTGAACTCAAAAACGATGAATTCATGGGCGAAGTTGTTGTTCACCATCATGATACGAGTATATCCAGTGATTACACCATTGATGAGCCTCAAACTGTAACTGTTAATGCAAGCTTTCAAGGCTGTGCTGAGGCAGGCTTATGTTACCCACCATCCAACTTTAAAGAAACACTGACACTGCCAGTACCTGAAAGCCAGCAAGATGAAATATCTAAAGAAATTGAGACATTAGACTCTCCAGCATTAGCATCGAACACTTCATCAGAAACCATCGAAAATACATCCCTCATTCGCAATATTCTTATCTTTTTTGGGCTTGGGCTTGCTTTGTCGCTGACGCCATGCGTTTTACCAATGGTGCCTATTCTCAGCAGCCTTATTTTAGGTGGTGACCAACAACGCCTTTCAACGAAACGGGGATTTGGCCTCTCTACAAGCTATGTGCTTGGAATGGCGCTTGTCTACACTGCTGCAGGTTTGCTTGTTGCATTAAGCGGTTCGCGATTGCAAATTTACATGCAGCACCCTTATGTTCTTTGGCCTCTAGCAGGTGCTTTTGTCGTATTAGCCCTCTCTTTGCTTGGGGCATTTGAAATTCGCTTGCCTTCAAGCATGCATAATAAATTAAATGATGTACAAAATAAGATTCCTGGTGGCCAATATGTTGGTGTATTTCTGATTGGTGCTTTATCTGCAATAGTCGTTTCACCATGTGTATCAGCACCGCTTGCAGGGTTATTACTCTATGTAGCTCAAGAAGGTGACGTTATTAAAGGCGGTATTTCACTGTTCGCCTTAGCAATGGGTATGGGAGCACCACTTATTATTCTCGGCACAACTGGGGCAAATGTTTTACCTAAAGCTGGCGCTTGGATGAACCGCGTAAAATATTTATTTGGTTTTATGATGCTGTTTATGGCACTTTATCTCGTCAAACACCTCTTAGATAATGCTGTACTTTATGGTTTAAGTGCGCTTATTCTTGCATTTTTTGGTGTTTGGCTTGGTGCACTGCACCAGACAAATCATGGCTCAACTCAAGGTGTGTTATTTCTGAAAGCACTTGGCGTCTGCTGCCTTATTGCAACAGCGCTTTTAATGCACAAAGCCACTACCACGATCTGGCCAAGCATCAACACCCCCACCCAAGTCAGTCTCCAACAGAGCCCTCTTGAGTTTACAGTTGTCAAAGATCTATCCAGTCTGCAAGAAGCCATAGTGGATGCAAATGCAGCAGGTCAAACAGCAATGGTTGATGTCTATGCCGATTGGTGTGTTGCTTGTCTTGAGTTTGAGCATAAAACTTTTACAGATCAAAACGTGATTGATCGCATGCAACAAATGGCATTAATTAAAGTTGATATTACTGAAGACATTGAAACTGATGCTATTCTTGATTGGCTCGAAATGATAGGCCCTCCTACCCTTCTTTTTTTCTCTCACGGTGAAGAAATAAAAGAGTTTAGAGTGACTGGCTTTCTCGATGCAGAAAACTTTTCACCAGTGTTAGATCGTGTGTTGAAATATAAAAATATTGAATAAAAAAAAATGGGCGCATAAAGCGCCCATTTTTTTTATTCATCTTCTTATGAAGCGAGAGTCACCTTATCAAACTCAAAATCATCCACAGAGATCATTTCAAGCACACGCGCCTCAAAATCAACCATAAATTCGTATTCTTGCTTGGTCACAAGCCCTGCTTCATGCGCTTCTTCCAAAGCAAGCTCTGGATGCAGCGCAGTCATTGGTATTTGACCTTTGTATTGCGCTTTACGGAGTATGCTGTAAATCGACTCTGCTTTAGGGTACTCAGCCAACAAATGGTTATATTCAGCTAAGTTATTTTTAACCGCAGCATCATCTTTAGATTGCACATTTGAAACCCCAGCAAGAACAACCTTACGCATTTCACTGTCAGTTGAAATACCACGAGCAATTACATGCACAAGGCTATCTGATGGTGCAGCCCACCTATTACCTAAAGGCTTCACGATTAATGCTAATGCTCTAATCCATGGTTGATATGGCAGATGACGTAAAACACCATCAAGCGCTACTTCAAATCGGTTTAATAAAAACTGACAAGAATATTCCATCAGCGCAGTTTCACCATCGCTTTTCTCACCATGCTGCCATTGCTTGAGAACCATTGAAGTCAGATATAAGTTTGAAAGTAGATCACCTAAACGAGCTGAAATCATCTCACGCTGTTTAAGTTCACTGCCTAGAGTTGCCATTGCAATATCAGCCATTAAGCTCAATACAGATGAAAAGCGATTCACAGCTTTTGCATAAGGTCTTGCAGCGCCATCAAATGGGTTATGACCGTTAGGCATACCTAACCCACCTAACAATGATCGCGCAACGTTTGCAAAGACTAATCCCACATGACCAAAGAAGGCTTCATCAAAGGCTTTAAGATCATTGTTATCACGGGCTTCAAGTTCTTTAAGGACATAAGCATGACAACGAATAGCACCTTGACCAAATATCATGAGATTTCGAGTCATGATATTTGCGCCTTCAACTGTGATTGAGACAGCAGCACTTGAGTACATTAGACCAAGGTAATTACGAGGCCCTAAAGTCACCGCTTTACCACCATGAATATCCATGGCATCGATTGCCATTTGACGTTGAAATTCAGTCAAATGGTATTTAAGAATTGCTGATGGCACAGCAGGCTTTTGACCTTGATCAATCATGTTAGCCGTTTGATTGACCGCAGCACGAGACATATAAGCAAATGCAGCTAAACGAGCAAGTGGGACTTGCACCCCTTCCATCTCTGCAACAGACACACCGAATTGTCGACGAATGCGGGAGAATCCGCCAGACCAGCCAGCCATTGTAGCTCCAGCACCTGATGCACCAGAAGGTAAGGTAATACAACGACCAACAGATAAACACTCAACCAGCATTCGCCAGCCTTGGCCAGCCATTTCCTGCCCACCAATAATGTATTCCAGAGGAATAAACATATCTTTACCATGGATTGGACCATTAAAGAATGGGCTGCCAATAGGATAGTGTCGACGACCAATATCCATGCCCTTGGTGTCACGAGGAACAAGAGCACAAGTAATACCAATATCTTCTTTTTCACCAATCAAATGGTCAGGGTCAAACATTCTAAATGCTAAACCAACAACTGTTGCAATTGGTGCAAGCGTGATCCAACGCTTTTCAAAGTTCAGCTTAATACCGATGACTTCTTCACCGTTCCACTGCCCTTTACACACAATACCAACATCAGGAATTGACGTCGCATCAGAGCCAGCTCTTGGACCTGTCAAACCAAAACATGGGATATCACGACCATCTGCTAAGCGTGGTAAATAGTGGTCTTTTTGCTCTTGGGTACCATATTTGACGAGAAGCTCGCCTGGCCCTAATGAGTTAGGCACACCAACAGAAATCATAAGCACATCACTGGAAGCCAACTTTTGCAGTACAGCAGATTGTGCTTTAGCTGAAAAACCAAGGCCACCATATTCTTTTGGAATAATCATGCCTAAGAACTTTTCTTTTTTTATAAACTCCCAAGCCTCTTCAGGAATATCTGCTCTTTCCATGGCAATATTCCAAGCATTGCACATACTCACTGCATGCTCACATGGGCCATCAATAAAGGCTTGCTCTTCAGGTGTCAGTGCTGGGGTTGCTTGTAAAAACTGATCCCACTCTGGTCGACCAGAAAATAGTTCGCCATCCCAACCAACTGTACCTGCATCAAGGGCTATTTGTTCTGTAGGAGATACCTTTGGAGAGATTTGTTTAAAAATATCGAAAACTTGTTGCGAGAGCCATTTTTCACGAATGGCTGGTAGGCCAGTTATGGCAACAGCAATTGCGATAACAACAAGGAAGAAAGAAACAAGTGGTAATTTAATAAAGCTGGCAATAAAGGCGCCAATAATCATCGTAATGATACTAGCTTTTGCCGTTGGTTTGGTTCGTGCTAAAAACAGCAAAAATGCTACTAGCACAACGAGACTCAGAATTATTTTCATAATACATTCCCTGTTGATGAAAAAATCGTCTCTGCAACTTCAAAATTTTGCCTATTTCAGCAGAATTTTATACAGCGAGTAAATTAGTATAAAAGATAGAATAAGCGACTTAGAGTGAACGTCAAGAAAGGTCAACAAGGCAGCACCACATAGCGTTTAGCCTGTATTGAAAAGCACATGCATTGTGTCCAGTAGAATAATGATTATTATAATTTTAAGATAAAGAGAATATGCGGGATTTGCAAGTAGAAGAGTCAGCACAGTGCTGAACACTAAATCCTTTTAACTCTTCTACTTCAAAAAAACTTGAAGTTATTCTTTTATTTGTAAGTAAAAGGGTCTGCAACCCTGCAGAAACTAAAATCCTTTTAGCCCTCTTACTTCAAAAAGCATGAAGCTCATAAGATCATTTGCAAGAGAAAGAGTCAGCTTCAATACTGATAACCAAATCCTTTTGGCTCTTTCACTGCAAAACACTGTGGCTTCAGCCCTTGGTCGAGTAGAATTCAGCTTCCTGCTGAAAAATTAAATCCTTTTTTTTCTACTCTTAAATTAATTTATAGCTATTAACGTCTTATAAGGCGGGTTGAGTTAACAACAGGGCCTACAGCTTTATAGACAGGCTGGACTTGCTTATAGATTTGCACACCAGCATTTACTGTATCGCCTGTTCTACGACCAACAGCACTTTCATATGAAGTCACAGATCGCTTTCTATCTCCAGCCATACCTGAAACAAATGCACCGCCTTTACGTTGGTCTTCATTATCATAATGTGGCTTCTTGGATGTGCTCTTAGCCATACCAATACTACGATCAATAGAGCGTCCAATGAAGTTACCAGCTTCACCTAAAGGGTCACTAGCCCAGTCACTTAATCTTGCCTTTGCATTTTCGCTAGAAGCGCTGATCATTTCACCAGAGGAAAGTCTATTTAAGCACGAAGTACATTTCATACTTGCTTTAGCGCGGCTTGAGCAACCTCTATGTGCATATATTTCAGCAGTATGCTTACATGGTTGAATAATCACTAATCTATTCTCAGATTGTGTATTTTTACTCTCGTAATATGGGTCTTTACAACTACGTAAGGCGCAAGCTAATGGCATATTCTTCTCCGGCTTTCGTCTAAATCTTTTTTTAATTGATTTAATACAGGCGTCCATGCCAGAGGTATTAGAAATCAAATCCGTATGACTTTCTAATACCAATGTTTTTACTTAAGTTTTACACCTGTAAAAACACCATCCTATTCTTGTGCTGAAGGGCCCTTCTAGCGCTATATTTGCTTTTCGCCCCTAGCTGAATACTGTATGAATAACTTAGCCTGTTTTTTACTTTTAAACAATTCTTTTCTTGTCAATTTTAAACCGATTATTCAATAGACAGTTTTAAAAGTATTTAAAGAATCAATATTGCAATTTAATTGTCATATTATCGATTACTTCGAATGAGTCCGCCCTGCACCAAGAGAAAGCTGACGTTCTTGGTACACATTATATGCAACGCTGCCATTCGACATTGTACGACCAGCAACTTTGCCTAAAGTATTTTCAAATGATGGCCGATGATTTTGATCAAAAAACACAAAGCCCTGAGCAAATAAACCGCCTTGACGCTGATGCTCATTTACAAATCTTGGTTCACGATCCTGGTGAGTTGCTGCAACCGCTTCAAGGGCTCCCTCAAATCGGTCAACAATGTGACGAACAGCCTCTTTCGTTGATTTAAGAGGTTGCTTTGCATTTCGTATGTCTTCTACACGACCACGAACATGCTTCATAATGACGCCAGCTACATCATGTAGCGTTATATTATCGAGGCAAGGTTCGCACATAAGGCTTTTTTTACTGTGCTTTTCTGAACACAGAAAATGAGCATAAACTTCCACATGTTCACAAGGACGTATTTTACGTAGCTTAAAGTCTGCTGCCTTACGAGTGTCGTTATACTCTGGCTTTGAACAGTTTGAATAAGCACATCGGACAAAAGATGCCATTTCATTCTCCTGAGATTTTAGTTTATGACTGAAAAACAGTAGAACTAAGAATCTCATTAGGAAGCATCAAAGCCAATCTAACTTAAAGCATAAAGCCATACATGTTATAACCTTATTAACAACCTTACGACTGATAACATAATGCCATTTTACATATATAGAGAGAAAAGCAAAGTAAACTGAATATAAAATTAACAAAAAACCACTTTACTTGTGCTTGAGAGCACCAATAACAGCCTATTAATTATTAAAGCTATAAACAATCTATCGCTTTCATGCGATCAATAAGAACTTCTGGCACTTCCATTTTTTTCATTGTCTTAAAATCGAATAAAACAATCGTAGCCTTACCTTGAGTTGTTAGATGTCCATTTGTTTTACTGACAATCTTATAGGTCATTTCAAATTCATATTTAGAAATTGAAGTGACTTGAGCACCAACAAGCAAAGTATCGGGGAAAGTAACAGGACGACGGTACTGGCAGCTTGTTTCTTTAAGAACCGGACCAACTTCCCTTAAATCAAACATTTTAAAAATTTCAATTTGATCAAAATATTCGATTCGTGCTGTTTCAAAATAGCGGAAATAAACAGCATTATTGACATGAGAAAGAGCATCCATTTCACCCCATGCTACTTTTTGCTCAACAATCACATTAAAGTCTTCTAGATGTTTCATAGCATTGCTTCCATTCTTTCTATGTTTATTTAAGATCTGAATATTTATCTGACTTTCCCTTTGCAAGAGAGACTGGATACTTATTAGCATTCTTTAAAATTTTTCGGCAAGATTCTTTATAGAGGTCAATACCAAGCTTATCAGCTAAGCGTATTAAATAAAGTTGGACATCCGCGAGTTCATCTGCAATAGCTTCATGATTAGCCTCGTTAACGACGTAAGACTCTTCTTCTGTTTTCCATTGAAAGTGCTCTACAAGCTCACCCACCTCTCCTGTAAGAGCCATGGCAATATTTTTAGGGGAATGATATTGATCCCAGTCTCGCTCTTGAGCAAATGTTCTTAATTGCTGTTTTAAGTCTTCAAGTGAATCCATTTAAAACCTACTCTATTTGAAATGATGGACCTATAAAAAGTAAATTCAGCATACAGAGGTTTATCAAAAGATAAAAGTAAGAAGTAAGAAGTAAGAAG
>DJZY01000059.1 GCA_002450655.1 Gammaproteobacteria bacterium UBA6940 | reverse complement strand
TTAAATCACCGTGCAACAAGGCCACTTAATGGCAAAGGATGATTATGAAAAAATAGTAAGAAATAAATTTAGATTATGAATTAAAGATAAGCTTTGCTTGCTTTAAGCCTTTTAATTTTGGTCTGTTGAGTACAATCATGCACCTTTCGATACTCTCCGGTCTTCCCATAAAACAAGCGAAAGATCGACCTAATCGTGTGATCGTTTTACTCCAAGTCTCGGCTCTAATATTAAGCCGCTCAAGAATTGGCTTTAAATGAGATGGGATACTTCCTCTTTTTCCTTGTTTTACTAACCGACCAGTTAAATCTACAAGTTCAAAGTATTCAAGTTGAGCGTATGGTAGCGAGGGTAGACCAGTGTTACGAGTACCTATTTGGTTAATTTCATCGACAAAAGGCACTAGAGAGTCTGGTAATTCAAGATTTTCTTGGTAGCTCTGTATACGCTGTTGTATTGAGGTAAAGTCAGATGTTTCGGGCGTTTGATTGATACCTGCTCGAATCGGGTTTAAATCAACATAAGCCATACATGCCAATAAAGCAGAATCATCAAGTAACGCTTGTGATTTAAATCTTCCTTCCCAAAAGCGGCCTGTACACTCATCTTCTTTATTCGCTTTTCGTGCAATTGTTTCGTTAAGCATGCGCATAAACCAACTTATATCCATCAATTGCTGACGCCATAAATCAATAGATGATGCTTGTACATCACTTAAGTTATCAAAATCGAGTTAAGCTTAAGGTATGCTTGAGCTTTAGACATCGGAAATAGCTGCGACCAACGATACGTCACTTCTTGATGACTCCAACTTTGAGCTTGTTCCGTATCAACATAAAGCACTAAGTGGTAGTGATTACTCATAACAGCATAAGCACATATACGCACGGCAAAAACATGGGCCAGTTCATGCATGAGACTCACAAGCCATTGCTTTCTATGATCAAACTGACGCCCAGTTAACGAATCCTGACCACAAAGAAAAGCACGCCGAACACAACGTGATACACAATGATAATAACGGCATAGATTGAGGTTTACTTGATCTTTTCTTGCTGTCGGCATGAAACCTATCTCTTCAGAATAGTTGATTTTGAGAAGAGACAGGTTATTAAACTTTGAGAATTAAAACTGTGAGCTATTTCACATGTTAAGCTATAAAAGGATGTATGCAGGTTCTATTCGCTGCTAAGCAAACGCTGCTCAACAAAACGCTGCTCAACAAAAGACACCCATTTCGAAGGTAAAGAAATGGGTGTCTTTTATATTTTCCCATTTTACTCCAAGTCTCCGTTATATTTTAGGTGTCTTTTATATTTTATTACTAACTTCCTCTATAGAATGTGGGCTAACCTTAATTCGTAGTATCCTAGATGACTGTTCAAGATTAGAGTTATTCATTACTGCATTTGAAGTATAGGTCTGCACAGTAAAATCAAGTACTGCAACATCAACAGCCTGACTTTCAATCCATTCTATGTTTTGCACTTCACCAGTAAAGTTCAACGGATATATTGCTGTTTCGGGCTTTTCATCAAATGTGGAAACACTTAAAAAGAATTGATATTGACATACACCCTCAGTTTCAATATAGCAATCGTTATTTTCTGTTGGTGACTGGTATAAACGCACCAACAGCTCTTTATTCACATCATTGGTAGACTCATTAACTTCTGTGATAGAGCCATATGCTATTGCATTTTGCAAACTTGGATCAAAAGTAGTACACGCACTTAAAATGCATACAAAAAGAAGAGTTATAATTTTTTTCATCATTAAAACCTAATTTACAGATATGTGTATATGGTCGGCATGGCCACTCACAGTGTGAGGAAGACCCAACTTTTTCTTAAAAGATGGACCAAAATTTTCCCTTTTATGTTCATAACCTTCATATTTATTCTGAAGAGCGTTAGTAATTGCCTTTACGCTCGCATTCTTAGAGTAAAAAAGAGACATTTTCATACCATTAATTCTGGATATATCGACTGCCTTACCCTCACCTTGCACATGCCTGCTCGGATATTCATGTTGGTCATTTGCAGATGATATGTACGCAGAAGTAAAGACATACCCTGTAGCTACGTCTTCAGATATAATAAACTGCAAGGCATCAACTACTTTTTGGTCTACACTATTTTTGACTGAGTCAGCAAATTCAATTTTCACACCATTTATGTGGTCAGGTATACACGGCACAAACACTATTCCTATATATTATAATTAAAATATACTCAGCAGATAATACACAACCTACTGATATTCAAAAGAATAGTATTATAGAGACACTTGAATATTCAGCATACACCAAAAATGTGATATTCGTCACACTTTTAAATCATTGTACATTAAACAATCATAAAAAAATTTAAAAATATAGCTTGTAGATAATTTGAGTCTATTCGAAACAAAAAAATGGGTGTCTTGTGATTTATCGGTAATTGTTAGGATTGCGAGCATATCAGCATATTAGGTGAAAGCACCACAAGCATCTGCCATGCTACAGTCTTCACAATTCTAAACGAAGACACCCATCCAGAAAGCAAAGAAATGAGTGTCTAATATATTATTTTTTATTTAAATATCTTTAGAATATTCATAATTTAGTATATGAAATATAGGTTTTATCACCTTCATATAGAACAAGACTATTACCATCTTTAGCTATCAAAAATTGACGAGGCAACTCTATAACATCTTCGCGAGTACCACCAACACCATACCCAATTGAAACTTGGTAAAACCCATCAAAAACTTCTCCAGGAAAAAATACTTTTGTTGAATATATCATATCTACTATTCGAATCGTTTGATTTCTTTCACAGTGAAGCCCGTAATACTCTTGCACATCGACAAACATGGCAGTCTGCAACTCACTAAACTTCAGTCTTATTTTTTTAGAAAAATATGTAAACTCTTCAGACCCACTACTGTTTGTCCTTGCTTCTTTATAGTTAATACAGGACGAAAGTCACAGCCCATTAATACTGCCAGCAGCTGAATAATCAGATAAATTTACTTCTGCTGATCTTGTGTACAGAGCAGTAGTACCATTTTCTTTTAGTCTTATATTAAGATTATTATTATACTCTTCTAATTGGTCTCTCTCTGTCACTATACCTGTCC
>DJZY01000063.1 GCA_002450655.1 Gammaproteobacteria bacterium UBA6940 | reverse complement strand
CCAACTATTGGGGGTCACTTCAGTCATCCTCGGTTTTTTTATGTCTTACATTAAGTAAAATATATATGGATTATTAACATTTTCATGCTTTATAGTGCGAAACGTTAAATTAATTCTCGGCGTTGATATACGCTTTGTGGTTGGTAAACTATGCAGCCAGTGTGTCTGCGTAGTGCCTTTCATCACGAGCAAGCTCCCCTGTTCTAAAAGCACATCGACTTTGTCTTTGGTCTGTTTATGTTTGAAATAAAACTTTCGCTCAGCACCAAAGCTCACTGAGCCAATCGCACCATCGCGTACTAAGTCTTTCTCAGCATCACTATGCCAAGCCATCCCTTCTCCACCATTGTGATATAAATTAAGCAGGCAGGCATTATAGGTTTCACCACTTTTGGCTTCCACTTTTGCTTTTATGTCTTGTAAAACTTCAATCCAAGGCAATGCAACTTTTGTGGTTTTAGAATAGGTGTATTCAAAAGGTAAATCACCATACCAAGCAACTTTGCGCTTTGTAATAATGGTTTTACCATAGATCACAGCTTTATCTTGCTCCCAAGCAATAGAGTTCAAAAGGGTATTAAAATAAACCTCAGACTCTTCTGCTGAAAAAATTGAGCCATAATATTCTGTGACACCATCATATGGCAAAAGATTGTGCGGCGGTAAATCTAAACCCTCAAATAAATCCACGAAAAACCTCTTCAAAAACTATTTAAGTCACTTAAGGCACAAGAGCCAAAGGAATCAGTACTTCATCTTCATGCGTACCACCATGCATACTGATAAAACAAGAATCATCCAAACCTTCAGTGAGTGTAAAATTGTCTTTCATAATGATAGTGAAATCACCTAAAGCATGAGGAGGCTTAGATATAGAGTCTGACGTGCCAAACCAGCCCTGCACTAACAACTCGGAAGATTCAAACAAATAAGCATACTGACTTAAACTCTTATTAAATTCATGCTTAAATTGCGCTTTATTATTTTCTTCTACAAAACAGTAACGCACACGAGGCTCACCACTTAGTGGTTTATACATTAAAGCTGTTAACTGAGGAAAATCTTTGATCGATAGCTTATTTTCAGGTGGAATATCAATCATACCATGGTCTGCAGTGATCATAAGTGATGTGTCGTCGTGAGATATAAAACCTGACAATTCAGATAAAAAATGATCAAGCTGCAATGCAATCTCATGAGTTTTGATGTTATTCAATCCATTTTCATGACAAGAACTATCAAAAAATGGAAAATAAATAAAGTGATAGTTCTGCCCTTCTCTCTTTTGATATGCCTTAGAAAAATGAGCCATCAAGTCATCATAGCTCTCATATCCGATTCTTTCAGAGCCTCGCGTCACATATACATTAAAAACTTCATTTGAAATAAAATGAGGTGAATAAGAATAAGATTTGCATTGAATGCTTTCAAAAAATGACGGAATATTAAAACAACTTTCTATATTAATGCCATCATCCCCTAATCGTTTATTTGTCGCTTTCGATCGAAATGGTAATGGTGTACACATAACGCTTGGTTGTTCTAGCCATTGAAACCAGCCAAACACACCATGATTAATAGGTGCAACTCCAGATAGATATGCTGTTATTCCAGATGCAGTTGAGCTTGGAAAAAGACTGTGCATGGAGCCAACCAAGGCAGCATTTAAAAACGCTAAACCTGGATTATTTTTAATATAATTAAACCCCATGCCATCAACAACACATAAGATGACATTCTCTTTAAGTGTCTTATGTTTAAGCGCCATCGGTCTTTGAGATAGAGGTTCATTATTGATACTGCTTTTGATAAAGTTCATTAAGGCAACAATATCATTCCCTTTTGATTTTGTTATATCCAGCAACTTGTGCAAATTCTTATCCTCTAAAATATATCCATATTTAACCAATTGTATCATCGTGAATATTAATCTGAGCCGATTCCCAGCCAATCAACGCTTTTTTACGGTCTATTCCCCACATATAACCTCCGAGATTACCAGAGCTTTGTATAACTCTATGACAAGGAATTAAAAAGGCAATTGGATTACGACCAATAGCACTGCCAACTGCTCGAGCCGACTTCGGTTTGTTAATAGACTCTGCAATATCACCATATGTTGCCAGTGAACCTAAGGGAATATGAAGTAAGCTTTCCCAGACTTTAATTTGAAAAGGTGTTCCAACCAGATGAAGCTTGATTTCTTTTAAATTATGCCAGTTTTTCTGAAAAAGACTCAATGCTTCTAATTGGTAATGATCTTCAGCTTGAATAAATACAGCATTTGGAAATCGGCTCTGTAAATTTCGTAGCGCTGTCATTTCATTATTTTCAAAATGAAGATGACAAATGCCTTTTGATGTTGAAGCAACAATAATTGAACCAAATAAAGTATGCGAAAATGAATAATTAATCTGTAACTTTGCTCCCCCATTTTTAAACTCTCCTGGGGTCATACCTTCAATATTGATAAAAAGATCATGCAGTCGGCCTGTGCCAGACAATCCTGTTTCAAGCGCTGTATCCTGAAGGCTTTTTCTCTTTCTCAGAAGTGCTTTAGCATGGTTCAGACTAAGATATTGCATGAATTTTTTCGGACTCACACCAGCCCATTCGGTAAACATTTTCTGAAAATGATAGGGGCTTACGTGCACAATCTGAGCAATATCGTCCAGTGACGGCTGATCTTTAAAATGATCACTAATATAACGAATTGCAGTTTCAATACGTTGATAATCGATTTTGTGCTGCTCTGGCATAAGTTACCTATCTTTCTGTTTCTTTTTTACAAGATTACTTGGCTCACATAAGCTTTTAAACCCATTTCTTGCGATATTGTCCATATCAGATACCCTTAAATGCCAGACATAAAAAAACCAGCTTAAAAGCTGGTTTTCTCACTTAAGACTCTTAACGTCTATTACGTGGATGTCTTGTATTACGACGACGGTTATTACCACCACGATTATTGTTAGAGCGGTTCTGTGGAGGACGACGACGTTCTACATTACCACCTTCAGGAAGGTCTGCTAATAAGTCTTCGCTTGGGTATTCGCATCTAAACTTCATACCAAGATGAGCTTCAATATCAGGAATAGAGAAAGCTTCTTCTTCAGTTGCAAAGTTGACTGATGTACCAATTTGCCCTGCACGACCTGTACGACCAATACGGTGAACATAATCATCTGGTGTTTCTGGCAATGCATAGTTCACCACTTGACTCACGTCATCCACATGAAGACCACGGCCTGCAACGTCTGTTGCAACGAGAACTTGAATCTCACCATTCTTAAACTTCTCAATCGTCTTGATACGCTTACGCTGATCAATTTCACCAGACATCATTGCCGCAGGTAAACCAAGCTCTTCAAGCTTCTCGAAAAGTGCACGAGTTTCATCACGACGGTTAGTAAAGACAATGACTTTACGCCAATCTTCGCGAACAAGCAGGTTGTAAAGCAGCTTAAGCTTTTCTTCATCTGTTACAAGATATGTGATCTGCTCAACTGTATCTGCTGTTAATTGCTCAGACTCAATGCGCACTTCATGCGGGTAAAGGGTCCAAGACTGGGCAAGTCGATTTGTGTCTTCAGTAAATGTGGCACTAAAGAATAATGTTTGTCTAAATGGCTTATGTGGTGTTGCATGCACAATGCGACGAACATCACTAATAAAACCCATGTCCAGCATGCGATCAGCTTCATCAAGCACAAGCACTTCGACTTCTCTTAAATCAACATCACGTGAGCGAAGGAAGTCAATAAGACGTCCTGGTGTGGCTACAAGGATATCGACAAGTTCATTGTGCAAAACATCTCGCTGCTTATCGTAATCAACACCACCAATAAGCGTCAGAATATTGAAACCTGTGAACTTACAGAGGTTCTCGGCATCTGCTGCAATCTGCATCACAAGCTCGCGAGTTGGCGCTAATACAAGTAAGCGAGGCTCACCATTAAAGCGCTCTTCTTCATATGTATTGGTAAGCATATGTTGGATAGCGGAAATAAGGAATGCAGCAGTTTTGCCTGTACCTGTTTGTGCTTGGCCAATAATGTCAGCGCCTTTCAGCGTGAATGGCAGCGTTTGCGCTTGAATAGGTGTTGGTGCATCAAAGCCCATGGCTTTAATTGCTTTACTCAGCTGTGGATGCAAATCAAGCTCTTTAAAGCTCGTGACCATTGGCTCTTGCACGCTTTCTGTTGCGGCTGCTTTCTCTTCAACGCTTGCTGCGTCTAAGCTGCCCGCTTCGTTATTACTTTCTTGTTGCATAATGCCCTCAATATAAAACCTCAGAGCAAATACTGCCCAATGCGCACTCGACTTACTTGGAGCTATATAAGTATTTACTCATACTGAGGCTGAGATTGGCACACAAGCCCTTAAAATGCAACCTGAGAGGCATTTACCAAAGAGAAAATTAGAATTGGCTGTGGTGGTTAGCAATAGGAATAATGTCATGCACTACGATTGACTTACCTTGGCAGGTCACGAGCCCATCATCCTCAAAGGTCTTTAAAATTCGACCAACCATTTCACGTGAGCAACCGACAAGCTTTGCAAGCTCTTGTCGTGTGACTCGAATCATCGTGCCTTCTGGGAGCGCAATTGCATCTATATGCTTGCACATATCCAAGATAGCGCCAGCTATACGACCAGACGCATCCATAAAGGCTAAATCACCTACTCTCTTTGTTGTTGCCTGCAAGCGCTCTACAAGCTGTGCTCCAATATAAAATAAAATTTCAGGATCTTGAGTGGCGTAATGACGAAATGCCGCGTAAGACATTTCAGCCAACTCACAGTCCACCTTTGCTCGTACTAATGCAGATCGAACAGGGTTAGTTTCAAACACACCCATTTCACCAAATATCTCGCCTCGGCCAAGATATCGCATGACCATTTCCTGCTTAGACATCTCATTTGCTTCAATGATCACTGACACTTGCCCCGTCTTCACACAAAACAAGCTATCAGAACTCACCCCTGGACTTACAATACGCTCTCCTTTTGAGTAATTGCGCATATGGCAATGCTCAATAAAGCGCTCAAGCACTGGTGGCAGCTTATACGTCGAAGCAGCCAAAGCACTTCCATGAGTTTTCTGATTATCCTGTACGCCTTGGCTTACTTCAGCATACTTGGAGATATCAATGGAATCAGGCTGATGGTCTGAAGAATTTTGATCCGTCATAGACAACCTACAAAAAATTATAAAAATTTGAATAACTTAGAACTACTTATAAAGCTCTTCAATTTAATTACTACAAAAAATGAAGCACTGATAAGCTGGTCAGCTCATCTGTATCATTTTATAAGAACACTTGTTTCGATACTAGTTCTCTCTTAAGCTTAGCGTTAAATCAGCGATTTGGCCCTTGCGCCATCTTTTAATCGTAGTTTATTTGTCTAATAAATGATTCTAAATGATAAAAAGGGGTTGCATTTTTTCACCAATGCGAGAAAATCGCCCCTTACTGAATCTTTATTCTCTGAACACTGAGGAGACGAGCACTTGAAAGCAACTGTTTCTTGGAAAGGCAACGTATCATTCCTAGCCACAACAGGCACAGGACACTCTGTCTGGATGGATGGACCAGCTGAAAAAGGCGGTGAAAACCGTGGCAGCAGACCAATGGAAATGCTACTTGTGGGCATTGGTGGCTGTTCTAGCTTCGACGTCACTCAAACTCTAAAGAAAAGCCGTCAGGACGTATCTGACTGCGTTTGTGAAGTAACTGCAGAGCGTGCTGACGCCATTCCTGCTGTATTCACAGCAATTCACTTAAATTTTAAAGTCACTGGTAAAAACCTTGATCCAAAGAAAGTTGACCGTGCAGTTACTCTCTCAGCAGAGAAATACTGCTCAGCTTCAATCATGATGCAAGCTGCTGGTGCAAAAGTAACTCACTCCTTTGAGTGCATTGAGAGTGTGGACACTGCTACTCCATCAGTTCCGGCTGGTATCCAAGGTCTTCATCACATCGCGCTTTTTGTGCCTAACCTTGAAGACTGCGTTGATTTCTATCAGCGAGTTATTGGTATGGAAATTGAGTGGCAGCCTGATGCTGATAACGTCTACATGACGTCCGGCGCAGACAACCTTGCTCTACATAGAGCAACAACAACTCAAGCACCTGCTTCTGAGCAGAAACTTGATCATATTGGTTTCGTCATTGAAAAGGTCCATCAGGTTCAGGAATGGTATGACCATCTCCAGAAAAACAATGTTGTCCTTAAGAATGAACCAAAAACGCATAGAGATGGCGCCACTAGCTTTTACGCTGCAGATCCTGCAGGTAATTTAGTGCAGTTTATTCACCACCCGCCGATTAGCAAGGGCTAATTTTTATTGTTTTTGCGCGCTTGCTATTAAGGAGTACCACTTATGTCTAACGATGAAGATCAAATTCGCCTCCATGGTTTTAACAATCTTACAAAAAACCTGAGCTTTAATATTTATGATATCTGTTACACAGAAACAGAATCAGACCGTCGTGAATATATTGAATATATTGATGAACTCTATAATGCTGAGCGTCTTACTCAGATTCTGACGGAAGTAACAGACATTATTGGTGCTCATGTTCTTAACGTAGCTCGTCAAGATTATGATCCTCAAGGTGCATCGGTAACGATCCTTATGGCTGAACATGAGCTTCCACCAAACCCATCTCAAACAACTGAATCTCCAGGCCCAATTCCTTCTGATTCTGTTGTTGCTCACTTGGATAAGAGCCACGTTACAGTTCATACATACCCAGAAAGTCATCCTGACAATGGTATTTCTACGTTCCGTGCTGATATTGATGTTTCTACTTGTGGTCTTATTTCTCCACTTAAAGCATTAAACTATCTGATCCATTGCTTTGACTCAGATATCGTCACCGTTGATTACCGTGTTCGTGGTTTTACACGTGATGTAAACGGTAAGAAGCACTATATCGATCATACAATTAACTCAATCCAGAGCTACCTATCTCAAGATACTCGTGACTCTTACCAAATGATTGATGTAAACGTATACCAAGAAAACATGTTCCACACGAAGATGCTTCTTAAAGAATTCCAACTTGATAATTACCTCTTTGGTGAAGGTGTTAAAGGTCTTTCTGAAGCGAAGAAAGAGAAAATCACAAGCCAGCTTCAACGTGAAATGCTTGAAATTTTCTACTCAAGAAACTTCTAATTCTCAGAAGTTCTTAAAACAAAAAAAGCATGGTCTCTGAAGTGACCCCCAATAGTTGGA
>DJZY01000027.1 GCA_002450655.1 Gammaproteobacteria bacterium UBA6940 | reverse complement strand
CGAAAACTCCCCGAACTATTGTTAATTAATGCTATGCTTTTTAGTTTTACCTATATCACCTAAAACTTCATTTTTTATGATGCCTCTTAGAATTTGGGAGTTTCTGCTTGGTTATGGTGCTGCTTTATATTTTACTAGTAATGGGAATGTTAAGTATGTTAACTTGAGTTGGTTGGGTGTTATAGGTTTATTTTTTGTATTATCTATACCTTTTTTTTATGTTGACGGTCAATCATTAAGTGTTTTTTCTGGTCACCCTGGACTTGTTGCTTTATTAGTGTGTGTCGCAACTTGTTTGGTTTTAGTGTTTGGTTTGCCTGAAAGCATTGAAAATAATAATATTTCTCAATTTCTAGTTGTTCTTGGAAAATATTCGTATTCAATTTACTTGGTTCATTTTCCTATAATTGTATTATATCTCTCTGAACCATTTGGTGGAACCATCCTTGAAATTCCAAACGTGATTGATGGTTTTGTCATTTTTTGCTTAATTTTTTCTTTTTCTTATTTTTTGTATATATTTGTTGAAACTCGACCCTTTAAATTTAATATGGTTAAAGCGTCTATTGCTTGTACTACTGCTATACTCGCAATGGTAATATTGTTACCTGTATTTAAGAATTATTTTACTTCCTCGCAGGAGTCAAAAATATTTAATGCTTTTACTGATAGATCTGAATACAGATGTGGAAAGCTTGTAAGAATTATTGACCCTTCAACTTCTTCCTGTAAGCTCTCTGCAAATTTACAAGACGTTGATAGCTCTGTTTTTCTAGTTGGTAACAGTCATGCTGATTCAATTAAAACAGCTTTTTCAAAAGTCGCTGAACAAAATAATATATTAACTTATTTCCTCGTTCAAAATAACCCTTTGATGCGAGGTGGTATGGATTCAGCCAGTATAGTTGCCGAAGCTACTCTAAATGGAGTTGAACATATTGTTGTTCATTTTTCTCCAAATTCCATTTCTTCAGAAACTGTAACCCAATTAGTGTCTTTGGCTCAAAACAACAACATTAGTGTTACATTGATTGAACCTGTTCCTGTTTGGTCAAAACATGTACCTAAGGTAATGTTCTCTGAACTTAATGGTATAGACTCTGATCTACATCAGACTAGAGAAGATTATTTATCTGCTAACGAAAGCTTTTTAAATCCTTTGTACAACTTAGATAGCCCTAATTTTAATATAATTCCTGTGGTTGATTACTTTTGCAATCCTAATTGTATCTTTAAAACAGACGATGATTTACCTTTGTATTTTGATTCAGGCCACTTGACATTGACAGGTAGTAGATTATTAGAGTCAGCTTTCAAAAAAGCTCTATTTTTTAATTAAAGATGTAAGTTGTAATTCTCAATATATTCGATAGACTCGCTTATGATTCCATGTGAACCCCTTTTGGTGTTTTAAATGCAAAAAGCAGGAATCATAACCCCACTTTTTATAGGTTGTTGTTAAGCGTATTAAGCAGTCAGCAATAATTTCATTTTCGGGTTTATTCTTATATTTATAATATATTTGGCTTGTGCTAATTCCAAAGCATCTACTTGCTAATCGAAGAGAAATAGAGTATTTCTGAATTGCATTTTTGGCCATCCCTTGGCGATGGGACGGTTTTAAAGCTTTCCCTCTAATGCTTCCTGACGAATCATCGCTACTAAGCGCTCTTCAGCATACTTCTTTTTTAAACGAGCATTTGCGTCTTCAAGCTCTTTTAACCCGTTTAATCAGTGATGCATCCATTCCACCATACTTCGCACGTCACTTATAAAATAGCGCAGAACTTATCCCATGCTCACGACATAAATCAGGCACGCTGACACCTCTTTCGTTTTGCTTGATAATGGCCATGATTTGGCTTTCAGTGGATTTAGATTTGCGCATAGAAAACTCCTTTGGGTAGTGTACAGGATTTTCTACTTAAGGTTGTCTCTAGTTTGAGGGGGGATTACAATTCAATTTAAGTATCCAGCCTCTTCACAGATTTCTTTATTCGGCGCGTATATGAGTATTTGTTGCCTTAGGCTGGTTATATCTGTTCTCTCATTGCACTGGATATAATCCTTTTTTTTTAAGTATATTTTCAGACTTGTTGGGAAGAGTACCAATGGAATAATGGCGAGTAGTAGGGATACTATCATCCCATTTATAAGTATTTTTGTGAGCTTTGGTGTGAGTTCTTCATTTTTGACGATCATTTGGTATGTACCAAGGATTGCAAGCAATACAAAGAATAGGCCTGCTCCAATGGTAGGTGGTGTAAATCTATCTATTTCAACAACTGAATTTTTATATTTTAATGATTTTATCAACTCAACAAAGTATTCTGATCCTATATATATTGACAACAAACCTATAATTAAGCCTATCGTAATTGATAATGCTCTTTTTATTTTATTGCTTTTTTCTATCATCAATACAATCTTGTTTAGGTTTTATTTTTGAATATCTACACTTCATGCTCGTATGTGCATATATCTCTAGAATTCTGCCTTCTCACATATCTCCTCCGTTGGCGCATAAATAAAGGTTTGCTGTCTTAAACGAGTTATGTCTGTTCTTTCATTGCAGAGCACGTATTCCTGCCCTTTTAAAAATATATCCATGCTAATTGGGAAAATGACCATTGGTACTAATCCTAATATTGCACAAATTATGAAAGACTTATTGAGATAATAACCTTGTTTATCTGTTAAAGAGTCATCTTCTCTAATTAGACCATAGGCTCCTAAATATCCTATAATTATAAAAGCGAGTCCCGGTCCAATTGCAGATGGGGTGAATCTGTTAATATCAATTGGTTCTGATCTTTTACCAATGTCTATACAAATTTCTATTAAATATGTTAAGCCAGCATATACACATATACACCCAAGTATAAAAAATAAAATAATTGAGAAAATTCTTTTTAATAATGTTTTATTCATACTTTCAACTCTTATTTAAAATAGGTTTGATTTTTCTCCTATATACTCAATTGATTCGATGATATCTTGTTTCATTTTATTGAGCTCTTTAGGTAATAGTGTGGTTATAGCATGATAACTTGGTTTAAACGAGTTTTTAGTATCTTCTAGATAACCCTCTAATGCTGAAATTGCTCGTTCTGAAATGCTATATTTTTTTTCAAAATAGTACATGCCAAACCCTACAATTAGGCCTGCTGCTACTACTATAGCTAGTGGACCAATCGCATAGGTTAATATTTGTGGCGCTGCACTATAGGCTAATGCGGCTAAGCCACCCGTTATTTTCATTGCAGCTATAGCTTTTAATACGTCAACTGCTAAGCCTGCAAATAGACGAGTCATTGACTGCTCATCACCAAGTAAAAATTCTGCTGCTCTTAATCCAACAGAAAGATAAATAGTAATATGTCCACCAAGACGTATCGAGTTTTTTGAAGCAGCTTGGCCAATTGAAAGATTTACTATTTTTGCATGGTTTATGCCGTACTTTGACGCAGTCAGGTTTTTTCTGAGGCCAGGGTAACCGCTTAACATTATATACTGTTTCCCTGCATAGCTTTTTAAAGCTATTTTTGTACTTAACGCTCGCTTCCCACCACCTAATTCATTTATAAGATAGCTTAGCGCGTATACGTCAACAGCATTTGGTAGAAAGTTGACTGTAGTCGAAATCTCGGAATTAAAATTATCCCAAATCTTCTTTGCTATAGGGTTTGGGCTTTGGCCAACAAGCGTTGAGATCTCCTCTGTAGTAAAAATACTCACCTCATAAGTATTCTTTCTTACTTCTTCATCTATTGCTCTTTTCTCTTGCTCTAAATCCATATCTTCCCCCTTACTAACATTGGTGTTGGTATTCTATTGCTCTTTGGGTAAGGGGCAATGATCGCTTATGTGAACTTTGTCACAGTTTTGAACGTATGATCTTTTTTTGATCTGTTATTTGCACTTTTTTCATCTCTACTCGTTAGTTTGTAACTTAACCCCTTTTGTGATTGCAACTTACCATGGTCTCACTTTTCGTCATTACCAGATCTTAATAAGGAGACTACCCATGCCAACTATTCAAGCCAGTTCATCTGCTGCCCAGGTTTTCGAGCTACAACCTGTTCGACAAAATACAAGCAACTCTGCAAGAGATAACGATTGTGTCATTTGTTTTAACGCTATGGTTGGTCAGCCAATGACAGCAAGTGCTGTTGGTAAGGCTCGCTTAAGTGATATTAATTCTGACTCGGTTGTTGAAACAGCTTGTAAGCATCACTTTCATGCCGTCTGTATTTCAACTTGGGGTATGCAGGGCAGTGCTGATGTAAGAGGTAAGTGTCCTACCTGTCGTGAACCCAATGACAAGCTTCTCAGTAACCTTGCTAAGGTTGGTATCTATGTGCAACCTATTGCTCATCCTGAGCAGATTATGGTTCGAATTGCTGGTAAACAAAGGCCGATTCCTTTAACCCGTATGTATTCCGATCTTGAGGCAGTAGCAAGACGTGGCAGCTTTGAGTCGAGAATCTTTGATATCGAAGCTCAGGCTCCAGCTGCGCAAGGTCAAAGTAGTCGACAAGTTAATATGTCGCCTAAGCGTATTATTATTACTGCTGGTCTATTGGGAGTCACTGGTTTCTTTGGGTTTGCTTGCTATAAGACGAATGAAGCATTTAAGAAATAGTTATATATACACTATAGTTTTTGAATTTTAGGTATAAATTGGCCAATCGAGTGATCTTTAGGAAAAGATAACTCGAGTTGAGTCTCAAAGATCTTGAAAAATATCTTTAAGTGATTTGGCATCTAGTACAGCATAACTCCAACTTTCAAGCTCTTCCTGTGTTGCATAACGAAGTTTATGTGTGATGTTATCAGGCAGTTCCCCAAACCGTCTTTTCAGGAGACGCTCTAAGAGTAAGGCTTCGCCAATAAGAATACCTTCTTCACGACCTAAGGTTTTGCCTTCCACACGCCCAAGGGTCAATCCTTCTTCACGGCCCTGCATTACACCTGTAACGATCAAGTTTTGTTTCCACGCTTCGATATTTTCTTTTAACATATCTCGTGCCTCGCTAATGCTTTCAATCTGGCCAAAGTCAAACTCCATTTGGTGCTTTTCTTCAATAACATGTCTAAGCCAGCTTAAAAAATCCTGTGTGACGTGTTCATAACCAGGGTGGCTTAAGAGTTCAATCAACTGAGTGAGGTGATAGTCTAAGTTCTCGATATTTGAGTCTTCTTCCATCTTAAAGAGAATGCTGCTAAGTGTGTTGGCAGCATTGGTGTGTTGATTTTCGTCAATTATATTAAATACCGCCCCTACTTTGGCAGTATTTTATCGAGGGTTTGTTATTTTTACTATGGCTTTATTTCTGTTTGTTTGGTGCAGAGGTAGCTTTATATAATTGATATTGACGCTCAAGCCATAGCTTCTCAAGAGGTAAAATAAATATAGACTTCTTTTGCTTGGCAGAAATGGTGCACCCATGCCCGTCTATATAAATGCTTGACTTAATTCTTTTTCGGTATAATATGACCTATATATGGGGCATATAGATTTTATATGAGTTATATATAGGTCACTTTTTTAATTTTTTGAAGGTAGATTTACTTTGGCTAAAACAGTTACACGCACTTATTCGCAGTATGTTATTGATACTATTGCGCTTTTGGCTGGGCTGATCCGTTCGCATCGCCTTGAACAGCGACTTTCAGCAAAATCTGTAGCTGAGAGGGTTGGGATTTCTAGAAGTATGCTTCAACGAATTGAAAAAGCTGACCCCCGATGTGAGGTTGGTGTAGTTTTTGAAGTTGCTGCATTGTTAGGCATCACTCTGTTTGATTCTAACGAACTAAATGTAAAACGCTATGTTGATGAAACAAACAATAAGCTTATTTTGTTACCTAAAACTGCTCCAAAAATAATCAAGAGAGATTTCGATGACGACTTCTAAAAAAAATTATGATCATGCGTTTGTTTGGATTTGGTTGCCAAATGAGCTGCACCCTGTAGTAGCCGGTAAGCTAACAGAGCATGGTCAAGGTCGCTTGGTTTTTAATTATGGTAAAAGCTACTTGGAGAGAGTGAATGATGAGTGTCCTGCAATTTCAATTTACGAGCCTGAACTACCACTTCGTGCTGGAGTTATTGAAAATTTAAAAGGGTTACATATCCCTGGCTGTATACGAGATAGCTCACCTGATGCTTGGGGCAGGCGAGTTATCATTAATCAGCTTTATGGCTCTAAAGGGGCGGATACTGATACTTCAAACTTAAGTGAATTGACTTATTTACTTGAATCTGGCTCTGATCGTATTGGCGCATTAGATTTTCAGCTCTCTCCCACAGAATATATTCCACGGGTGTCTCAACATGTTGAACTTGATGAATTAATATCTTCTGCTGAAAAGGTTGAACAAGGTATTCCTCTTACCGCAGAACTAGATCGAGCATTATTTCATGGAAGCTCTATTGGTGGTGCGCGACCAAAGGCCTTAATACAAAGTAATGGAAAAAAATATGTCGCTAAATTTTCTTCAAGTACTGATTTATGGAGTATTGTTAAAGCAGAATTTATAGCGATGCGTTTAGCAAAGCACGCTGGTTTAAATGTGGCAAATGTTCACTTAGTCAAAGCTGCCCATAAAGATGTGCTGCTTGTTGAGCGTTTTGACCGCATAGCATATGAAAATAATTGGACTCGTAAAATAATGGTATCTGCGCTCACTCTTTTTGAGTTAGATGATATGTTTGCTCGTTATGCAAGTTATGAGCGTTTAGCTGAAATTATTCGGTATAAATTTAGTCAGCCTAAGGAAGAGTTAAAAGAACTCTTTAGAAGGCTTGTCTTTAATATACTATGTGGCAATACAGATGATCATGCGCGTAATCATGCTGCATTCTGGGATGGAAAATACCTCTCACTCACCCCGGCATACGATATCTGTCCGCAAGGGAGAACTGGTAACGAAGCTTCCCAAGCTATGCTCATTTATGGTTCAGAAAATTTGAGTCAACTTAAATTATGTTTAAAGGCAGCAAAGTATTGTTTATTAGGCGATGATGAGGCACGAGATATTATTAATAGACTTGTTATGTCAATACAATCTAATTGGGATAAGGTTTGTGATGAGGCCGAACTAAGTAGTGTTGATAAAAATGTGTTATGGGAACGTGAATTTTTAAATTCATTTTCAATGGTTGGTATCTAATTAAAATATCTTCGACACATCCCTGAAATTAAGCCTATCTATCTTTCTAGAAACTGGATGATGTCTGATTAGTTGTCTAGTTGTAAGTTATTGCTATATCAAGCTTATTTTAAACTTTTTCATTATGAACTTATAAGCTAGGTTGCGTGATTATTCCATCTGTTGCGCATATACTGAAAGTGTTTTATGATATATATCATGGTATATTACATTGCTGAGGTTTACTATGAGACATACTGCAAAATTATTTATGAATGGTCGTAGCCAAGCTTTACGACTACCTGTCGATTATCGCTTTGATTGTGAAGAAGTTTTTATTCGAAGAGATCCTGAAACCGGTGACATCATTCTTTCCCGTAAGCCTGGCTCCTGGCAGGATTTTTTTGAAATGATGGACAATGAACAGGTTCCTGTAGATTTTATGTCTGATCGTGATAATGCTATAGCAGAAGAAAAGGACCTATTCTAATGACTGAAAATGTAAGGTATATGCTCGATACCAATACGGTTAGCTATATCATTAAGGGGAATAACCCCTCTATTCGAGAGCGTTTACTTGAAGTACCTATGGCCAATATTTGTATCTCAGCTATTACTGAGGCTGAGCTTTGGCGAGGTGTGGCTAAAAAGCCAGAAGCAATAAGATTAAAAACAATTGTTCATGAATTTTTGCTTCGAGTTGAAGTTCTCCCTTGGGATTCTGTTGCTGCTAAAACATATGCAGAGTTACGAACGGCATCTGAGAAGGAAGGCATTTCTTTAGGGTGTATGGATATGTTAATTGCAGCACATTCTAAATCCGAAGATACAGTGTTAGTCACTAATGACAAGGCTTTTTTTAATATACAAAATTTATTAAAGCTTGAAGATTGGTCGCAGGCTTAGGTCAGGTTTTTATTTAAGCGTATTATCACTGCCGGCATATTGGGGCTTCTGGTTTCTTTGTATTTGCTTGCTATAAAGCAAATGAGGCATTTAAGAAATAGTGTATTAACATCCTAAAAATAACTACAAAACTGTGTAATATTGAAGTTGAACTTCAATATTACACAGTTTTTAGGTAGATATAGAGGTTTGCTAGCCATGCTTTCTGCCGGTTAATTAACTCTCTGTGTATCCCTAAACGGCTTGTCTTCATCTCTCTGGCCAAGCTCTTCCTGAGTCGTGATATTTGTTTCACGCTCTATATCATTCGCATTTCTGATCTGGTTATATTGCCTGTGCTCTGAATGAGTCACGGAGCCATCTTGGTTGTGGTCCATTTGCGTTGGTGTGTTAGACCTGTGTTGTGAAGGTACTTGCTGTACATCTTGATTTGGCTGCATGCCGTTGTTGCTTTGGGTAACTGTTCCAGCTGCAAAGCTTGTTGATGCTGCAAGTAAAGCTGTGAGTGCTGCTGTTTTTAAAGTTGTAAGTTTCATAAGAGCTGTCCTTTATATGTTGGTTTGAAATTGTGTAATTAGCGGTTATCTTGAAAATAGAGCTCACGCTGAGCGTTGTCGCCTGTCACTGAATTTACGTCATCTTCTGTCATAAATTCAGGATTGCTTTCATGAAGTTCTACATGGGCTCTATCGAGGACTTTGTTATTGGCAATCAAATCGTTGCGCTTAGACTCAATGTCAGTCTCCAATGCAATTACTGGCTCTTTTGTGTCAGAGACAGGTTGTTCCTGAGATTCTTTGCTGGTTGTAGCTCTGAGGACCCGACTTAAGCCAAACCCAATAGCAAACCCCGCTGCAAGAAGAAGGCCTTTATTGCGTGATGCATATTGCCCTGCTTGCTTAACCAGTGTTTGGGGTGGGGTGGTGCCAAGCGCTGCAGCATAGGAATTAACTTTATTTGAGGCCTGTGTCACTTTCTGTGTGACCCAAGTATCTTTATGGCCTGAGTTAAGGCTTGCAGCTGCATTAATTGCAGCAGTTGAATAGACATCTAATACACTTGAAAGCTTTTTTGCTTGTCGGTCGATAAGGTCATAGCTGCCATCTTTCAACAGTTCTTTGATACTTTTTGAGCTTGTGTATTCATTTGAATTTTGTAATAGCGTACTCATGAGATTCTCCTTGAAAAAGTGTAATTAGTTCATTTGTTCGGATAGGTTTTGAGAATCTTCTGTGTATGTTTGGCTTAGTTCATCTTGAGATATTTTGTTGTCTTTGTTTGAATCAATCTGTGAAAAATTTTGGTTTGTATCGTATTTTTTAAACTCTTCATGTGATAAGGAACCATCACTGTTTTTATCCATTTTGCCAAATGCAGCTGAATCTGGTTGTAGTCTTTCTGCTTTATCCATTTCAATTTGATGGTGTGGTTGGCCTGTTGCTGCATCGTTCATTTGATTGTCTTGCGCAATACCTGTTGTTGAAACTAATGCGCCTGCAGCAAGTGTTAATACTGTAAATAAAGTGTTGCCTTTCATCATTGCTCTCCATAATTAATGTGTTTAACTTAGTACCTAAATTGACAGATTAAATGGCGATAGAGTGTGAAGTAGGGTTTTCGCTTTAATCACATTTTTAACATAGTTATGCTTACTAACCTAAAATAATTGCTTGCTGATTTTATAATTGATTTAAAACAATTTCCTCTATGTTTTTTAAATCTTTTTGATAATTATGATATGTAATAAAAGCATTAGCGATTCCTATGCCTATACCGCCTAAAGCTCCAAAACCTGTTCCAATTACTGGAAATGCCGATCCTATAAGGCCGCCAGCTACTGCAAATGATGCAAACGTGATTACCGATTTTACTGCTACAGACCGACCAATATATTCCTTAGTGCCAAGCCTGATTGCTTTTGCAGCTGCATTTACTATTTCATCTGGAATACGAGCTTGATTGGGTGGTGATATTGGTGATTGAATTTGAGAAACCTGTTGTAGTAATTCTTGATTAATTTTATTAATAAGTCTTTCATAGGTCACTGTATTACCCATGATATTTGGACAAGCACGACTATATAAGTGAAATGCAGTGGTTTTAGGGTTGATGTCTGGTTTAAGCCTAACAGCATAAAAAGCCGTTCCCGTATTGGGTGTAAACACAATTTCAAATACGTCTTTAAGATTTTTTTCTGCATCAACCTGTGTTGAGTTAAATCTTTTAATATTAGCTTTAAAGCTTGAGAAGAGCCCTATTGCGATCAGCGAGCAAGCTCCACCGACTGCAGTCATACCTGTTGCTAGCAAAGCAATGCTTGCTCCTAGGGAGATAGATGGTAAACCTTTAGCTGTTGAGCTTTCTATCTTTTGAAATAGAATGTTTCGTTTAGAGTGGGGGTGTTCAACTGTGCTATTGCATGGCTCTCTATAGTGGATATGTTCATGTTGAATATTAATTGCAGGCCTTATAGTGAAATGCATGTTACTTCCTTATGCTCTTGGTATCTCATCTGTGGTGCTGATTTTAAATGCTGATGGATATTGAAACGTGAATTTAATCAATTCTAAGAGGTGTAATTATCGATAACGGAAATCGTTGTTATACGTTTTCAATCATGGGTGTGGTTTTAACTAATTTGGACTGGTTAGTAGATGGTTTTGTGATTTATATGTGAAAAAAATTAAATTTAAAAAAGTTAAAAAACTTTTCGAAAATTTCACATTTAAAGGCGTAGCTTAATAATTGTATTCTTTAACGACACATTTAAACCAAGGAGATGTTATGAATATTAAATCACTAATTGTTGTTGCTGGTCTTGCTGTTCCATTTGCTGCTAACGCTGCTGAAACTCTACCAAAAGATGCTATGACTATTTCTGAAGTAGCTTCAAAGCTAGAAGCGCAGGGTTATCAAAATATTACTGAGATCTCATGGGATGATGGTGTTTGGGAAGCTGAAGCTGTAAAAGGCGATATGGAATATGAAATTAAACTAAGTGCAACTGATGGTAAAATTCTTCATGAGAAGGAAGACAAATGGTAATTTGTTTTTGTATTGATGTGTGAAGCCAAGTCATAACTGACTTGGCTTTTTTGTT
Organism: Gammaproteobacteria bacterium UBA6940; assembly: GCA_002450655.1. GTDB lineage: Bacteria > Pseudomonadota > Gammaproteobacteria > Pseudomonadales > UBA6940 > UBA6940. The sequence continues at coordinate 79,758 of DJZY01000027.1, read as the reverse complement.
ATATGTATTGAACTAATTTGTCCGTCATAAGTTGTCGATCAACAATAAGCTTCGTTCTTTCGTGCATTTCCAAATCTTCGGTTATTTCTTTGTGAGATGGGTAGTTGATTTCACCTTTTTGAATTAAGAATTTAATTGCTAAAGTATGTTTGTGTATAGCGCCTTTTGGAAATGCTGGTTTTATTTTGTCGCTAGCTTTAAACTCGTTAATAATGGTTAACTCCATTTCTAAATTGTCTTTGTTTAAATCAACCTTTTTTGCATATTGCGTTTCGTTAAATCGTAATGCCATTGGTTGCATAATCCATGAATCAATGAGAATTGGGTTTTGTTTTAAATCACCAATCAACACAACGTTGTGGTCGCAGTGGGCAAGTTCGACTTGGTAAATGGGCGTATTTGCAGGTAAATCACCAAAGACACCATGAGTTATTAAGTAGAACGCAAGTTCTGCAAAGTCGCTGCAATTGCCTGCACCTAATGTGGCAGTATTGAGGGCGCGGCTTGTAAGCTTTTGCTCCTCATCTTCTGGTTTTTGTTTTTCTTGAGCTTTTTTTAATTTTGTTAGCCTGTTCTTATAGAGAAACTGGCCAAACTCATAAGCCTCTTGCTTGGCATCTTTAAGCTTTGAAGTTGTTTCAGCAATCTTTTGAGCTGGTGCCTTTGTTGCTTGAAGTTTTTTGAGCTCAGATTCAAGCTCTTGCACATCTGTATCTTCAGATACAGCCTTTCCCATCACTAAGGAGCCTTTGGCTTCGCAGACTGCACTGAGTTCTGATGTTTCTAAACTCATCAGTCTGTTGAGAGAGCGCACAAGAGTTGTATTAATAAAAGATTGTCTATTGCTTTTTTGAATACTTTGTTTTTGATTGCCTTGGCCGTTTTGCATGAGCCCCCAAAAGCCTCGAATGACTTTTTGAGCAAAGGTGAGCCTTTGGTATTCTTCTGGTGAAGTTTTAATGGTTTGAGTCTGGGTAATCGATGCATCTATTTTTTGCAGATGTTTGAGGCTTATTGGTGTGGTTTTGAGTTCTAAGCCGTATTGAATGCATGCTTTGATATCTGTTAGAGAGCAGGGTTTGAGCTTTGCGAGTTTATCTGCATTGAGGGCAAGCGGCTGGCATGAGTTTATAGATGTATAGGTTATAGGTGTGATCATGGCTGCAACCCTATTGAGAATAGTGAAAGGCTCAAAGTTGTTGCTAGCCATGGTACCAATAAGACGTATGTATCGGTTAAAAAATATACAATCCGGGTGCTTTTTTAAACTTGGCAGTGCTCACAGTAAAAACTAGCCCTTTGGCCGAGTTTCTTCTGCTGTATTTCCCTTTTACAGCTGAGGCAGGGCAAGCCTTCACGGCCATAGACTTTAAGTTCTTGCTGAAAGTAACCTGGTTTGCCTTCACTGCTTTGGAAGTCTTTTAAGGTTGTGCCTCCTGCTTTAATGGCTTTCTTAAGAGTTGCTTTAATAGCTTTGACTAAGGCTTTGCATTCGTCCAAGGTAAGGCTTGATGCCGCCCGCTCTGGGTGAATACCAGCAGTAAAAAGTGATTCGCTGGCATAAATATTACCGACACCCACAACAATATGCGCATTCATAATGAACACTTTTATTTTCTGAGAACGGGTGCGTGTTATGTCGAATAAGTATTGGGCGGAAAAAGCCTTTTCCAAGGGTTCTGGCCCTAGTGACGCTAGCAATGGGTGTAATGTTGGGCCTTCAGCTTCTTCTGGTGTAAGCCAGTGAGCAGAGCCGAATCTGCGAGGGTCGGTGTAGCGTAGTACCTGTTTGTTGTTTAAAAACCATTCTAAATGGCTGTGCTTTTCACGAGGTGTACCTTCAGGGACAACCTGTAATCTGCCAGACATGCCAAGGTGAATCATCATATAGCCTTGAATTGTTTTCTTATAGACAGGTATTAAAAGATATTTGCTGCGACGCAGCACTTCGCCTATACGGGTGTTTTTAACAAGCTCGACCATGTCAAAATCCACAGGCCAGCGTAGGCGGTTGTCATAAATGCGCATCTCCTGAATTTGAGTATCAGGAATAATTTGGTTTAAGCCTCTGGCGGTGGTCTCAACTTCTGGTAATTCTGGCATAAGTAACTCTTTTTGAATAATTTCTAGACTTAATACCTTGCATTATACCGCTAATCTAGCTATTTTCAGAGATGCTAGGAATTTTCCCTTCAAAAGGATTTAATTGCCAATGATATTAATATGTTATTGGTAAAGCTCTCTATGACTGTGCACATATAATTGTGAGCACACAATTTTGAGCGCATGACTATAAGTGTGAAAACAAGAGTCGGCGCAATAATAAAAGTAAGTTAGAGTATTACTAAGAGTAGGTTGCGATGGAATGCATGACTAATTCTTGCGCCTTCGTTCGGCAAACACGATGTTTGCGATCAGGTGTGAGGCATATTATTTTAATATTGGGCTTGGTGCTCAGTAGCTTGGCTGCTGCTTTTACACCAACTCAAGCACAAATTGATCAGTTCAAAAGTATGTCACCTTCAGAGCAGCAGGCCCTTGCTGAATCTATGGGTGTGAGCTTACCTTCTGGTATGGCTTCTGGTGAAAGCCAGCAAAAAGTTGAATCTAAGCCAACTGTTGAGCCTCGTCAGGTTAAATCGAATACTATTCAAAAATCAGCAAAGTCTAAGAAAAATGCTGCTCTTTTAGATCCTCTTACTTATTTTACTTTAAAGTATCGCGGCTATCGTTATAACGATGCGCAAGCTTTTACCAATTTAAATCGTGAGTTTGAAGTTAATCTCGGTGAACAACTTAAGTTTCAACAAAATAAACAAGATTATTTAAAACAGCTTTATGGTGAGGAAGATCAATATTTTGGACCTCTTCGCGATAGGCCTGTTTTCGTTGAGACAACATTTGAGCAACAGCAATATCAATACTTTCAAAAAAATGGCTATAAAAATGAAGTCGATGAAGAGACTGGGGCTACAGGTATTTCTGTAGACCAACGTTGTCATGATTTACGCTTTGAAAACTTCAAGTCTTCTACGAATAATCTTCAATCATCGAGTAAAGAGTCTGGTAAAAACACTACTACTACTGCTGATGATGCTTATTTAGCGCAGCTGGAAGAATATTGCTCTCACCAAAATCTTTACTCCAATAAATATCAAAATATTCAATCTTCAGCGTCTAAAGACGATGATGAATCCAAATACACCGCCGATTCTTCTACTTTAATGCCATTCGGGTATGATCTTTTTGCTGGTACGCCAAGTACTTTTGCGCCAGCAACAGATATTCCTGTGCCTGCCAATTATGTGATTGGGCCTGGCGATACGATTGAAGTGCAGTTGTACGGTAAAGAAAATTCCAATAATCAGTTGGTGGTTAATAGAGAAGGGATGATTCAGTTTCCTGAAATTGGCCCAGTTTCTGTTAATGGTTTAAATTTTGGTGAATTAAAAGATCGTATTAATCAGCTTGTTGGTGAGCAAATGATTGGTGTGAAAGCCAGTGTTACCATGGGTGAGTTACGTTCAATTCGAATTTTTGTTCTGGGTGAAGCTTATCGCCCTGGTTCATATACCGTGAGTTCTCTTGCAACCATGACAAATGCTTTATTTGCCAGTGGTGGTATTGAAACAATCGGTTCCCTTCGCACAATTCAATTAAAGCGTAATGGTGAGGTGATTAATACACTTGATCTTTATGACTTATTAATTAACGGCAATACCAGCAAAGATAAGCGTTTACTGCCTGGTGATGTTATTTTTATTCCACCATTAAAGAAAACAGTTGCTGTTACTGGTGAAGTTCGACGACCTGCTATTTATGAATTAAAAGATGAAACAAGTTATGCAGATATTGTAAAACTTGCTGGCGGTTACGATTCAAATGCCTATCCTGCTGAAGCTCGTGTGCAACGAGTGGATAGCCAAGGGCAGCGCACTGTGATGAGTATCAACCTTAAAAAACAATCTTTAAACGCTCAAAATGGCGATATTCTTGAAATTCCTTCTGTTTTAGACACCCTTGAAACAATTGTGACTGTGTCTGGTCATGTGCAGCGACCTGGTTATTCCTCATGGAAAAAAGGCATGCGCGTTCGAGATGTTATTGATCAAGTGAGTGATTTAAAGAAAAACCCAGATCTTTCCATTGCCTTATTAAAACGTGAAGTGGGTGATACTCGCCGTACAGAATTTGAAGTGTTTAATTTAGGTGATGCTATCCGTGGTGATAGAACTGCCAATCTTCTTTTACAGCCTCGTGATGAAATTATGGTCTTCGAAGCTGGTGCTATTGATCGTTCCTTTAAAACAAAATCAATGACTGATTTATTACATCGTCAATTGCAAGGTGGGGCACATGCGCCAACCATCTTTATGACTGGTGCTGTGCGTGCCCCTGGTGAATATCCTTTGGCACAGCAAATGACAGTCGATCAAGCTTTAAGTCTTGCAGGTCATGTCACTTCAGATGCGTCTCGCCAAGGGATTATTTTGGCTCGTATGCATCCGACAACCAATGCTTTTGAATTTAAATATATTGATTTAACTCAAGGTCCATCTTCTGAATTACTTTTACCTCGTGATGAAATTATCGTGTTACCCAAAGCCGGTGCTGCTGAAGAACGTGCGTTAATTTTAAAACCAGTGATGGATGCTTTAGCTCAACAATCTTTATATGGTGTTGCTACACCTCTTGTGACTATTTCCGGTGCTGTACAGTATCCTGGTGAATACCCATTAGTTGATCGTGCCAATGTTGAAAAACTTATTGCGATTGCTGGTGGATTGCGTGAAGAAGCTTATAAATTATCTGCAGAATTAAGCCGTATTAATATTGCCTCTGGTCGAGACTCCTATGAAGTTGTTCATCAAAGTGTTGCTTTAGATGAAAAGGGTGGTGCAATTCCACTGATGTCTCGGGATCAAGTAGTCGTTAAAATGGTGCCTCAATGGGGTGAGACAATTGAAGTGACGCTCCGCGGTGAGGTGCAGTTCCCAGGTGTTTATCCAGTGACGAAAGGTGAAACAATCAGCCAGCTTATTGAGCGTGCTGGTGGTTTAACTGATCAGGCTGATGCAAAAGGCGCTATTTTCTTACGTGAAAGCTTAAGACAAAAAGAGCAAGAAATGCTTGATCGTTTAGCCAAGAAGGTTGAAGAAGAAGCCGCAGCTGTTGCAGCGCAAAAAGCCGATGAACTAGGCCAGCTTGGGCAACTCGATGCTGTCACGCAAAATTTAAAGTCTCAAATTAAAGAAACACAAGCTACAGGTCGTTTGGTGTTTAACTTGCCTGGTATTTTGAAAGATAAAAAGAATGTGGTTGATGTTACCCTCAAAGATGGTGATTCAATTACGATTCCTCCTTATATTCAAGAGATTTCAATTCTAGGAGAAGTGAACTTTCCAACGTCACATCTTTATGAAAAGGGCGCTGATGCTGGCGACTATTTGAAAAAGAGTGGTGGTGTAACAAGCAAGGCTGATAAGAAACATGCTTATGTGATCAGCCGTGACGGTACAGTTCGACCAATGTATAAGTGGAAGTTCTTATTCCTTGGTATGAAGCGTAACCTTCAAGCAGGTGATACCTTGGTTGTTCCAACTGATATTGATCGTATGGCGCCATTGACAATCTGGCAGAAGACATCGCAAATACTCTTCCAGTTAGCGACAACTGCAGCTGCGTTGAATACAGTGGGTGCTTTCTAATAAGCTATAAATGCATCTATAGTAGGACTATATTCCCGTTTTTTATATAAAAAAGGGAATATAGTCCTTTTTTGTATCTCTAGTGCCAACTTGACTCTTGAATCTGTAAGTGGGACTATAATCCTATATATTGTATTTTTATGGGAATATAGTCCTATTGATTTTGGGGCTTTATGAGGTTCAATATGGCTAAAAGAGATTTACACAAAGTATTGTTTCCACGACAAAAAAAAGTTCTATCAGTGTTTGGTGAGGACCTGCTTCTAGCTTTGAAGCGAAGAGGCTTTAGCAAAAAAATACTCAGTGAGCGTACGGGGTTTGATGCCAAAACAATCAAAAAGATTTTTGAGGGCGATCCCGGTGTCGCTATAGGTGCCTATATTAAGGTGCTTGGGGTATTAGGCCTGCTTGATAATTTTGCAGAAATTGCTGCGAAGGATGAAGTGGGGATTCAATTACAAAATGCGAAATTGCTAGGAGGCTAATTGCATGTCTCGAGCAGTTGTTGATGTGTTTGCCCATTGGAGTCCTATTGATAAACCATTAAAAGTAGGGCAGCTGACCTACGTTGATACAAGCAGGAGTGGTGTATTTAGTTTTTCCTATGAACGAGACTTTTTGCAGTCTGAGTATCGTATACAAATAGATCCACTATTACAGCTTCATTCAGGCGAGCATTATAATGATACTCCGGATAAGAATTTTCGTGCATTTTTAGATTCGTGCCCTGATCGTTGGGGCAGAATACTGATGCAACGGCGTGCTGCCATTGAGTTTAATAAAGGGCTTAGGCCTACTGCAAGATTAACTGAGCTCGATTATCTTTTGGGTGTGCATGATTCCTATCGTATGGGGGGGATACGCTTTAAAGCTAATAACACAGATGCCTTCTTAGATAATAACGACGAATTTGCAGCCCCGCCCATGACGTCTTTGCGTGAGCTAGAGCATGCAGCAATACAGATTGAAAAAGACCAAAACATAGAAAGTGATGAATACTATTCATGGCTTAAGATGTTGATATCCCCAGGTTCATCCTTAGGTGGTGCAAGACCAAAAGCCTGTGTTCGGGATGAGCATAATCATTTGTGGATCGCCAAATTTCCAAATCAAAATGATACTTTTGATGTTGGTGCATGGGAGATGCTTTGCTATCTCTTGGCTCAGGATGCAGGTGTGGATATGTTCGAAAGTCAAATCATGAAATTTACTTCTGAGCACCATACTTTTATCACTAAAAGATTTGATCGCGTTGGAGATCAAAGGCTTCACTTTTCTTCAGCAATGACTCAGCTGCAATATTATGACGGTGAGCATGCTGAAGGTGCTAGCTATTTAGAGCTGGCAGAGTTTCTGACCAATAGTGGCTCGCAAACTAAAAGTGACTTGGCACAGCTTTGGCGACGAATTGTTTTCAATATTGCGGTTTCAAATACGGACGACCATCTACGTAACCATGGCTTTATTTTAGCTAATCAAGGCTGGCGTTTATCGCCTGCTTATGACATAAACCCTATTGTCGGTAAGAGAGGTTTGCATTTGAATATTACAGATACTGCAAATCATCTCGATTATCAGCTTGCTTTTGAAGTTATTGATTTTTTTAGGTTGTCGTTTAAAGAAGCCACTACAATTTATGATGAAGTTCTTAAATCGGTTAAAAACTGGAAGCATCAAGCGCAAAAGTTGGGTATTAGTCGAAGTGAACAGCTCTTAAAGCAAGAAGCTTTTAATATTTAACTTAGGGACGTGGTCGAAATAGCTTGCTGACCTTTTCAACGGCTTATCTATTTGAGAGGTATAGCTGTACTGGGCAATGCTTCTAAAGTCGCCTTAATTACCCTCTACAATTATTGAAGTGATGGCCTAAAGGCGGTACCATTTCATTTTGTTTAACCTGTGAGAGATTTTATATGACAATTCAACGAATTGCGGAAGTTGAGCGTAATACCTCTGAAACTCAGATCAAAATTAAAGTAAACCTTGATGGTAAAGGTAAATTGACTGGTGAAACAGGTGTTCCTTTCCTTGATCATATGCTTGATCAGATTGCTCGTCATGGTGTGATCGATCTTGATATTCAATGCACAGGCGATACTCATATCGACGACCATCATACTGTTGAAGATACAGGCATTACTCTGGGCCAAGCCCTTGCAAAAGCATGGGGCGATAAGAAAGGTCTTACTCGTTATGGCCACTCTTATGTGCCATTAGATGAAGCGCTTTCTCGCGTTGTGATTGACCTATCAGGTCGTCCAGGTCTTTTTGAGCGTGTGACTTATACACGTGCGACAATTGGTCGTTTTGACGTGGATCTTTTCACAGAATTCTTCCGTGGTCTTGTGAACCATGCTGGTATGACACTTCATATCGAAAATCTATATGGTACTAATGCCCATCACCAAGCAGAAACAATCTTTAAAGCATTTGGTCGTGCACTTCGTATGGCTGTTAGTATTGATGAGCGTATGCAAGGCCAAATGCCAAGCACAAAAGGCTCTCTATAAACTCTGATAAAAGAAACGAGATATAAAATGCAAATTGCAATTGTTGATTATGGTCGTGGCAATCTTCACTCTGTTCACTCAGGTCTTGAGAAAGCAGTTGAGCTCAGCGGCGTAGATGCAAAAGTTGTTCTTACAAGTGATCCTGAAGTGATTGCTGCTGCAGATAAAGTTGTATTTCCTGGCGTTGGCGCTATGGGTGACTGCTACCAGCAGCTTTTAAATTCAAATCTTGATACTGCTGTGCGTGAAGCATTCAAATCCAAGCCGTTTCTGGGTGTTTGCGTTGGTATGCAAGTGCTTTTCGAAACAGGTGAAGAGAATGGTGGCAGCGATGGCCTTGGCTTTGTGAAAGGTAAGGTTGTTAAGTTTGCTGCAGAGCAAGGTTTAAAAGTCCCTCACATGGGTTGGAACGAAGTATTCCATAATGATCACCCATTGTTTGAAGGTATTCCACAAGCTGCTCGTTTTTACTTTGTGCATTCTTACAAAGTGCAACCAGCTGATATTGCAGTACAGCAAGCTCATTGCGAATATGGCGGTCAATTTACTGCTGCTGTTGGTGCTGATAACTGGTTTGCGACACAGTTCCATCCAGAAAAAAGCCATCAGTGGGGCTTAAAGCTTCTATCTAATTTTGTGAAATGGAATCCAGCGAAAAGTTGATTCCCTAAAGATCTAGGATTTTTATTATGTTAGTGATTCCAGCAATTGATTTAAAAAATGGTGAGTGTGTTCGCCTTCGTCAAGGCGATATGGACCAAGCATCTGTATTCTCAACAACGCCTGTTGAAATGGCTGCAAAGTGGGTTGAGCTAGGCGCACGTCGTCTTCACCTTGTTGACCTTGATGGTGCTTTTGCAGGTCAGCCAAAAAACCTTGGTGTAATCCAAGAGATCGTTGAAAAGTTTAAAGATGTACCAGTGCAAGTTGGTGGTGGTATTCGTAGCCTTGAAACAATTCAACAGTACATGGATATCGGCGTTCAGCGCGTTATCCTAGGTACTATTGCGCTACGTGAGCCAGAGTTTGTTAAAAAAGCATGTGAAGCTTTCCCTGGTAAAGTTATGGTTGGTATCGATGCGAAAGACGGTTTCGTAGCAGTAGAAGGCTGGGCAGAAGTATCCACTATGTCTGCTGTTTCTCTTGCGAAGAAATTTGAAGATATCGGCGTTGAAGCGATTATCTACACTGATATTGCGAAAGACGGCATGATGCAGGGTGTTAACCTTGACTCAACTAAAGAGCTTGCTAAAGCTGTTTCTATTCCAATTATTGCTTCTGGCGGTGTTTCAAAGATTGACGATATTAAAGCACTTTGTGAGCTAGACGCTGAGTTATTTGGTGTGATTACTGGTCGTGCAATTTATGAAGGTGCTTTAGATTTTGCAGAAGCACAGGCTCTATCTGATACCTATTTGGAAGCAAAATAATGAGTGAGACAATTAAAATATCACCATTAGCAACGCGCTTAATTCCATGTCTTGATGTGGATCGTGGCCGTGTTGTTAAAGGGGTTAACTTTGTTGGTATTCGTGACGCTGGCGACCCAATTGAGATTGCTGTTCGTTATGACCAAGAAGGTGCAGATGAAATCTGTTTCCTTGATATCACTGCAAGCCATGAAAGCCGTGCAACATTACTTGATACAGTTGAAGAAATTGCTCGTCGCATTTTTATTCCATTAACTGTTGGTGGTGGTGTTCGTGAAGTCGCAGACGTACGTCGTCTTCTCAATGCCGGTGCCGATAAGGTTGCAATTAATACAGCAGCTGTCATGAACCCGAATCTGGTCAAAGAAGCCAGTGAAGCTTTTGGTTCTCAGTGTATTGTTGTTGCAATTGACCCGAAAGAAGTTGCGCCAGGCAAGTGGGAAATCTTCACTCACGGTGGCCGTAAGGCAACTGGTATTGATGCTATTGAATACGCGAAGAAAGTAGCTGCGCTTGGTGCTGGTGAGATTCTGCTCACAAGCATGGATCGCGATGGCACGAAGAGTGGTTTCGACCTTAAGCTGACAAAAGCAATTACTGAAAGCGTGAGCATTCCTGTTATTGCTTCAGGTGGTGTAGGCAATCTACAGCATCTTGTAGACGGCGTTAAGGTTGGTGGTGCTGATGCAGTGCTTGCTGCAAGTATCTTCCACTTTGGTGAGTACTCGATTGCTCAGGCAAAAAGTGTCCTTGCTGAAAATGGTATTACTGTTCGTGATGACTTCAATCAAAAGTAAATCACACTGATGCCATAATAAAAGCCTCGATTTAGTCGAGGTTTTTTTATGACCTCTTTTTTATATCTTTTTTGTCAATATATTGACACATCAGTGGTTTATCAATCACCTTGTTAGTCTTGTGTAATTCAGAGTTACGCCTTAGCTGTGGCTTGTGATATACCATTCATGAATTTATAGAAAAACGAGGATTTTATGGCAAACACAATTCAAATGACGAATGGTCATGCATTTAACCTACTTGGTAGTGAAGGCAGCAAGTTTGCGAAAAAGCACACAGCTTTATCTATGATTATGCCGATCAAAGGGCAGGCCGATGGTGTTATCACAAGTGCAAGCCATCAATTAGTCTTTGATTTGAAAAAGTCATCCACCTTTTCTATTAATGGTTGTGATCTGAAGCTTGAAGTCCCTGAAGGTCAAGATCATGCTCGCTTTAAGTTAAATTACAAAGAAAGTAGAAGGGGCGCAGATACTATTGCTGTTACTCGAGACTGTCATGATGGCAATAGCGTAAAACGAGATGTGTTTAAAAAAGTACAGTTAAATGAAGCTGGAACTAAGCATCTAGAACTGGATAATTCAAAAAATCATACTCAATTTACCGCAGCAACTGCTCTTGAGTATATCGGCTACAAATTAGCGAAAGCCCCTAAAGCCTTGCAGCGCTCTTTCTCAAGTCTGTCTAGAAATAGCATTCTTAGTTTCAAAAATGCAGAAAAACCAGTACTTGCTTTTGGCAAAGAGGGTACCTTAGTTGGAAATAGTCAGGCTGTTAGAATGAATGCAAATGCTTTTCTTTCTAATCCTTTAAAAGCACTAACAACAGAGGCTAAAAAGATTGCAAGCGCCTTAAATAGTATTGAGATTAGTGGTTTGTCCAATGAAGAAGTGGAAAAGGTCTCTAAAGACTTATTGAAAGAGGCTGATGGGTTAAAGCGGCAGCTTATTGAGAATTTACCTCATGCTCAAAGCTGGAATGAAGTTGGTGATGCTGCGGATGCGATCGCGTTTTTAAATGTAAAAAATAAATCTGATGAAGGCAATAATATCTCTCAATTTGCTTCAAACTTTTTTACTGAACAAGCAAAGCAAAAGCTTTTAGATGTTGGTGTTAATACGCAAGATATTGAAGAGTTGTTGACGATTGCTGCTAAGCTTCCAAAGCTTGGCGAAGCTGAAATACCTACTGATTTAGTTCGCTCAAATAAAGAGTTTACGGAAGCTGAAAAGAAGATTTATAGAGGTCCGGCTGTAACTCAAAAAATGAATCTAGCAATTGACTCTCTGAAGCTTGATGGCGTTCAACAGATGAAGTCTCTTCTTGCCGATAAGAAGTTGCAAGCTTTTTCAAATGTTATTACACAGTTGGCAGGTATGGATGTTGCTCGTGCGGATAGGCGAGGTAAGCAAGAGATAAATAAATTAGCTGAAGGCAAACCTAAAGTTACCGTTTGTGATGATCAAGGGCGTCACACTCTTGAAGGCGCACGGATTTGTATTAAAAATAACAATAGTTGGCGTAAAGAAGACGATCTGATAAATACAATGCTCGGTATCTATGGGGATGTCAGGGTGGCAGAAACCCAGTAGTAGTTAACTAGGCGCGTAAAGCGCCTTTTTTATACCTGTTCTTTTTCGGTTGGACTATGAGAACTCAACGGCTTGTCGTCGTTGTCGGTTATGTTCTTCTCGCTCATGTGCTTCATCGAAAATGCCCTGTACCGTTTGGTAAAGATTGGAATCAACGTGCGCAGCAATAACAATGTGACCATCACTTATATCCTTCTCTTTGCGTTTGGCCTCGGTTTCATCGAAACCAAGTCCAATAATGCCGCCAAGTAAACCACCTGTACCGGCACCTGCTCCTAGTCCTAGCAAAGCTGATGCCAATGGGCCTGCAGCTACAAGACCTGCGCCGCCTGTTATGGCTATTGTGCCAATTGAAGTAAGTGCACCAACAATGCCGCCTAGGCCACCACCTAGGATTGCACCTGTTGCAATACCTTCAGGAGCGTGGGAATCTTCAATAGCATCAAATTCTTTTTCATGTGTATGAGAGGACATAAGCACACTAATATCTTCTCTGTGAATTCCAAGTTCTAATAGGCGGTCAACAACATAGTTTGCAGCTTCAGATGATTTGAATGTATCGTTGGCAGTGCTTTTCATAAAGAGTCTTTCCGTTTTAAAGTGTGAGTTGTTGTTAAATTACATTTAAGACAGGTATAAAATCCTTAGAGGCGTTGTCTAATAAAAAGGGGGCATTAATCGCCCCTTTTTATAACGCTATTAATGCATCGTAATAGCGTTGTTCATTTCTCGCTCTGATACTTTGCCATCTGCATTAGTGTCTACATCATCAAAATCCTGATCCATTTGTGCGGATTCGAATTCATTTTTATTCACGTAGCCATTTTTGTCCGTATCAGCAGTGGTAAATGATGGAATTTCATCTTTTGGCTTCATAGTTGAAGACTGCATTTGGTCGTTTTTATCTTGATAGTTGATATCTGTATATGTGGAATCGCCACCTGTTGCATCACTTGTTGTATCTGCTGCAATAGCGCCTGTCATAGAACCAAGTGAAATAGCTGCTACTGAAAGTAAAGTTTTAGTGTTCATCATCGTTCTCCTTGAGATTGAGTTCAGAAATTACTTTGTCTTTCTTTCAAAAAGTAATTTGTTTAAACGTAAATAATAGGTTTCGCTTGTCGACAAATTAATTAAACAACAAGGTTTATCATCAATACGTGAAAAAAATAAAAGGATGATGTGAATAAAAAATGAAATGTTTTTTAGATATATGAAATAGCGGTGGTTATAGAAATTTAAAAAAATATAGAAAATAATAAGTGGGTATTTTAATTAGCTAAAAAAAGCCCTCTTGAAAGGGCTTTGGGGAAAGAAGAGTGAATAAATTATTCTAGCGAATGATTTGAATTTGATTGATAACTTGGTTGACGCCAGAAGTATTTGCTGCAATTTGTTCTATTAAGTCTTTTTCTAAAGCTGAACTTGCCTCACCTTGCAGAAGTACTTTTTGACTATCGGTTGAGACTTTTACTTTTAGTCCTGAAATGTTCGAGTTAGCGAGTAGCTTTGTTTTGATGCTGGCTGTAATAGAGGCATCTTTAATAGATGATGTGAATTTAGTTTTTGTGCTATTGAGTGTGCTTTTTTCCAACTGTTTATCAATTTGAATCTTATTGCTGACAGACTCAATACCATCAATGCTGAGTGCAAGCTGCTCAGCATAGTCTCGCTCAATATCTTGAGCTACTGTGCCCGTTAGAGTGACATGAGTGCCGTCCACATCTGCGTCTAGACTGTAGCCGTTAAGATGCTTATTGAAGAACAGAATGGACTCAACTTTTCCTTCTTTTAAGCCAACTGAAAAAGCTGATTGTGTTTCTGATGCTATTTGTGATGCAGTTTCTGCCGCCGAATGGGCTGCATCTGCAATCTTATCTTGTGTACGCTCGAAAGAATCTTCATAACTAAAGGCGTTAGAGCTAAGAGAAAGCGTTACGAGTGTAAGGCTTAAACCAATAAGTGATGACTTGGTTTTCATAAATGCATGCTCCTGGCAGATATATGTATTTTCAATATTAGATACAGCCTCTTAGCGAGGCCTTATAACTTTCAATCTATTTATACCTATATCTGATTTTGAAGCAAGAGGGGATTAAACTTGGCGTGCTAAAGCCAAGTCTGCAAGTTGTGCTAATGCTGTTGTGTAATCAGATGCAGGCAGCACTTCCAGTGCTGCTTTTGCTTTCACTGTTGCTTCTTTGGCTTTCTCAAGAGTGTATTCAATCGCTTTGGCTGATTTCACAAGGTCAAGAATTGTGGCTACATCATCATCTTGAAGATCATCTGCTTGTGCTTTTTTGATTAGTGTTTTAATTGTTTCGCGATGATCATCAGAGCCTGTTTGATAGATTCGAATAAGAGGTAGCGTCATTTTACCTTCTTGCAAGTCATCGCCAAGGTTTTTACCCATGGTTGCAGCATCGCCTGCATAGTCAAGCGCATCATCAACCAGCTGGAAGGCAATGCCAAGTTCCAGTGCAAATGTTTTTAATGCTTCGACTTGCTCAGGTGTACCACCTCCAAGAAGGGCGCCAAGCTCTGCTGCAGTCTCAAACATTTGTGCTGTTTTATGATGAATAATATCGAAGTAGGTTGCTTCAGACAGATCAACATTACCAATATTTGTTAATTGAAGCACTTCGCCTTCTGCAATCACAATTGTTGCATTTGATAGTGCTTTTAAAAGCGCAATGTTTTCAAGGCTGGTAATCAGCTGGAATGCTCTTGAGAGTAAAAAGTCGCCAACAAGTACAGGAGCGGCATTACCCCAACGGTCATTCGCTGTTGGTTTACTTCTTCTCATATGAGAGTTATCAACGACATCATCATGAAGTAGGGTGCTTGTGTGTAAGAATTCAACAACTGCTGCAATACGTACATGATCATTGTCTGAGTAGCCCACAGCTCGTGCAGCTAATAGAGAAACGATGGGACGTAGGCGTTTGCCACCACTTGAGATAATGTATTCACCAATTTGGCGAATGAGTGGCACTTTTGACTCGAGAGATGTGAATATCTCTTGGTTTAGCGCTTCGAAGTCGGCTTGTATGGGGGCAATGATTTGAGCAAAATCCATAGTTCCTGGTCCAGTCTTCTCTATTTCAATTAAACAGGTTCTTATTCTGTTATAAACAAGGATGCATTTAAAAGCCTTTTGAGGCTGTTGGTTAAAATAACATCATTTTTGCAATTTTCGTTTGCCTGATTAGCTGTTTTCGTCATCAAAAGCATTATTTTTCGAATAAATTGGCATTTTGATTGTATTTTGCTTGAAAACAGACGTGATCTGGCTTTTAATATTCGTTCTCTAATCCACACGGGCTTGTTTTGCACCCATGTTTTGATATGACCATAAGATGGCCGCTCACGCTGAGGTTCAGCCTGATTTAGCTATATTATAAACTGAGTGGCCTCTAAACTGCGATAGAATATCCCTCTTCCGATGAGAAAAAAGGGTTTTTGATCGAATTTATGGGGTGATCGCTTGAAATCTACTGTGTATGAGCGTAGAATCAGGCCACTGTGTAGGATCAGAATGAATAATATGCTTGTACATGTGCTTATATCATGTTGTATGGCTATTGTTTGTGTGAGTCATGCCGGACTATTTGGCTTGGCTTTAAGTCCTTCGAAATTTTAACTGATTTATGGGGTGTTGCGATATGTACGCTATATTCGAAACTGGTGGGCAGCAGCATCGTGTGGTTCCTGGTGAAACTTTAAAAGTGCAGCTTTTGGAAGCTGCTCCAGGTGACGCGATTGAGTTTTCAAACATCATGCTACTTTCAAAAGACGGAGAAACTAAAGTTGGTGCTCCTTTCGTTGATGGTGGCGTAATTAAAGCTGAAGTTGTAGCTCATGGTCGACACAAGAAAATTCAAGTTTTAAAGTTCCGTCGTCGTAAGCATCACATGAAGCAAATGGGTCACCGTCAATGGTTCACTGAAATCAAGATCAACGAAATTGCTGGTTAATATTAACCACGGAGCTGGCACTCGCAGCGCTTAGTCGCATCTTATGCTGAGAGCCACCCACATATAGAAATATATGCAATTTTTTGGATTATCTTGATTTACTTTGTCTAAGATTAATAATTCAGGCAAAGTGAAGTGATCAATAGATAGTAACTTGTGAATTTGATGATCATTAGGCCTTAAAAGGCTTTAATGACGAAAAAGTTTTGAGGTTTACTAAAGGCTCTATGGCCTAAATCTCAAACTCTAGATTGGAGAAATAAAATGGCTCATAAGAAAGCTGGTGGTAGTACCCGTAACGGTCGCGACTCAGAAAGTAAACGCCTCGGCGTCAAGCGCTTCGGCGATCAAGCAGTTTTAGCTGGTAACATTCTTGTTCGTCAACGTGGCACTCAGTTCCACGCTGGTGAGAACGTAGGTATGGGCCGTGACCATACTCTATTTGCTAAAGTTGATGGCAAAGTTAAATTTGCTGTTAAAGGTCCAAAGAACAGAAAAACTGTTTCTATTGAGCCTCTAACTGCTTAATTTAAAGCTTAGATGATCTGATCATCGCTTTAAGCAAAGCATACGAAAAAGCATAGTTTCTACTATGCTTTTTCTGTTTCTGGCGAGGGTTTTTAAGCCTTTCGTCAGAAGCCTTTTTGTGATGATTTAGGCCTTCATAGACAAGAAGTCATCTGTAATACCATTATTTTACTGGGTATCATAGTAATCCTCCCTTGACCTGAGGCCTAATTCCTCACACACTAAACCCCTTGAATCATTCTGCTTTTAGAGGCACCTTGCCTACAGAGAGATTCGAGGGGTTTTTTGCATGATCTATTTTTGGATGACTCTAAGACGAGATCCGAAAATAGCGAACACTAATACTGCTCTATTTTGGTATGTCTTTGATTTGTAAGCGAGGCTTAAAGATTATCGCCAAAGCGAAGCAGTAGTTCTGAGAAGAGTGAGTATATAAAATGAAATTCGTTGATGAAGCCATCATACAAGTCACCGCTGGTAAAGGTGGTAATGGTTGTTGCAGTTTCCGTCGTGAAAAGTACATTGAGTACGGCGGCCCTAACGGTGGTGATGGTGGTCACGGTGGCAGCGTTATCCTTATGGCTGACCACAATCTTAATACCCTAGTTGATTTCCGTTATAAGCGTATCTTTAAAGCGCAAAATGGCACACAAGGCATGGGTTCCAACTGTACAGGCCCAAGTGGTGAAGACCTTATTCTAAGAGTACCTGTTGGTACAACAATTGTTGATGTCGAAACAGATCGCGTTATTGGTGATTTAACAGAGCATGAGCAAACATTAAAAGTAGCCCAAGGCGGCCGTGGTGGTTTAGGTAATACTCACTTTAAATCCAGTACAAACCGTGCACCTCGTAAAACAATTCCTGGTGAAGAAGGCCAAGAAAGACACCTGCGTTTTGAGCTAAGTGTTCTTGCTGATGTTGGTCTGCTTGGCTTCCCAAATGCTGGTAAATCCACATTTGTTCGTGCTGTTTCTAATGCACAGCCGAAAGTTGCTAACTATCCATTTACAACGCTTGTACCACAGCTTGGTGTAGTACGTGTTGATGAGCTAAGACACTTTGTTATTGCTGATATTCCAGGTCTTATTGAGGGTGCATCAGAAGGCGCTGGTCTTGGAACTCGTTTCTTAAAGCATCTATCTCGTTGTCGTATGCTTATCCATCTTGTGGATATTGCACCGCTTACACAAGAAGATCCTGCAGAACAGGTTGAAGCACTTAACCAAGAACTTCTTCACTTTAGCCCTGCATTAGCACACCTTCCACAGTGGCTTGTTTTCAATAAAACAGATACTCTCTTTGAAGAGGACGCTGATGAAATTATTGAAGAAGCTGTTAAAAAACTCGAGTGGGATGGTCCAGTATTCAAAGTGAGTGCCGCAACAGGTCAAGGTGTTAAAGCATTGACGCAATCTGTTATGAATTACTTTGATGAAGAAGCAGATCGAATTGCAAGTGATCCTGAATACGCGGAAGAGTTTGAAGAATTCAGACAAATTCTTGCTGATGAAGTCCGTGATGCTGATCAGGAGCAAAAAGCTGCAAGACGTGATGCTCGCCGTCATGCCAAATTGGTGAAACAAGGTCTTGTCGATGAGACTGGTGAAGAAATCGACAATGATGCTTGGGACGATGACGATTCAGAGGTTGAAGTCGTATATGTCAGAGACTGAACAGTCTAGAACCCGTTGGGTTGTTAAAATTGGAAGCTCCTTACTCACTGATCATGGTAAGGGTTTGCATCACGAGCGTGTAAGAGCATGGTGTCATGATATCTTAGCGCTCCGTGATCAAGGTATTGATGTTGTACTTGTTTCTTCAGGTGCAATTGCTGAAGGTTGTGCAAGGCTTGGTCTTGGTAAAAGACCAGTTGAGACAAACCTTCAACAAGCAGCAGCGGCTGTAGGTCAAGTTGGTTTAGTGCAGGCTTATGAGTCCTTCTTTACTGAGAAAGGGGTTCATACAGCACAAATTCTTTTAACCCATGGTGAGCTTGAAGATCGTCGCCGTTATTTGAATGCTCGTTCAACAATGCAAACACTACTTTCACTTGGTGTAGTGCCGATCGTTAACGAAAACGACACTATCGCTACAGAAGAAATTTGTTTTGGTGATAACGACACTCTTGGCGCACTTGTAACAAACCTCATCGAAGCTGATGTATTTGTTATTTTGACTGACCAAGATGCTCTTTATACAGCTGATCCAACGAAAAACCCTGACGCAGAGCGCTTAACTGAAGTTGATGCAGATGACGAGCGTTTACTTGCCATGGCTGCACCTACAAGTTCAAGTGGTCTTGGCTCTGGTGGTATGTACACGAAAGTTGTTGCTGCTAAGCTTGCAAGCCGTTCTGGTGCCGTGACTTTATTAGCATCAGGCCAAGAACCAAATGTTTTAAAGCGTCTGGCGAATAATGAAGCTATTGGCACTCGCTTTAATCCTAAGCAGGCTGTACTTTCTGCACGTAAGCGTTGGTTGATTGGACAGCTTAAGCCTAAAGGCCAGATCCACTTGGATTCTGGTGCAGTTGCCAAGATTGCTAACGAAGGTAAGAGCTTGCTTTCTGTTGGTGCTGTTGAAGTATCTGGTGAATTCCAGCGAGGTGACCTTGTTGAATGCCTAAGTCCTGATGGCCGTAAGGTAGCATCAGGTTTAGTTAATTATGGTTCGCAAGATGTCGCTAAAATTTTGAAGCTACCAACAACTGAGATGCTTGATGCACTTGGTTATATGGGTGAACCTGAGCTTATCCACCGAGATAACTTGGTCGTTGTTTAAACGACCTTATCTTTATTAGGTTGCTTGTTTTACATAACAGAGCAGCCTAATCTTTCCCACCAACTTTTTTCTTTTTCAGGCTCAGGGTCTGGTTCTGTCACTGCAATTTTTTCAAGCTTGTCGTAGAGTGCAACACGTGCTGGAATTTTTTCATTTTCAAAGTTAGAGATTCGACCTACTTGATCCATGTGCTGGATTAACTTTACAGGTTCGATGAGCAGTTGATAGCAAGGCTGCTGGGGGCTAGCTGCAAGCTGCTGTACTTCTTTTAACTTTCCAATATAAAGGTTTTGCCCTAAATGCCCCGGCTTGGATAAAACAGCTATTTCTTTTCCAAGGCAGTTTTCTTTAATGAGATTGGCACAGCTATCGCTATTCTGAAGTTGTGTTGTCGAAAAAGGCACTTTCATACCTCCTTATGTGTATGATTTGATTGGGAAAATGTAAAGTGCCATCATAATTGTTTTGACAAGTAATTGCAGAATTCCATTACATAAAAGCTATTTTATTTTTGCTTTTGATTTAAATTTGGTCTAGTCAGATCTTCTTAAAGGGTTCATATTTAAAAGTAATATAAATAATAAGGTTATGGGGTTTAGCATTGAAGTTATCACGGCGACATTACTCAGTTTTATTCGCGCTCACACTTTCGGTTATTGGAGTAGGGGCAGGCGAAGGAGCGGTTGCAGATGTAACGCGAGACACGCTTAAAAAAAGACCTTTACGAATTGCTATTGATGATAACTTTTATCCTCTAACCTTTATTGATGAGCAAAGCAAGCCAGCGGGACTTATTGTTGATGTTTGGCGGCTCTGGTCTGAAAAGACTGGCATTCCTCTCGTTTTTAAATCTGGCGGTTGGAGCGACTCAATTCGCTTTGTGCAAGAAGGCAAAGCAGATGCACACTCAGGTCTTTTTGACACGCCTGAGCGTCGTGAATGGATGTCATTTAGTGCGCCTTTTTATGGTATTGGCTCTACCCTTTTTTATAGTAGTGAACTTCCAGCAGTAAGAGAGCTTGAAGATATTAAGGGTGAAAAAGTTGGTGCTGAGATCCTAGCATATCAGGGAGAGTTTCTTCGCAATAATGGTATGAAGCTTGTAGAGTTCAGTAGCAGCGAAGATATGATTAGAGCAACCATGGATGGTCAAATCAGAGCATTTCTAGCAGAAGCGCCAACGACACAGATTCAACTTGATCGTTTGCGCTTGTCTGGTGGTATTGAGAGTACAGGCCATATTTTAATAAATAATATGATGCATGTGGGGGTTCAAAATATAAACCCTTCTTTACTTAAAATTATAAATCAGGGCTTAGAGCAAATTAGCCATGCGGAACTAGAAGCAATTGAGCGCAGATGGGTTTCTTATCCTGGTTTTCGTTTTTATAAACAAGACAGGCTTAATATTGAAAACCAAAGTGTTAAAAATATATATTTAGATCTTTCACAAGAAGAGCAAAATTGGATAAAAGCCCATCCTGTTATTCGTTTTACAAGTGATCCTGGATGGCTGCCCTTTGAAGGGTTTAATATGTCCGGTGAATATGAAGGAATTGCTGCTGAAATTCTCAATATTCTGGAATCTTTAACAGGTCTACAGGTTGATAGAGTGCCTAGCGAAAGCTGGGCAAAGGCATTAGATTCAGCACAAGCATATGAAGTTGATTTCATCACTGAAGATGTATCCAATCTTATTTTAAGTGAAACACATTTATTTACCCAGCCGTTTATACAAATGCCACTTTCAATTGTAATGCGAAGTGAGCAGACAAGTTTAATTTCAGACCTCAATTCAATCAGCCACAAAAAAGTTGGTGTTGTGGGTGATTATGGGTATTTATGGACGTTAAAAGCCCATTACCCAAGTATTAATTTTGATACAAGCGCCACATCAATCGAAGATGGGCTCTATAAAGTGCTTAATGGCGATTTAGATGCACTTATTGTGACGTACACCGCAGGAAGTTATCAAATTAATCAACTTGGTATTACTGATTTGCGTATAGTTGGAAGTTTGCCTGTGGATATGCGATTGGCTTTGGCTGTTAGAAATGATTGGCCTGAGCTTCATAGTATTTTAAGCAAAGCAATTGCACTTATTCCTCCTGCTGAAAAAAATAGAATTATTGATGAGTGGATGGATAATAAATTTGTCGAGCGTATTGATTATGAATTGGTGTGGAAAGTCAGCGGTGGCGCATTTTTTGTTGTTTTCTTTTTATTATTTTGGAATGCCACTGTCCAGCGACAAAAGCGAAAGCTCTTTGCAAGTGAAGAGCGCTTTCAGTTAGCGATGGCTGCAGCATCTGATGGTATTTGGGACTGGGACATTAAAACAGGACATACTTATTACAGCTTGGGCTATTTACAGATGCTTGGTTTTAATGAAGGTGATTGGGCCTACGAACAGCGAGTTTGGCGAGAGTATTTGCACCCAGACGATGCTGTTATTGCTGTTGAAGTTCTGGACAAAGCTGTGCGATCTCGAAGCCGTCGTTTTGAACAGGAGTTTCGCCTTAAACATAAAAATGGTGAATATAGAACCATTCTTAATAAAGGCAGTGTTGTTGAAACTGATGAATATGGCATTGCAACTCGAGCTGTAGGCACTCACTCTGATATTACCTTAATACGAGAAGCTGAGGCGGCACTGAAAGAGGCGAAAGAACTTGCTGAGCAAACAAGCCGTTTTAAAAGTGAGTTTTTGGCTAACATGAGCCATGAAGTACGAACCCCTCTTAATGCAATTATGGGCATGACCCGTTTAACCCTACAAACAGGTTTGGCTCCTCGACAGCAAATGTATGTAAGTAATATTGAAAAAGCATCTCGAAATTTATTACATGTTATTAATGATATTTTAGATTTTTCGAAGATAGAAGCCGGTCGATTAGAAATTGAATCTATCTCATTTACGTTGGAAGGTGTTTTAGATAACTTAAAAAATGTTAGTGGAGCTAAGGCTTCTGAAAAGAATTTAGAACTCATCTTTGACGTTGATCATAAGATACCGAATGTATTAATTGGTGACCCAATGCGGTTAGCACAAGTGCTAATTAATCTAACCAATAATGGCATTAAGTTTACTGATAGAGGTGTGGTGTCTCTTGCCATAACGGTTAATTCATATCTGGATAAAAAAATAGAGCTTCATTTTAGTGTATCTGATACAGGTATAGGGATATCTCCTGATCAACTGAAGATTCTTTTTGCTTCATTTATTCAGGCTGATGGTTCAACAACTCGTCGCTATGGTGGTACTGGCTTAGGGCTAAGTATTTCGCGTTCACTGGTTCAAATGATGGGCGGGGACATCCAAGTGCGAAGCCAAGTAGGCCAAGGTAGCTGTTTCGAATTTTCCCTTATTTTTGATGTACCTGAACAAGTTGGCCTACATCTGCAAGAAGATGAACTGAATAACCTACAACTCAGGGTTCCAGATTTAAGTGCTTATAAAGCTTTGGTTGTGGAAGATAATCCTATTAACCAGCTTGTTGCACAGGAATTACTGCAGCAGGCTGGTGTTAGTGTTACTTTAACGAGTAATGGCAAGCTAGGTTTAGAAGCATTGCGTAAATCCAGTTATCATGTTGTTTTAGTTGATTTACAAATGCCTGAAATGGACGGTTTTGAAACCACCCGCCTTATAAGGCAGAATCCTCTTTGGCAAGAGTTACCGGTGATAGCGATGACGGCTCATGCTATGAAAGGTGATCGAGAGCGGTGTCTGACTGTAGGCATGAATGACCATATCCCAAAGCCTATTGATCCTAAGAATTTATATGCCACACTGTCATATTGGCTTTTAAAGCATAATAAAGAGCAGTACATTACTTTTGATGAACAACAAGACGAATCCAATGGACGTTATATCAATGCTAAACTTGAATGGATAAATCTCCAAATTGGTTTAGGGCGAGTAGATGGAAATAAACCATTTTATTTAAAGCTCTTAAAAGAGTTTCTTGCTGATCATCATGATGATGCTAAATCATTAGAACAAAGTTTAATTTTACAGGAAACCCAGCAAGCACAGCGAATTCTTCATACTTTGCGTAGCGTTGCGGGGACTATTGGTGCACTTAAATTAGAGGCTATTACTGCTGAAGCTGAAGATGAATTGATATTAACTGGAAAAGTTGAGTTAGATCAGTTTAAGGGTGTTTTTGCAGAAACTTTAAGTGTTATTACTGAAGAAGTAAGTTTGCTTGAACAAGATATAGAGCCATGCTTTATGCACGAAAGTGCTGGCACTTTAGATGAGCTTTGGCGTTTATATTATTTGCTAGAGCAGGGTAATACACAAGCGCGCTCCTTATTCACTGCCTGTAAAACACATTTGAATCAAGTCATGCCTGAGATTGAGCTCAATACTCTTGAGCATTATATTGAAGGTTTCGATTATGATAAAGCTGCGGTCTTAATACATGGCTATTTGTTAAGTCTTTAGAGTGCTGCGGACAATTGAGTTAAGGAATAGCTATGGATTCTCATGCAAGGATTTTAATTGTTGACGATGAACGTTTTCATTTAAATGTTATTTCAGAGCTTTTAGGCGAAGAGTACACAACAATTGTTGCAAAAAGTGGTGAAAAAGCACTTGAGATTGCACGAAGCCAGCATATTGATTTAATTTTGTTGGATGTGCTTATGCCTGAAATGGATGGCTATGCTGTTTGTGAGCAGTTAAAAAGAATTGAAAACACGAAGGATACACCTATTATTTTCTTGACTGCGAAAAGTAGTGTGGAAGATCAAGCCAAGGGGTTCGACCTAGGTGCTGTCGATTACATAACCAAGCCAGTGAGTCCGCCCATAGTTCGAGCGCGAGTAAAAAATCATTTAGCACTTTATTCTGCAAATAAATCCTTACTAACTCAAAATGAGCACTTAGAAGATCTAGTGGCAAAGCGTTCAGCGGAAATAGTAAAAACACAAGATGTGGCTATTTATTGCCTGACTTCACTAGTCGAAACTCGAGATAATGAGACCGGCGATCATATACGAAGAACGCAAAATTATGTCAAAATTTTGGCAGAATATCTAAAAGATCATCCTCGTTTTAAAGACCAATTAAATGACGAAGTGATTGCGATGATGTTTAAATCAGCGCCACTTCATGATATTGGAAAAGTTGGCATTCCTGATCATATTCTATTGAAGCCCGGTAAGCTTACACCAGAAGAGTGGGAGATTATGAAAACCCATGCCGCGTTGGGTGAAGAATCTATTCGTAAATCAGAAGCGCTCTATGGCACAAGCTCTTTTCTACATTATGCAAAAGAAATAGCAGGTGCTCATCATGAAAAGTGGAATGGGCAAGGCTATCCTAGAGGCTTGCAAGGGGATGAAATTCCTCTTTCTGGCCGTTTAATGGCCGTTGCTGATGTCTATGATGCTCTCATTAGTAAGCGTGTTTATAAGAGTGAGTTTACTCATGAGAAAGCTGTGGAACTTATTCTTAGCGAAAAAGGGCAGCATTTTGACCCTGATATTGTGGATGCCTTCGCTGCCCTTGTGAACGAGTTTAATGCTATTGCACATAAATATGCAGATTAAACCTGTTCTTAAACTTTTGTTTTAGGCTCTTCTGTAGGTGCTTGCCCAGGTAGGTAATGAACATGAATATCTCGCTGTTGATGTGGTGCAGAAAAACCATGCTCTTTGATTGTGGCTCGAACTGTTTTTTGTAGATGCCAGTACACATCCCAGTAATCTGCCGTAGGGCACCAGACACGAAGCTGTAAATTAATAGTGCTGTCTGCCACTGTATGTACAATGTATTGTGGCTCTGGATCTTTCAGCAGCTTTGTTTCTTTTTGCACAAGGTCTTTTAAAAGGCTTAGTGCTTCCTCAAATGAATCTTTATGAGAAATGCTGACCATAATTTCGACGCGACGTTTCGGATTACGGCTGTAGTTTTTAATTGGGTTGGCCCATACATTTGAGTTTGGTAATGAAATATATAAACCATCAGCTGTTTCAAGTTCAGTTGTAAATAAACCTAAATCAATAACATTGCCAAGACTTCCTCCGACTTCAATATAATCTGCTTTTTTAAATGGCTTAAGAAATAAAAGCATTACACCAGCTGCAACATTACTTAATGTGTCTTTCAGTGCAAGGCCTATGGCAATACCAGTTGCACCTACAAGTGCTACAAGGCCTGCTGTATTAACACCAAAAATATCGAGGATCATCACAAGTGCGATGAGGTAGACAATATAGCCGGCAACATTAGAGAGAAGGCGGCTGACTAGCTCATCGTGTTTACTGATATGAAAGATACCCTTAAACACGCCCTTGCGAATAAACTTTGAAAGAAAGTAAGCGCCAGCAATCACCATGAGTGCTGTAAAGCCATTTTTTGTTAAAAGTAAAAGGGTTTGCTCATTGCTGGTATACCAGCTTGCTAACTGATTCATTTGTATTACTCTTCTTTATAGAGCGCTTGTTACGAGCCATAGGGTGTAGCCTATATAGGCACTAAGTAAAATACCGCCCTCGACTCTATTAATTCGGCCTTGCTTCTTCAGGCCAATCCCCATAAAGAAGATCGCGACAGTCAGAACTGCCATAAATGGCCAGTCTCTATGCATAATATCTAGACTTAAGCTTTCTATAGGCTGAATCGCGCCAGCAATGCCTACAACTGCAAGAATATTAAAGATATTTGATCCGATAATGTTACCTAAGGCTAAATCATGCTGTCCTTTTCGGGCCGCAATAATTGAAGAGGCGAGTTCTGGCAATGATGTGCCAAGAGCGACAATAGTAAGCCCTATGATGAGGTCGCTGACTTGTAGCTCTGTTGCAATTTCAACTGCGCCCCAAACTAAAAGCCTTGAGCTGCCAATAAGAATAACGAGACCGGTGACTAACATGAAGATTGCTTTTTTGAGTGAGATATTGGTATTTGCTGTTTCCTCGACATCAGCTTCAAGTGAGCTATCTGGTGTCATTTTTGCTGTTTTTAAGGACCAGAATATGAAAGCAAAGAAGGCAGCAAGAATAACCCAGGCATCAAGCCGACTGAGAGCGTTATTCATGAATAGGGCGCCCACAACTAATACCGCACCCACTAATATTGGGATCTCTTTTTTGAGAATGGTTGATTGGACAGCAATAGGCGCAATTAAGGCTGTGCAGCCCAAAATAAGGCTGGTATTTACGATGTTGGAGCCGATGGCATTACCAAGAGCAAGGTTGGTATTACCGTCTAAAGCAGCAAGAGCGGAAACGAGCATTTCTGGTGCCGAGGTTCCAAAGCCTATCACTAGCATACCAATAAGAAGTGGCGATAAACCAGCGTATTTAGCGGAAACGGCTGCACCATCGACAAATCGATCGGCACTCCATATAAGAAGAACAAAGCCAGCCAGGATGGCGAGTGCTGCAATAAGCATAAGTTGTCTCCGGCAGGAATCTAACATTAAGATATACAACAAGCCCCTGCCAGAAGCTGGTTATATATCTTAAGTCTTGTCTAAGCTCAGCTGATAAAAACAGCATTTCACTTTAAAACTGCCACGGAATGATTTCCGGAGACTGTTGACAGTTTTCGCTTGGATAATCTCAAGCGTGACTACTCCCCTAAGTTGAATTGAGTATATCTAATATTTAGGAAGAAGAGTATCTTTTTTGGCCTATAAAAAAAGCCCTTAATATTTCTATTAAGGGCTTTGGTATTGAAGGCTTCTAGAAAATGCTTTCAATGGTTTCTGATTCACTTCTCATGCTTGGAGGTGGGGGCGGGTTGGTGCTGTCCCATTCCTCTGGTGCATTTTCGGTTTTAAAGTATTCAAAGATTACATCAGGTTGACCTTGAAGTGCTCTAAGGCCAGTTTCTGGGTCAATCTTCACACTTGTAATACCATCTGGTTGTGGGAAGTGGGTTTCTGGTAATGATTTGAGCGCAGTACCCATGTATTCGATCCAGATAGGTAATGCTGCAACACCACCAAATTCTCGACGACCTAAAGATTCAGGTTGATCAAAGCCAACCCAAACGCTTGTCGCTAATTGAGGGTGGTAGCCACTGAACCAAGCGTCACGCTGATCGTTTGTGGTGCCTGTTTTCCCTGCGATATCTGAACGTTCAAGGCTGCGAGCTTTTCGACCTGTACCACGTTTGATAACGTCTTGTAGCATTGAATTTAATAGGAATTGATCCCGAGGGTCAATCACTTGAGGTGCTTGTGCAACGCCTACATCACAATCCATTCCACAAGCAACGAGAGGGTCTGCTTTAAAGACAAGCTCGCCATTACCATCAGTAATTTCATCAATAAAGTAAGGTTCTATTTTATAACCACCATTAGCAATAGTACTGTATGCACGAGCCATTTCTGCAGTTGTAAATTGAGCAGTACCAAGGGCAATCGATAAGTTCGCAGGAATTCGACTTCGATCTAAGCCTGCTTCTGCAGCAAAATCGATGACTTTTTGAGTGCCGAGGCTTTGAAGTAGTCGAATAGAAACAAGATTGCGAGACTCGTAGAGTGCTTGGCGTAAACGAATTGGTCCTTTAAATTGATCTCCAGAATTACGTGGTCGCCAAGCTTCACCTTGAGATACATCATCGTAAACAATTGGTGCATCATTGATGATGGACGCAGGTGTGTAGTTATCAGCGATTGCAGCACCATATACAAAAGGTTTGAAACATGAACCTGCTTGACGACGGGCCTGCATTGCACGGTTGAATTTGCTGAGCTCAAAACTGAAGCCACCAATCATGCTCACAATAGCGCCATTGTGCGCATTAATAGACGTTAGAGAACCTTGTACTACAGGAATTTGAGAGAGTTTCCAGCTTGGCTCTTTTTGATCTTTTTCTAACGGCAGTTCTCGTACACGAACAATGTCACCAGTTTTAATAACATCAGATACTTTAGTCGGTTTTGGGCCCATGCTATTTTCAGAAATATATGGACGAGCCCATGCCATAGCTTTGAGGCCAAGTGTAATTGATTCGCCTTTAGGTAAAAGAAGTGTTGCAGACTTTTCATCGGAAGCTGTCACATAAGCAGCTTTTAAAGGGCCAATATCCTGAGGGGATTCAAGCTGATCTAACCAGTCTTCAGGTTTTTTTATTTCGGCAAGTTGTTGTTCTGCACCTCGGTAGCCATGACGTTCTGTGTAGTCAATCAAGCCGGTCATCACTGCGTGCTCAGCAGATTGCTGGAGGTTAGAATCTAAAGTTGTATAGACGTTATAGCCATTTTGATAGGAATCTTTGCCGAACTTGCTGTAAATTTCTTGGCGAACCATTTCTGCAAAATAAGGTGCGCTTAACTCTGTATTTAAACCATGATAGACGGCGGTAATTGGTTGCTCAATTGCTTCTTGATACTCAGGTTTATCAACATAGCCAAGCTCAAGCATACGGCCAAGTATCCAGTCACGACGTTGCTTTGCTCTTTGTGGGTTAACGATAGGGTTGTATCGAGATGGTGCTTTAGGTAGGCCTGCAATCATTGCTATCTGTGCAAGTGAAAGCTCGTTAACACTTTTGCCATAATAGACTTCTGCCGCAGCAGCAATACCATAGGCTCTGTTACCTAGGAAAATTTTATTGAGATAGAGTTCAAGGATTTCTTCTTTAGATAAAGATTGTTCAATTTGAAGAGCAAGTAGTATCTCATTAAATTTACGAATAAACTTACGCTCATGGCTCAAGAAGAAGTTTTTAGCCACCTGCATCGTAATTGTACTACCGCCTGATCGAATACTGCCGCTTTGCACGAGCTCAACAAATGCGCGAGTCAGACCAGCCACATCAACCCCTGAATGCTGAAAGAAGCGATCATCTTCAGCTGCAATGATTGCGTGAATTGCATCCATTGGGATTTGGTTATAGTAAAGAGGTTTACGGCGCTTTTCACCAAACTCTGCAATGAGCTTTCTGTCTTTACTGTAGATCCTTAGAGGTGTTTGCAGTTGAACAGCTTTAAGTTCATCTGTCGATGGAAGTTTTGGTGACAGATAAAGGACTGTTCCAAAGGCGATCATTGTCCCCATGGCGGCTCCGGCAAGTGCTAAGAGGCCGAAGATACGGAGAAGTTTTAGGAAAATACGCATTCTTATTGATTCTCAAATATCGTGTGTGTAAAAAGGTCTGATATGTCTCTAAGTGTAGAAGTAAGAGCTGCATTATAATAGGCAACATCCCCCTAAAGTCATTGTGGGGGTATTCTATCACTCTTTGATTGCTCTGAATTAGAGCTATGATACTCCAATTGCGTTCACTTTAGCTGAACTCTTCTTTGTATGCCAAAAAATAGCTTTAGACTAATGTTTGGTTGCCTGTCTTTATTTACATATAATCATCAAACTGTGAACGAAGTCTCACACTCTTTTTTTATGACCGACTAGAATTATTTTGACGCGTTTAATCGTTGCTACAGAATAAAAATCATCAGACTGAACCTGTAATACGAATATTAAAGTCTATAAAAGCTAAATTAACTTAAATTAATTTATTTTCGGATTGAATGGCTAAATTAAAATAGCCTATTTTAATTTTTTTAGCACAAAAAAGCTATTTAAGACATTTTAAGTTTATAAATTTCTAAATTGGTCTCTGCAATGTTAGAAATGCGTACTAACATAAAAAGTAACCAGAAGGTTTTTTAACTCTTTAATTGAAAACTAATTAATTAAAATGCGTTTAATTTTTAGTGATGACATTAAAGGTGTGTTCCAACGAAGCAGTAGCAGGTGGGATCCCAGTGGGGTTGTTTGGAAAAAGAAATAATTTAATGCTTGGTATCGATATTAGCTCTACGTCAGTAAAGTTATTGGAATTGTCAAAGCATGGTGAAAGATTCAGAGTTGAGAATTATGGTGTGGAGTCCTTGCCGCCAAACGCCGTTGTCGAGAAAAATATTGTCGACATCGAAGGTGTAAGTCAAGCTCTTAGCCGACTTCTTGTAAAAGCAAAATCAAGTGTAAAACAAGTATCTGTGGCAGTGCCAGGTTCTTCTGTTATTACCAAGATTATTGAAATGAATGCTGACATGTCTGATGAAGACATGGAAGAGCTTATCAGGATTGAGGCGGATCAATATATTCCATATCCCTTGGATGAAGTGAGTATTGATTTTGAGGTTATTGGTCCTGTTGCTTCGGATGAGTCCCGTTGCGAAGTATTACTTGTTGCTTGTCGTACAGAGCATGTTGATATGCGTACAGATGTACTTGAGCAGGCGGGTTTGCAATCTAAAGTTGTTGATGTTGAAGCCTATGCGATGGAGCGAGCTTTTTCGCTTTTAGCTGATCATATTGATGGTGGAGATCAACAAACTATTGCCATTATTGATATTGGCGCAACCATGACAAGCCTCAGTGTTCTGCATGACGGTCGTATTATTTATACACGTGAACAGCTCTTTGGTGGTAAGCAATTAACGGAAGAAATTCAAAGACGTTTTGGATTAACTTTTGAAGAAGCATCTATGGCGAAAAAGCGTGGAGGGCTGCCAGAAGAATACGAGCTTGAAGTGCTTGAGCCCTTTAAAGAGGCTGTGGTTCAGCAAGTGGCACGATCCTTACAGTTCTTCTATTCATCTAGCCAATATAACGATGTTGATCACGTGATTCTTGCGGGTGGCTCTGCATCTATTCCTGGACTCGATGAGCTAGTACAAGAAAAAGTCGGTACAGAAACATCTGTTGCTAATCCATTTTTGAATATGTCCTTGGCTTCTAAGGTTGATGCTAGAAATCTTTCAAATGATGCTCCTGCATTAATGATTGCCTGTGGATTAGCGTTGAGGAGTTTTGAGTAGTCATGGCACGTATAAATTTACTCCCTTGGCGGGAAGAGCTCCGACGAGAGCGAAATCAAAATTTCTACATTACAACGATTGTCCTTGGTGTTTTGGGTTTAGGCATTGTTTTTTTGATGAATATGCAAGTGAATGCCCAACTACAAGCCCAGCTACAACGTAATCAATACATTAAAACTGAACAGGCTGCACTTGAGCAGAAAATTATTGAAATTGATCGGTTAAAGCAAGAACGAGCTGAGCTTGAGTCTCGAATGAGAATTATTCAGGACTTACAAGGTAACCGATCTGTTGTAGTACGACTATTTGATGAAATTGCTAAGAAAACACCTGATGGTGTCTTTCTCAAGAAAATTGATCGAGTCGGTACACGGTTTAAAATTGAAGGTGTTGCTGAAGCGAATAACCGTATTTCAAATATGATGCGTAATTTAGAGCAATCACCTTGGTTTGAAAATGCGAACTTAGAATCTGTTGTATCTGATGATTCGAAAACATCCAATATTTTTGACTTGGTTGTACAGGAAGAAGCGGCTCGTAAGAAAGAGGGTGACAATGATGCATCCTAATATGAAAAACGATTTTTCTCGCTCAGTGCAACTCATTCAGCAGTATCAGCAGTAAAAGAGGGCCGGTATGGATTTTAATGAAATACAGTCAAATTTAGAGTCGTTAGACCCTGAAAATATAGGCTCTTGGCCGCTGCTCTTTAGGATTGTAATTTGGATTGTGGTGTTTCTTATTTGTGGTGCTGCAGTGTATTGGTTCTTTTTGAAAAATACACTACATACCTTAGAAATGAAGCAAAGAGAAGAAGCAACTTTAATTCAAAGTTATACAGCTAAGGCTTCAGATGCAGCGAACTTGAATGCGCTTAAATTGCAGATGGCTGAAATGAAACAAACCTTTGGTGCTTTATTGAGACAACTTCCAGAAGACACTGAAGTACCAGGTTTACTCGAAGATATTTCTCAGCTTGGACTGGACTCTGGTTTGGAGTTTGAGTCCATAGGTCTTGGTAAAGAGTTCGTAAAAGAGTTTTACGCAGAGCTTCCAATTGATATCAAGGTAAAAGGTGGTTATCACTCATTAGCAACCTTTGTGTCAGGTATCTCTGCATTACCTCGTATCGTAACGCTGCACAATTACACATTAGCGCCGACAGATAAATCGAACGATAACTTGCTTATGACTGTAACAGCTAAAACCTATCGTTACTCTGCAAACCAAGATAGTGATGTTGGGGGTGTTAAATGAAGAACGCTTTCAAATTTATTGCAGCTGGTGTGTGCTTAATGACATTTGCAGGTTGTGCTCCTTCAGACCCTACAGCTGATTTAAGAGTTGAGCTTGAAAGAATTAGAAACATGGAAGGTGCGCCTATTGATCCGCCACCTGAGTTTAGAGTTTTTGATAGTTATGTTTATAGCTCTTCTAACTTAAGAAGCCCATTTATGCCGCAAATTCGAGTTGCTGATAAGCCTAAGAATGTGCCGCAGGGTAGAAGCGTCACACCTGATTTTGATCGCCCAAAAGAGCCTCTTGAAGACTTTGGTATGGATCAGCTTGAAATGGTTGGCACAATTCAAAGACCTGATGGCCCTCTTATTGCCTTAGTAAAGGATGACATGAAAGGTGTACATCAAATTAAAGTCGGTAGTTACATGGGACGTAATCACGGTAAGGTTCTTTTA
Source organism: Gammaproteobacteria bacterium UBA6940 (assembly GCA_002450655.1). Classification (GTDB taxonomy): domain Bacteria; phylum Pseudomonadota; class Gammaproteobacteria; order Pseudomonadales; family UBA6940; genus UBA6940. Next base: position 46,942 of record DJZY01000027.1, on the reverse strand, counting down.
GTCAATGAATCACAGATTGATTTGCTTGAACTTGTGCCTGATGGTCGAGATTCATGGATCGAAAGGCCACGAACAATGTGGCTAACAGATGAATAGTTTTTAAATTAAGTTGATAGGGATACAAATTAAATTCGATTTTTCATAAGGTTTTAGAAGGAGTGCTAGCTAAAACAACTTTAAATTTTGGTTTGTTTTTAATTGAGATATAAAACTAGCTAAATTAAATGTTTTAAAGTTGCAATAAACTAACACAGTGAAACCTAATGTTGAAGAGCGAAGTTTTAAATTTGATATGCTAATAAAAATTAAAAATGCTAAACCTTCTTAGGTATGGAAGCTTAAAAACAAAGAATTTATTTTTGGTTAATTAAGGAATAAAAAGGACTTATCCTTCATTGCTTGAAGTAAATCTTGAAAAGGAAAAGTAGTGTTGGCTAACAGAATGTATAAACATCAAATTTCCAATGTTCGCGGTATGGAGCGTAGTAATGGTCATTAAAAAATTGATTAAAAGTATTTTCGGGGCTCAGATGGAGCGAGCAATTATCGCGGGAGGTCTTCTTTTATCCTCTCTAGGATTTGCTGCTGAAATCCAAAATATTGAATTTGCTTCATTGCCGAATGATCAGACTGAAATTAAAGTGATGTTTGATGAAGCGCCACCTCTTCCAAAAGGGTATACGATTGAACGTCCTGCACGTATTGCGCTTGATCTTGAAGGGGTTACAAGTGCACTTGCTGAAAAGCACCATAACCTTGGTACTGGCAATGCACGTGGCGTAACAGTCATGGAGACTAAAGGCCGCACTCGAATGATTATTAACCTTGCGCAGCTGGTAAATTACGAAACAGAGGTTGTCGGTAATGAACTGGTAGTACGCATTGGTAAAAATGCAAAAGACACGATCTTGGCACGAAATACAGAGCAAGCTGTAACTTTTAATGATGATAATGCAACAACATCTCAAAAGCAGACTCAAAAGCCAGGAAAAGTAATGCCGAAAAAAGAAGGTGTTACAGATATTGATTTCCGTCGTGGTGAAAATGGCGAAGGTCAAGTCATGATTTCACTTTCAGATCCTACTGCGAGTGTGGATTTAAGAGAAGAAAGTGGCAATATCATTGTTGAATTTATTAACATGGATCTGCCAGATGATTTACGTCGTCGAATTGATGTAACTGATTTTGCTACAGCTGTTAATCGTATTGACGCTCTAACAGAAGATGGTAATGCAAAACTTATTATTCATCCAAACTCAAATTATGAATACCTTGCATACCAAGCAGATAAAACTTTTACAGTAAGTGTTAAAGAAATTTCAAAGGCTGAGCAAGATAAACGTAATAGAGATAAATTCCTATACACTGGTGAAAAGCTTTCTCTTAACTTCCAAGATATCGAAGTTCGTTCAGTGCTTCAGTTAATTGCAGATTTTACAAGCCTAAACCTTGTGGCTTCAGATACTGTGAGCGGTAAAATTACACTACGTTTGCAAAATGTACCTTGGGATCAAGCTCTTGATTTAATCTTGAAAACTAAAGGTTTAGATCAACGTAAGATCGGTAACGTATTACTTGTTGCACCAGCGGATGAAATTGCAGCTCGTGAAAAACTTGAGCTTGAAACAACTCGTCAAGTGGAAGAGCTAGCACCATTACGCACTGAATATGTTCAGGTGAACTATGCAAAAGCAAAAGACTTACTTGAATTAATTACAGGTGCTGATGGCTCTGGTTTTCTTTCTTCAAGAGGTAGTGCAACAGTTGACGAAAGAACAAATACACTTCTGATTCAAGACACAGCTAATAAGATTGAAGAAGTAAGAGCACTTTTTGCAAGACTTGATATCCCAGTTCAGCAGGTTCTTATTGAAGCACGAGTTGTTGTTGCTAACGCTAATGTTGCAAGTGAGCTTGGTGTTAAATGGGGCGGCGGTGGAATGAAGACTAACGGTGATAGCAGCGTTATCTTCGGCGGCTCAGAGCAAACAGTCTTTGATTTCGTGACACCTAATGATGATGGTGAAGTTGAAATTACACGTACAACAGGCCAACCAGAATACTTATCTGTTGACTTAGGTGTAACGGAATCTACAGCAAGCTCATTCTCAATTGGTTTCTCAAAGCTTGGCAGTGGTTTCTTATCACTTGAGCTTTCAGCTCTAGAGTCTGACGGTTTTGCAGATATTATTGCGACGCCTAAAGTATTAACAGCAGACCAACAAACAGCACGTATTGCATCTGGTTCTGAAGTGCCATACCAAGAGGCAACATCAAGTGGTGCAACATCTGTGTCCTTCAAAGAAGCTGCTCTTAGCCTTGAAGTAACACCACAGATTACACCTGATGGTCGCATTATTATGGACTTACAGATCAACCAAGATACCGTTGGTCAGATCTATAACAATATTCCAAGTATCGATACGAACAAGCTTGAAACCCGTGTTCTAGCGGATGACGGTGAAACAGTGGTACTTGGTGGTGTGTTTAGAAACCAAACGGTTAACCAAGTGGATAAAACACCATTCTTCGGTGATCTACCAGTGATTGGTCGCTTCTTTAAGCGCACAACGAAGACAGATGAAAAACAAGAACTGTTGATCTTCATTACACCAAAACTTGTGAAGAATGCATTTGAGCAGTAATTGGCTCAATTGCAAACTGGTTGAATTTTAAACGCTTTTTAGAAAACCCCTTTCGAGGGGTTTTTTTATAGCTGTAAGAAAAGCCTGAAACAGCATGAAATAGCTCACCCTATGGTAGACTATTAATTGATAAATGCCGGTATATATTTTTTGGACTCATACAGACAATGAAAAATGAAACTTCTACTTTTGTAGATAAGCCCTGTGACCAAAATCCAAGGAAGATATTCCTTGTTGGTCCTATGGGAGTTGGTAAAACAACAATTGGTAAAGCCCTTGCAGCGCGTGTTGGCTATACCTTCATGGACTCTGATCATGAGATAGTAAAACGTTGTGGTGCAAATATTCCTTGGATCTTTGATTTAGAAGGAGAAGAGGGCTTCCGTCAACGTGAAATGCAAGTGATTGATGACCTTACACAAGAAGATACTATTATTTTAGCAACAGGTGGTGGAGCAGTATTGCGAGAAGAAAACCGAAACTGGCTGCATAGCAGAGGGGTGGTTATCTTTTTAGATGTAAGCCTTGAAGAGCAGTTAAGACGAACTTCTGCAGATAAGAACCGCCCACTTTTGCAAACAGCAAATCCAAGAGCAGTTTTGCAAAAGCTGAGAGAAGATCGTAGACCATTATATGAAGCAGTAGCTCATAGACGCTTTGAGTTTGGCCGTATGTCACCGCAACGATCTGCAGCCATTATTGCAAACCACTTGGGTATTCCTAAATGCCCTAAATCTTTAGAGGAAGATCATTAACTTTTTTCATATTTTAAAGACAACAAGAAAGCTCGCCGAGGCGAGCTTTTTTATGGCTTGAATTTAGTGAATGGCATATTCAAGGTCGAACCAAAGAGTTCTGTCTGGTTGGTTATAGCCACTGACAGTTTGGTACTCTTTATCAAATAGGTTATCAAGGCGAACGCCAAGAGATAAGTCTGGAGTTGTTTGGTGCTTAAAGCCTAGGTTGTAAGTTGTAAAGCCACCAACTTCATTTGCGTTATTGATACGGTCAAAGCGTTTGCCGGATGAAATAACACCAAGTCTGCTGCTCCACTTATCATATGTATAACTCAAGCTACCAGTAAACTGCAGCTCTGGGCGACGTGGTAAGTGATAATCAAGCTCACCTTCGCTTGCATTACGAGCATTTAAATAAGTGATATTGCCTTGTGCTTGGAAGTTATTCAGCGTGTAAGACTGCATAAGTTCTAAGCCTTGGATTTTTGCCTTATTAATATTGAATGTCGAACCAGTGGATGTTGCTGGATCATACTGATACACAATGAGGTCTCTCGACTTTGTTCTAAATAGAAAGGCAGAAGCTCTGTAGGCGCCATCGCTAAACTCAACACCTAAATCTTGTGATACATGCACTTCTGGTTTTAAGTTAGGGTTACTTGAGAACGGATAGTACAAGTCTGTAAATGTTGGCATATTAAAGTTACGGCCCAGGCTTGATTTAATAGTCCAATGATCATCAAGTTTAAGCTGAAGTTTCATATGCCCTGTTGTTGAGTAACGACGAGTTGTCTCTGTTTCACCAACACTTCTGTACATATCACGACGAATGCCTAGACGTAATGTTGCACCATTTTCTACATATTCAAACTCAGTGAAAATACCTGTTGTTTGGCGATTGATTTCAGGCAAAGTTGAGAAGCCACTATCAAAGTCAACAAGAGTTGTATCGTCATAATCAACACCAGAAGTGAGCGCTAATGTAGAGCGGCCGCTTGGTGAGGGGCTATGGACTTCATGTACAAGAGAGCCTGTATAGCGGTCTGTGCCATAAGTACCATATGGACTCGTTGTGCCATTGGCATCAAGGAAGGTTTCATAATCTTCGTTGAATTTACCGAAATCAACACTCAGACTATTGTGCATGTTCAGATTTTCTTTAAATTGAACATTGGTCATTTGTTGAATATTGACAGCTTCATTTGAATAATCGCCGTCATATTCAGAGCGACCTTTATTGTACATATGTGAAAATTGGAACCTACGTCCATTATCACCAAAGTATTGAAGGCCGAATTGTCCATTTAATTGCTCAAAACCATCGAGATCATCTTCAGGTGTTGTTGAGTAGCAAGGGTTACCAACAGCATTACATGCATCAACGCCTTCACGGTTCGACCAGTTCAGGTGGCTAAAAATATTAACCTTGTCATTGACCGCGCCAGATGCGCTCGCTGCTGTTTGTAAGTCACCATCATTGGATACACTCTCACTGATACGAGCACTTGTACGCTGTGAAGATGGGACAGTTGTAATCTTAATGATGCCGCCAGGTGCTGCAGAGCCATAGATTGTAGACTGTGGACCACGAATAACTTCAATGCTTTCAATTGTTGTAAGTGGAAGGTCTGTTAGTGCAGATAAGCCTGTATTTGCAGATTGAATACGTACACCGTCAACAAGAACCAAAAGCGCATCAGCTTCTGCACCACGCAAGTATATTGATGTCTGTGAGCCTGGTCCGCCACTGCGGCTGACTGTAAAACCAGCGATGTCTTGTAGTAATTGATCAACAGAATGAGCGCCAGTTTGCTGAATTTGCTCTCGATTCATGTAAGTTGTTGATGATATAGCGCTTTTGGTACCAGTTGGAGATCTTGTGTCAGAAATTGGTACGTTTAAAAGGCTTGGATCATAATTTTTAGAATCGCTTGTGTTAGAATCTTGCGCAGGAGCTGCGAAGCCTTGTGTGGTTAATGCTAAAAGCATCATTGCAATCGGTGTCTTTTGCACGAGTGAAACCCTTTTCTCAAAAAAACAAAAAAACTCAAATTTGAATGGGGCGAATCATAGCAGCTGCATGGCTTTTTTTAAAGTAAATTGAAAGGCTTATATTTTTTACACAGAAAAATAAATCTATTTTATTTAAATTAAGTAATGCAAAGCTTATGAGTTCAATTAGATAGTTGATTCTTCAATGAATAATGCTCATAGGTCCCTGAAAAAAATTCATGATTAAATAGTGATAACTGGAAGTAAATACATGTTTCATATTGTTTTATTTGAGCCGCAAATTGCACCAAACACAGGAAATATTATTAGGCTTGTGGCTAATAATGGTTGTTTTTTGCACTTGATTGAGCCTCTTGGTTTTGATTTAGAGGAAAAGAAATTAAGGCGAGCTGGTCTTGATTATCATGATATGGCACGTGTGAAGCGACATAAAAACTTTGCAGCATTCAGCCAAGCGCTTTTTAATAGTGAAGAATATGCAGTAAGTGGGCAGCTATATGCAATCACCACAAAAGGAACCCAGCACTACACAGATGTTGAATATCAAAAGGGTGATATTTTGTTATTTGGTTCAGAAACATCAGGGTTGCCACCAATGCTGATGGATTCAATTGCACCTGAAAATCGTTTATTAATTCCAATGCAACCTAATTCCAGAAGCTTAAATCTTTCAAACTCTGTTGCGATTGTAAGCTATGAAGCATGGCGACAGCATGGGTTTGCATCTCCTGAATAAAGGAGAAATTATCTTATAAGGCTGAATTAGCTAAAGTGCCTAGAAAGGCTTAAGTGTTTTTGGCATTTTTGTTCCGATTTAGTCACATTGATATTACAAGTGTCATTTTTCCACTACTCTTAAGAAAGAGGCTCTTAAAGTTTGAACCCATGGAGGTTTGGGCTTTTTAGCGAGTCTGGCTCATAAAGGAAGTAGTGGGAATATACATGGGTAGTTTGCAGCAGTATGCCAATTTAGTCTCAAGTGTTGTTCATAATGTACAGGCAAAGTTGGGATTAAGAGGTACAAAAACTAAAGGCAGTATAACTAAAAGTACTGCTATCGAGCTCAACGATCATGGCTTTGCCGTTGCAGAAGTCATTCGTGATGGTGACTCTTTCAAAATTACAAACTCGCAATTTGTTCATAACACGAATCATAATATCCGCTCCGAATTAATCTCCGAAATGTTTCAGCGTAGGTCGATTTCAGCCCATCATGTGACTATGGTACTTTCTGGAAATTCCTATAAATTTCTACTTGCTGAAGCGCCTGAAGCGCCTCTTGAAAGTTTGCGCTTTGTTATGCCAAACAAAATCAAAGACTCACTGCCTTGGAAAGTCTCTGAAGTGACGGCAGATGTATTACCTTTACCACCAGATGCATTTCGTGGACGAAAAAACTCTGTTTATGTTGCTGTGGCTCAAAAAAAATACCTCGAAGACCAGCTCAATCTTTTAAATGGCGTCAATATTGAGCCAGAAGCTATTACAACCATGGAAATGGCAATTAAAGCTTATTGGCACATTATTAAACCAGAAAAAAATACGTCTATCGGCATTCTTAGAATGAATGAAACTGGTGGTGTCATTGTCATGATGTGTGATGGAGCTGTCTATCTTGCAAGACGAATTATTGTTGATTTAGCTTCACTTTCAGATGAGGGTGTTAATAGACAGGATGTTTTTGACCAGGTTGTACTAGAAATCCAGCGTTCAGTTGATTTTTATGAAAGTCAGCTTGGTAAAGGTGCTGTTTCACAAATAATTATGCTACCTCCGCCGATGGACCTCGGTATTGGTTTTGAGTATATCGAACAAAATATTTCAACAGATATATCTGTGCTGAACCCATTCGAAGAACTCAATTATGATCAGGAATTGTCAATTAAAGACCAGGCATATTGCACTGGCGCTATTGGCGCAGCAATTGAGGGGTTAAAGAATGTTTGAACAAACACTTAACTTATTGCCGCCGGAATATAAGAAGGTACATATTCCCTTTGATAGTGGCAAGGTGATCAAGATTGTAGTTGCTTCTTTTGGCTTAATTGCTCTGATTGGTGCTGGCCTAGGAATATCTGAATATAGCTTAAGGCAAGAGCTTGCTGTAACTCAAGAAGCACATCAAGCATCAAAGATGGCACTAGATCAATTTAAAGCAATGAATACAAAAAAAGCGTTAGATGAAACTATTGCAGTGCGTATTGAAAAATACGAGGAGATGCTACGCCAAAGACAAACCTTTTTAAAACGACTAAATGATGAAAACTTTGGTAATACTAGAGGTTTTTCAGAATATCTGTTAGCAATGGCACGACAAAAATTTCCAAATATTTGGATTGAAGAACTTGTAATACAAGGTGAAGCTTCAGCATTTGGTATCAAAGGTAAAGCTGTGTCGCCAACAGATATTACTTTCTTTTTAACAAGCTTACAAAAAGAGCCAGCTTTAGATGGCATTACATTCGATGATTTAACACTTTCGAGACAACCTGATCCGAAAGGCGATTTTGTTTCTTTTAATATTTCCTATGGCGCATTTTCAGGCTTTGCAAGCACAACGAGCCCTGCACTTAATTTTGCAATGGTTGATGCGTACCTCCCAATAAAAACACAAAATTTAAAGAGGTAATATATGGATACTATAAAAGATAAAATATCGGAGATTAGAAAAAAAATTGATGCAATGTCCGTTCGGGAAAGAATTATTCTAACGGCGTTACTCGTAACAGGTCTTTGGATTTTGTGTATTGTGGTTTTGATTGAGCCACTCATGAATGCAAGAACTGAGCATCAGAAAGAAATATCAAGCATGAATCTAGAAAAAATGGAAGCTGAATCAACACTCAAGATATTAAAAATTGAGTACAGTGTCGATCCAAATAAAAAGCCAAGAGAAAGATTACGTGAGTTGACTCATCAGTTAAGACGTATTGAAGGCGATATTCAAAATAAAAGCCAACATTTAGTGCCTGCAAGTAAAACAGCAAAAGTACTTCAGGAAATGCTTGAGACGCAAACGGGATTGTATTTGAGTAGCTTAGAAAAGCTTGAGCCTGTTGCTGTACCAATTATTGATGGTGATCCAGAGGATAGTAAGAGTCAAGATAAGTCTGTCGCTGAGATTGCTCAAGCAATTCATAGCCAAGACTTAGATCATGTTAAAGCACTTATGGCGGTTGTGCAAAGTAGTGACCCCTTTTTGAATCAACTTGAGAATCAGACAGAAGTCTATAAGCATGGCGTTAAAATGGAGCTTCAAGGCCAATTTTTAGATGTACTTGAATACCTTGTTGCTTTAGAGAAAATGAATTGGAAGGTTTACTGGAAGTCATTCCATTACACAACAGATGCCTATCCAGTAGGTAAAGCAAGTTTTGTGATTGAAACCTTAGGCTTTGAAAATGGCTGGATAGGGGTGTAGTTGAAGTGAATCGAAGACTATCATTAACTCGATGTTTTAATTCTGGTTTTATACTTATTGGTCTGCTGTTTGCAGGTACAAGCATGGCTGACCTAGGCGTAGAAGACCCAACACGTCCTGTATATATGTCAAAGCAAATTAAAACTACTGGAAAGCCAGGAGAGGCAGAAATTGATAAAGAAAAGAGAGCGAGTATTCCTGTGTTGACTCAGCTGATATATGCACCTAGCCGAAAAATAGCAGTGTTTGGTGATACTTTTTTAAATATTGGTGAGAGCGCTGAATTTGGTGAAGTTATCGATATTCAGAAGGATCGAGTATTAGTGAAGCCACTTGAAGGTGAAATTAAAGAAATTATTTTTTACGAACAGTTCGATCAAGAGCTTGAAGGCAGTAATAATGAAGATGCTACAACGTTAAGTGAAAAAACAAAGAAAATTGATAATTCCAATGGGACAATTTATATAAGATAAAAAGCTAATTAAGCCAATTTTAAAATTAATTGTTAACTATAAAGGCCATTTTGGCCTTTTTTTATATTTAAAAAACGTTCTAATATATCAGATGTTTGGGGTGGTTTTATTATATTTTTATAATAATTAGTGATTTAAACTGGATTGTTTAGACGGATTAATATGATTTAGGAAAAATGTATTTTTAGCTGAGACAGTTCTAAAAAGCTGATCTATAGTTTTATTAAGGGAAGGGCTCTAGAAGCCGCATTGGGTTTGTAAGTGTTTATATATGGACGCTTAAAAATATTAAGATTAGAAATGAATTTTAATCTGCAATGATTTTTAAAACTTAACAAGTTGTGATGGATAACAACAAGCTTTTCAATAATCCTATCGCGACTTCATGGAGTAGAAGGATAGAGGTGAATGACGTACCTCCGCAGACTTGTAAAATACATACCAATTATCTGGTTGCTGATGCAGGCGAGTTGCGCTTTGCCAACGCCGCTTGATACATCTGCTAAAGATGCTATTCGTGAGAATCTTGAAGCTGCGAAAGAAGACAGTGATGCAGAGCATGTTGCGTTTAAACGTCAGCATGAGCAACAACAAAAAGCATTACTTGATGCCTTAGAAGCTGAGTCTAATTCTTCTCTAGATGTTCGACTCACTACGAATCGTGAGCGTTTTAATGTAGATGTTAAAGATGTGCCAGCGAGCCGTTTTTTCCAAGGGCTAGTTGCTGGTACGGATATTAATATTATTGTGCATCCAGAAGTTCAAGGTGATGTTACTCTTTCGCTGCGTAATGTGACTTTAACAGAAGTCTTAGAAGCTGTTGCTGGTATTTATGATTACAATATTGAAAAGCAATCCTATGGCTATAAAGTTTATCCAGTAACTCTGAAAACCGAAGTTTATAATCTTAATTATTTAAATGTCACTCGAAAGGGTGTTTCCACTTTTAGCGTTAACTCAGGTGAAATCTCTTCTAGTGTCAGTGGTGGAGGCGATAGCAGCAGCTCTACAAAGAGTTCTCAAGTTGATACTGAGTCCGTCACAGATTTTTGGGCTGATGTAAAAGATATTCTCGTTTCTATTGTTGGTTCTGCGGATGGTCGTACGGTAGTAACGAATCCTATTTCAGGAACTGTTGTTATTACTGCCAGCCCACGAGAGCATAGTGTTGTCAGACAGTTCTTAACACAAGCAGAAGCTAATTTAAAACGCCAAGTTATTATTGAGGCGAAAATCCTAGAAGTTGAACTGAATGAAAGTTTCCAAGCAGGTATTAACTGGGCTGTATTATCGCAATTCCAAAATGGCAAAAGTATAGCTGGTGGTTTGTTTAGCGATTCCTATCTAAGTAATGCCTCTGTTGACTCTACGGCTTCTTCACTAGCTTTAAATGCTGGTCAGCTTGTTTCTCAAAATGATATCTCCGGCATTTTTACTACAGCTCTTAATTTTGGTGACTTTACAGGCATGCTTGAACTTCTTGAAACCCAAGGCGAAGTCCATGTTCTTTCAAGCCCGCGTATTTCAACAGTTAATAACCAAAAGGCTGTTATTAAAGTCGGTGAAGACGAGTTTTTCGTCACTGAATTTACCAATAACCAAACAGTCACAAGTGACCAGGTTGTTTCAAGCCCAGAAGTGACACTAACGCCATTTTTCTCTGGGATTGCTTTGGATGTAACTCCTCAAATAGGTGCAGGTGATGAAATTATTCTGCATATTCATCCAAGTGTGACTCAAGTAAATGATTTGAATAAACGTATATTGGTTGATGATCAGGAAATTGATTTGCCTCTTGCACTCTCTAGAATTCGTGAGTCTGACTCAATTGTCAAAGCCCGTAATAATCAGATTATTGTGATTGGTGGCTTACTGCAAACACAAACTGAAGATGTTGATGCGAGCGTGCCTTGGTTATCAGATATTCCCGTCATTAAATCGCTCTTTTCTCAAAAACGTCAAACATCAAAGAAAAGTGAGCTTGTGATTCTATTAAGACCAATTGTACCAGAACAAACCGGCTGGTCAGGCCAGTTACCTACAGGTGATGCTTATTTACCAAATATTGGTTCACCGATAACACCATCAACAGTGATCTTTAAGTAAAAATGATCGCTGATAAGGACTAAAGTTTATTGAAGGGTTGCCGATAACACAATAAAGGAATTTTTAATTGGTTTGGACCGATTAAGGCGGCAGCCAAGGCATTAAAAAAATACCAGAGGAAGGTTGTATGTATCTCGAATATTTTGGACTTGATGCTTATCCATTTTCATTAACACCTAATACGCATTTTTATGCGAACCTACCAAAGCACCATCGCTCTTTGCAAATGGCATTGGCAGCTTTGGAAATAGGTGAGGGCTTAGTGAAAGTTACAGGTGAGGTTGGTACAGGTAAAACATTACTATGCCGGCAGCTTTTAACTTCACTGTCGCAAGATCGATTTTATACAGCTTTTATCCCAAACCCATATTTATCACCAACAGAGCTGCGTTATTCACTGGCTCATGAACTAGGGTTAGAAATTAGTCGGGCACAACCAGAAAAGGTTTTACTTGAAACACTCTATAAAAGACTTGTAGAGCTTGCCAAGCAAAATTTGAGTGTTGTACTTGTTGTTGATGAAGCACAAGCCATGAGCTCTGAGACTCTAGAGGCATTACGATTGCTCACTAACTTAGAGACAGAAGACTCTAAATTAATGCAGGTCATCTTATTTGGTCAGCCTGAACTAGACGTGCGTCTCAATGAGTATTCGATGCGTCAATTAAAGCAGCGTATTACTTTTTCAGGCCATCTTGCACCACTGACTTTTGAAGAAACTCAGCAGTATATTCACCATCGTTTAAGTCAAGCTGGCTATAACGGTGATTTAATTTTCGGAACAGATGCGTGTAAAGCCATTTACAAAAATACTAACGGTATTCCGCGACTTATTAATATTATTTGCCATAAATCGTTAATGCTGGCTTATGGTCAAGATACCAAGTGCGTTACACGTAAATTAGCACTTAAAGCCATTATTGATACTGATACGACACGTCCAAGAGGTATGTCATGGCTTGCGCAAAAATTTCACGTTTCATAACGGGGTAAAACAGATTTAAGTAACAAGATCAAAGATAAATAAAACAAAGGTAATTGGTGAGCATGATGCTCGGTAGTACAAGGTAGTGTAGTTATGAGCCTTTTGAATGATGTCTTAAAAGATATTGATTTACGTCGACGTGACCCCCGTGAGCAGCAAATTCTCACATCTATTCTTGTATCTGATGAACACGACAAGATTGAGTGGTCAATACCTGCCCTGATTGCTGCACTAGTTTTGGTTTGCGCATCATTAACATGGTGGGCTGTCAATCGTATTAGCTCACAAGATCAGCTCCTCTCCACTTTTGAATTACCTATTACATCCAATGCCCTCAATAGCTCTATGTTTCAAAATCCAAGCCTTCAGGTGGCTCAAATTGCAGCACCTGGACAAATGAATTTTGTTGTTAGCACACCACAAGTCAGTGAAATAGTGGCATCGAATGCACAGCCACGTACACCTTCACAAGCTAATGAAACTGCACAGGTAAATGATATTACTCGACCTCAAGTACAAGTAACTCCAAGAGAAACAGCCGCTGCACCTATTATTACACGTCAATCCTATGTAGACCCGTCGCAACTTAACTTAACCAGTGTTACTGCTGCTGTAACAGCATTAAATAATGGACAATTAAGTGTTCGTGACTTTAATAAATCAATTCAAATTTTTATGAACACTATTCAGCCAATGGAACTTGAGCTTGCGCTTAATGCTGTTGAGTATTCTGCAAAAAATCGTGATGGATTACTCACTTTGCTCGACTTAAATCGTCAGCTTGCTGGTGATTTAAATATGAATCGAAATGATCACTTACATCGTATTTATGAGCAGCTTCGAATGAAATCAATTGATGCTGGTTATTGGACTTTTTTACAAGCGATTTTATTTGATAAAGAATCTAATTTACGTCAAGCAGGTTATTACTATCAACAAGCGCTACAAACAGACGATTTAACAGTGAAGCAACGTCAATTAAGTGCGCTTCGTATTGAGCAGCTTCGGTATGAATTACGAGATGCTTCGCAGTAAATTTATTTGCGTCAACTTATTGCTTGATGAGTTTAAGACTTATGACTTTTAATGGGAAGAGAGTAGAGTAGGCCATGGAGTTCAAATCAAAGAAAAAGGTTCGTCTAGGGGATCTGCTTGTTGAAGATGGTTTTATAACAGATCAACAGCTTAAGTTAGCCCTTTCTGAGCAGGTGTCGACTGGAAAGAAAATTGGCCAGACACTTGTGGACCTTGGCTTTATTGAAGAAGAACAGCTCATGAAAGTGCAGGCGACACAGCTTGGTGTTGATGTATGTGAGCCTGCTGCTTTAGAAATCCAGCCCGATGTTGTTAACCTTCTATCTGAGAGTCTTGCTCGTCGCTATCGTGTTATCCCTATTTCCAGCAATGGTACAGAAGTGACGCTTGCAATGAGCGATCCAACAGATATTTTTGCTATTGACGAGCTTCGTAACTCCATTGGTAAGACGATTAAGCCTGTGGTTGCCCGCGAAAGGGAGATTATGGATGTTATTGATCGTGTCTACAAAAACGAAGCAGCTTTAAGTTCTATTGCATCTGAACTTGAGACTGAGCTTGGCTTTGAGGCGGAGGAAGAAATTGAGCTTGATGGTGATCTCGATGATGATGCGTCTGATGCACCAGTTGTTCGTTTAATTCAAAGTATTTTTGAAGATGCTCTTTCAATGCGTGCATCAGATATTCATATTGAGCCAGATGAGCACGTACTGCGTATCCGTTTTAGGGTCGATGGTGTGTTGCATGAAAAAATCATGAAGGAAAAGCGTGTTGCTTCAGCTCTAGTGATGCGTTTAAAGATCATGGCCAGTCTTGATATTTCTGAAAAACGTAAACCACAAGATGGTCGTTTTCCAATTAATACTAAAATCAAAAACGTTGATGTGCGTATTTCAACTTTACCAACGCAATATGGTGAGTCAGTTGTAATGCGTATTTTGGATCAGTCGGCATTGAAGCTCAATTTAGCGGAAATTGGTATGCCGGAGCATGTCCTTCGTCGTTTTGAAATTCTAATTCAACGGCCTCACGGTATCATTCTTGTTACAGGCCCAACTGGTTCTGGTAAAACAACAACGCTTTATTCTGCACTGACGCAGCTTAATAAACCTGGCGTTAAAATTATTACTGCTGAAGACCCAGTGGAATATCGCTTGCCACGTATTCAGCAGGTGCAGGTGAATGAAAAAATAGAATTAACATTTACAAGTGTTTTACGCTCAGCTCTTCGTCAAGATCCAGATATTGTACTGGTTGGTGAGATTCGTGACCAAGCAACATCTGAAATTGCCCTTAAAGCGGCAATGACTGGTCACTTAGTTTTATCGACTTTGCATACCAATGATGCAATCAGTTCTGCTATTCGTTTGGTTGATATGGGCGCGCCTGCTTATTTAGTGTCTGCATCTGTAAACGCTGTATTAGCGCAGCGGCTAGTACGTAAAAACTGCGAAAAATGTTTAGAAGACTACACACCATCTGATATGGAAATGGGCTGGCTTGTGACTATCGCAGATGGTCGATCAACTTTTGACTTTGATCATGCACAATTTAAGCATTCACCTGGCTGTCGTGTGTGTAATAACTCTGGCTATTATGGTCGTATAGGTGCCTATGAGTTATTAGAAATGACTAAGCCATTGCAGGATAAGCTTCGTCAAAATGACATGGCAGGCTTTGCTCGAGAAGCCTATCGTGACCCTGATTATGAAACCCTTGCTATGTGTGCTTTGCGCTATGCTTTTAAAGGGATCATTAGCGTTAAAGAAGTATTTGCCCTAGCTACATCCTTAGCAGACCATTCCGCGGAATAATTGTTTTACACATAGAGTGACTCAATGGCAGCAACATTTTTATATACAGGCTATAAATCATCTGGCGCTAAAGTCAGTGGCAAGCTTCAAGCTGATAGCCGTGAAGCTGCTGTTATGGAATTAGAGCGCAAAGATATTGTTATTGTTGAACTTACGCAATCGCAAGATGTTGAAATTGATCTCCAAGGTACTCTCGATAAAATTTTCCCTCCAAGCGTCAAAGTTGAAGACTTAATTATTTTTTGCCGTCAGATG
The DNA here is from genome assembly GCA_002450655.1 of Gammaproteobacteria bacterium UBA6940. Classification (GTDB taxonomy): domain Bacteria; phylum Pseudomonadota; class Gammaproteobacteria; order Pseudomonadales; family UBA6940; genus UBA6940. The sequence continues at coordinate 31,458 of DJZY01000027.1, read as the reverse complement.
AATGCTTTAACTCGTGCTGGTGTTCCACTCATGCGCGCCTTAAAAGGGCTATGTGATTCTGTGCAAAGTCGCACTCTACGTGATGCCCTCATTGGTGTTCGCAATCATGTTGACCAAGGTAGCTCCTTAGCATCTGCGCTAGAACAATACCCAAATATTTTTGGCAATATTTTTATTTCAATGATTAATGTGGGTGAAAATACAGGTAACCTTGATGCTTCTTTTACTCAGGTTGCAATGTATCTTGATATGGAGCGAGAAACTAAGAAGCGTATTAAACAGGCTACTCGCTACCCAACTATTGTTGTGACCTGTGTTGTTGTAGCCGTTACAGTTATTAATATCTTTGTTATTCCTGCCTTTGCGACAGTTTTTGCAAAGTTTGGTACAGATTTGCCTTTAATGACTAAAATATTGATTGGAAGCTCTGACTTTATGGTCAATTATTGGTGGGTATTATTAGGTGGAATTGGTGGTACATTTTTTAGCTTAAAACGCTACATTAAAACCACAGAAGGGCGATTAAAGTTTGATAAATTCAAGCTAAAAGTGCCTTTGCTAGGCTCTATTTTTGAGCGAATTGTTTTAGCCCGTTTTGCCCGTGTATTTTCGATGCTTTCTGGCGCTGGCGTTCCAATTTTGGCATCTATTGTCAATGTGTCGAATTCTGTTGGCAATGCCTATGTTCAAGACAGAGTCATGCAAATGCATAATGGTATTGAGCGTGGTGATTCTTTTTTTAGAACTGCATCAGCCTCAAAACTTTTTACGCCACTTGTCTTGCAAATGATTGCGGTAGGTGAGGAAACTGGTCAAATTGATGAAATGCTACTTGAAGTAGCTGATTTTTATGAACAGGAAGTTGATTACGACTTAAAGAAATTAGGTGATGCAATTGAGCCTATTCTTTTAGTTTTCATGGGGGGATTGGTTTTGGTACTCGCACTAGGTGTGTTCTTACCAATGTGGAACCTCAGCTCTGCAGTTGGTTAGTTGTCAAAGACATAGAGTTGGCATAGAGCCCAAATAGAGAATCAGAAAAGTATTCTGTTTGAATAAGAGTGGAATACACAGGAGTGCATCCTCTTTTGAAACAGATTATTTTTCTGAAATGGTGTTTGTGTAAAAGGAATTTACAGTGCAGAAGAAAAAAAAATTAGATTACGGTCATGAGTATGCTGTTGATGTTGAGTCAATAAGAGGGCAGTCTCTTGACTATTCGCCAAAAAATATTCTGCCGCGTTGGGTTGTATTTGGCCTTGCTGGAGCAGCTTTAGCTGTTTTTTTAATTTTTTGTGACGCTGTCATGGAAACCAGTCGAGATCAGCATCAGCAATTAATGCATAAATCTCTTATGCAGTTTGAATTGACAAAGTCAGTTCAAAACCCTTCTATAAATTCAGCATTTAATTTCGCCGAATATTCAACACAGCAATCAAATGATCTGTATTCTTTACCTGATCAATTAGGCTTTTTTAGTCAAAATAGCTTTTATTTACCACAATTTTCAGGCGTGGTTTACGTAAATGCAACAAATATGATGGGTAGACTTTTTCCAAGCATAGCGAAACGGTTTCACGTTGCTATAATTTTAAGTAATGACGGTACTTTTAAAGTTCCAGGACACTCTAGGGTTCTAGGTGTGCAGGAATTAGGGTATCAGAAATTGGAAAACCTTGGCATGACATTTATGGAACTTGAAGTGCCTGCAGATCAGTGGCAATGGTTTTCACGTTATATGACTCGAACAATGCTTGAGCATCGATCAGTTTCATTTGAGTAGTAGAAATTATATTTAATTTTTATAGCTATAATTTTTTCAGAATGACATAAAAAGTGCATCGAGGTAGTAGTGCGTAGTTTACCTTTGAAGGCATGTGCTTCGAATAAAAGTGCAGATGTAAATCTGTGCCAACGAGGCATATCAAGTATTGAGCTGATTATTGTTGTTGCTTTAGTGACAGTGGCATTAGGTGTGCTTGCATCGAAACGTCACTTTGCTCATCAGGCTCGGGCTGATGAAGCATTATTTTCCGCAGCAGCATCTTTGGCAACAGGTGTGCTTTTTGCACATCAGCAATGGCAGCGAAATGGCCATACAGATGGCGATGATGTTGATGATTTAGAAGGATTCCGGCTCAATCATTTAAACATGACTTTTAATGGATGGCCACGAAGCACATCTGGTGAAGAAAACCACGCCAGTATGACACGTGACACCTGTGCAGAAATCTGGCAGGAGCTGGTTGACGACCGATGGAAAGAGGGTTTTATAACCACTGCCGAGGTCGGTAATCTTGGATTGTGTCGATTCACAGCTATCAACATGGAGGGGGTAGTCGAATACGATGTAAGACGAGGCCGAGTTAAATTAACTGTTGGTTAATTTAATCGGTGAGCAAAATGCTACAAAGTTTCAATTATTAGTTTTTTATTAAAAATGAATTTAAAGAATAGTCTTGGAGGCTTCTTATGAAACAATTGCGACAGCAACAGGGTTTTACCATGATCGAACTAATTATGGTAATTGTTATTCTTGGTGTTTTATCAGCATTTGCTCTGCCACGTTTTGCTGATTTAGGTGGTAGTGCTCGTGCTGCTGCTATTGAAGGCCTAGCAGGGTCTATGCGTTCAGCAGTAGGTATTACAAGAGCCCAATGGTACGCGAGTGGAGAAACTAACTGTGCGACACCGCCTGTGTCAACAGCTAATAGCGTTTGTTTAGATGGTTCTGTAGTTACTGTTGAGGATGGGTATCCTGTTGCAGATAATGGTGGTGCCGCAGATCTTACGGGAATTATTCTCGCTGCTGGGTTAGCTACAACTAATGATTCAGGTGCAGCTTTAGCAAGCGGTGGTACTTCTCAGGGTTACACTTATACATTTGCTGCCGATACTTTAACAATTACTAGTAAGGCGAATTGTGAAGTTGTTTACACTAAAGTTGCCGGTTCTGCACCAACTGTAGTATCAGATACTTCTGGTTGCTAAATGATCAGATGATTGATTTTAGCTTTAACCTTAAAAGTCATACGGGTTTCACGATGATAGAACTCATCGTTGTCATAACTATGATTGGAATACTGGGCGTTTACGCCCAGTCTCGTTTTGATAAAGTCCCTTTTGATGAACGCTATTTTGCTGATGATGTAAAATCTGCTCTTCGCTTTGCGCAAAAATATGCGCTTACCACAGGCTGTGCATCTCGTTTTAATTTAACTGCTAGTGGTTTTACATTAACAACTGAAACCAATGCGCAGTGTGCTAATGACACCGTCACTGCTTTTTCAAAAGATATATTACGCCCATGGCAGGGTGGTGCTTACACCAACTTAGCCCCAGTACCTCCAAGCGTTTCATATTCAGATACCAATGTCGTATTTTACCCACAAGGTTGGGCTTGTACAGCTGATGGTGAATCAACAACGACAACTCAAATTACATTAACCGGTCAAAGTGCTATCCGTACTTTTAATATTGTTTGCAGTACTGGGTTTGTGTACCAAACTTAAGTGTGACGTCATTAAAAGGACACTTATGCAAAGGTTGCAATATTCTCATCGATTTAACAGAAAAAGAGGCTTTACGCTTGTTGAGCTTGTAATTGCGATTGCAGTTGCTGGCGTGGTTATTTCTGGGGTTGTTGTGACTAGCGCAGAGCTTGTGAGGCGTACAGCCGACCCTATGATGGCAGTGCAACGTGTGCACATTGCCCAATCCTATCTTGATGAAATTGAATCCCAAGAATTTGCTTTAAGTGGTGCTAATTGTAGTCAGCCAGCTGGTGGACGCTCTGAATACACTCATATTTGTCAATATCGTGCTATTTCCAATTCGCAGGTGCAAGATCAATTTGGCAATGTGCCTGCTGGGCTTACAAACTACAGTGTTTCTGTTGCTGTTTCCAGTAATGAAACAGGCAATTCAAGTTTAGGTATTACAGGTTCATTTGTGCCAAATGCATCAACAGCTTTGGTGACAGTGACGGTAAGATCGCCAGATAATGGCCAGACGGTTTTAAGTGGGTATTTTGTTGATGGAAGCTAATACTCACTTTAATAAAAGCCATGGCTTTACATTAATCGAATTAATTATTGTTATTGTATTAATGAGTGCTGTGGGTATTTTAGTTGCACAACTTTTTTCTCAACCTTTTACTCAGTATGAAGCCGCTTCTCGTCGTGCTGAGTTAGCATCTCTTGCAAATGCAGCAGCAAATAGAATGCAAATTGATTTGCAAAATGCCGTGCCAAATTCTGTGCGGGTTGATAATACAGACAGTGGTATTAGCGTTTTAGAATTGATGCTGGTTATTGATGGTGGTCGCTACCGCTATGTTGATGACTCTGATAAATCGGAACTTGATGCACTTTCACCAAGTTATGATGATAATTCTTTTCATGTATTAGGTGGCATGCAGACTCTAAGTTCAATACCTTTGGGTTATCGAATGATAGTAAACCCATTTAATACCAGCGTGCTTTACACTGCGGCTTCTAGTGCAGGTGTTTCGCCCTTGGGTGTTGTTACTCCTGGATCGGGGTTTGCGCTTTCGTTAACACCAAATATAGTCAGTGGCAGTGCCCCTGAAGATCGAATTCAATTTACCAGTGCTGACTTTCGCTTTGATATTCTAGGTAATGGCTCCCCTCGAAATCGCTTTTTTATTTCAAATACTGCAGTAAAATACCGTTGCTCAGAAACAACTGGTGAGCTCACTCGATATACAAATTATGCTGTGGGTGCATCTATTTCAAATTCTGTTCCTGCTGGTGCTAATGCTGCACTTGTTTTAAATAATATTGAAAGTTGTGAATTCCTTTATCAAACAGGTATTGCACAGCGCTTAGGCTTGGTAACGCTGAATTTACGTGTGACTGAAAATAATGAGCCAGTGAACCTCGTAAAACAAGTGAGGGTTTTCAATGCGCCATAATATTGATCAATCATCATCTGGTTTTGCTTTAGTTGCTGTACTTTTTATTATGGTAATAATGTCTGCTGCTGTTCTAATGATGAGTCGTCTGGCTGATATGCAGGCAGCAGAACGCACTATGGATTTAATGGGCGCAAGAGCGCTATCTGCAGCTAAATCAGGCTTGCACTGGGCCATGTACGATATAGGCGTAGATCAGGTTTGCCCATCAAGCCCTGCAATCTTGAATATGCCATCAGACTCTGACCTTTCAGGTTTTACTGTAACGGTCACCTGCACGCCTCGAACCTATACTGAGGGCCTTACAACCATCACTATTTTTGAAGTTCAATCAGAAGCGACTTTTTCAAGCTTTGATACAACAGGCGAGTATGTGTTTCGCCGTGTTTCTGCGGTTGTTGAGCTTGAAAGCTGATGATCAGCTGTGTCTTATACACTTCTTAAAAATGTAGCCACTCGAATTATCTCCCAAACTAAAGCGGTATAGTAGTGGCAATTTGATTTAATGTATTTGTTATTACTTTTATTAGAAGCTTCTTATGCCTATTTCTTCATTAGTCCGTAAAACACAAAAACTCTCAATAGATTCATCAAGTTCAAAAACAAGAGATAAACTTCAAGGGGTTATGCGCAATGGCATTATATTTGTGCCACGGTCTTTAGCACAATTAAAGGATATGAAGCTCAATCGTCTTGAACGTCAAGTGCTTAAAATTGATCCCCAGCGTCAGCAGGCCAATAAGTCTTTTGCATTTGTTGAAACTATGATGCGCAAAGAAGGTAGCTCCGCAAATAGTGTCATGGACTATGTTAATGATAATGAGCCAAATATTGAGAAAGTGATTTTTATTCTGATGAATAAGTCAGTGCAGCAGCATGATAGCGCTACATGGGGAAAATTATCTGACCGAGCGAAAATGGATGTAGCTCAAACTGCTTTTAATTATTTAGCTACATTTTTTGAATTAACTGCCGATGAAGCGAAAGATGCAAAATCATTTTGCTTTACTGGCTTAACACCTGCTCATTTAGATTCAATGAAAGCGCATTATGAATCTGATCGTGGGCATACACTTCGTGAAATTAAAGAAAATGAGCAGGCTGGTATTCATTTGCTTGTTGAGTCAACGAATCCAGACTATAACTGCATTTCAAATAGTTTAGGTCGTCGTGATATTTTCGTTTGGGATCAAATTAAACCAGGTGATCATGAAGATTTCTCTTTGCAGGAGTTCGATCAGTTTTATAAAGCTCAAGGCTATAAACCTGTGAAAGGCCCAATTAATCCAGATTTAAAAAACTCAGTTATTGCCTTTGCACACTTTTCTGCAAATGATCAATTAGAGATGAATCATGCTGGGCGTATAGATGATAAAGGCTTTTGGAGTTCAAAGCAGGGGAAAGCAGGGCTTTTAGTCATGCCATCTGCAGAAGCTGATGTGAGTGAAACTTTTGGTTATCCTGTTCGGCAATATATTAAGGCCTAATATTGATTGGTATTCGAAAAGAAAAAAGCGACACCCTCTAAAGGGCGTAGCTTTTCTCTTTAAAGACGAATTTTCGAGTATTCTCTATAACAGTTAACAGTGCTGGAATAAAGAAGAGTATTAAGAAGGTACCGTAGGCGAGACCAAATACTAAAGTCACGGCCATGGGTATCAAGTATTGAGCTTGTAAACTTGTCTCAAATAGCATTGGCACCAGTCCCGCAATTGTCGTCAGTGATGTTAAAAGTACAGCTCTCAGTCTGAGGCATATTGCTTTCACAATAGCATCGTGATGATGAACACCTTGTTGAAGTTGCTCTCTAAAATAAACAATTAAAACAATAGAGTCGTTAATCACAATCCCCGACAAGCCAAAGAGCCCCATCATGGAAAACAGCGACAAATCCATATTCAGAACCCAGTGACCGAATATAGCACCTGTAAGTCCAAGTGGAATAGCTAACATCACTGCAACTGGCCATAAATAACTACCAAAAACCCAAGCCAGAATAATATAGATTAAAGTCAGGCCCAGTATAACGCCTGTTCCCAAATCTTGCATTGTTTCCGCTTGGTCTGCAGTTTTGCCTTCTAAGCCTGTTTCAACCTTATATTCTTGTGTGAAACGATCAAAATAATTGCGTCTGAGCTGCGATAAAATTTCATTGGCATTCGTGACTTGCTCGTCAACATCGGCACTGACAACGGCGCTGAGTAGGCCATCCTGCTGACGGATAATATCAATACCTCGACGAACTTCAATTTCAGCTAATTCAAACAGCGGTAGTGTTTGTCCATTTGGCAATTGAACAGGGAAGTGGCGAATCGATGAAAGTCGATCTCGCTCAGCCTTAGCTAGCTGAACATGAATCTCTACTTCTTTGCTTCTGTCTGTAAAAATATCAACAATCGCACCTGCATATGCATTTCTAATTTGAGATAAAACTTGATTATCTGTCATGCCAAGGGCTAAAGCCTGTGGTGTTAATGTCAGGATCATTTGTGGCCGACCATAGGGAAGGTTGTCATCAACATTGCTTAAACCATCAAAGCTTTTCAGATGGCTTTGCAGGGCTTCTGAGGCGTTTTTCAAGTCTTGGAGGTTGTTGCCTTTTAAGAGAATTTCTAAACCACGCCCAGGTGGACCTGCAGCCGGCTGAGCTACTTGTAATTTATCTAAATTTGCAGGTTTTATTATTTTATCCTGCCAAGCATTCATAAAGGCTTGATTCGTGAAATGTCTACCTTCAATGGGCATTTCTATATTAAGCCCACCGATTTCTGGGCTGACTCTGCCTGGTGCATTATCTTCGCCAACACTGGCACCCTCTTGTCGAACAACCAGTAAAATATGATCACCGCCAAATTCTTTTTCAGTTTCAAATAAAGTCTCTTCAAGATGCCCCATAAAGTCACTGACTTGCTTTTCAGATGTGCCTGCAGAGAACTCAGCATTTGCAAAAATTTGTGAGCCATCAATCGTTGGAAAAAATGTTTGTTTCACGTAGCCATTGGAAATAAGATTGATGCCAATCATCATCAGACCAAAACCAGTGATTATAACTGCCCAGCGGTATTGAATAGCACTTTCAACCCAGCCTTTAAATCGGTTATCTCTAAAATGATTAAATTTATCGGAAAAGCGAGTTGAAAAATTGGATGATTTTTCAGGGCTCTCTGGTGTGTGTTCGATAGGTTTATGCTCTGCTACAGCTTTTTTCTCGAGCTTTTTAAAACTGTGATAAATATGTCCAGGTAAGATTAAAAAACTTTCAATGAGAGATGCAATAATCACGCAGATAACTGTAATGGGAATTTCAATCATGAATTTACCCATGATGCCACCAACCAGTGCCAGAGGTGTAAATGCAGCTATTGTGGTGAGTGAGGACGCAAATACTGGGCCGACCATTCTATGTGCTGCTCTATTGGCCGCTTGAAATGCATTGGCACCTTGTTCCCATTGAGCAAGTGTTTCTTCCCCAACGACAATCGCATCATCAACAATAATGCCAAGCGACATGATAAGTGCAAATAAACTGATCATGTTAATACTGCCGCCAAAGACGTGAATAGCAAAAAGCGTTGCCATGATTGAAATAGGGATACCTGCTGCAACCCAGAATGCAATTCTAAAATTTAAGAAAATAAATAGTGTGACAACAACAAGGACAAGGCCACTTAAACCATTTTTAAGCAGTAGCTGGATTCTATCCTTAAGATAGCGCCAGCGTTCGTTGTAAAGCTTAATTTCAAGGGATTCTGGTAGCTCATCTTTTTTAGCGTCATAAAAATCTAATAAAATGCCTGCGGCTTTAAGAGCGTCGTCATCTTCGGTTCTTTGTAAAACTAACTCCACCGCAGGCTTGCCATTGATGTAGACCAGCGGTTGGTCTTCTTCTATTCGGCGCTCAATTTCTGCAATATCTTTTAAACGATGTTTTTGATTAAAGGCATCAGTAATAATAATGTGTTCAAACTCTGAAACCTGTTTCTTTTGTGCCAGACTTCGGATTTGAAATGTCATTTCTTGACGGCCAATTGAACCTGCAGGCAAGTTTTGACTTTGATTACGAACTTGGCTTGCAACTTGGTCAAGACTCAAGCCCAAGTTCACAAGAATTTCAGAAGAGAGCTCAATTGAAACTTCTTCATTTGGTAAACCATTAAACACAATTTTAGAGATGCCAGCCTGAAGGAGCTCATCTTCAAACTGATAAGCAACTCGACGCAACTCATTTAAGGTGAGGTCACCATAAAGTACAACTTGTGAAATTGGTTGAAACATCTCAATTTCTTTGACAACTGGCTCTTCTGCTGCTGAAGGTAAGTTTCGAATGGAATCCACTCTTTGGCGAATATCGTTTATTTTGGAATTCATATTAACGCCAGATTCCATTTCTAGCGTCATTGATGCCTGGCTTGTGGTCGCTTGAGATTTGATATTTCGCACACCACTGAGTGATTTAAGGCTTTGCTCCAGTGGTCTTATAATTGATGTTTGCACGTCTTCAGCTGTGGCACCTCTCCAAGTAATGGAAATGTTTATATAGTCCAGCTCGAAGTTTGGAAAAATCTGTTTATTGAGTTTTTGTAAGCCGACAAGCCCTAATAGTACAAATAAAATCATTAAGAGATTTGCGGCTACAGGATGCTTTACAAAGAGTGATATAAAGGATTTAGGCTCGGGTCTTTGCGTGTTTGTTTGTGCGCTCATAAAGTTTGCCCCTGTGTTTGAGCAGGTTGAACTTTAAGGCCATTAATATCGCTGAGCATTTGAGATGTAACGTAAGCGGAGCCAGGTTTGATACTGGGTGCTGAAATAATATAAAAGCGCTCATCACTTTGATATGCTTCGCCAACAATTGATACATCGACTCGATCCAGTGTTTGATCATCTTTTAATAAATAGATATACGCATGATCATGTAAAGCCGTTACAGGAATTGCATAGGTATTTGTTTGCACTGGTAAAGTGATTGTTGCTTCAATACCTCTATTGACCGCTAATGTTTGAAATTCTTGAAGTGGTTCAAATAGCGCCACAGGATTGCCTTGTGCATTTGAGCGCTGTGCCAAACTTTTAAATCTAAAGCCTATATCTTGTCCCCAGAGAGAGCCTGATGCTGTCATTTCTTTTTGCAGCTCTTTATGTTGCATCAGTAAACTCATTGTAGTGGGTGGTAGGCTTGCTTCTAAGACAACACTTTGATCATCATACAAGCTAATCAGTGGACTGCCTTTGGATATGCGACCAGCATTTGCTACGGAAACAAGATGTACTCGACCAGAAAAAGGTGCTGTTACTTCTGTGCTTGCTAAGTCTTCTTCTGCCTGCTCAAATTGAGCTTTTGCTGACTCTAAGTTGGCTTCAAGTTCTGCTTGTTGTGCACTCCAAGTATCAACGGCAAGTTGCCGTTGCAGTTGACTTGATTCTTGGCGCTGTAGAGTTTCATTGGCCTGATCGACCTGTGCTTCAGTTGCTAGATTTCTTTTCTGTAGGTTTTTATAACGTTCAAGACTTTTACGAGCTAGTTGAGAAAGTTCTTTATCTTTTTGCAGTAATTTGAGATCTGTTGAATGCTGTGCTTCTGCTTTGATTAATGCTGCATTTGCTTGAGCATATTGTGCTTTTGCTTGGCTAAATAAACGGGCTTGCTCTACATCATCAATTAAAATAAGTGGTTGGCCTTTTATGACTTTCTCACCATTTTCAATCAGAACTTCTTTGATTGTACCTTGAACTTGGCTGGTTATTTCAGTAACAGCTGGTGCTGTAAGTGTGCCAATTGTTTTGAAGCCTGGGCGCATTGTTGTGAATGTGAGTTCGCCAGTACTAACAAGTGTGAGTTTTTCAACTGTTTCTGCCGCAGGTGTTTCAGGTTTTGCGGTTTTCAGTATCAAGATAATCACAAAGAGAATGGCAGCGGTTATTGCTGTAATCATTACCTTGCGTTTAGTCGTTGGGTTTGCAGTATCATTTATCATATTGAATGATCTCATTGGGCGTGTTCAATAGGTGGCTAATGTGGCAAAATACGGACTACTGGTTTGCCAGCTCTGATATAACGATAAGTATACTAAGGATCCCTATGTTTGAGAGAAATGAGAGTGATATAGATCAAAATAATATCGCTTTAACGTCAAACAGTGTCACAGCTTTGCTTAAGGCTGAGTCAGGCCATGAAGTCATTGCAGAGGTGATCAAGGAATCTTGGGGGCAGCCATCGGATCAAGAGATAAAAATGCTTGCTCACTATGATCTGAAGCCGCAACGCTCTTGGATTAGAGAAGTGTTATTGAAGACGAACGGTGAAACACGAGCTTTGGCGCGTATCCTAGTGGTTGAGCCTGAACTTGCCCAAGTACCATGGGTTCAAAAGCTTGGTGACAAACCTTTAGGTGGTACTCTTTTTAGTCAATACACGCCTGTACGTGAACATGCAGAGCGTGAGTGCGCTTCTTTTAACGAAACATTGAAGAGTTTTTCTGAGGAAGGGCAGAGTAGGGCACTCCAGAATGGTTTTAGTCTTGAAGGGCAATATTGGCTGCGTAGCTCTGTGCTGAATATTGAGAATAAAGTGCATTGCCTCGTGACGGAATGCTTTCTCTCATAGTAAGGTTTAATTTATGGTTGTAGATGCCAATAGACAGTCCACTCATCAACCTTCCCAAGGTTTTAAAGCAAAATTCCATGCCTATATGGCCTTAACTCGGTTTGATAAGCCAGTTGGAAGCTTATTGCTCCTTTGGCCTGCACTCTGGGGTTTACTTGTTGCTGCAGGTGATAACTGGCCTTCCATCAAATTAGTTTTTATTTTTACCATCGGCACATTCCTCATGCGCTCAGCAGGTTGTGCGATTAATGATTTTGCTGATCGTAAGATCGATGGCAGTGTTGAGAGAACTAAACACCGTCCCTTAGCTGCTGGGCTGATATCAGCAAAAGAAGCTGTTCTTGTTGCAGCTGCCTGTGCGGCTCTTTCTTTTATTCTGGTGCTCTTTACTAATAGCATGACTATTTTGATGTCTTTTGGTGGCGCTTTTTTTGCTGCTTTATATCCTTTCACAAAGCGCTGGATTGCAAGCCCCCAGGTCTTCTTAGGGTTTGCGTTTGCTTGGGCTATTCCTATGGGCTTTACAGCTGTGCAAAGTGCTTTGCCTATTGCTGCTTGGTTGTATTTTCTGATTTCTATTCTTTGGATCGTTGCTTATGATACCTATTATGCTATGGCTGATATGGAGTACGACAAGGATTTAAATATTGGCTCTACAGCCCTTTTATTTGGTCAGTATGCTGCGCAAGTGTCTTTGGGTTTAAACCTAGTTTTTATTCTGTGTTTTTATTGCTTATCTGGTCTTCATTTGGCCTTTATTGCGGCTTCTATAGTTTGTTCTTTATATCAATATAAATTGGCAATAACCTTGAAACCTGCGCTTTGTATTCAGGCATTTAAGTTAAATAATCTCACTGGGCTTATACTGACCTTAGGTTTAATTGTTGGTAAACTGTAAGGTGCTTTTGTCTTTAATCTGACTTTTTGTCATAGTGCTGTCAAAAAGATCTGCGATGATTTGGCGAGTCGAAATCCATCTCATTGATTTTTAGGTAAAAAGCGGTTTATCGCTAAGGGCTTATTTATGGCAAATATTAAAGTACTTGTAGTTGACGACGAATTTTCAATACGTCAAATGATTGTGATGTCTCTGCAATCAAATGGTTATGATGTAGTCGAAGCTGAAGACGCTAATAGCGCCAAGGCCATGATTGTCGATGATCGTCCTGATCTTGTGTTACTTGATTGGATGATGCCTGGCATGTCTGGTTTAGACTTTGCTCGCTGGTTACGCAAGAATGATCTTACAGCTGATCTTCCTATTATTATGCTTACAGCAAAAGTTGAAGAAGACTATCGAATTCAAGGCTTAGAGGCTGGGGTTGATGATTACCTGCCTAAGCCGTTCTCCGTACGTGAGCTTAATGCACGTATGAAAGCAGTTTTACGTCGTACCAATCCTCAAGTTGCAGAAAAAAATCTTCAAGCTGATGGGCTTGTGCTTAATCCAGTTTCAAAGCGTGTCACTGTCAATGGCCAAGATGTTTCTCTTGGTCCAACCGAGTATCGTTTACTTGAATTCTTAATGACAAACCAAGACCGTGCCTATACTCGTAGTTATTTGCTTGATCGCGTTTGGGGCGGTAACGTCTATATTGAAGACAGAACTGTAGACGTGCATGTTCGTCGTTTAAGAAAAGCATTAGAAGCATTTAGCTGTGATCATCTAATTCAGACTGTTCGTGGTACTGGATATCGTTTTTCTCAGAAAACGCCAGTGTAATTTGCAAGCAAGAACAGTCAATATTTAATCCCAAAGAAGTATAAAAAGGATCGTAATATGAGAGGACAAGCTTGGCGCTTAGAAGCGCGTCGCTTAGTCGTAGTTGCCTGCGTAGGCGCTTTAATTGGTTTTATTTTTGGTGAAATTGGTTGGGGCTTGTCTATAGGTTTAGCTATCTATTCTTCTTGGATTGTATTGCAGGTTCGACGAGTGGATAATTGGTTTGCCGGTGCCAGTGATGACATCCCTGAAGCTGTTGGTGTTTGGGGTGACTTGCTCGATAAAATTTATCGCCTGCAAAAGCGAGAAAGAGCTGCTCAAGATGATTTGCGCGCCACTATCAAGCGTGTACAAGAGTCTGTTGATGCGCTAGCTGATGGTGTTATGCTCGTGAATAAGCATTCTGATTTAGAGTGGTGTAACCGCGCAGCAAGACGTCTTTTAGGTATACAGCTTGGCCGAGATATTGGCCAGCCAGTGTTCAACTTGATTCGTGACCCTCGATTTAAAACATATTTTGATCAAAAAGAATATGATGAAGCATTAGGTCTGAGCATGCCCAATAGACCAGAGCAATTACTTCAGCTTCATTTTACTGAGTTTGGCCGTAATGATCGTATGATCATTGTGAGAGATGTGACTCGTATTTCTAAATTAGAGCGAATGAGATCTGACTTCGTTGCTAACGTTTCTCACGAGCTTAAAACACCTATTACAGTTCTTCGTGGTTATCTTGAGCAGATGGTTGATTACTATGATGAGCTACCTGAGCGTTGGCATCCTGCAATTAGTCAAATGAATGGTCAAGCGCTTCGTATGAATGCTCTTATTACTGATCTACTAACTTTGTCTCGTTTAGAGTCAGAGCATACGCCAAAAGACCAAGCCCTTATCAATATGCAAGAGTTGATTGCAGCAGTAAAAGAAGATGTACTGCTTGTGCATGAGCGCGAAATTAATATTGAAACTGCTGATATTGCTTTAGTTGGCTCACCAACAGAAGTGAGAAGTGCCTTAACAAACTTAATGGTTAATGCAGTCAAGTACACGGCAGAAGATAAACCTATTACTGTGAAATGGCGTCCATCCACTGATGGTGCAACCATGGATTTGCAAGTCATTGATAGAGGCGAGGGCATCTCTCCTGAGCATCTTTCTCGTTTAACTGAGCGCTTTTATCGTGTTGATGCTGGTCGTTCATCTCAAACTGGTGGCACAGGCTTAGGCTTAGCAATTGTGAAGCACATTATGTTGCGCCATGATGGGCGCTTGATTATTGATAGTGAGATTGGCCGTGGCAGCCGCTTTACCTGTCGATTCCCGCTCTTTAGATTAAGAGCACCAGAGTCTGGTATTGATACACCAATGAAAGGGCTAGAATCTCTCAATAAGAAAGTTGACCCAAGCATTAAAAGCTTGTTTTAATTTTTTGCATTTAAACCTTTCTATAGGTGATTTAAGTTTAGTGACACTTGTAATGACCATAACAAGTGTCACTTGATTCAACCTTCAAACAACAATGAAGGTTTTGCCGCTATGAAAATATTTAACCAACTCTTGTATTAAAAATTTATAAACTGAGTTTGAAGCACTATCGGAAGGTAAAAAATATACTTTTGATATGTAGTATTTTTTGCTTAGATTTTTGTTTACTAACTCTAAGCCTGACAAGACTTGCTCCAGAACTTGTTCGGAAGTAGACTTAATTTTCGCATTCTTTTTTACAGCCCACTCTTCCACTTCAACAGTAGTCTCCTCACTAGCAAAAGTTACACCAAGAATGTTATCTTGTGAACTTGTCATCCGAGCAATTTTATATATATCGCCATCTTTTACGAATTGCATTATTCTTCCTCCCAAGGAAAGCCACTCCAGCGTGAATCAACTCTATTGTGGGCTTCACTATATCCAGAATTATACTTTTTTTCATACCATCTTTCAGCAGTTTCATGCTTAAGCCATGTGATATCCAAATCAGTATACGTACCATTTTCCAGTCGCTTCCATGCGTTAGCTTGCTCGATAGTGCTATCAAATCTCCCGACTTTAGCGGGAATGCCGTAATCAACATATCTATCAAGTAAGTGCTCATCATAGAAAACATGATTTTTTACTTTTTGAATGTTTTCAGGTTTGAAGCCTGTATTAGATGCAATCATAGATACATCTGTATCACTATCTCTAATTGCATCATATAACTCATCTGCGGATGCCGAGTAACCACCTCCGCCAGTTTGTTTTAAACCAGTATTTACATTGAGGGTATTCGACTTAGGTGCTATCGCCCTATTCAATTTTACATCAAGCCGACGCTGCGCAGCCCTGCTTGCCTCTAAAGCCTGCCCAGCCTTTGCCTGCACGGCGTCATAGATCTGCAGCATCACTTTGAGTACTTTATAGGATAAACCACCGATAAGTTGTGCTGCACGCGGAATAAGGCCTATGCCTCGTGTTGCTATTGCTATTATAAAATCAAGGCCAACCTCACCAATGAAGCCACCGATCATTCGACAACGACCAAGCTCGGAGATTGATTCTTTTAATCCATCGAAATATTCAAAAAGATAGCCCCGACAGTAAGGGTCACTCAAAATAATATTGAGCATGCTAAGACCTTGCTTGAGCAATGCAGTGACTTTATCAACACTTTGCTCGATCTTAATACCAAGAGCATGCATACGATCTGTGATAGCAGCTGCGCCTTTCTCATCAATATCGTGACGAAGTTCAAGATAGGCTTGATAACCAGCTTGCACACCTTTAAATAAGACAATCCCTATTTCTATAAGCTCTTGGAGGCTTTCTGATACATGAGTAACAGCAGCCTGAGCTGTGTGCTCAACTCGAAGCTTCATTCGAGCACCAAATCCATGACTATAAAGCATGCGGTTTTCGACATCTCGATCATACCAGCGACCATCGAGAGATTCGCTCAGCGCACAGGCGAGCGTTGCTCTTAGCTGGTTTATGCTGCCTTCAGCATATTCACTTTGCAGATGCTGGGACCAAATTGGATGCGAAGCAACTGAGAGCTCTTGACTTGACCGAAACTGCTTACCCTTATCAAGCTTATACACTTTGATATAGCCACGCTGCACTGCGTTATAAACAGGGCTATTAAAGCAAGGCAGCCACGCTTGACTTACACCAGTATGTCCTAAGCGAAAATGGATAAAAATCTCTCTCAAATACCGAAGCTCAGGCCCCCAGAATTCATTAGCCATGTCTTCAAAGTCATCGTCGTATTCTGATTCCCGATACAGGGTCAGCCAACCATTCGCTTCAAACAACTCATCAGCAAAAATCCAGCAGGTGCTTATTGTTTCGTAAATTAATGGATTAATTCTCGCGCCTTGCAAAAGAACTTCGGTTAACATCATGAAAATAACTCTTAATTCTATTTTTTGGTAAAGAGAGCTGAGTTGCTTAGGGAGATACTACTCTTTGTACTGAATGAATTAGCGAGTTTAAGAAATACAGGCAGGGGGTGGTAGGGTCAAAAGTGTGACTTATGTCACACTTTTGAAAAAGTGGATGTAAAGTAAGCGTTAGTCTCTAAAGTTATTAAACTGTAGAGGCATATCAAATTCTTGGCCTTTAAGTGCAGCAATTGCATCTTGAAGATCATCACGTTTCTTTCCAGTCACACGTACAGACTCACCTTGGATTGCAGCTTGTACTTTAAGCTTTGTATCTTTGATGAACTTAACAACTTTCTTAGCAAGGTCTTTATCAAGGCCTTCACGAGCGACAACTTCTTGCTTAGCTTCAGCAAGGTTTGTGGACATTGGTTTTTCTTCAAGGCAAGTTACATCAATGCTGCGCTTGATAAGCTTTGCTTTCAGGATTTCAAGCATTTGTTGAACTTGGAAATCACTTGGTGCAGTCATTGTCATTGTGTTTTTATCAAGATCAAACTTCGCGTTTACACCTTTGAAGTCAAAACGGTTTTTAAGTTCACGGTTTGCTTGGTCTACTGCGTTTGTCAGTTCTTGCTTGTCAATTTCAGACACGATATCAAAAGATGGCATGTTATCCCCTTAGCTGTTTTGTCAGTAGAGTGCTTTGAAGCATAAAGCGCTCTTAAAAATCTTGAACAGAATTATGACCTGATTAGCGCTTAACTGCAAAGCTGCTTTGGCCATAATACCTAGAGAGGCACATTATACGACTTTTTAAGCTATCGGAAATATTGAACAATGTAACAATTTTTGTGCTTCATAACGCAGAGGTGTTGATCACTGGTTAGGCTTATATAGAGAGACAGTCAAAAGAGGACATATTGTGAAGCTACTGCATAAGCTTATACTTTTGGGGTTAGGTGGTGCCTTGGTCGCACCAATGTACATTAAGGGGCCAAATGGCTCTCCTTTGATGTCTATTAATGACTGGATTCCTCAAGATGCTGCGTCTTTAGTTGGTAAAGTTTCTGATTTGAAGTCAGGCTTACAAGACAAGATGCAAGAAGCTGAAGGCTCAGGTAAGGAAATCTTCTATAAGTGGAAAGATGAAAATGGAGTATGGCAAATGACTCAATTTAAGCCTGCTCACTTGGCTGAGGCTGATATTGAAGAACGGGTTATATATGCCAATGCCAATATTATTAAAAGCTTAGATTCAAGCGAAATAGCCTCTGCTTTAAGCGCGCCTTTGCAGGAAGGCAAGAAGTTCAGCTATAAGCCAAAAAGTAAATCATCAGAGGCAACCAACGAAGTTGCAGATCTCATTGAGACCAATGCAGATGACCTTGAAGGTGGGCTCCTGACGACAGTGCCAATCACTAAGATTCCGCAGATGATCAATGATGCCAAGAATATTGATACGGTTATGCAAAGCCGTATGAAGACGATTGACCAGAGCACTCGATAAGAGTGACTTCTGTTACATTTGCTTGTAGTTCAGCAAGGGCTTAATACAATACTCTCTTTCTATTGAAGAGCCCTACCTTATGCCTTTATTTCGTTCGTCTAAAAAAGCAGCACCTGCAAGTAGCTCGTACCAAGTTGCAGTTGTAGATCAATTATTGCCATCTCCAGAAGCGCCCCTTATTAAGCTTGACTCTCAAGTTAAATACAAAGGTAAGCTTATGGATGTTAGAGTTATTTGTAATCCAAATAGAGATAGCCATCTTGTAGAGCAGCTTAGTCGTGGCTGTGCTTATATCTCAATGAGTTCACCATCCCCATCTGGTGTGAAGCTTATGTATGGCTCGCATAAGCTTGGTCATCTTGCAATCAGGAATAATATGTATTCAGCCCCAGAGATTGATGACCTTGAAAATTCTAGGCAGTCGGAGTGCACGGGACCTGGTCAAGCATTAGTCGAATTTGCATGCCGTTTAGCTATTGCGAATAATCATTATGAGCTTAAAGCTGATTCTCTGGAAGGGAGTGCCGCTTTCTATTTTAAAATGGGTTTTCGTTTTCCATCGGATCAAAGTGTAAATAATCAATTGTTGGCTGAGTATATGCAAAAGTCGCAATCGAAAAGTGGGCTAGGGGGCGAGATGCTTCTGAATTTAAGGTCTTACGACTATGGTATTGCTGAGCTTAATAAAATGGCCTACTTATTAAGTCGTTATCTGCAAAGTTCCGCGGCTTAAAATGAAGATAATAAAAAAATAAATTTTTTTAAATTTAACCCTTGAAAAATATTCAGGTCATTCCCATTTATTAAGTGTGGGCGGGATGTCTAAAAAGAGTTCCAAACACAATGTTTATATTGCTTAATAAATGAGGATATGACTATGAACGCAATTGATTTAACTCCATTCTATCGTAATTCTGTTGGCTTTGACCGCATTGCATCCCTGCTTAATAATGCAATGACACAAGAGCAGTCTGTCGCTGGTTACCCTCCATACAATATCGAAGTTCTTGATGAGAATGCATACGCTATAACGCTGGCTGTTGCAGGCTTTGCAGATGATGAGCTTGAGATTCAAACCGAACGAGGCGTGCTAACAGTCAAGGGGGTAAAAGCCAATAAAGTGAATAAAAAATACTTGCACAAAGGTATAGCTGATCGTGGTTTTGAAAGAAAATTTAATTTAGCTGATCATGTTGAAGTAGTTGATGCTGATTTGGAAAACGGCATGTTGACTATTAATTTAGTTCGCATTATTCCGGAAGCAATGAAACCAAAAAATATTGCAATTAAGGCTAAATCAGATGTTGCAAATCAAACGGTTGAGTCTGAAAAAACGGAAACAAAAACTGCCTAATTTTAACTAATTATCATGTGTGAGAGGGTGTCTACTTAGAGCCCTCACCTTTAATGTTATATTGCTTGCGAGGATATAATTATGAGTACAATAGATTTAACACCATTTTATAGAAATTCCATCGGCTTTGATCGAATTGCATCACTTATTAATAATGCAATGATGCAGGATAATGCGGCTCAAGGATACCCACCGTACAATATTGAAGTCGTTGATGAGAATAACTACGCTATCACATTGGCTGTTGCTGGGTTTACTTTAGATGAGCTAAATATAGTTTCTGAAAAGGGCGTGCTGACAGTAAAAGGTGTGAAAGCGGATAAACAAAAAAAGCAGTACTTACACCAAGGTATTGCTAACAGAAATTTTGAACGTAAGTTTAATTTAGCGGACCACGTTGAAGTGGTAGATGCTGATCTCCAAAATGGTATGCTGACAATTAATCTTGTCAGAATTATTCCTGAAGCAATGAAGCCTAAAACCATTGCTATAAAGTCGAGAGCTTCAGCTGTAAATCAACTTGAAGATAAGCAGTCTGCATCATAAACGTATCTGTATCACTCTTTCCTTCCGTGACCCTGATTTGGGGTATTAAGGCAGCCTAGGCTGCCTTTTTTGTTTGTATTAATTTGTTTTAAGTTTATAACGAGACGATACCCTACAATTCTGGTGTTATGGATGTATAATCCTTATCTCATAAAGAGAGGGATTTAGTTTTATGTCGAAGCACATTACAGTGGCAGGCTATGAGGCCATGCAGGACGAGTTTTATCAGCTGCGTTATAAAAGAAGACCTGAAGTAACAAAAGCATTAAGTGCAGCAGCAGCGGAAGGGGATCGTTCGGAGAACGCTGAGTATATTTATCGCAAAAAAGAATTACGTGAGATCGATAGACGTATTCGTTATCTTCAAAAACGTTTGCCTGATTTGATTGTGGTAAGGCAAAAACCTACAGATCTTGAGGCTGTCTTCTTTGGGGCTCGTGTGACTGTTGAGGATGATGATGGTGTTGATTTTCATTACCACATTGTAGGCAGTGATGAGATTGGCCCTGGTGGTGAAAAAATCAGTATTAACTCCCCTGTTGCTCGTGCGCTTCTCAAAAAGCGAGTTGGAGATGAAGTTTCTGTATCTACGCCGAAAGGCCCAAGATATTTATTTATAAAAGCTGTAGAATACAACATCTAAGTATTGTGTTGTTTTCTATACCTATCGCATTTTACAAATACATATATAAGTAAGAAGGAATTCCCATGTCAAATTCTAAGTATGCTGGTCATATCAGCACTCTTAAAGGTGAAGCGCTTAACTACTGGATGTATCGACATGCAGCTAAAGAATTAAGCCGTGATGCATCTGATGCAGAGTTTGAGAAAGGCTTTGCTGCTGGCCAATATCAGTTTGCAACTGACAAAGCTTTGGTTGTAGACCTGATGCTTCGATATAGCGTCCGCCTTCAAATGATTGGTTCAGAATGGCTTGCTTCAACTGAGAAGGGTGGTCAATTTGGCGAATCACCTAATGAAGCTGCTTGCCGTCTTGTTGTTTCTCAAACGTTTGGTGTTGAGCCAAGTCTTTGATAGCTGGTTTGTCGCTTATTAAGCTCAAAATAAGTATGGCTAAAAGAGCTTAGTTCAATACTTTTATAAGTTGGCGAAAGTCGTAAAGTTATTTTAAGTTGTTGTTTTTTAATGATTTAAAATGTTTACCCTTGCTTGCATTGCCGAGATGAGATGGGCATTATAGTGGCCTAGATGCATTAAATTAAATCATCGGTCAAAAGGCAAATGAAGCCTGACCACCTCTCGACAACATCAATAGAGCCCACTTTGATTCAAGTTGGCTTATTGAGATATTAAAAGCAATGCTAAGTGAGATCCAATATGGGTGACGTAGTCGGAATAAAAAGAGCAAGTGACGAACTAGTAACAATGCTTGAAGGCTTATTACATGAAGCTAAAATGGGACGCCTGTCTTCAGTAGCTGCAGTAGTCTTACGTGATGATGATGCTGATTTTGCTATCCATGCGCCTGAGTTAACAACCCTTGAAATGATCGGGGCTCTTGAGTGTTTGAAAGCAGAACTCATGAAGTCATCTGACGAATAATAGCTAGATAGTCAATTAAGAGTTTTATATTTCAAACTCTTCTAAATTTAGCAATGAAAATAAATTTATATCCTGCTATACCTATAAAGATGGGTTCGCAGGGAGTAGTAGGTTCATGACACGATATCTTATCAATAGTATCCAAGTAATAGCAGTTATTACAGTTCTCGGGTACGCACTTACTTTAGTGACTTAAAATTGAAGTTATTCAAGAGGCTAGGGCTTTTTTGAGCAATATCTTGAATAACTTTTCTTATATTCTCTTCGCTTTTATCTTCCCCTGAAATAATAATGTCTGCATTTCTTTTAGATGGTTCAACAAATTGTTGATGCATGGGGTTTACGGTTTTATTAAATTGTTCAACAACTGAATCGACAGTTCGGCCTCTTTCTTTTTGATCCCGAGCTAATCGGCGCTGAAATCTCTTGTCGTCTGGTACATCTACAAAGATACTGTAATCAAGTAGTTCTAGAATATTTGGTTGGGATAAGATCAAAATTCCTTCGACTACAATAAAGGGTTTATGGTTTGCCGCAGTTGTTTTATTTAAGCGAGAGTGGGTTGCAAAATCATAGACAGGGACTTCAATTGATTCTTTATTTTTTAAAGCCTGAATATGACTTGCAAGAAGCTTAAACTCCAGTGAGTCTGGATGGTCGTAATTAACTTGCGCAAGAGCTTGGATTTTTTCGGGTGTAAGTGGGCTACCATCATGACCTTTGTAATAGTGGTCTTGTGACAAAAGCGTCGTATTATCAGCGCCAAGGTATTTTAAGAAAGAGTGGCCGAAGTAAGTTTTACCGCTGCCACTACCACCAGCTATACCGATGATCATGCAAGAATCTCATTAAGCCATGCATTGATATCAGCAATTTGGTCGCCGCACACTGAGTGTTCCATTGGGTATGTAAGATACTTTGGTTGTAGGCCTTTCTCTTTTAGGCTTGAGAAAGCACGCTGCCCTAGAAGCTCAGGCACGATTGGGTCACGAGTACCATGCTGAATTAATACAGGTAGGTTTTTATAACCTTCGATTTTCAACTCGCCTTCAGTTGCAAGGTAAGTAGAAAGGGCCATAAGGCCTCCTAGCTGCTCAGGGAAGCTAAAGGCTGCTTGGTAAGCAACAGCACCACCCTGAGAGAAACCTGCAACAACAATCTTGTTGGCAGGAATACCGGCTTTAATTTGATCATTAATAATGTTATGAATTGCCTGGGATGACTCAAGAATCTGAGGTACATCTATTTCACGATCAATACTCATCGATAAAATATCGTACCAAGCTGGCATAACCATGCCGCCATTGACGGTGACTGGTCGTGATGGTGCATGAGGAAAAATATAGCGTACTGCTTTATTGAGCTTTATTTCTGGCACAACTGGTACAAAGTCATGTCCATTAGCACCAAGGCCGTGAAGCCAGATGATGCAAGCTTCAGGATTGTCTCCAGTGCAGATTTCTTCAAATGGGAGAGCAGTTGTTGCTGTCATAATATTTCCTTAAGTATTGATGCTTAAGTTAAGGGAATGCTTAACATAAGCCCTTATCTTACAGCCACTTGGCGACTTGGTTTTACAATAATAATCGACTCTATGGTAATAGTCTGCGAGCCTCTATTTTGAAGAACAAGTTGGTTGTTCGTCAACTTTGATATCATCACTTCAGGGCCATTGATAGTAAGTTCACCTTGAGTTGTTTTCACTCTCATATTGGTTGCCTGGCTTATGAGCTGGGCCGTATTTAAATTAATTGGTACACCAAACTTTTCACCTTGCTTAAGATTTACGACAAGTTTTTGTTCTTGAAGCTGTGCTGCAAGCTCTTTGGATGTGGCACCTAAATAGGCTGGAATAGTAATACTCGATTCTAACTCTAGGGCGCCTAAAACTCCATCTTGCCACTTAATCCACTGGATATTAATAAATGGTGGACGACCGTTATCAGGCTCTATTTGAATATAGAGTGGTATATAGTTTTCATGAAAAGATGCAGTTTTAATCAGTGCCTTTGTGTTTTGTTTGCATGGCGTTAAGTTACCAGCTGGACTGCAAAAGCTATAAATATCTGGTGACTCTTGATTTAAATAGTCAATATCGTTTGGTGTGTTAAGACCTGATAAATCCAGTGCGGGTAATTCAGACCAGTAGGCGAGCGCGCCAGGAGTTGCCATGGCATATAAAGGTTGTTGCTCTGCAAAAACAGTTTTAAGTGTTTTGCCAACAGCTTCACCATCAAGTTCCCACTTCTCGTAAAAAGCTTCTTTATTCTCTGGGTCTTGAATTTGGGTTGCTAAAAATGGAATAAAACAAAAAGCAACTAAACACCACTGTAGCCATGCAGGAGTAGTCCTTTCTAAAATTGAGTCAGCGTTAATAGCAATAATGAGAAGTGCAAAAGCAATTAAGCCAAAAAGAGGCAGGCCATATCTAAAGGCTGGTGCCGCATCACCCCCAATAATGGCAATATAAGCTGTCCAAAGAAATGCTGGAATGAGTAATGCACCTAGAGCATAGTGATTACGTTTCTTGTAAATTGCAAAAGCAAGTCCTAGCAAGGTAATCTCAAAGAAAGGACGAGCTGCACTAAGCATGCCAATAGTATATTTAAGCCCTGTGATTAAGCTAGCAGAAGATATATCAGTATGACTATGAGATGTGTGAGGTAAAATATCTCCATAGTAACTTAAGCGGAAAAGAGTTTGGCTTATAAATGCAATGGTTGGTAATAATGCGATAACGAAGCCAGCGCCTACATGTTTTAAGTCTTTCGGTTTTTGCCACCACCATACTGTACAAATAATAAGAGTAAAGAGTGGGCCGTCAACACGGGTAAGGGCTGTAATTGTTAATAAAAGTGAGACTAAAACTAATCGGGAGCGTCCAATGTGATTGTTTTTTAGTGCAGGTATTAATAATGCCAAAGCCCATATGAGAGATGCCGTAAATAAGGGTTGCTCTAGCCCTCCCATTGTCCAAACTGCAATTGAGCCTGAACACACCCAAAACAGTTGCCCGATCACGAGTGGGAGTACAGAGTGTAAAGTGCCTTGTTGGCTGTTTTGAGATACTTTATAAAAATGATTAAAAATATAAAAGAGAGCAAAAATAACACTGGCATTAAATATAAATCCAAGCCCGTGAACAACTTCTAAGGAGTTGAAGCCAAGTTTTGTTATACCTGCTGTAAGGAGAATCCACAGTAAGTTTGAATAGCCTTCAATAGATGCGGAGTCATTCCAGCTGAGTCCTTGCCCATTAAGAAAACGTTCTGCATAACGGAGTGATATGAGCGCTTTATCACTAATAAACTGACTGTAAAGTTGTGAATGAAGCCATAGGATAGCTGTAGAGCAAAGGGACCAAATAAAAGCCACTTTTGTCATTTGAGAATCTTTATTTATTAATTTCATGGTGCACCTACCATAAAGAAAAAAGGCTTACCCATAAACACTATGGGTAAGCCAAGTTGCTGTTCCTCATTCGATTTTATACATCGTCAAATGTTGCAAAAGGGTTATTACATGCACGTACACCGCGATCGGCAATAAATATGATGGGCTCTTCTCCTTTACGAACAGCTTCGCTCGTAAAGTAGTTTGTTGAGAGGGTAAAATCTGTAAAGACAATTTCCTCTACTTGCTGAATTTTCTTTTTGAATTGAGGAATCCTATGAAGCAAGCCTGTTGGATAAAAAGGGGCTGCTGCACTAAAGATTTTATAGGCTTTAATAAAACCCATGTATTCTTCAGATTTTTGAAATAAGGTTAAGAATGTATTGTAGGCATCATCAGGAATAGGTGCTGGTGCTAGCCTGTATTCAAGAATTTTACGAATAATTTCATCTGGTTTCTCTTCTACAAGCGGAGGGACAACAGTTGCTGTTGCTAGGCCTGCACCTCCGAGAAAGGAGATGCCTATCCATTGGCGACGGCTTAACCCGTTTGAATTCTGTTTCATACTAACCTCAAGTATTAGGTGCGTAGCTTATAAGCTGCTCGCACAGAGAGCGCGCTCAGTGTCAAAGTTGGGTTGGCAGGAGCGCCTGTAGGGAAACTGCTACTACCAAGAACAAGTAAGTTGCGATGTGTGTGGTGAACTAAGTTTCCATCAACAACACTTGTTGTTGGGTCGTCACCCATAACAACACTGCCTTGAATATGTGCTTCTGTGCTTCTTGGAATGCGTTTCTTTTCAAATTTTTCATCAAAGAATATACGCTCTACAGGTAACACGCCTGCTAATTCATCAGCATAGTCAAATACCTTTTCAAGTCCTCTCATGCCGTAATCAGAGAATTTGGTAAAGGAAACAATAGGCTTATCAAGTTTTGGATCGTAAATGACTCTGTTTTCATCAAGAGGTAAGTCTTCTACGACGAACTGGATATACATACGTTCATTCCAGCGATCTTTTTCGACCCTTAATTTACGAATCTTATTGTTAAATTCTGTCATACAGGCGCCGTACTCTTTACGGTGATCACCGTCGTACCACATGAAACCTTGGCCTGTAATAATTGTACTGCCTTGGTAGTTTTTCATGCCCTTAAGGTCAAAGCCGGCCCAGGTTGACACTTGCTCGTGGATTCTTCGGCCAAGAAACTCATGTTCAAAGCCAGATTTTTGCATGATGTATGGGTTGAATATACCGTTTGCACCAAGGCCAAATAACTCACCCTTAACAGTGATTTCTTTGCCATCTTTCTTATAAACTGCGCCTGTGACTACATTGTTATTTGTTTCTAAACGATCAACATGAGCACCTGTGATTACATCTACACGAGGATCTTCAAAGATATCCATCATAGAGTTTTGGATTGTGAAAACAGAGTCAATTGGGCAGAGTCTACAAATGCCTGATGCACAACAGCGAGGTCTGTTTTTAAAGGTGCGACTTGGTCGTGCTGTGGATTGCGGGTAATAAAAGCCTTTGTAATGATCCATAAGGGCTGCTTCTGGGTCAGTTAATCTATGCGGAGGCAAAGGGTATTTAGTGCTGCGTGGGGTCATGCTCCATTCATCTGTGCCTGACATGCCCATAAAGTTTTCAACTTCAGCATAGAAAGGTTCAAGGTCTGCATAACTAATAGGCCAGTCTCGGCCTACACCATATTTCGATTTCATGCGAAAATCGTTTTCAAGCTGACGAGGGCAGCAGCCGGTCCAGCAGTTGGAGCTGCCACCAAATCCAATGGTAAACATCCAGTCTTTATGGCTCAGCCCTTCATGGATATAAGTATTAAACCAGTCAATATCAGAATTTTTTTGGTTTTCAAGCTGCCATTGATGTGGGTTACGGTTGCCTCTTTCTAAAACAAGAATACTGGCGTTTTCAGGGGCTGTTTTGAGGTATTCGTATAGAAAAAATCCAGAAGCAAAGCTGGACCCAACTAAAACTAAGTCATATGTGTGCTGTTTAGGTTGATTGACGAATGCCATTGGCGTAACCTCAGAGTTCTTCCGTAAGATAAGTTAATTCGCCGGATTATACACGAATGAATTTTGCGAGTTAAACGGATTTAGCGGTTGTGAACCCTGTAGAATAGCCTTCTTTTACATATAAAGAAGAGTTGAATGATTTTTGAACATTGATGTGGTATTTGCGAAGATAGCGGTATCCAATGCTTTGAAGAAGGTAATGCCTCAATGATAGTTTACGTAAATGGTGAACAGGAAAACTGGGAAAGCGCACTGACAGTAGCACAGTGGCTTGAGACCAAGCAGATGCTCGGCAAGCGTATCGCCGTTGAAATTAACGGTTCTATCGTGCCTAAAAGTAGGTTCGAAGAGTATGAAATTAAAGAAAATGATGTATTAGAAGTCATTGCCGCTGTAGGTGGTGGTTGATTCACACTGGAGGATTAAATGACAACAGTAACTGAAGCTCAAGAGAGCAATGTAAAAAGTGGAGCAGAAGCGATGATCGGCGCAGATCCAAAACCTCTTATTGTCGGTGGAAGACATTTTTCATCTCGTCTTATGGTTGGCACAGGCAAGTACAAAGACTTTAACGAAACATCAGCTGCGATTGAAGCAAGTGGTGCAGAGATCATTACTATTGCACTTCGTCGTACTAATATTGGTCAAGATCCAAATACGCCAAACATTTTAGATATTCTTCCACCATCTAAATACACAATTCTTCCAAATACAGCTGGTTGCTATAACGTAGAAGATGCTTATAGAACTTGTCAGCTGTCCCGTGAACTTCTAGATGGCCATAACCTTGTGAAGCTGGAAGTGCTTGGTAATGAAAAAACACTTTACCCACATGTAACAGGTACTTTAAAAGCAGCTCAAATGCTCATTGATGATGGCTTTGATGTCATGGTTTACACAAGCGATGACCCAATTATTGCTAAAGAGCTTGAAGAAATGGGCTGTGTTGCTGTAATGCCACTTGCTGCTCCAATTGGTTCAGGTCTTGGTATCCGTGACCCTCATAAGCTTATCGAAATCATTGAAAACGCAAATGTTCCAATTATTGTTGATGCTGGCGTAGGTACTGCTTCCGATGCTGCTATTGCAATGGAGCTTGGCTGTGACGGTGTTCTTATGAATACGGCTATTGCTGCAGCGCAACAGCCAGTTCGTATGGCTTATGCCATGAAACTTGCAATTGAAGCTGGTCGTCATGCGTTCCTAAGTGGTCGTATGGAGAAGAAACGTTATGCTTCTGCATCTTCACCATTAACGGGGATGTTCTTCTAATGACTGAGTGGAATTTACCTTTAAAGTTAGAGCTTAAAGATCCAAGGCAAGTGCGTAGTTTTGTGACTCGCCAAGGCCGTTTAACAAAAGGTCAGCGAGCTGCTCTTGAAGCACTTTGGCCTCGTTTTGGTCTGGATGCAGCTAAAGATGACATTACTAAAGTTGGCCAGCCAGAGCAGCCGCGTGTGCTTGAAATTGGCTTTGGTAATGGTGACTCTCTTGCGCAAATGGGTGAGAACTATCCTGACACACTATTCTTTGGTGTTGAAGTGCATCAGCCTGGTGTTGGCGCCATTCTTCAATCAATTGAAGAAAAGGGTATCGAGAATATTCATTTATTCTATGCAGATGCTCGTGATGTATTAGCACAAGCTATTCCTGATGGAAGCCTTGACCGCGTTCAGGTGTATTTCCCTGATCCATGGCCAAAAAAGAGACATCATAAGCGTCGTATTATCCAAACGGCTTTTGTTGAGAATATACTACCTAAGTTAAAGCAGGGTGGTTTATTCCACTGTGCAACTGACTGGGAGCCATATGCAGAACATATGCTTGAGGTGTTAAGCGGTATCGATGCCCTTGAAAATACAAGCACTACAGGTGGAGCAATGGAAGCACGTCCAGAGTTCAGACCTGAAACCAAGTTTGAGCGTCGTGGTCAAAACCTAGGTCACGGTGTGTGGGATTTTGTATTCCGTAAAAAATAACTTGAGATTTAACCTTGGTAGCTCATAACCTGCCAAGGTTCTCACTCTACTTGATCATGCAAGAGAATATTCATTGTTTGAAACTTTAATTGGTCTATGTCTTTTAGGTGGTTTAATTTACCTTGCCTATTTTCTAAGTAAAAAAAGCGCTGTCGTAATTGCGCCTCTTTCCACGTGGGAAAAGCTCCTACTTGCACTGAAAGAAATGGAAGGTTTTAATTTCAACGAAGCCACCATGATGCTTAAAAAAAGTAATCTCGATCCTGAAGCTTATGCAGGCTTTGCGCTTGACGATGCTGCACGTAAAATGATGTGCTTTAACGGTGAGCCTGGTCAGATTTGTGATTATTCGCAGATATTAGAATGGCGTTTGCTGGTTAATAATAAAACAGTTGCCTGCTTGTCTTTGCTTAGCTCATCAGTCTTACAAGTTCAAGAGCCAGATAAGAATCTTAATCTCGAAGAATTTTTAAAAAGCTATTGCGGTGATACAAGGCCCGAGCCCTCGGTTGACTCTGTGCATATGAAGTTTTTAATTCGAAACCTTCATGCACCTGTACATATGTTCAGTGTAAAAGCGATAGATCAAGGGGCTGCAGATGCAGAAGTTGCTCTTTCAGAAGCTTTAACCTGGATCGATAAATTCAAAATTGTGATGTATCGGAATACTTAAACTTGAAACATAGCCTCTAAATCTTCGAATAAAAGTGCTTAAACTCATCAAGTAAAAACTGTAAAACAGGGCCGTTTATTCTTCCTTTTTTGTAGACTGCATCTACTGGCACAGACCAGACTTTATGATCAAATAACACTTTCATTTTCATAAGCTTCTTTTCCGCAATGAGCCTATCAACCATGAAATTTGGTAAATACGCCCAGCCTAAATCTTGCATTACAAGCTTTAAAATTTGCTCATAGCTTGAGCTCCACCAGACCTTTGGCGTTAAGCTGATTAATTGCTGTGACTCTGTTTTAAATCGTCCTCGAGCGGCAAATTGTCGATGTGGAATAAGTGTTGATGGTGTTTCAATTGGTATGGATGCAAGAGGTGAGCTGGGGTGACAAACTGCAACCCATTCAACTTGGCCTATATAGCAAAAATCAATTTTATTCAGGGCTTCAATTTCTGAAAAGACAATACCCAAGTCGAGCTGGCCTTGGATCACATCCTGAATAATATCTGTAGATGTTTGAACTTGAATATCCAGTTGCACATGCGGGTAAGCATTACTCATCTTTTGTAATACTTCAAACGAGTCAGGGTGAATTAGCCCATCATCCAGTGCAATTCGGAGCACTGCTTCTTCTCTTGCAAGAATTGAGCTTGCTAGGTTTTGAATTTCTGTGGATTGAGCCAATAGAGCTTGGGCGCTTTTTAAAATTCGTTCCCCTGCTGGTGTTAGCGTTGGCTTTCGCGAGCTTCTATCAAAGAGCTCAACGCCGAGATCAATTTCTAAAGCATTAATGCCATGGCTAATCGCTGACTGTACCTTGCCCATACGTCGTGCACATGCAGAAAAAGAGCCTAATTCTGCTGAGAAAACAAGCATTTGTATTTGTTCGAGACTTAGCATATGAAATATTTCGATAGTTATTAACTTTGTACTATCTGAATTATAGATACTATTGGAGATATGTTCATTATCTTTAGGGAGTTTTGCTCATGAGTTGGGTTTATTTAGTGTTGGCAGGCTTAACAGAGATTGGTTGGCCGATTGGTTTGAAATTAGCTCAAACTGGTTATAGCAAGCTACTTGGAATTGGTATGGCTGTCGCATTTATGGTTGTGAGTGGGTATTTTCTTTATTTAGCGCAACGAACTATACCAATGGGGACCGCCTATGCTGTATGGACAGGTATAGGTGCAGTTGGTACCTTTTTAGTTGGGGTCGCTTTTTATGGCGACCCGTCGTCTCTTGTACGTTATGTGGGTGTGATGATGATTCTTGGTGGTGTTGTAACTCTAAAATTAGCTAGTTAATAACTTCCAGCAAGAACTTTAGTTTGCATTGTGCTGGAGTGTCAATTGAAGGGGCTCAACATCATCTTTCAAAATGGTATGCATTAAGTGGGGTGATTCAGGCCCCGTTGAGCTTTTCGCAAGATCTAACTGCATATCACCAAAAATCTTATGCTCATCTTTTTTTCGTCCAGCAATAAAGTCTTTAATAGCTTGATCAGATTCCAAATTATCAAAGCGGGAGCCCATTTTAAAATGAAATTGGGTAGCATCATTTACTGAGTATAAATTAATAGACGTGTAGCCAGATTTGATTGCAAGTCTCGCTGTTAGCTCAACTAAAGCTGTACCTGTACCCGCATATTGATCTGGGCAAAAATTATCGATACGCTCAAGATAAGATGCATATCCAGTAATATCTGCAAAACCAATTTCTTCATTATTATGCTTTAAACTTAATTCGTAACTACTCGCCCCACACCTCA
>DJZY01000093.1 GCA_002450655.1 Gammaproteobacteria bacterium UBA6940 | reverse complement strand
CCAACTATTGGGGGTCACTTCATTACTTGCCGCTTTTTTAGTATCTGAACTCAGAAGAGTTTACCCTTTTTCAACTCGGGACTCTGCTGCAAGTGCATGAGCCTCTAAATGCTCCGCCCTTGCCATAGTTGCTGCAACTGGACCAAGGAAGTTAGCACCTTGCTGGGAGCAACGAGTAAAAGATGTTCTCTTTTGAAAATCGTGCACACCTAGCGGCGATGAGAACCTTGCCGAACCCGACGTTGGGAGAACGTGGTTTGTACCAGAACAATAATCACCAAAGCTTTCAGTTGTATGCACACCTACAAATACAGAACCAGCATGAGTGACTTGATCAACATACTGATCTACATCTGCAAATGCTAACTCAAGATGCTCTGGAGCAAGCGCATTAGAAAGCTGGATAGCCTCTTTCCATGAGTTCACTTTAACAAAAGCACCACGGTTTTGAAGAGATGCTTTAATCACATCTTGTCGTGGCTGCTCTGGTAAAAGCTCATAAATACGAGCTTCAACTTGATCTAAATAATCTTGATCTGTACTAATCAAAATTGACTGCGCCATTTCATCATGCTCAGCTTGAGAGAATAAGTCGTATACAGCAGAATCTATTGGAAGCGCTTTATCAGCAATAACCAGAATCTCACTTGGACCAGCAATCATATCAATACCGACATGACCATATACAGCTCGTTTTGCTAAAGCAACATATGTATTACCTGGGCCTACAATCTTATCCACTGCCGGCACGGTATCTGTGCCATAAGCAAATGCTGCAATTGCTTGAGCACCACCCATTGTAAATACACGATCTACACCAGCAATTGCCGCTGCAGCAAGTACAACCGGAGATAAAGAACCAGAGTAACCTATCGGTACAGCCATAGACACTTCTTTAACACCCGCTACTTTTGCAGGAATTGCATTCATCAAAACACTTGACGGATAAAATGCTTTACCGCCTGGCACATATAAACCAACTTTATCCATTGGTATTGTTTTCTGCCAAAAACGGTTTAAATACTGGTCTTCAAACTCATAATCGCCACGACTCACACCTTCTTGCTGATGCTGGTGATAATCACGAATACGCTGTGCAGCAGTTTCAAGCGCAGCTTTAAGCTCTGGATCAATTTCATTGAGGGCTTTTTCTAGAAGTGATTTATCAACTTCAAGGCCTGCAGCAGTTTCAGCTTTAACGCCATCAAAATCTTGCGCATATTTTAAAAGTGCCGTATCACCATGAGTACGCACATCTTCCAGAATTGCTGAAACTCTGTTTTGAATTTCGATCTGGGCAACAGGACTGGATGCAGCCAATGCGGCCAGATCATCTTTGTATGAATCACTGTTAATGTCGAGACGACGTATCATGAATGGAACTCCATATTATTCTTGAGACTTTTAACTATACAGCAACCTATTTCAGGAATGCGTTGATAATACAAATAGACCAATTGGAAAAGACTATAGCTGCTGCCTGATGCTATTCATTAGCGCCATCACTTGTGCATGCTCACGTCTATAAGTAGCGCCATTTGCAATTAAGCGAGTTGATATATCTGCAATATGCTCTGTTGCTCTAAGACCATTCGCAGCTAAAGTTTTTCCTGTATCAACAATATCAACGATTTTATCTGCAAGCTGTACAAGCGGTGCCAGCTCCATAGAGCCATACAGCTTAATCAATTGAACTTGCTCACCTTTTTGCGCGTAATACTGTCGAGCAATATTCACGAATTTCGTAGCCACTTTAAGTGGTTGGCCTGGAGTGCGAGGTAATGCATCTTCCATTTCCGCAACAACCAGTCGGCATTTTGCAATATGAAGGTCAAGCAACTCATAGATGCCATCAGCACCATGCTCAAGTAAAACGTCTTTACCAACAAATCCAAAATCAGCTGTACCATGCTGTACAAATGTAGGTACATCGGTCGCTCTCAGCACGAACATTTCAAAGTCTGTAGCTTTAATACCTAAATCAGGACGTGCAGGCATATGGGCAGGAATGATCAACTTACGTGTTTTTTCAGGATCATCTTCAAGCTGAATTCCCAGCTTTTCCAATAGTGGCAATGTATCTTTTAAGATACGCCCCTTAGATAGTGCAAAACGAAACATTCTTTGACCTCAATATGCTTGCTGAGACTGCTCTAAGAGCAATCTTCAAAAATGATGTGTACTATTATGCCTTCAATCTTTCGATACGGCCACCCAATAAGCGAACTTTAGACTCAATATGCTCGTATCCACGGTCAATATGATAGATACGATGAATCTCAGTTTGCCCTTCAGCGGCAAGAGCACCTATAACAAGGCTTGCAGATGCACGAAGGTCTGTTGCCATAATTGGCGCCCCCGTTAATGTTTCAACACCTTTAACCGTTGCAGTAGAGCCATTGATCTTAATTTGAGCCCCTAAACGGTTAAGCTCAGTAGCATGCATAAATCTGTTTTCAAAGATTTTTTCGACGATCGTAGCAGTGCCTTCAGCAACAGAATTCATCGCCATGAACTGTGCTTGCATATCAGTTGGGAAACCTGGGTGTGGCGCTGTAAGAATATCTACAGCTTTAGGGCGATTACCTTGCATATCAAGAGAGATTTGATTGCCTTGAGTTGAAATAATCGCACCAGCATCTTCAAGCTTAAGAAGAACAACATCTAATGCTGCAGGATCTACTTGCTCAAGAATAACTGAGCCACGTGTTGCTGCGGCAGCACAAAGGAATGTACCTGCTTCAATACGATCAGCAATAACTCGATGCTGAGTCCCTTTCAGGGATTTAACACCCTTAACACGAATAAGAGCTGTACCATCACCTTCAATTTCAGCACCCATTGCACGTAAGCAGTTTGCCAAATCAACAATTTCAGGCTCACGAGCAGCGTTTTCAAGCACTGTCTCACCTTCAGCGAGAGCAGCAGCCATCAGAATATTTTCTGTACCAGTTACAGTTACCTGATCAAAGCAAATACGAGCGCCTTTCAAACCATTTGGTGCTTTTGCATTGATATAGCCATCAGCGATTTGAATCTCAGCACCCATTTGCTTAAGGGCTTTGATATGCAGATCAACAGGACGACTGCCAATAGCACATCCACCAGGTAAAGATACTTTTGCTTCACCAAAACGAGCAAGTAATGGGCCGAGAACAAGAATAGAAGCGCGCATAGTCTTCACAAGCTCATAAGGTGCCACTAAACCTTCATCTCTATTATGCAGAACAGATGCATCGATGCTAAGACAAAGAGGTGCATTCTCTTGAGTTGAACAAACCAAATCAATTAGTTTTTCTAGGCTTTGCTCATTTCGTAGAGGGTCACTTGCATCATCAAACTGACACTGACAATCCTCATTTTCTACGCCTACTCGCACTTTAGCACCAAGCTTATCAATGAGCTTGATCATTGTAACAACGTCAACAAGACGAGGCACATTTTGAACCATTAATGGCGAGTCCCCTAAAAGACCTGCAGCGAGAATTGGTAATACAGAGTTTTTTGCGCC
The DNA here is from genome assembly GCA_002450655.1 of Gammaproteobacteria bacterium UBA6940. Taxonomy (GTDB): domain Bacteria; phylum Pseudomonadota; class Gammaproteobacteria; order Pseudomonadales; family UBA6940; genus UBA6940. The sequence goes on along the minus strand of DJZY01000093.1, from coordinate 58,715 downwards.
TGAAACACGCACAGAACCTTGAAGTGGTACACCACCACGAATTAAGAACTTTTCCACCAGAACCCCTGTTTTATATTTTAAAGTATCCAAGCTGTTATACAGATAAAATTATATGCTTGGAAAATGAATGCAATTTAATCTCAGTGACTTAATAAAAAGAAGAGAAGTCAACGAGGATTAGAATACGTAATGGAGAGCAGATAGGAAAGAATGAAGAGAAAACATCAAGCTGAACTTCCGGACACCATCAGTATTGTCCTTTTGCAATATTCTACTTATTTTCAGACTCAAAAATGAAGCAAAATCACTGCAGCGCTTCAGGTAAGACCGAACCGCTGCGGTGAAAGTTCTTTATCTGAACATTTTTACCTTATCCCACTCTTCTGGCGTCAATGTTTCCATTGTCACAGCATGAATTGAACCATCTGCGATTTCAGCCTCTAGAGCACCATAGATAAGTTGTTGTTTCTGTATTCTGCGCATGCTTGCAAACGCTTCTAATACAACAATGATGTGCGCCTTACTACCATCAAAAGCAACACGGATTTCAGCAGCATCACTGATTTTTTCTCGTAGTTTCTGCTGAATAATCTCATTGTTTAACTGCGTCATGAACTCGCTCCCCAAGATTGAATAACTTGATCCAGATCATTTTTATGATCTTTCATCGATTGTGTAAATTGATTTCTAAAAGTACTACCTACGTTAACGCCATCAAGATGCATATTTTCAAGCATCCAGCCTTTTGATTCATTTTTGAACATGGAGTACACGATTGGGAATGGCTTACCACCTTTAGGCTGAATAATGACTTCCACTTTTGCTCGTGTTGTACCGTTTTTAGTAACGGCACCATCAAAAGGTGCAACTTTAACTGATTGGTCGTTATACGTAGAGATTCCCTTCGCATATGTTCTGATCAGACTTTGCTTAAATGTTTCAACAAAAGCAGATCGTTGATCATCAGACGCCTTATCATACACGTCTCGCCCCATAACGCGGTATGCAATTGTCTCAAAATCAACAAATGGACCAACAGTTTGCTCAACAACATGCTCATAAAAGGCAAGACCTAAAGCCTTATCTTCTGCGCTTGCACTGTTAATTTGCTCGATGAGCGCATCACTTGCCTTTGAAACAAGAATATCAGGAGACGTATCAGGATTGTTTTCAACAAGGACCTGTGCTTCTGTCGTATTTTCTGCAGCATAGCTTACAGGTGAGAAGGCAGCTGTCAATGCAACAAATGCAGGCAAAACCTTAGCAAAGCTTTTTAACCCGTTGAAATGACTAAACATCATAAAATTCCCCTTAGTGCTTAATGGAATAAAGGCTTCAAAAAAATATTAACTTCATGTATTTTTTTGCCTTTGTGTGCAATTAGCATAGCCGCTAAAGTACACGATTTGCGCCTTAAACTGCAACTGAGCGCTTTGATTGTTAAATTCAATGACTTATAAGTGTTATTCAACACGAATTCAGACTTACTCCGTAAAATTCTCTTCAATAATGACCACGCTATATCACTGTAATCTATAGTTATAGCTAAAATAGCTGTAGTTTTGGTTTTATCGTTCATATTCAGAGTGACTAATGTTACGATAGGCCAGCTGCAATGAATTGAAAATGAACTTCCATGGAGCCCCTATGAATTCGCTGGACTTTATAGCATCAGGCAAAAAAGCCATTCAAATTGAACTGGATGCCATTAATGCTTTATTTGACCGAATTGGCGAGCCATTTGCTCAAGCCTGCTCATTAATCCTTAACTCTCCTGGTCGCGTCGTTGTTACTGGCATGGGCAAGTCCGGTCATGTTGGTAAGAAAATCGCTGCAAGCCTTGCAAGTACCGGCACACCTAGCTTCTTTGTTCACCCTGCTGAAGCTATACATGGCGATTTGGGGATGATCACGCCAAACGACATAGTGATCGGCATTTCAAACTCAGGCAACAACACTGAAATTCTCCAAATTCTGCCAACACTCAAACGTCGCGGTATTAAAATCATTGCGATGACAGGCAATCTCGACTCACCATTAGCCGAGCATGCACAAGTGTCCCTTAATATTGGTGTAGAGCAAGAGGCGTGCCCTTTGAATCTAGCCCCAACTGCCAGTACAACCACAACAATTGTCATGGGGGATGCACTCGTTGTCGCCCTATTAGAAGCCCGTGGTTTCACACCAGAAGAATTTGCAATGTCACATCCTGGAGGAAAACTTGGTCGGTCTCTATTAATTCGCGTGGAAGATATTATGGTTGCTGGCGATAAGCTTCCTATTGTCCAAAGCGGTGCTCTACTTGATGATGTACTCCGAGAAATGACACAAAAATCATTAGGTATGACAGGTATCATTAATGACAGCGGCCAGTTAATTGGCATTTATACAGATGGTGATTTACGTCGCACACTGCAAAAAAATATAAATATACCAACAGCCGTTGTTGATGATCACATGACGATGAACCCTAAGTCCCTTGAATCAGGTATTCTTGCTGCAACAGCTGTAAAATTTATGCAGGATAACAATATCAACGGCCTTTTCGTTACAGACAAAAATAAGAAGCCTGTTGGCGCTTTCAACATGCTTAACGTTCTTCACGCAGGCCTTTAGTACCAGCTACTCATAGCATCATTCACAAATTACTTTTCAAATCCTTTGAAATCGAAAAGTAATTTGTTGAAAAAGGTGTAAAATACACTCACTATTGTAAATAATAGGCACAATTACTTTTCCATCATTTTAATATATAACTCATTTGCGCTAAAAAGGACCTCTGGTGCCCAAACTACCGCTTCGACAATTGTTTAAGATTAAATTTACATCCAATGCTCGTATTATTGCAGCAGTGATCGCCACACTGCTTGGCGCATATGGGCTGACAATGATTCACTGGATTGAAAACACGCAACAGCGAGAAGTGCAAATATCACCTCGCGATGCAGCGCCAGACTTTTACGTAACAGAAGCCCGCTACTTGGATTTCAAGCCAAGTGAAGCCCAAGACGCAAAAGATCAGTCAAATCCAAATAAACAAGAAGCAGTTGTTCGTGTTGATATAAAAAGCAAAACCCTGTCTCACTTTATTGAATCAAAGTCGACATATTTTGAAGCCCCTATTATTGATATCACAGATAAATCAGACCAGTCTTGGCACATCACAGCAGAAAGCGGCGAAGCCTTGCGCAAAGCAGGTGAAAAAGAAATGCTAGTACTGCAAGGTGATGTTCAGCTTGCCAGCATGAGTAATCGATATATCTCGATGCAGGCGAATGAACTCAAACTCTACCCTGAAGAAGAGTCAATTCAGGCGCAATCAGAAATAAAAATGGAAATTCCGAGAGGTAAAGTCACTGCTGGAGGCTTTGAAACTAATGTGGAAAGCGGCACACTGAAGCTTGTTGACGGCGTTCGAGCTATTTACCTTCCTGAAGAATCATCACGGAACTAATCATCATGAAAAAAATGAAGCCTTTTTCACTCTTAATCTTAGCTTTAGGTTTGAGCGCAGCCATGCCAACCCTTGCAGATAATGAAGACTATGATCGCGCACTTTCTATAGCCGCTGACGATGCAGAAATTGATGAGCCTAAAGGCTGGGCAGCCTACACAGGCAACGTGGAGCTTAAACAAGGTGCTCTAGAAATTAAATGCGATAAATTAGAGATTTTTCGTGAAAATGATGGCATTAGCAAGGTTGTAGCATCAGGCAACCCTGCCTATTTTTCTCAGAAAATCCCAAAAGAAGAACTTAAGCCAAACCAAGCAGATTCATTAAATGCCGAAGCCCAGACTATTACATATCAACTTGTAACAAAGTCTATTGAGCTTGAAGGCAAAGCCCAAATTACTCAAGGCGATACTCTGTTTGAAGGCCATACAATAGAATATCAAATTGAAAGCAGAAAAATCATTGCTAAGTCTAATCAAGCAGAGCAAGAGTCTGGTGAAGAAAACCAGCGTGTTAAAATCGTTTTACCAGTTCGAGAACAATAAGGAAGTCGCATGGCACAGCTGTCAGCATCTCACCTCGCAAAAGCCTATAAAAAAAGGCAAATTATTAAAGATGTATCACTGCAAGTTGAGAGCCGCCAAGTGGTTGGCCTTTTAGGGCCTAATGGTGCAGGCAAAACAACCTGCTTCTACATGATTGTGGGCTTAGTTCCTCAGGATGCTGGCTCAGTTTTTATTGATGATGAAGACATTACTGCCCTACCCATGCATGGTCGTGCCCTTGCAGGCGTAGGTTATTTACCGCAAGAGCCATCTATTTTCAGAAAGCTGACTGTATCTGAGAATATTATGTCGATATTGCAAACAAGAAAAGACCTTTCCAAGCAAGCACAAAAGGAAGCACTCAATCAACTTCTCGATGATTTTAATATTCAGCACATAAAAGACAGCCAGGGAATGAGCTTATCTGGTGGCGAAAGACGTCGTGTTGAAATTGCAAGAGCTCTAGCGAGCGACCCTAAGTTTATTTTGTTAGATGAGCCTTTTGCTGGTGTTGACCCTATTTCGGTTAATGATATCAAAGATATCATTAACCAGCTGAAAGAGCGCGGCCTTGGTGTTCTAATTACCGACCATAACGTACGTGAAACTTTAGATATTTGTGAAGTGGCATATATTGTGAGTGAAGGCAAGGTGCTTGCTCACGGCTCGCCAAACGAAGTGCTCGCAGATGAAAATGTGCGCCGTGTTTATCTTGGTGATACATTTAAAATTTAAAAAATACCACCCATTAAAAAAGGCTGCACTTCACCAAAGGCAGCCTTTTTTTATTATTTAAAGAACTTAAGCTTATCTAAAATACGTTCTTCTCGCTCTTGAGGTCGAGCCTCCTCCTCAACGGCTGTGCTATCGCCGTCTAACAGCATACTTTCATCTATTGCAGGACTACTAAAGCAAATTTGTAGCTGTTCCGTTACGTATTCCCAGTAGCCAGACCAGTCCACACCTTGTGGAAGCGAGATTGCAAGAATATCCAAGTCCACCACTTTAAAATGATCTGGCAAGAGTGAGGTAATACGACGGCCATCCGCAGAAGGTTCTACAAATAAACAACCTACTTCTTCATCTTCAACAACTTGCTGCAATTTCTGCAACTGACGAGGGGCAATACCATCTTCAGGGTTTTGTACAAAAGAGCCTAAGGATTCAACTTGAAAGGCATCATCTAAGTAAGCAAATGCATTATGGAAAGAAATGTACTTTGTATAAGACCATGATGACTTTTTCAGGCTCTCAATACTCTTCATCAAGCGCTGCTGCTCAGCTAACGCAAGCTTCAACCCTTTTTTAATACCTGCTTTTTGCGCTTTTATTTGAGCATCACTCCACCCTTTCTGCTTGAGTAAAGATGTATCAGCAAGTGTTTGCTCTAGTTGATTCGCAATATATGTCAACATCTTTGGAGCATCAGGCAGACTTAACCAAATATGAGGATCAAGACTTCCTGGCTCATGATTATGGCCATGATGATCAAGCTCCATTTCATCTCCTTGCACTAAGAGCCAGTGCAAATGAGCAGATGTAAAAGGTGCATCATTAATACTGAAACGCTCAACAGACTTTGCAAATGAAGGCTCTGCCCCCTTTCCAAGCCAAAACATCTTCTGGGCTGACTTCATTTTCACAACATCGGAAGGCTTAAGTTGATAGTCATGCACTGAGCTTTGAGGAGGCACGAGCACTTGAACATTCCAAGCGCTTTTATATTCTTGAGGAATTACAGCATCGACTAAAAGTGCAATGGGGCGAATACTCGTCAATATGCTAATAGGCTCGCCGTGAGTCTGCTGAATCTGGCTAGAAATAGTTTCTTGCTCATAGCCAGCTGTTTTTTCAATGGCAAGTGCTGCCAACATATCATCTTGAGCTTGGACCACTGAAGTCGAAGCAAACAGAGCCAGAGCTGCTATCGCTTTTGTCATTTTTTTAATATGATTAATTTTCATAAGTTTAATAAACCTTACACTTTATGCCGTGCTCATCATGCACGGTGGCACTACTTTTCAAGAGAATTAGGCTTGTTATAAAGAGAATTGTACTTGCTACTCACCTAGGCAACGTTTCTAATATAAACATCGCACTATATCATCAATACTTTGCTGTATAGCTATCGCCAAAAAGCGTACTTACTGATACTCTGTAGCAAGTTTGAAAACGTCCTGACATATTGATCTCAGACGAAGAGAATTACAAGGTTAAGATAACGAGCAAATTATGCCAATGAACTCTAACACATCAATATCTGATGAAAAACTTGTTGAATTTCATAATGTTTACCTCAAAGTTGGCACAGAAGAACTCGTTCAAAATATTAGCTTTTCTATCAAAAAAGCTGAAATCATTACGCTTCTTGGACCAAATGGCGCAGGTAAGACATCTCTTACACGGCTGTTAGTGGGTTTAGCCCAACCAACATCTGGTTCAATTCAACGCCACTCAGATTTAACTATTGGTTATGTACCACAACAAATCAATCTAAAACAAAGCCTTCCAATGACAGCGGAACGATTTCTAAAGAGTGGCCGCAGAACAACACAAGAACAACTCGATAAAGCTCTCGAGCTTACGCAAGTTCGACACCTGCTGAAAAAGTCTGTCCAAGTGTTATCTGGTGGTGAACGCCAAAGACTTTTACTTGCACGAGCATTACTTGGCGATCCACAACTTCTTGTACTCGATGAACCAATGCAAGGCATAGACCTGCAAGGGCAAGAAGAGCTCTATGCCCTACTTTATGATATTCAAAGAAATCAAAAAATTAGTATTTTTCTAGTTTCTCACGACCTACATATCGTTATGTCAGAGTCTAATCACATTATGTGCCTTAATAAACACCTATGCTGTTCAGGCTCATCTCATGAGATTCAACAGAACCCAGCATTCTTAAAGCTCTTTGGCTTAGAGTCATCAGAGCATCTTGCGTTCTATCGCCATAGACATGATCACAATCACGGATTTACTCGGAACTAACACATGCCGGACATAGCCTTCGACTTTTCCTTATTTTCAATTTTGCTCATCCCTATGCTAGGCGGTGTAGGCCTAGCTGCTGCCAGCGGCGTTCTAGGCTGCTTTATCGTCTGGAGAAGAATGGCTTATTTTGGTGATACTTTAGCCCATGCTTCATTACTTGGCGTATCCCTAGGTACTGTTTTTAGCCTAAGCCCAACACTTGGCGTACTTGGTGTTTGCTTAATTATTGCAACAACATTAGCGCTTCTTCAAAAACAAAAAACCCTTGCTGATGATACCCTTCTTGGCATTATGTCCCATGGCGCATTGTCTCTCGGCTTAATTGTGCTTGCAGTGCATCCAATACAAGGCAAATCCCTGCACAACCTACTTTTGGGGGATCTTGTAACGCTAACATGGGGTAATGTTTTTACTATTTTTGGCTATTCAGCAGTATTGCTCCTTCTCATTACATCCTATTGGCGCTCACTCACAAGCTGGGTTATTGATGAAGACTTAGCACAGGTTGAAGGCCACCCTGTTCATGCCCTTCGTTTTGGGCTTATGCTTGCAATCGCTTTCTTTATTGCTTTGAGCATGCAATTTGTGGGAGTACTCCTTATTACCGCGCTCTTAATTACACCTGCGGCAAGCGCTCGCCTCCTCGCAAAAAGCCCAGAGCATATGGCTGTGCTTTCAGCTATTTACGCCATAATAGCTACAATTCTGGGTACAACTGCCGCAGGTATGTTCGATTGGCCTCTTGGTCCGAGCATTGTTTTAGCAACCACGCTAGGTTTTACCCTTACTTTTTTAGCGCACCAAAAAAGAGCTTCTTAGCCAAAATAGCTAATTCAGCCTCACACCGTGACTAAAACAACCACTTTAGTCACGGTAGAGCTTCCACTCTAAATCCCTCTTAATTAGCCACTTCGATCAAACACACAGCAAAAACACAAGCTGTAGACATTCTGTAGACACCTTACCAACAAGATATCCACAGACTTATCCCATAGTCCAAAAAGGTCTCAAAATCTGGCTTTCATAGATCGAAACGATATTTTAAAAAGGTTGTTTTTTTTTTTGAAAAACGTATTTTTGAATCACTCGATTTTTTAAAAGATTGAAAAATCTAACTAAACGGAATTTTTAAATATTTATGCCTCAGATGGCATTAGCAAATTAACTGAAGCCTGATCAGAAGAAACCTCAATGTTGACTATCAAGAGGTGATGCTGATTCGCTAACGCAAGGAGCTCAACATGTTCGCACACTCTCACGAATGGAATGTCCCAAATATTTTGAATCAATCAAAAGTCACTGAAGATATATTTGTGATTTGTGATGCCTTTGAATGCTTTGAGCGCCACTCTCTTATTCGACTATCACCAAATACAAGCCGAGACTTTACTTCTCTTCGTCGCCGTGCTGACCGTAACCTTCATCTAGGGGAAGATCCGAGTGGTGAAGAAATCCATCTCTTTCTATCAAGACTGTGGCGTATGGCTTTTGAAGCATCTCGGGATTGGTTACGCCTCTTCAATAAGCTGGGACTTCAAACAAGCTTTCAAAAACCAATGGCTGTCCTTACCCTTTCAGCTATTGCACCTTTGAAACACTACCGTAATGTCATAGCATCTTTACCAAACCTATTATTCACGCTTCGCCTTATGGAAGAAATCAGTAATAGTTTTTATGAGCACACACAATTAAGCTGGATGAACTGGCAGTCTGGCCAAGCAGGTGCTATCATCACGGCACTTTGCGATCCATTGCAAGTTCAGGTTGTTGAGCGCTGGATTCATACACATCTATCGCCTTTGCTGCCAGTTTCTCAACATATTTTTGATGAGCATCATTTTTGGTCGACACTTGAGTCAGAATCGAATAAACTTTTCGCTCAACAACTCACTTGGCAGCAGTTATTTCCTGAGACTGAGATCAGTATTGACGTTTATCACAGCTAAGCAATGCAAGTCGCATTGTTATGCAGGTGAGAGGTCGATAAAACTTGCATCTCGGCCCTATTCTTGGTATAAACTCATGCCAAGACAATTTTGAAAGATTCGGAGTAATTCCCCATGGCAAGAAAGTGCATTATTACAGGCAAAAGAGCCACTACTGGCAACAATGTTTCTCACGCTAACAACAAAACTAAGCGTCGTTTCCTTCCAAACCTACAAGTTCACCGCTTCTGGGTTGAGAGCGAAAAGCGTTTCGTTAAATTAAGACTTTCTACTAAAGCTCTTAAGACTATCGACAAAAACGGTATTGAATCTGTTCTAGCTGACCTACGTAAGCAAGGTCACAAGATCTAATCTAGATTTTCATATACCATTATGAATTGAAGTAGCTTTTGCCTACTCTTTATTGAATCTCAATACAACAAGTGCTGTCTAGCAGTCTTATCGAACTCTAAGCACTGAGATTATAAAGAACAGGCAAAAACTTTTTTCGTTATGTTTAAACGATTTGGCTGAAGCATTGATCCACAACATCAATAATTCTAAGCTGGATCAATAGATTTGACGGTAAATAATCCTATAGCAGACATTATTTACGGGTCATTATTCACCGATTGAGGAATTATCATGGCAAGCAACCGAGAAAAAATTCGTCTTGTGTCTGAAGAAGGTACTGGTACTTTCTACACAACTACTAAAAACAAAAGAACAATGACAGGCAAGTTCTCTATCAAGAAATTCGACAAGAAGCTTGGTAAGCACTGCATGTTTAAAGAAGCTAAAATCAAGTAATTTGATTTTCAGCTCAAAAAAAAACCCGCTTCACGCGGGTTTTTTTTTGAGCTACGTTAGTCCATTCATTCCACCGGAACGCCAGCAACCTTTAAGACTTCAAGTGTTCGAGCCACAACAGCACTTGGCTCAATAAGACTCATCGCGGCACGATTGTGAACCCTTGTACCCCACTTTGTATTTTCAACACTTAATCCGAGATACTTTTCTACAGCTTCTTCGTAGCAATCAAAAGTTAAATGCCTAAAATTATATGGGCCAGACAGTTTTGATGGCGCTACAGCATAAAGACCTATTACAGGCGTATGCAGCGCATTTGCCAAGTGTGCAGGACCAGAGTCCGGTGATATAAGCACCTGCAACTGCTTAATAATACCTGCCAGAACTGGCAAACTTGTCTTACCAGCAAAGTTAAGCATATCAACACTGCCTGCATTTATATTTAAGATATCTTGGGCAAGCTCTGCTTCCGTAGCACTCGGCCCGCCAAGAATCACAAACAGTGGCTCAATTCGACCAGGTTCCAACTGCTCTTTCCAAGACTCTAAAAACGCAGCCCAGAAACTTGGCTCTGGCGTCCGCTCCAGCTTACTTGCTGCTGGCAAGATACCTATAATTGGACGACCAGTTTCAACCGTTTGATTAATCACATCAGGCAGTTCATTACTTTCAGCTGTAACGATATTCCAGAGCTTTGGCTCTTCGGGAATGTTTAATGCATCAGCAAACCGAGCAAATCCATCACACAAATGATCTTCACCAGCTTGAATTCTGGCATTTGTCCAGAGCCACTGACCATCTCTTGCACGCTTTTTATCAAAGCCAATTTTCAGTGGTGCTTTAATAAACGTGTACATAAGGTTAGATCTAAAACTTGCCTGCATTGCAAGCAGGATGTCATATTCCTGATTAAATACTGTATTTTTAAGGGTCAAATAGTCTTTAATACTGCGAGGCTTTGGAATAGGAATCAAATTAAGGCGCTCAATCTTTGGAAATAAAGACGCCCAAGCCTTATCAATAAACCAGTCAATTTCAACATGAGGGCAATGCTTTAAAATGCGCAACACTGTTGGCTGCAAAAGTATACAGTCCCCCATCGCAGACATACGCATTACAGCTATTCGACGAATACTCTTGAGGTCTAAAGTATGATTCTTAAATTCGTTGAGTAAACTCTGTTCCAGTTGTTCCACTAACACCTCTTTAAAAAACGCAAATTTCCGAATTGCTGCCCGTTTGGGCTCTTTTTGTAGCCTAAGTTCTGATATACTATGCATCCTTTTGGGCTCAAGGTCGAGTAAGCATAAGCAAGCGAAGCCTTGAGAGCTCAATAGAAGAAATCAGCTCTAGAAAAATGAAGAGTATACCTCTGTTTTTCAATGAAGTTAGGCAGCTAAAAAAGAATGCGACACAAGTTTATAGATAAGTGCTCAGCTTATGTTCGCTCTTAGGCAATTATCGGGTTAGAATAGACAACTGTTTTTTTTCAAGACAACAACATAAAAGCAAAGTCTTTTGTATATCCATATTGCTTGGGCAAATGTGTATCACAAGCTTAATCAGATAAAGACGACTTTGTGGATTGAAGTTTACGGACAAGTTTTAAATAAATATTCAAAGGTGCCACCATGACGGAAGCAATTGCCCACACGCCAATGATGCAACAGTATCTAAAACTCAAGGCAAACTATCCAGACACAATGCTATTTTATCGCATGGGCGACTTTTACGAATTGTTTTACGACGATGCAAAAACAAGCTCTAAGGTTCTTGGCATCACACTCACTGCCCGTGGCAAATCTGGCGGCAACCCTATTCCAATGGCAGGCATTCCTGCTCATGCAGCTGAAGGCTACCTTGCTAAACTCGTCAAGCAAGGCTATTGCGTTGCAATCTGCGAACAAATTGGTGATCCTAATGGCAAAGGCCCAATGGAGCGTAAAGTTGTTCGAGTTGTAACACCTGGCACTATCATTGATGAAGCATTAATGGATGGTCATGATCAACACTTCTTATGCGGTCTATATCAGCATAAAAGCCAGTTTGGCGCAGCTTTTCTTGAGCTCAGCACAGGCCAACTTAGCTGTGTAGAATCAGAAAACCAAGATTATATTTGGCAAGAGCTGCAAAAGCGCAGACCTGTAGAGTGTATTATTCCTGAAGGCAGTCAAATTCAAAACAGCCTACCACCAAGCTTTAATCAAAACATTTTACGACAAATGGCTGATTGGCACTTTGAACCACAATCCGCTTATAAACAGTTATGCCAACAATTTAATACTCAAGATTTAAAAAGCTTTGGCTGCGACCAACTTGCAGCAGCTACAGGCGCAACCGCAGCTGTACTTCATTACGCCCAAGAAATGCAGCACTCTAATCTTGAACACATTAATGACCTGCAAACACTTATTCCAAATGAACATTTAATTATTGATGCAGCTTCAACACAGAATCTTGAGCTATTTCAAAGTACAAGTGCTGAAATGGATAGCTCTCTCTTTAAGGTCATTGATAAAACGCAAACACCAATGGGTAAGCGATTATTACGCCACTGGATGCTTCACCCTTCAAGGCAAGAATCGACTATTTTAGCTCGACAACAAGTTATTGAAGCATTACTAGAAGATTTTTTCTTTGAGCGCCTTACAACTCAACTTGATGAAATTAGCGATATAGAGCGTATTACAACGCGCATTATCCTTGGTCAGGCTCGTCCAAGAGACTTAACTCGCCTAAAACAAACCCTTGAAACAATTCCAAACATTAAAAAGCTACTAGACTTAAAACCACAGCTTGCTCAACAAACCGATACCCTTAATGCACTTGAAGATGTTCAAAATTACTTAGCTAGAGCAATTCAAGAAGAGCCACCGCTACTGATTAAAGATGGTGGTGTAATTGCTGACGGGTTTGATGAGCACCTTGATGAATATAGACAGCTACATACGAATGGCACAGATTTTCTAGTGACATTGGAAGAGCGCGAAAGAGAAGCAACTCAACTTTCATCGCTCAAAGTGAAGTACAACCGAGTTTTTGGATACTCTATTGAGATATCCAAAGCACAGTCTGACAAAGCTCCAGCGCATTACATCAGACGTCAAACATTAAAAAATGCTGAGCGCTTTACTATTCCAGAGCTTAAAGAACACGAAGATAAAGTGCTAGGCGCCCACTCAAAAGCGCTAGCGCGAGAAAAGCAGCTGTATGAAGAAATACTTTCATACTTAGCTGGATTTGCAGATGCATTAAAAGCAAATGCACACACATTAGGTTTCTTAGACACTTGTTGTAGTTTTGCAGTCTGTGCAGATCAATATAGATGGGTAAAGCCAGAGCTAACTGACAGCTTGGATATTGAAATTGAGAAAGGTCGACATCCAGTCGTTGAAGCGTTTAACCAAGCACCTTTTACGCCTAATTCAATTTATCTACAGCAAAGTGAAACACAAGATCAGCCTCGCATGCTTTTGATTACTGGTCCAAATATGGGTGGTAAATCGACCTATATGCGTCAGACTGCATTAATCATGTATCTGGCACACTTGGGCTCCTTTGTACCAGCGGAAAGCGCAAGAGTTTGCTTGCTGGACAGAATTTTTACACGTATAGGATCTGGAGATAACCTGGCGGCAGGTCAATCCACATTTATGGTTGAGATGTCTGAGACTGCTCAAATTCTACGCCAAGCATCACCTCGAAGCCTTGTGCTTCTAGATGAAGTTGGTCGTGGCACAAGTACCTACGATGGTTTATCCATTGCATGGGCCGCTGCAGAGCATTTAGTAGAAGAATCTCAGTGTTTTTGCTTATTTGCTACACACTACTTTGAGCTTACAGAGCTCCCTAAGCAAAAACCAAAAATGCAAAATGCACATTTTGATGCAGTGGAGCAAGGACGACATATAGCGTTTAAGCACCATATCAATCCTGGTCCTGCAAATAAAAGTTACGGCTTGGCTGTAGCACAACTTGCTGGTGTTCCAAGACCGGTACTTGGACGAGCAAAACAAATTCTTCAATCACTCGAAAATAGTGATAAGAAAAAGACAGTGAAAGTCGCACCAATTGAAATGGACCTCTTTAACGAGGCTCAAGCTCAGAGCGCAGAAGATGCGCAATCATTACTTACAGCTCTTGAAACAACAGCTGTAGATGAACTGAGCCCTAGACAAGCTTTAGATTTACTTTATTCCTGGAAACAGAACTTCGGTAACATATGACAATGCATTCTCTCGATCAGATTCTCGAACAATACAAACACTCTGCTGATTACAAGCGAGGTGTCACTTACTTCGAAGATGCTCATGTAGGCGTTATTCAACTCGACGAACACGGAAAAATGATTCGTGCAGATGTTGATGGCTCGAACAATCAAACCTACTCGGTAGATATTCGCTTTGCACCAGCAAAACATAAGCTTGGTGTGCCTATATTACGTGGCTTTTGTAATTGCCCTGTAGGTTTCAACTGCAAGCACGTTTTTGCAACACTGCTCACGACACTCGATGAGTTTGATGACAGTGAAATCAGCCAAATTTTACCAATGGGGTTTGATAGCTATGAAGGCCAACCAAGCGATTTAGGTGCAGATGCAAGCAAAAGCATGTCCCTAGGTATGGCAACTGCTGGATCCGCTCCAGCAATGGCAACAACTGCTCCTGATGGAAAACAAACAGATTTACAGCTGCACTCCCAAGAAGGCCAAGAAAGCATTGAGGGTAATCGAGTATTTTATATTTTAGAAGCCGACCCTGAAACACCTCAGCTGGAAATTCATGTTGGTAGCTTTAGCGCCCAACCATTAGTACAGCTTATGCAGCCAGTTAATATTCAAGGCATACTCTCTTCACGAGGTCGTATCCCGCCATTTGCAAATGAAAATGATCGCGTTATTTTACAGTTTGCACACCACCATAGCTTATTAAATGCAAATAAACGCAAAAGCTCTATTCGTATTATGGGTGAACCAGGCGCACAAATATTACAAGCTGCGAGCAAAACTAACCGCTTATTTATGCGCGATAAAAGGCAACTTCGCCAGCTTTCCCCTATTCCAGATGAAACAGTCCAGCTGGATTGGGAGTTCAACCATAAATACCAAGCTCGTGTAAGAGCTTCGTTGCCTGCGCAAAATATTTTAGTGCACCCTCTTCCAACACATCCACCTATGTTTGCTTATTTACCTTCGGTAAATCCTAAAGAAACAAAAAATGGTTGTATTGGCCAATTACAAAACCTCTCACACGAAGAAGTTATTTCTTTAAGAGCACAAGACTGGGTTTATCTCTCAAAAACTGATGAT
Organism: Gammaproteobacteria bacterium UBA6940; assembly: GCA_002450655.1. Taxonomy (GTDB): domain Bacteria; phylum Pseudomonadota; class Gammaproteobacteria; order Pseudomonadales; family UBA6940; genus UBA6940. The sequence continues at coordinate 43,682 of DJZY01000093.1, read as the reverse complement.
GGCTATACACTTGATACAAGCTTGATTGACCAAAGTTTAATGAAGCTGGTTAAACCTCTGCCAAAAATTACAACTCAAGAGATTTCGCCAGAAGCTCATATGAAAGTGAAGCCAATTAAACTTGCGAATGGCCAAACATTTGAGATACTAGAACCTCTTTTCCAATACGGACATCATGTTGTAAGTGGTTTCTCTACGCTGAATAGCATTCTTAATTATGCTTCTAAGAAAGTTACATTTATTCAAAGAGACAAGGCTTTCGAACAAAAGTTTATGGGACCTCTTGAAGAGAAGATGCGCTCAGCTCATCAAGATTATTACCTCTTTAATATGGAGTACCCTCAAACTAAAGCATTTTGGTTTGGCAACTCTGATGCCAAAGATTACAAGAAGAAATGGATTCAATTCCTTTCGTACGATATTCCTCAACTTGAAGCCCTTGGTGCACGCTTTGATATCTCAGAGAAAATTAAATTTAAATTTGAGACTATTGATGATGACTCTTGGTTTATGGACCTGGAACCAGAAGATCAAGGCCAATGGTTTGATTTATCTCTAGGCTTTAGCGTTGATAATAAAAATATCGACCTTATTAAAGTGTTACTAGAGCATCTTGGCGAGCTGCCATCGCTTGATGAACTCGCAAAAGCTGAAGATGGAGCTAAAATTCCAATCGAGTTTGAAACAGGTCGATTTGTTTTTATAGAAGCAAAACGTCTTTCCAAAATTATTGGTACTTTCTACGAGCTTTTAGAGCCAGGCACTAAAACGAAAAAACCTAAACTTAATAACTACCACGCAAGTATGCTGCAAAACTTTGCTAATGATCTTGGCGAAGAGAATATTGAATGGCGTGGCAGCAAAAAAATTCAAGCGCTTGGTGAAATGCTGAATCAGCAAGGGGCTATTGAACCTAAAAAACCATCTAAAAACCTACAAGCAACACTTCGCGGCTATCAAGAATATGGTTTGTCATGGATGCAATTTTTAAGCGATTTTGATCTTAATGGTATTCTTGCTGATGATATGGGCTTAGGTAAAACGCTCCAAACCCTATCTCATATTCAAGTTCATATTGAAAAAGAGAAAAAGGTGAAACGTGAAGAACCATTAGGCCCTTGCCTTATCGTTGCGCCTACCAGTGTTGTATCCAACTGGATTAAAGAAGCGGCTCACTTTACGCCAAACCTAAATATCACTGAATATTACGGCCTTAACCGCAAGAGCATTAATATTAAAAAGTATGATGTTGTAGTCACAAGTTACGGTGTTCTTCGCCAAGATGCAGAGATGTTTGCACAATCAAACCTGCACTTTATTATTTTGGATGAAGCTCAAGCCATTAAAAACCCATCATCAAAAACAGCAACAGCTGCAAAAGAAATTCCAGCGATGCATAAGCTTTGCCTCACTGGTACACCTATTGAAAACCATCTAGGTGAGCTATGGTCAATGTTTGATTTCTTAATGCCAGGCTTTTTAGGTTCTGCTCGTCGCTTTAATAAGAATTTTAGAAAACCGATTGAAACTGGTGGTGATGCAGACCAAGCAAAACGCCTGCAAGCCCGTATAGCACCATTTATTCTAAGAAGAACAAAAGATGTTGTAGCGAAAGACCTTCCACCGAAAACTGAAATGATTCACCGCTCGCAACTTACAGGCATACAAAAAGACCTTTATGAAACTGTACGTTTAAGTGTGAGCGATACAGTTCGAGAAGCTATTCGTAAGAATGGTTTAGCTCAATCGCAAATTGTTATTCTTGACGCAATATTAAAGCTAAGACAAATTTGTTGTCACCCCGCTCTTCTATCATTACCAGAAGCACAAAACATCAACCAGTCCTCTAAACTCGAAGATTTAATGGAGCTGGTTGAGCCGCTTGTGGAAGAAGGTCGCAGCATGCTGATATTCTCATCCTTTGCTTCAATGCTCGATATAATTGCAAAGCGCTTAGATAAAGAGAAAATTAAGTACTTTAAGCTCACAGGTAAGACGAGAAATCGTCAAGCCTTGGTTGATGCATTCCAAGCAGGTGAACGACCAGTATTCTTAATCAGCTTAAAAGCTGGTGGTACAGGCTTAACACTTACGCAAGCAGATACAGTTATCCACTACGATCCATGGTGGAACCCTGCTGTAGAAGATCAGGCAACTGACCGTGCATATCGTATTGGCCAAGACAAACCTGTTTTCGTCTATAAGATGACAACAGAATCAACAATTGAAGAAAAAATGCTTTCACTGAAAGAACGTAAAAAATCTATTGCTGAAAGTATCTATTCAACATCAGGTGATCAAGCTCGCGGCTTACATTTTACACTTGATGACATTGATGACTTATTTGCACCAATTTAGATAAAATCTTTCAACGAAGCTTTACTGTCTGCAATACTTGCAATGTTGTATTTACAATTTCTGTAAGTGTAAAACGTTCGTCATCCTGAAAAACAACTAGATGCCTTGAGCCGCTCTTAATGAATATGAGCGGCTTAGCATTTTGAAGCTCATCAGTACCTAATGCGGCTTTAATAAATGGCTGCAAACGGACATCATCTAAAAACAAACCGTCTTGAGCTGCATGGATTTTCTCAAATTTAACTTTAGCCTTTTTAATGAGTCGATTATACTCAGCAATTTTATTTTCTACATCTTTGTTTTGTTTTTCCTGCTCACGTTTAAAAGCTTTTTCATCATCACGCTTATACTTAGCTTGCAAAGATTTATCCAGAGCTACAATTTGTGAAGACATACCTTTATAATAGTCATGAGGTCTTGAATAACGACGTTCTAACACCTCATAAAACTCTTTTTCCTTGTTCTGTTCATTAACCCAATAAATATTGGTTATATTCGAACCTTCTATTGCAAGAGATGCATACTGATTAGGTGCAGTGGCGCACCCCTTAAGAATGAATATGTCCCAGGCTTTCACAGCTTTCAAGCCCGCATCTGATGTAGCAATAGCTTGACTTAGTGAGGGCACTAAGCATGGTTTCCAACCAGCATTAAGTAAATAAAGAGGATCAGCCTTTACTTGGTTTTCACGGGTAACTTGGAAATAAGCATCACGAGCAACAACAAAGTCCTTGCTGAGATTATCAGACACCTGCTCACCTACTTGTGTTTCCCCAATAAAAGCTATAGCGCTCTTGAAAAGCCCAGCGACTGGCAGGTCATCGCCCTCTTGGACAGCTCCATCTATTACCAGACTCATCTTTCCATTACTATTGATAAACTCATGAGCATATATAACACGAAATATTTTAATGTCAGAAAATTCATTGGATGCCAAGTTCATTTTAGAAAAAACAAGACTAGAGAAAATCAAAACGCATACTATTAGTGTTGACTGCTTAGCAAATCTCATAGCTTGTTGCTCCTAGAGTCGCCTAGTCGGTTATTTAATAAAAAAGCAACTTATTCAGAAGCTTAATTTTAAGGGAGTTACTATAAAATAATAGTCGCTGACATCGACCTTGTGTATTCATTTCAACAGAACATGGCGATATAACAGAGATTAGATCCCCATCCAATGTACTCTTTGCGATAACCATCTGCTGAAAATAATCGTTGTATTGGTTGCGCGCCTCAAAGATCATTTGCACTACAAGCACATTTCCATGATCCCAATAACCTGTATCAACAACACGAAATGTCTGTGGATTATGTAATGACCTTTTAATCATATCCCCGAGCTGTCGATGCAAACCACCTTCATAGGGATTAAACGAAGCACTGATAAGGCTCTGTCTTGTTTGCACCAGCTGCTCTATCGACGAGTATAAAGGCTTCTCGGGCTCGCGAACATCAACAAAAGCCATAAATAAAACAAATACCCCTCCCCAAAGAGCGAAAAAAATAAAATAGAGAAAATTACTTTTTTTAACAGGCTCTTCTGCAACAGTTAAAAGTGCTCTTACATACTCAACTGAAAGCACTAAACCACAACTTGGACATGATCGCGCATATATACTTATTTTGCCTGCACAATGAGGGCATTCGACAAGAGTCATCGTCTTTCCTTATCTCTAAGGCTCAGCGCCACCCGCCTTCACACACAAGAAATAAATAAGACGATTAAACACTTTACCTGACTAACAGAGCTGCACAGCCTCATAAACGCAACAAATACGTTCACTTTATAAGCAGTTCTCTTTGTTATATTCCAAAAATTCTGTAATGGAGAGTCAATAAACTCATCTTGGTCGCTTTTAGTAAAACGGCATTAATAAAGATAAATATTTAAAGAAGATGAGTTATTAAATTAAAAAACGCATGCTAGCATAAAATTTATTCAACTCTCTAGCATTTTTTGACCAGCATATTGACTAAAAAAGAATCACGAGTCACTTTTAATTAATTAAGCTTAAAAAAGGATTAAAAAGAAGATATCTAGAATATACAGCTATAAAATAGACTTGAGGCAAATCTAAAACTATATTTAGAAAAACAGCAACATGCCTTATTCTTCAATTGCTTACTTTTCAACCAGCAAGATTAATCCTATGAAATCATATGAAAGCCTTCGTATCACTGAACGAATATTACTTGCTATTGCAGTACTCTTAGGCTCAACAGTCATATTTGGCTGGATAGCTAATATTCCAACACTAATTCAAGTCCTACCTACTTTTGTACCAATGCAGTTTAATACTGCTTTCTTTTTAATTACATCTGCTTTAGGTATTCTATTTGCCGATAAATTTAGAAAAGAAGGATCAACATTTAACCCAATTCAGTATATTGCTATATTCAATATTCTTATAACTGGTTTAACATTACTTCAATACTACATTGACAAAGACTTTGGTTTAGATGAATTATTCTTCCAACATTATATTTTTACAAACACATCCCATGCAGGCAGAATGTCACCACAAACTGCTTTTTGCTATATAACCGTAAATCTTGGACTCTTCCTTTACACTCTACCGCACAATAAAAAGAAAACAAACACAATACGATTTCTCTCTTTGAGCGTTTACGCTTTAGCTTTTTTTGCACTGAGTGGTTATATTTTCAATATTGAATCAGCTTATGCGTTACGAGAAAAATCAACACAAATGGCAGTGCATACAGCTTTTGGATTTGTTCTTCTCTCACTTGCACTAAAAGCCAAGGCAATCAAACTTACAAACGAAAACTATGCATTCAGCCACTTTATTACTCATATTGCACTTATTTCTATTGCAATAGCAGTTGAAGTTATTACACCACAAAATATTTCTGTTGCACCTATCTATGCACCTGCCATCATTTTTGCAATTTACTTTCAAAAAAGATCAAATATTTTCATTGTAGCCGTTGTTAGCTTTTTAATGATTTGCCTTGATTACTATATTTTATTAAAAACACACACATCTCTTATTCAGGATACCGCGAATTTATTACTTTCCCTTTTAAGTGTTTCTTTAATAAGTTTTTTAGCCTACACGATTAAAAATACAATCGAGAAACTTGAACATCAGAAAAAGTTTAATGAGTCGATTGTTAACAACACAGTTGAAGCTATTATTACAATCAATGATTTTGGCATAATTCAGTCGATTAACAAAGCTGCTGAAACCATGTTTGGTTATACAAAACCAGAAATCATTGGCAGTAACATTAATATAATTATGCCAAATAAAATAAAATCAGAGCATGATGATTACTTAACGAGATATAGAAAAACAAAACAGCGAAATGTCATTGGTACGCTAAGATCTTTACAAGCCGTCCACAAAACAAATGGCCTGTTTGATATTGAAGTGTCAATTAGTGAAATTAGAGTTCACAACCAGATTTACTTTACGGGTATTGTAAGAGATGTCACGGAACGAAAGAAAGCAGAGGCAGAAATTGTACGCTCTCACCACGAACTGGAGCGCTTTGCATATATAGCATCCCATGATTTACAAGAACCTCTACGCAAGCTAATGATGTTTTCAGACCTGCTTAACGCGAATAAGCATAATGAAGATAAAGTTGGAACATATGTTGACTCCATTCATAACAATGCATCTAAAATGAGTCGCCTTATTAAAGATATACTTGATTACTCGAAAATTGATAACACAACGCACTATGCTAAAATAACCGATCTTAATCAAATTATGCAGCATATATCCGAAACACTCTCAATGAGTATTAATCAAACTCAAGCACAAGTGATATATAAAGTATTACCAGTCATTGAAGTAAGTGAAATTCTCATCTTACAACTTCTGCAAAATATTATTGGCAATGCAATTAAATATTGCTCACCGGATCGTCAGCCTATTATTGAACTTACAATTTTAGGTTCATCAAATGAGTGGACTTTCTGCGTTCATGATAATGGTATTGGTATTGAGCCTGAAAATTTAGAACTTGTATTTGAACCTTTTAAAAGACTTAACCGCTCATCATCACCTGGCTCTGGCTTAGGGTTAGCTATCTGTAAAAAAATAGTAGATCAGCTCGGTGGTCAAATTTGGGTTGAGTCAGAACTTGGTCAGGGCTCAAAATTTTACTGGACAGTTCCTAAGACATAAAAAAGCACCTTGTTAAAAAGGTGCTTTTTTTGGCTAAAGAAGGGATTAGAGCCATCTATATTTTTTCATTAGACCAAGCAATATTATTGAGATAATAATCATGCAGGAACAAAGCAGCATAAAAGAACCCGGGTTTTCAATACCTGGCAAGCCAGCAACGTTCATCCCAAATACACCCGTTAAAAATGAAAGTGGTAAGAAAATAGCAGTTACAATGGAGAGCACATACATACGCTGATTTTGCTCTTCTGCTATCTGCCCTCTTACATCCTCCTGAAGCACCAAAGAACGCTCACGAACAAGCTCTAAGTCCTCTAAGTAACGAGTTGTACGCTCAATACTATCTCTTAACCAGTACAACTGATCATTATCAAGTGATTTTTGAAGTCGGTAGAGATTTTCTAACGCTTCTTTCTGGGGGGATAAGTAACGTTTAATACTGGCAGCTTCACGCTGAAGCACACTCAAACTATTTTTAGTATCACCAAGCTTATGAATAGTCACTTCACTTTCTAGCCCTGCAAGATCTTCCTCGATACGGTCAACTTCATTGCGTATTTTATCTGTTAAGAGCTCGATCATTCGTAAAGCAAAGTCAGTGCTTGAGGTCGGTGCTTGCTGCTGCACAACTACTTCCTTTAAATCAAGTAATGAATACAGCTTCCGAGTAGAATTACGTGCGGTAATGACAACATTATTGCCAACCCAAAAACGTAAAGAGATCATAAACTCAGGGGTACTCTGTAAATCTTTATTTAGATTTACCGCTCTTAAAATAAGAAATTGCCCTTTATCCTGAACAACTGCTTTTGGTCTTGTTTCTAAAGCACACATTTGTTCAATTGTTTGCTCATCAAGATGAAGCTGTTCTAGCAGTGTTTCAGCCCCAGGGTTATCATAAGCCAAGTGCAACCATAAATATCCCTTCTCCGGAATAATTGGTTCCTTAAGCTCTTTAGAATGTCCTGTCTCATCAATTTCGTAAGCCCATAAAAATGGTTTTGTCTCTGGAACTGCATTTGCTTCTGCCATGAAAACTCCCTTTTCATCAGTTTTGTGTAGAGCATTATAGGTATAACATAGTCTATATCGTTAATACGTGTAGAATAGAATACTCTCAAGGCTACACCTAACCAGATAAAGAGATTTTGACTTGTGGATATCCCTGAATTAAAAGCATTTATATCAGTTTCAGACCTTGGCTCATTTTCCAAAGCCGCTCATGCACTGCATATATCTCAGCCAGCTATTTCTCGTCGTATTCAATCTTTGGAACAATCCTTACAACAGAAACTCTTTGATCGAGATGGTCAGAAAATTCATTTAACACCGGCAGGTACTCTTCTCAAACCTAAAGCACGAGATATTCTCGCAATGGTTGCGTCAACAGCAGAAACCATAAAGTCTATTGGTGATGATATTCAAGGCCCTTTGAAGCTTGCCATAAGCCATCATATAGCAGAGCATTACCTTGCTCCTATATTGTCTGTTTTTAAAGAGACATATCCCAAAGTCGAGCTTATTTTTAAGTTTGTAGAATCAGAACAAGGCTGTACACATATTACCAATGGGACGATGGATATTGGTTTTGTAACCCTGCCCTCAGAAGAAATGGATAAGCTTGTTGCTCAGCCTATGATTAAAGAAAGCCTTGTGCTTGTTGCACATAAATCTCACGAGCTTGCAGCGATAGACTCACCTCATGAACTTATGACACGCTTACCAAGCACACTTACTTTACTCCCACCGCTTTCAAGCTTTACCGGGCAGCAAATATCGACAGCTTTAAATGAGATGATGATTACACCAAAGGAAACGATTGAGTGTAATGCCTTTGCAAGTTTAAAAGCATTAGTTGTTTCAGGGATGGGATGGGGCATTCTGCCTGAGAACCTCCTATCCCCAGAACTTGTATCACTCTTTCCTGGGACACAAATTCAACGGGAGATAGGCATAGTTCATCACACAGTACGAGAACTTTCACCTGCAGCAAAAGCTTTTATTGCTTTAAGCCAAAAGATTCATCGTGCATCTGATGGCTATGGCTTTGCATAAAATATGAATTTTACACCGTTCCACTACGAGTACGCCCAATAAGTCCTTTAATTTTTTCAGATGTAGATACTCGTGGAGTTGGTGCAATACTATAAGGATCAGGAAGGCCTACATTCGTTTTTGCTAAAGCATTTTCGATGCCATCACGACTACACTTCCAACCATTAATTGAAACGTGTTCATCTTCATCCATAACCTTAGTTAATGCATCATAACACATAGCTTTATGGCTATTTTTATAAATTAAAGGATAATCATGCATGTTCTTCAAAGCAAACTGCATAGCGCTTTTTGCAGTGAAATAGGAGTTCACATTAAGCCCATCAGTAAATGAGTGAGGTACACGCACAAAATGAGAGCCACTACGAAGGCCCGTCATAATAGAACCTGCCTCAAATATAGCCTTTGTTGCTACTTCAAAGTCTTGATGGGGGTTAATACCTTTTAATGCTGATTGATACTGATTTAAAAGAGTGAAGCCATCTGCCACTGCATTTCTATTTGTTGAATAATTCCAATCAATTGGATGACCATACTGCTCTACAAGAGCATTAAAGCCTTCTGATAAGCTATTTAAAGCCTCTCTACTCTCTGGAGATGAAGGTTTTTGCACCTGCGTTTGGTTTAAAAAATCAAACGTACCTGGCGCAGCAGTATTCCCTGAAACTCTTGGCCCTAGACTAGCAGAATCTGCTGACGTTGCTCTTAAACGCCCAAGTCTTGCAAATAACGATGAAGAATTTATTTCAGATGCAGAGCTTGCACGAACACGTGCACTACTAGTAGTAGCTATAGGTTGCACCTGATTCAAAGATGAGCGCCCTTCTCCTTTGCTCAAAAAAGGCATAATTGATCGAACAAATGTCTGTAAAGAATGTGCTTTCATATAAATCCTCAGAGCAAAATAAAAAACATCAAAACAATATCATAAAATACTAACAGCTCAATGCTTAGTATTTTCCCTGAATAATCGATAGTGAAATAGCTAAGATATTTTGTTTACCGTTTAAAATGCTCAATAATGACGTATCTCTTGTATACGTAATGTCATGCATCATGTACAAGCTTTTGATTTTACGCTAGGATAATTCAGCTTTAGTGCTCAATAGGCTTGATTTTACTATAAGCTTTAAGATGCTCAAAAAAAGAACTATTTTAAATAATAAGCACTTATAGCTTGAACCAATACCGCATCTGCACCTCTTGTTAACCAAGCTAAAAAACCAATGAAGCAGCAAACCTTATTCATCAAAGGCGAATCTATGTCAAAAAATTCCAATCAATCCAATAAACAAGAAGACATTCTCTTTTTCTCATCTGATGACTGGGGCTGGAAAACAAGTAAGTATCAACTGAGTACTCGCTTAGCCCAGCAAGGTAAAGTACTTTTTGTTTCCAGTATTGGTTTTAGAGCACCTACAGCATCCAGTGAAGATCTTGGCCGAATCTGGCGCAAACTTAAAAACTTTGTTCAGGGCACAAAAGAAGTACAGCCGAACTTGCATGTGCTCACACCTCTTGTCATTCCTTTCCAAAACTTTCCAATGAAAGACAAGATTAATCACCTTATTTTAAAAATGCAGATTACTGTTGCCATGAAGCAGCTGAAAATGAAAAAACCACTGATGTTCGTTTTTTCGCAAAACTGGCTTCCATACATTAAGCATATCGATCGTAAGAAGTGCATTTACTATGTGGTAGATGATCAATCATCTTTTAAAGGCTTAAACGCTGAACAGTTTAAAGCTTGGGATCAAGAGATGAGCCAGTATGCAGATGGTATTTTCTGTACGGCAAAGTCACTCTTCGATAATAAGAAAGCCTTAAACCAGAATACATTCTATATGCCTCATGGCGTTGATTTTAACAACTTCTATAGCACTTGGTCTGATACTACGCCTGCCGCGGCATCTATGCTGAAGCTACCACAGCCTCGTATTCTTTTCTTTGGCCATATTTCCCACGACTGGGTTGATGCAGAGCTTCTGAAAAAGTGTGCGGCATTAAAACCCGATTGGAGCTGGGTGCTCGTTGGTCGAAACTCGATGAGCGACAATGAATTTGCTCAACATGCCAACATTCATTATTTAGGAGAGCAAGAATTTACTGACTTACCACAATTCTGTAAGGCAGCAGATGTTGGCATTATTCCATTTGTTCAGACGCCTTTGACCTACAACTGTAATCCATTAAAACTACCTGAGTATGTCGCAGCTGGCCTACCAGTAGTCTCTACACCAATTCCATCAGTATCGGAGCTATATCCTGAAGATGCAGCTATTGCCGCAACACCTGAAGAGTTTGTGATGCGCTGTGAAGAAGCTTTAAAGAAAACAAATGAACAAAAACATATGAGAGCACTTGCTATGCAAGAACATACATGGGAAATGAGAGTAGATAAAATTTTAGGGCATATAGAAAATGATCTACCTAGCAAGTAGATCATTCACGCAGGTGTTTCCTAGCAAAAAACTATTCCTGTGCATACTTTTCTTCAAAGGCATGCACTCTCTGCTGTACTAGACGTGCAAGCTCATCAGGCTGAAACTTAGATAAAAATTCATTACACCCTACTTTTTCAGTCATGCTTTTATTAAAGCTTCCACTTAACGATGTATGTAAGGTAATAAAGATATCTTTAAGCCGAGGGTCTTTTCTACATTCAGTTGTTAAGCGGTAGCCATCCATTCTTGGCATTTCAGCATCCGTTATAAGCAACAAAAAGTGTCGGCTAAAATCAAAACCATCGTCAGCCCAGCTTCGTAAAGTCTCTAAACCATGGGCACCATCTGTTGCATAATGAACCGTTATTCCAAGCTGCTCAAGAACACTGCCCGCTTGTAAACGTGCGACAGAGGAATCATCAACAATTAAAGCATGCATCGAATGTGTTTTATCGGCAATATTTTCTTCAACAATGCCATCAGAAATTGCAAGTGTATAATCATTAATTTCGCTTAATACTTTTTCAACATCAATAATTTCAACAATTTGTTCTTGCACGTTTGTTATTGCAGTTAAATAATGATTCGGGCCTGTACCTTTCGGAGGAGGTGTAATTTCTTCCCAGTTTAAATTGATAATTCGATCAACGCTCCCAACCATGAACGCTTGAATTGTTTGGTTATATTCCGAGATAATAATATTAGCGTTGCTTCTATCAGATAAAGGGGGCATACCAATAGCTGAAGCTAAATCCATAACAGGTATAGTTTGTCCCCGACAATGTGTTACACCAACAACAACCTCATGGCTTTTTGGCAGCTTTGTTAGCTTCGGAAGCCTTTGAACCTCTTGAACCTTAAACACATTAATAGCATAAACCTGTGGGCCCTCGAGCCTAAACATCAGAAGTTCCAGCCGGTTTTCCCCTACCAGCTGAGTCCTCGAATCGACTGAATCCAAAATGCCTGCCATGTGCCTACCTCTCCCAGGAACTGAATACGACGTAAAATGTTCTCTATTTATGGTAGTCAACAACTAAGGATGCTTCATACTTTTTAACAATATTCGAGGGAAAACGCCTTAAATCAACTAAATTAGCTGCAAACCTATGGCATCTACAGGAGCATAGAGCTCAAAATCAAGCTCTATCATCTTGATAACACATATTGTTCACAAGTACATAGTCTTTTTAGGCTAGAATGCATTTATAGACTCCAAAGCATTTAAATTGAGCCCCCCGTTCAGGTAAGGGGCAATACCCTGCATTAAGGAAAGTATCTGTGACTAACGCCTCTTTTAAGATAAAACTTCTCACACTCTCCCTACTCGCCCTTTCTGGCTGTTCATCATTACCTCAATCTGATACTTCACCAGAAAAAGCAAAAGAAATAATGGCCGCCGAGACAGTAAAGACAGAAGTGCCTAAAAAAACAATTGCGCCAGAAACCTTATATGACCTTCTTATTGCAGAAATGGGTGGTAAATCAAACCGTCTTGAGATAGCACTTGGTAATTACATGCGACAAGCTCATATGACCAAAGACCCTGCGGTTATTGAGAGGTACGCCAAAATTGCAAATTACATGCAAGCTCATCAAGCAACTCTAGATGCTACAGAGCTATGGCTCAGTGTTGAACCTGAGAATGTTGATGCTTTACACCTAATGCTGATTCATCAAATAGGACAAGGGTCAGTAGACGAACAACAAAAAGCACTTCAAGCACTTCTTGATGTCTCAACTGATATTAATATTTTAATGATTGAGCAACAGCTCAATGCATCTTCAGAAACACAACGAGAAGCCTTTAAACAGGTCCTTACATCCTTTTTGAAAGATGAAAAGAGCAGTTTTGCCAAAGAATTTGAGCTTTGGTACCTTAAAGCAAAAAGCGAAAGTTTGCTTGGTCAATATAATTTAGTTATTTCTGATATAACCAAGCTACAAACACTCAATAGCCAGTTTTTACCAGGCCATGTTCTTCTGGTTGATGCCTATGAAAAAACAGGCCAAAACGAAAAAGCAATTACCGCATTGAAAAAGCTTACAAAGCTTGACCCAGAAAATAAAAAAATTCGCATCTATTATGCTCGCATGCTTGTTAAAGCTGAAAAATTAAAAGAAGCAAAAAATGAATTCAATGACCTTATTAAAGTATTTCCAGAAGATATGGACATAAAGCTCACCTACGGCGTCCTATCTGCTGAAACTGGTGATACTAAAAATGCACTTGCCGTATTTAATGAGCTTGTAGAAGAAGGCTATAGGGAAAATGAAGCTCTACTGCAAATCGCGATGATTCAAGAACAAGAAGATGATATTGATGAGGCTATTAATACTCTCCTTCAAGTGAGCCTCTCTCCTTTCTACCAAGAGGCCCGATTTAAGGCAGCAGCACTCATGTCAAATACAGATATGGAGAAGGCTATCGCTATTATTGAAGAAGGCGTTCAAAACCAACCTGAAGCACAAAACCTATATACTGTATTTACAACTGAATTGCTCGCTAAACAGGGTCAAACCGATGAAGCATTACACTTCATCAGTAAAAGTATTGGAGCAACTCCAGATGAACCAAGCCTACTCTATACAAGAGCAATTCTATTAAGTGAGCTTGACCAACATAACGAATCTGAAAAAGATTTGCGCAAGGTATTGAAGCTTAAACCAAATAACGTAGCGGCTCTTAATGCCCTTGGATATGCGCTCGCGGATCAAGACAAACAACTTGATGAGGCAGAGGTTTTACTTGAAAAAGCATTAGAGCTATCTCCTAACGACCCACCAATAATGGACAGCATGGGTTGGCTTAAGTACAGACAAGGTAAGTTGAAGGAAGCTTACAACTACCTTTCTGCAGCATACGAAATGTTGAGAGACCACGAAATTGCAGCTCACCTTGGTGAAGTGCTATGGCTGATGAACAAACAAGAAGAAGCGAAGATGCTTTGGAAGTCTGCCTTAGAGGAAAAGCCTGACTCTAAGATACTTAAAGCTACAATGAAACGTTTTATGTAAAAACACTACCAATATAATCTTAATCCGATTACCATAGAGCTGGACAAAATAGCTGATATAAAGAATAGCAAACATGCACTTATTGTCAGCCCCAGCTCATTTTACTGTAACCGGAAGAACTATGTTTTCTATCAGCCTGCAAATCATTGAAAAAATTAAGTCCGGCTGCAAACCTCTTGGCCAAACACTGGCCGTTGCAAGCCTTCTCTTCGCTGCTGGATGTAGCAGTTTCCAAAGCACAAGTAATTCATCAGATCAGTCAATATCTCAAGGTCGTCGCCTCTTAAGCAATTACTGGACCCTTGATTCTAAAATTGGCATTAAAACCCCAAGTGAATCAGGTTCAGCACAACTAAGCTGGGAGCAAATGGGCAGTGAGTACGTCATCATGATCAATGGCCCTCTTGGTAAAAACATTGGCAAACTTGAGCGTAAAGGCAATGAAGTGACAATGACTGCTGCTGATGGATCTCAAGAGACAGCATCAAGCGAAGAGCAACTTGTTTTAAACACCCTTGGCGAACCACTTCCAGTTGAGCAACTTCAATTCTGGATTAAAGGCATAAAAGCACCTTTCTACCCAATTGAGCCAGTCTCTGCTGCAAATGGAACAACTGAATTTATTCAAAAAAATTGGCGCGTTAAAATGCAAGAATTTCATATTGTTGACGGCTACAAACTGCCCTCAAGACTTGAGTTCAGCTTTCCAGCCGATGCTGAAGAACAGCTTAAGCTAAAAGTGATTGTAAAAGAGTGGACTCTTCCACAGGAAACAGCTTACGACAGCTTTAATTAAAACTGCTATTCGTACCTTTTCTAAGTCCTGGTCATCAGGACTTTTTTATTTGTACTAAAAATAGAGTCTAAGGAATCTTTTTACATGAAGTTGCAGAGACTATGCCCTATTAAAATTAATTTATGTCTTCATATTGTTCAACAGCTGCCAAATGGATACCACCAACTTCAAACATTATTTGCTCTTTTAAATTGGGGCGATACTTTATCTATTGAAGCCAAGCCCTTTGCACAAAAACACAGTGGGCATAACTACAGTATTTCTATTCAAGGCATGGACGATATAAACCCTCAAGATAATTTAATTTATAAAGCAATTGATGCTTTTATCATTGAGGCTGGTCTTTCCAATATTGCAGTCCATGCTTACATTAATAAAGTTGTGCCAATGGGCACTGGTGTGGGCGGTGGTTCAAGCGATGCTGCAACAGCGCTTCTCATTATGAATGAAATATATAATCACCCACTTTCAAAGCAGCAGCTCATGCATATAGCAGGAAAACTTGGTGCTGATGTACCTGTTTTTATTTTTGAACAACATGCCTGGGCAGAAAGTATTGGTGAAGAGCTTGAAGCCTTTAACCTTCCTGAGCTTTCAGTTTTACTAGCCTTTCCACAAGAACATGTAAATACAGCTGCCGCATTTGGAAATCCTGATTTAAAGCGTGACAATGGCCTACTAGAAAAACCAGATCAAAATAATTGGCAAAAATACACGCACAATCACTTTGAAGAGGTAATACGTCAAATGTTTCCAAAGATAGATCATTGCTTTAATATTTTAGCACCTTATGGACAACCTCAATTAAGCGGTACGGGGTCTTGTGTATTTTTATTCAGTGAAGATCATTCGTATATTGAAAATACATATAATACTCTTCGACAAAAAAACTCTAATATTGAATTTATTATCACCAAAACATTATAAATTTGTTATTGAGTGTTGTTACTCCGTTATTTCATTTCATAGAATAATCACCTTACAAATATCGAATTATTTGTAAGGTGAAGATGCCGTTGCTCTTCCCTCTTTATGACAAGTGCTTTAAATATTGCAAATTAAAGTATTCAGAGATATTAAAAGCAAAACCCCATACTTAAAGCTCTTGTATTGCAGTTCATTTTCATATTTTAAGGTAGAAACACATGCCTCGCGTTCCAAATCTAGTGAAACCAACATCATCACCACTTTTAGCACCGCTTACTCATGTACCACGTACATCATCTCGTCGCCTTCTTATTCAACCTGCAATGAAGCCAGCTCAAACAGTGACAGCCTCAACAAGCACATTGAGAACACCAAGCACCTCTAGCCGCATACAAAGCCGTTCGTTTAGCACAAGCCAATCGCTTTTCAGCCCAAAAATTTCAGGCAATGAGCCGCAAGCTCAAGAGACGAATAACGAAGCAGACAATAAAGAAACACAAGAAAAAGCATCTATTACTGAGCAAGCTCAAATCCACTCATTACTTAAAGAAATGAATGAATTTAAAGGCGAGATCTCTACATTAAAAGCCGACCTCGCAAAGCAGCTGAAAAATGGCACATTAAAAACCGAAGAGCTTGTTGAGACACAAAAGAAAACAATGCAAGATTTAGATGCACTGCTTCAAAATCTCAATAAAGAGCAAAGCAATAAATCAGAAAGTAAAAGTTCAAAATCAAACACATTAGGTTTTAACATTTTAATTGCAGCAATGACTTTAGCCATTGTACAAGATTGCGTTAATACATTCGATGCAATCAACGATACCCGCATGACTTACGACAAGGAATATTACGACAAGGTCATGAGTAAAGTTGAAAAGCACCTCCCTGAAAAGATCAATTTAGAAGAGACACAATGGGATACAATGGAGCCACTTGTTGCTAACAAGCAAGCTGTTAAGAAATCTGCGGGTGATACAGTTCGAACTGTAATTCTTTTAGGTATCGCATTACTTTCAAGAAATCCTGAAGCGGCTTCAAAGGCTGGCCCACAAGTCCACAAAGCAATGAAAGACATTTTTAATTCATTTGCTCGTTTTAGATAATTTTTCTTTTATCTTTTGAAAAAACCGGTTTTAAACCGGTTTTTTTTATGAGCTCAAGATGCATAATCCTAGGAAACAATAATGTTAATTCAACTCAAGCCAATTCCCACTGAAATAAGTCGTTATTCGACTCAAAAAGAAGAAGGTCTTTCGAACCTAACTCAAATTAACAGCGCAGAAGCACAGACCCCGCGATTTAATTTACAACACTTTAAAGACTTTATGATCATTTGCGGGCATAACTTTTTACTTAATGCAGAGTTTGGGAACAAACTGCAGGGATCGGCATCTTCTCGGTATCTAGTACTTGAACATGACCTATCAAGTATGTCTATTGCAGACTGCCGTGAAGCATCTAATGAAGCAGCAGATATTTTTAAGCAAAAATATGGTCTTAACGTTTGTGGTGGCACACAAAATGATACGTTTTATATTACGCAAAGAGAAACTTATACTAACAAATAATATAAAAAAACCGGTCAATGAAGTGACCGGTTTTTTAAGTCATTTCTCAGTATTAACCAAGAAATGCAGCAACAACATCAAGTGCTGGCTTCGCTTTCAGCTCTTCAGCCCACTTGTCAATTGTAGCCATAAACTCAACATTCATACCAAGCTTACCGAATAGCGCTGTATCTTGATAGAACAAGCTTGCTTTACCTTCTGAAGCAAGGCATAGACGTGCAACAGTTTCAGCTTCTGCATCATCAAGTTGCTCATCAGCTTCAACAATATTCTTCACAAATACAAACCATGCTGCAAGAACAAGCGCAAAAGATTCAGTCGCCTTAGTTTCGCCATCAGCAATTAGCTCTTCAAGACTTGGTAGCAGGAAGCCTGGAATTTTTGCAGCACCATCTTTACAGATACGTAGTGTTTGATCTGCAAGCGTTGGGTTACCAAAGCGCTCAACAAGCACACCTTTGTATTCGTCAAGATTAATACCTGCTGGAGCAGGAACAGTTAAACCTGCATCTTTAAGGAAGCTTGCAAGGAATTGAGCCATGATTGGTGTTTCAACAATACCATGAATAGTATTGATACCAGCAAGGTGACCAAGGTAACCGATTGAAGAGTGTCCAGCATTAAGAAGACGAACTTTCATATGCTCATATGGCTTTACAGAGTCAGTCATTTGAACACCAACAGATGCATAGTCAGGGTGCTCGTTTACGAACTCATCTTCTAGAACCCATTGACGGAATGGCTCAGCAATAATGCCAAGCGGGTCTTCAATGCCAAGACCTGCAAATGTATCGCGTTCATGCTGCGACATTGCAGGTGTAATGCGATCAACCATTGCATTAGGGAAACTCACATTCTTATCGAACCATTCAAGAAGAGCTGGCTCAACTTTCTCAACAAACGAGCGAGTAAGAGCTTTAAAGAGATCACCATTACCTTGAATGTTATCGCAAGACTGAATTGTAAGAGGAAGATTTTGGTCTCGACGAAGCTTCAATGCGGCAAGTAAGAAACCATATACAGTTTTAGGGCTCGCAGGTTGTGTCATATCATGAGCAATTGCAGGATGTGACCATTGCAGACCGAGAGTTGAAGGGAAATAGAAGTAACCAGCTTCAGTTACTGTAAGTGTTACAATTTTCGTCTGCTCAGAAGCAATTGTATCGATAACGGCGTCAGGAGTTTCGTAGCCAGGAATAATATTTAAAATACTACCAATTACTTTAACAGTAGATGATTTTTGACCCTGCTCAATTAGAGTATAGAGATAGTCTTGCTCTTTAAACTTGTCAACAATGAACTGGTCTTGTGGCATTAAGCACACGCCCGTAATACCCCAGTCAGTTGCACCAGCATTCATAAGGTCTTGGATATAGACTGCTTGGTGAGCACGGTGAAAGCGACCAACACCAATATGCACGATTGATGATTTAGCTTGAGCACGATCAAACTTTGGTAATTCAAGGTTCAATTTTTCAATTTGAGCTGAATCTTTAACAATATCTTGTATTTTCATGCTCTTATACTCCTTAGATCAAGAGGGCCGCCCTGTGGCCAGGTCATTTCTTAGTTTTTTACGTTCATTAATCGCCAATGAGACTACAAATAGCGGGTCATGGGGTCGATTTCACGGGCTCTAGATTAACTCACCATAGAAGATAATCACAACCATTTTTACAGCATAAATACATCTATTTCACCTGATTTTATGAATTGATGTGCAGCTTAAAAGCATTTCAAGATTTTTCAGGAGATACAAATATACCAAACCTTGGTTTGAATGTGAAAAGATACCAGATTTTCATTAAGTTACAAGCCCTTATTTAATTACCGATTAATACTCTCTGAGCCAGTTTTTATAGTGTATTTCTCTCATTTCAAGAGCGTCAAATATATAAAAAATCTAATAATCTCTCGAATAAAGCCAGCTTTTTAAAACGAAGATACTCATTGTAAAAAACTGTAACTAAGTGCTTCTAAATAACCTACCCATCTAAAAAATAGAGGGCTTACGACGATTAGGTCTATCTAAAACAGAAGAAAATCACACTCTTATCCATCATTGAAATGCTAAAGTAAACTTATTAATTAATTTCAATCACTTACACAAATTTAATTAGCAACTACACTTAGTAAAGAAGCTCAATACGGATATTAAATAACAAACTTTAGAAGTTAAGAGATTGACGAAAGGACTTGTCATCATGCTGATCAATAAAGACTTGTTTCGTACAGACTTACCAGAAATAGCAAATAAAATAATCTGCATTGTACCGAACCGCCTTTCCGCTGCAATTCAAGCTTCTCCTACTCTTACAGCATTGCGTCAGTATTATCCAAATGCTCATATTACTTTAATTGGGCCGATTGATTGCCCTATCCTTTTTCAGGAAACAGGGCTTATTGATCGATATTGGCATCTCACAGCACAAACATCAGCACATAATTTAAGAGTTTATACGTCGCTAATTACTGAGCATTTTGACTTTTTAGTTGATTTATACACGCCAACATTAGAAATTGAAAAAGACCAACCACCGGTCCTCTTTATTAAATCAACTTTAAAACAACATTTAAATGTACGCTTTTTTAGCAACCCAAAAAATAGTATAGGATTTACTGTCGACCATAATCACTACACATCCCCCTTAAGAAAAGCGCTAAAAAAAAATTTTAGGCTATCTGTTAATATCCCTGTCCCTCATAATCATGAGTCTGAACATTTTAATCTTGCAGATATTAATCTACAAATTTTAATCGATAGAAAAAAAATAGAGATAGCAAAACCTCTATTTCCAAAAAAAATATATGACTCACAAAAACAAGATCAATCTCTGCGAGAGAGAATGCCTCCACCAATACAAAATATTATTTGTATTTATTTTGGTGGCCGTTATAAGTCGCTCCACTGGCCAATTAAAGAAGCTATTGATTGCTGTAAAAAAATAGCAGCGAGTCTCGATGCAAGTGTTCATATTATTGGAGGACATTACGAAGAAGAATATAGTAATATTATTGAAACAAGCTTAAAAGAAGAAATTAAGAATGGCACTGTTTTTAATCATATAAACCAACTTTCTTTACAGCAAACAATGGATGTTATCAGCCAATCGTCCATGATAATTACAACCCTTGGATCCCCTTTCCATATTGCTGACAGCTATGACATACCAATGATAACTATCGCATCAGGCACCTTCCCAATACACTTTTATCAATCAAGAGAATCAAGACAAATACTTCTAAAGGTACCTATTGAATGTGAAGGTTGTTACCTTGATACATGCAATAAAGCTGTAAGCTGTGTACAGCACATTAAATCAAGACAAGTTATTGAAGCCATAAACTCCATGATTGCTGATCGTTTTGCAAAAACAGGATACAAATAAAATCGCTACTTTTTTCTTTGTTGCTGAAACTTTCGTAAGCGTTTTTCAAAGCGGTTAGGATGAAGCATTTTGAGGATAGAATTTGAAGCAACTGGCGCTCCAGCAACCACTTGATTTGTTAGAATTTGAGCAACATAAGGCGCTACCATACTGCCCTTAGCACCAAATCCTGTACAGATATGTAGCCCTTCTCCTTTCTCCAAAAAAACTGGGCCAACCATTGGAAGATAATCGGTGGTTTGCACCCGTGTTGCACTAGTACCACCTGAGATAGCTTTAGTTAATACATCCATATCTAGCTTGCAGTCAAAATCTGTAGCTAAATCACTTATATTTGCAATATCATCTTCAGGAAGTAAAGGGCCTGCAATCTCGTCAGGATAAAAGCGGCTACCAAATGCTTGCTCTTGATCAAAGACTGGACTCAAATACACAAGGCCACAAACGCCAGCTTTGATATGTTGAAATGGCCAACTCGAACTGGAAAGTTTTTCCGTATTAATAACACTGCTTTGACCTGCGATTGGTCGTAAAGGATAGCGCCAGTGACTTGGCTTGCTTGGATCAGGTCCTAAACACTCATTACCATTTACTTTTAATATTTCAGCACTACCTGCGCCCGCAGTGATATACACATAATCATAGCCATCGTACGTCAATGACTGCGCATCTTCTGTTCGAAATACTAAAGACCATTTTTCATAGTAGTCGAGGCTTCCCAGCTTATGGTTATGCTTTAAGTGAATATATTTGCTGTACTTTTGTTGAATAAAATCGGCCCAAATATAGGGTCTAATAAAGCAAGCCTGCGGCATCCAAATAGCCCGTTGCGTTGTTTTAAGCCCTACTTTTTCTTCGAACTCTTCCGCTGTAATTTTCTCAACCCAGCTTTTCGGCCACTTAGCTTCTATTTCTTTCGCAGTCCATTGTTCTTTTTCATTTAAGAAATGTGCAGCGCCTGTATGATGTACACCTTCATCGCCTTTATAACTATAAGCAGCAAAATCATAGGCTTGCTCGAAGAAATGATTAAAGTCATTTAGATGAAGTTTTGGCTTGAGGTAAAGCAAGTGAGCAAAGTTACCTGATGCGCCTGACATGCTTTTTTCCGCGTCAAACACATCAACATCTATGCCTGATTGTGCAAAACTTTTCGCTAGATGTAACCCTGCATAACCCGCACCTATAATTGCAATCTTAGGCGCGTTAATTTCGCGCAATGTTTCTTTATGCCCAGCAAATAAGCCAACTGTCATGTGACGCTTATTAAAACCTGGTCTCTTTTCAACACTAAAGCCAACAGCTTGTAGCCCTCGACGAACATGCCCTGCAGCCGTAAATGTAGCTAAGCGAGTACCATCTTTGGAATGACGAGCAAGTTGCTCATAGAGCTCAGGTGACCACATTCGGTGATTACAGCTCGGCGCAAAACCATCGAGAAACCAACAGTCTGCTAAAAAATCATGCTCCGCAAACATATCAACGCCATCTCCAAAAAGAAGCGATAATACGACTCGATCAGAAAACTGGCGGTAATGACAACCTTCCCATGGGGCTGGCCATGCGTTAAGAAGTTCTTTAAATATTGATTTAAACTGAGGAAAACCTTGATAAACAGCGCTTAACTGTTCAGGTGTAAGTGGTGCAAACTCCACAGAAACAAAATGAAGCTGCAAAAGACTTTCAGGATTACGGTCGCACCATTGTTTCCAATGCCACCATACAACAACAAAATTAAGACCTGTGCCAAAGCCTGTTTCGCCTATAACACAAGTCCTTTGACCACGCTCTTGACACTCATCCCAAAGCTCAACAAGCTTATTACCTTCAATAAAAACATAGTTGATTTCATCGATCGGTCCTGCAGCTTGAAAATAGCAATCATTAAAGTCTTGGGAATATAAGGTGCCCACCCCAGTTTCAACCTGAGGCGGTGATAGTAAACGTGGCAAGGCAGGCTCTCTCTCTTAAATAGCGACGGCCTGATCATACCCTGTGGTTTGAACCTCATGCAAGCCTTGACGTAGACGTCCAAGCATTTGCTCTATTGAAAGCGTTGTAACATCTGGAACATAGGCTCGAGTAACAACTGAAACAGTAACAACACCATCTGGGGACGTTATAAATGGAAGTGCGGCTTCACGAACATTACGTAAAATTTCAGCAGCTACCTTTTGAGCACCATTATTATCGGTCTCAGGAAGAAGCAACACTAAAATATTTTCATCATAACGACCAACAAAATCCATTGGGCGACTTGAGCTGCCTTCAACAAGCATAGCAAGAGTACGGAATAACTCTTGACCTTGAGCGTCACCATGCTCTTCCACATAGCGATTAAAGTGATCAATTTGAATCATAACTGCTGCTAGCGGCGTATCATCACGGTTTGCTTGACCACAAAGCCTTACAGATTCGGCCATAACACCTCTATGATTTGATAGATGAGTTACACTATCAATAAGGCTCAATTGCTCGATATGATCTTTAGCAACTTGCAGTTCACTTTGGAGTTTTTCAACTCGACCAAGCGCAGATAATTTTGCTTTAAGCAACCAAGAAGGATATGAGGACAAAATAATATCATCAGCACCAGCGGCAAAAACGGATGAAAGCTTTTCTTCATGCATTTCATCTGTTAATACAACGATAGGAATCCAACGACGGGTGGCTATTTCTCGAATACCACTAATAACATGCTCAATATCTTTCGGCATTTTTTGAGCATCAATAAGAACAGTGTCATAGCGGTCAGCTTTAAACTGCGCGACAAGCTCTTCGTAATTTGTTAACACAGCAGAATCTTCTGTATCGAGCACTGTACCTATCCACTGATATAGGCTTTGCTGGCTCGAAGCGATCAGCAATTTCATAACTACCACTCCATGGTTTTGATTATTTCTTTAAATAAGTTTTCTAGGCCACTTACCCAATCATTTATCACACAGAGTATAATTCAGCATTTCATGTTTTGCCGTGCTAATTTACCGTATAAATCCTACAATTTTAGAGCACCAAGTAAAGCAAAATATTGATAACTAAGAAGCTCTCAAGGCTTGCAGGTATTCATAAAAATACTTTGCTTGGTGTTGCAGAGTCATATTTAGTATAAGTTTTAGCCGCCGCACATTAATACACAAGTGCCATCAGCTCTGCGAGCAAGCTCACCACTACAACCACTGAGAACACTCATACTTGCTACGAGTAAAATAAAACCATATAGAGTTTTTCTTTTCATTTCTTATTCCTTGAAATAACTGTGCTAACGATTCACTGTTTAACGAAATCAACTTTTGGCTGATTCCATTTTCATCATCATTGATTCATGTCGCAAAAAATATATATCTCAAGTTTTGAAAAGTTACTCTAATTTTGTATTTATTTTTGAGTAAGGCCTCTTGTCACTATAAGGGAGTTAAATGCAAAACGCCATAGCCTTTACAAAAGTACAGATATTGAAAACTCAAAAGCCAGCAGAATGTGCTGGCTTTTTATTCATAATGAACTAATAATACTACTTACTATGATTTCCATTTAATATTACAACCAACACTTGGTATTTGTTCTTCCAACATTTTACCGTCAAGACCCAATTTCACAGCTTCTCTCAAATCGAAACCATCGACAGTTTTATCTGTTTTTGGGCGACTAGAATCGAATTGACCTCGGTAAATCAAAGTACGATCACCATTAAATAAATAAAACTCTGGTGTACATGCGGCATCAAAAGATTTTGCAATTTCTTGCGTCTGATCATAACAATATGCAAACTTAAAGCCCTGCTCTTGAGCAAATTCAGTCATCTTCTCTGGGCCATCTTGTGGATAGGCATCAACATCGTTAGAACTGATCATAACAACTGAAACGTCTTGAGCTACAAACTCATTACATGCGGTGGTCAGCTCTTTAATAATATTGATAACGTATGGGCAGTGGTTGCATATAAAGCCAACTAAAACCAACGTACCTTCAAGCTTTTCTGAAGAGATATATTCACCAGAAACAGTATCTTTTAAGTTAAAAGCAGGAAGTGGCGTACCAAGAGGAAGCATAGTGGAAGGTGTTTGAGCCATGAGAGTCTCCTTATCTCAAAATAGTCAGATAAATAAAAGGCATCCAATGGATGCCTTTTATTACAGTTGCTGCTTACGAAAATCTATTAATAAGACTTAGCAAAGACAACCTTTGTAGATGTTTTTTCACCAGAGAAGATACATGTATGCTCTTCTTCTGTTTGACCTTCTAAAGGAATACATCTTGGTGTTACTTTAAGTTCAGACAGAATTGGGTGATCAATTGCTGCTTCACTCCAGTAAGCTACAGCGAAACCACCATCGTTTTCAAAGAATGCCTTGAACGAGTCTAAGTCTTCAATAAACTGCGTATTTGCTTCTAAACGAGCTTCTGATGCCGCTAGAAGATTTGCTTGCATTTCTTCCAAAATAGCAGGAATTGCTGTTACAGCTGCGTCAATAGCAAGGAACTCTTTCTCTTTAGGGCCTTTGTCACGACGAGCTAAACACACTTGATTCTTCGCAAGATCACGTGGGCCAATTTCAATACGGACAGGAACACCTTTCTTGATTGCTTGCCAAGACTTCTCACCACCACGAAGATCGCGATCATCAATCTTAACACGTACAGACTCACCAAATGCATTTGAGGCCTTAAGCTGCTTCACTAGATCATTTGCAGCAGCAAGCACTTGCTCACGCTCTTCGTCTTTACGATAAATCGGAAGAATGACAACTTGAGAAGGTGCAACACGAGGTGGTAGCACTAGACCGTCATCATCAGAGTGAGACATGATCAAACCGCCAACCATACGAGTAGAAGCACCCCAAGATGTTGTGTGCGCATACTGACGATCACCATTTTGATCGAGGAACTGGATATCAGAAGCCTTTGCAAAGTTTTGACCTAAATAATGAGATGTAGCAGCTTGTAGTGCTTTCTTATCTTGCATCATTGATTCAAGTGTTAACGTATGAATTGCACCTGGGAATAACTCATCTGGTGTTTTATAACCAGGAATTGAAGCAACTGCTAAGAAGTCTCTTAAGAATGTATTGTACGTCTGATGCATTAGAGATGTTTCATCACAAGCTTCTTGCTCAGTTGCATGAGCTGTATGGCCTTCTTGCCAAATAAACTCAGCTGTACGTAGAAATAAACGAGTACGCATTTCCCAACGGAATACACTACCCCACTGGTTTAAAAGAATTGGAAGATCGCGGTAGCTCTGCACCCATTTCGAGTACATATGACCAAACATAAGCTCAGATGTTGGACGTAGAACATATGGTTTTTCAAGAGCACTTTCAGGATCAGGAATAAGCGCGCCTTTGTCATCAAGCTTAAGTCGATAGTGCGTCATAACCATCGTTTCTTTTGCAAAACCTTCAACATGCTCTGCTTCTTTTTCAAAGAACTCGAGAGGTAGAAGTGTAGGCATAGCTACGTTTTCATGGCCTGTCTCTTTAATTAAGCCATCAAGACCTTTTTGCATAAGTTCCCATAATGCATAACCCCATGGCTTAATAACCATAGAACCACGAGTTGGTGAGTGCTCAGCGAGTTCTGCAGCTTTTACAACTTCTTGGTACCACTCTGGGTAGTTTTCTTGACGAGTTGGTGATATTGCATTCGACATTGACGAATTCCTTCACAAGTTAAAATTGTTTTATATTCTATAGTTCTCACACATTATGACAACTTTAGAGAGTCTTATAAACAAAAAAGCTCATCATCCGACGTATTATGTCAAATGATGAGCAGCCTTTAAGACAAATATGAAGTGCCTTTAAATGAACTTAACGCCATGCTAAAGCATGCTTAAGATCAATAGTAAGCGTTATCTGTATTTGTATGGTCAGTAACGTCTACTACTTTTTCAAGAATAGGAAAACGTTCTTTCAACGTCTTCTCGATACCCTCTTTCAAAGTGAAATCTACTGACGCACAACCTTGACAGCCACCGCCAAACTTTAAAACAGCAGTAGTGCCGTTGTCTACAAGACTTTCAAGTTCTACATGGCCACCATGGCTTGCTAGCATTGGATTGATTTCAGCTTGAAGCACATGAAAAATTTGCTCTTCAATACTTGCGTGTTCACCGAGTTGAGGTACTTTGCTTTTTGGTGCACGGAATGTTAACTGACCACCGAAGCGATCTTTGTTGTAATCAACTTCAGCATCTTCAAGATAAGGCACACTGTCATGCTTTAGATATACATTAAAGCCATCAAGCTCGATCACATGGTCGTTTTCACCCTGCTCACCTGATGGACAATAAGCCATACAGCATTCTGCGTGTGGCGTACCTGGCTTCTCTACAAAGATACGAACACCCATGCCAGCACTTTCTTGTCTATCAATCAGCGACTTCAGGTAATCAGCAGCGGACTCAGTAATACGAATATTCACTACAGATTCTTCTACAGACTGATCTTGGTTAGACATAATTTTCTCCAATTAGTATAAGATCACCGAACGAATAACTCGTCCTGCATGCATGTCATCAAACCCCTTGTTGATTTCATCAAGAGTAATTGTTTGAGTGACCATTTCATCAATTTTAATTTCGCCTTTCATATAGCGATCGACGTAACCTGGTAGTTCTGTACGGCCTTTAACGCCACCGAATGCAGAGCCTTTCCATACACGACCGGTTACAAGCTGGAATGGACGAGTTGCGATTTCAGCGCCTGCTGGTGCTACACCAATGATAACAGATTCGCCCCACCCTTTATGACAGCATTCTAGCGCAGCGCGCATCACATTAACGTTACCAATACACTCAAAGCTGTAATCTACGCCACCATCAGTCATTTCTGCAATAACTTCTTGGATAGGTGCATCATAATCATTAGGGTTCACACACTCAGTGACACCAAACTGTTTTGCCATCTCAAATTTATCTGGGTTGCCATCAACACCGATAATGCGAGAAGCACCTGCAAGAACAGCACCTTGCACAGCACCAAGACCAACACCACCAAGCCCAAAAATTGCAACAGTAGAGCCTGGCTCAACTTTTGCGGTATTCAGAACAGAGCCAATACCAGTTGTTAGACCGCAAGCAAGAAGACACACTTTGTCCATTGGCGCTTCTTTTTGAATTTTTGCTAACGCAATTTCAGGTACGATTGTGTATTCGCTGAAAGTAGAAGTACCCATGTAGTGGTAAATTGTCTCGCCTTTATAGCTAAAACGGCTTGTACCATCTGGCATTAGACCTTTACCTTGAGTCGTACGAATAGCCTGACACAGGTTTGTTTTACCTGATTTGCAAAACTTACACTCACCACACTCAGGCGTATAAAGAGGAATAACATGATCGCCTGGCTGCAGGCCTTTTACACCAGCACCAACTTCAACAACTGTACCAGCGCCTTCATGACCAAGAATTGAAGGGAAAATACCTTCAGGATCAGCACCTGACAATGTATATGCATCCGTATGACAGATACCTGTAGCAGAAAGCTTCACCAGTACTTCACCAGCTTTTGGGCCAGCAACGTCAACTTCGACAATTTCTAATGGTTTGCCTGCTCCAAATGCAACTGCTGCGCGAGAACGTATCATAGAATACTCCTTCATTATTATATTGAGCCAGACTTTGGCTATGGCCATAATTGTATAGTCTTTTAGTTGGTCTTTCAATGAAACACCAACGGAGAAATCAACGATAAAACCAAATGAAATTATTGAAAATTGCGGAATTTTGAGCAATATGATCTTTTGCTAGAGCCTAGATCACATGAGGCTTTGATCAAAACTCAGCGAACTCTCCTGCTAACATTGAATTTCACTCTAAAAAACAGTATCGTTACACATTGGGCTGAGCCCTCATGCCATAAGACCATAAAAGGATGAACCCTATGACAGATCGCAACGATATCGACAATTCTGCGACTGATGAGCAAAACGAACATCAATCAAAGCAAGCTTTAGTACGAGATAACATCCTGAAGATGCTTTGCCTTCAAGATAACATCAACTCTCAAATCAACCCTGATTGGAGAAATGACAGTTACCCATGGTACCGAGCTGCATGGATTGAGTGTGCTGAACTTATGGAACATCATGGTTGGAAATGGTGGAAAAAACAAACACCTGACCTAGATCAAATTAATCTTGAGCTTGTGGATATTTGGCACTTTGGCCTAAGTGACTGCCTACAACACAGTCAAGATAAGAACCTCACTGCTGATGCACTTTACCGCTCAGTCTATCTTGTATCATTAGTACCAACAGAGCTTTCCCTTCTAGATGCAACTGAAGCTTTTGCACGGGACTGCCTACAACTTGGCCGCTTCCCTACTCTAAGCTTCGCGCAGCTTCTTTCAAGCGCTGGTATGGACTTTCAAACTCTTGTGAAGCTCTACATGGGTAAAAATATTCTTAACTCATTCCGCCAAGATCATGGGTATAAAACTGGTGAGTACATCAAGATCTGGAACGGCAAAGAAGATAACGAGCATTTAAGCGAGATTCTAAGAGAGTTGGATGAAAATGCAGCTCAAGAAGTGGATATTCAAACCCACATCTATCAAGCCCTTAAAGCCAACTATCCTGTTGCAGAAGCGGTTTAATACACAATATTAAAAATGCTCCGAAAGGGGCATTTTTTTTACCTTTTTATCGAGACGCGTTTATCTATTTTATAAATTCGCTTAATCCATTCGAATAAAACATTTTTTAAAAACAGACTGTTCACCTCTTTCCATGTACCCTGAAATTACAAATTTATTCGCATTAAAAGATATTTAATTGTATTTTGGGGCATAAAATGGCTGGTTTACTCGTTAACGGAAAATGGAAATCAAAAGATCAATTTGCTGAAGAAGATGGCCAATATAAAAGAGATGATTCTCAATTTCGAAATTGGTTAACTCGTGATGGTTCGAATGGGCCTGAAGACCAAAAAGGCTTTCCAGCAGAAAAAAACAGATATCACCTTTACGTATCATACGCTTGCCCATGGGCGCATCGAACACTCATATTTTTACACTTAAAGCAGCTGACAGACTTTATAGACGTTTCCGTGGTGCACCCTCATATGGGGGACGATGGCTGGCATTTTAATCAAGACTTTCATGGTGCTACTGGTGACAAGCTATACGGCTTCGAATTTATGCACCAACTCTACACAAAAGCAAAACCTGATTATACAGGCACAGTAACTGTACCCGTTTTATGGGATAAGAAAGAAGAAACCATCGTCAGCAATGAATCAGCTGATATTATTCGCATGTTTAACTCTGCCTTTAATGAATTGACAGATCATTATGAAGATTTTTATCCAAAGGATTTGCAGGACAAAATCAACACAGTAAACACTCGAGTTTACAACACTGTAAATAATGGTGTGTATAAAGCAGGTTTTGCTACAAGCCAAGATGCTTATAACAAAGAAGTGACTACATTATTTGAAAGCTTAGATTGGCTGGAATCAAAGGTTTTACAAAACAATGATTATTTAATAGGTAACAGGTTTACCGAAGCTGATATTCGATTATTAACAACCCTGCTCAGATTCGATGCTGTATACCATACACACTTTAAATGTAATCTTTACAGAATATCTGACTACCCAAAAATTCAAGCTTATTTAGAGCGGCTTTATAACTTAAAAGAAGTGAGATCTACCGTATTTATGGATCATATTAAAACCCACTACTATACATCTCACCCAAGTGTAAACCCTTCTGCAATTGTGCCAAAAGGGCCTCTATTAAAGTGGCTATAATTTCTACTCCACTTCTTCCATATTCAATTCAGCAGGTTCAGACTCTTGAATACCTTGAGTAGGCTCAGCTTCAGCCGGAGGATCTGCTGTAAAGAGTAAACCTCCCCCTGGGAGACGTACAGGGGCAATAGGTCCATCTGGGCTTCCTGGTTTTACCATGAGGGTTCCATCTTTACTTTCTTCAAAGCGATTTGTAGGTTTACTGATCAGCATAACCACTCGTCGATTACGTTGACGACCTTCTTCCGTTGAATTTGATGCGACTGGCTTAAACTCACCGTAACCAATCGCTGCAAGTCTTCGAGGGTCAATTTCATTACTTGCCAAAATCCTGACAATTGCTGCAGCTCTTGCAGCGGAAAGCTCCCAGTTCGAAGGATAGCGATCATTTTTTATTGGCACATTATCGGTAAAGCCCTCAATATTAATTGGCAAGGTTACATTTTTCAATGGCTCAGCTAAACGCATAATAAGTGAAATAGCATCTGGATTTGGAGTCGCATCACCACTTTGAAATAATAATTTATTATTTATTTCAATTTCCAACCAGTTATCATTTTCACCAAGATTAATAAGCTCTTTTTTCAACAACTCTGGAAAAGATGAGCGTATTTCACCTGCGATTTGCATTAACTCTTCTGAACCACCATCGAGAATACCAGCTTTTTCCTCTTCTTTTTCAGGCTTTGGCTCTTCAATAAAGCGAGGAAAAGGTAAATCAATCACTTGATTTGGATCGTAACCGCCATAGCCTACAGATGGCCCTACTTCAATAGGCCTCATGCTTTTTGGAGTTTGGTTAAATGCATCTTGTAAAGTCGATGAGAGCACTTTATATTTACCTTCATTGACTGATGACATTGCATACATCACAACAAAAAATGCAAATAAAAGGGTGATAAAGTCAGCGTATGAAATAACCCAGCGCTCATGATTTTCATACTCTTCTTCATGTTGCCTATTTAAGCGCATACCAGCCTCCTAGGCAGTTCGAGTATAAACTTCGAGCCTGATTTCAATTAGCCTTGGATTTTCACCTTCAGCAATTGCACAAAGACCATCAATAACAAGTTCTTTTTCTTGTGATAATTTCTGCACAACTGTTTTTAATTTGGCACCAATTGGAAGTAAAAATAAGTTTGCTACGGCAACACCATAAATAGTCGCAACAAAAGCTGTTGCAATCCCCGCGCCGAGCTTAGTAGGGTCATCAAGATTACCCATAACATGAATAAGCCCCATAACTGCACCAATAATACCTATTGTTGGTGAATATCCACCCATGCTATCGAAAACTTTGGCTGCTTTAAAATCAAGTCGCTCATGCAGAACTAAATCATTTTCCAATAAACTTCGTATGGCATCAGGATCCGTTCCATCAACCATTAATTGCAAGCCTTTTTTATAGAACTCTCTTTTTTCAGTCTCTGCAATACTCTCAAGACCTAAGAGACCATCTTTTCGAGAACGTGCAGCCCATTGCACAATTTGACGTCGAACCACTTCTAAATCAGCACTTGGAGGCGAAAAAACCCATGGCAACATTTGAAAAGCTCGAAAGAAAACTTGATATGGTGTTTGAAGCATAACTGCCCCAAAAGTACCACCAATAACAATAACAAAGGCTGGGCCATTGATAAGCCCAGATATATGACCACCATCAAGAGCATTACCGCCAATTATTGCAATAACGCCAATAATTATCCCTAATATACTAAGTGCATCCACTGGTCGCTACCTCTGCGAGTCGCGGCCCTACACGATCAATTGACATCATATCGTCGTAGAATCCTCGTTTCATTACAGCCTGGGGCATTCCAAATACCACACAGGACTCCTCATCTTGGATCCATACTTCTGAATTGGATTGTTTTAATAACTTTGCACCATCCGCTCCATCGGCACCCATCCCTGTTAATACAATAGCAAGAACCTTGCCAGGACAAGCTTTAGCAGCAGACGCAAATGTTAAATCAACACATGGTTTGTAGTTAAGACGGTTATCCCCTTCCAATATTGTAAGAGTCATGCTTGCATCTTTAATGATGGTTTGCATCCCCCCTGGCGCAACATACACGCATCCAGGCATGAGTTTATCGCCATTCTCAGCGTGCTTTACTCGAACATCACACAAGCTATTTAATCTGTCCGCAAAAGCTTGCGTAAATGCTGCGGGCATATGTTGAGCTATGACAATAGGAAACTGCATAGAAGCAGGTAAACATTTAAGAACACCTTGCAGCGCCATGGGGCCACCAGTTGATGAGCCAATGACGCATATCTTTGGGCGTATACTCAGTTTACGACCTTTTTTTACAGGTATTGCAGGCTCTACTTTTGCCTTGACTCGAGGAGATACAGCAGGGGAAGTTTCTGCTATAGGTCGAATAGACGTTGGGCGCTCAGGGTTTCTTTGAACGGTCTGCGCTGTTAATGCAGATCTACTAGAGTTCACGTCTTTTGCTGGAGTAGACACATTACTTTGAAGTGATTTATGTTGGCGTACAGAGGGCATTTTTACGATAGCCCTTAACCGATTTAATAAACCATTAGGACCACCACCAGCATTATCAGAAACAGACTCGAAACTTTTTGGAAGAAAGTCTTTTGCTCCAGCGTCTAATGCATCAAGAGTTGTTCTTGCACCATCATAAGTGAGAGATGAAAACATGAGAATCGGCACTTGATGAAATTGCATTATTTCTTTGACAGCTGAAATGCCATCCAAAAATGGCATCTCGTAGTCCATTGTAATGAGATCAGGTTTAAGTTTTTGCGCTTTTTCAACAGCCTCTCGACCGTTAGCAGCTTGGCCTACAACCTTAAAGTCCTCATCACTATTAATAATTTCAGTGATTCGTCTGCGGAAAAAACTCGAATCATCCACAACAAGAACAGTTACAGGCACTTTACACTCCTATATCGTGCCAGACTATACAACGAATAAAGTGAGAGGTAGTGTATTAAAACCTCTCACCTACCCTACTTACTAGTTAGTCTGTATATCCCTAATACGAACCTGCATAACGTTTAAGCATGCTAGGCACATCCAATATAAGAGCAATTCGACCATCACCTGTAATGGTTGCACCTGCCATGCCAGGCGTACCATGAAGCATACGGCCAAGTGGCTTAATTACAACTTCTTCTTGACCAATAAGCTGATCTACTACAAAGCCAACATGCTGAGTACCAACACTCACAATGACCACATGTCCCGCGTTTTCTTCATCAAAATGAGCACTTGGTACTAACCAGCGCTTAAGATGGAACAGTGGAAGTGCTTTATCTCGAACGATAACAACCTCTTGCCCATCAACAACATTTGTAGAAGATAAATCAAGGTGGAAAATCTCATTTACACTCACAAGCGGTAATGCAAAGGTTTGCTTTTCTAGCATAACCATGAGTGTCGGCATAATTGCTAGCGTTAAAGGTACTTTGATCGCGATAACTGTGCCTTCACCCTTCTTGGATTGAACATCGATTTGGCCATTTAATTGACTAATCTTTGTTTTTACCACGTCCATACCTACACCGCGGCCAGACACATCTGAGATTTCATCTTTTGTTGAAAAGCCTGGTGCAAAAATGAGATTATAGGCTTCCACATCACTTAAACGATCAGCAGTATCTTGATCCATGAGACCTTTCGATGCAGCTCGATCTTTTAACTTTTGCGGATCCATACCGCCCCCATCATCAGTGATGGACAGCACAATATGATCACCTTCTTGCTGAGCAGCAAGAATAACTTTACCAGCTCTTGGCTTACCCGCTGCTTCACGAACATCAGGAAGTTCAACACCATGGTCAACAGAGTTTCTCACCAAATGCACAAGTGGATCAGCAAGAGCTTCAACTAGGTTCTTATCTAAATCTGTATCCTCACCAACAAGCTCTAAATTAATTTCTTTTTTCAGGTTACGCGCAAGGTCACGAACAACTCGAGGGAAACGACCAAAAACTTTCTTAATTGGCTGCATTCGGGTTTTCATAACAGACGTCTGCAAATCTGCAGTAACAACATCCAAGTTGGCTACAGCTTTAGCCATTGCTTCATCAGCACTCTTAAGTCCTAAACGAACAAGACGGTTACGTACAAGTACAAGTTCACCAACCATGTTCATAATTTCATCAAGACGTTTGGTATCTACACGTACTGTTGTTTCCGCAGTTATCGCATCTTTGTTAGGTGTTGGAGGTTTTGATGCAGCAGGCGCTGAGGCTGGTTTTTGTGCCGCTGGTGCGGTTGCTTTTGCCGCTGGCTTTGGAGTTGGAGACACTGGAGCCTTTACAACCGGTGTAGGACTAGGCGCTGGGGCACTTTGTTTAGGCGCACCAGCTTTAGCTGTATCCAAATCAGATAGTAAAGAATCAAGTTGAGCACTTGCTTCAGGAGATTTATCTGTAGAAACCTGAGGTGTCGCTGCTGTATCAGGTGTCTCGCCTGCAATTGTTGGCCCTTTACCAGCGCCATGCAATTGATCTAGTAAAGCTTCAAATTCATCATCGGTGATACTGTCTTCACCATCAGAAGATTCAAGGACGGCTGGTTTAGGCTCAACAAGCGCCTCAACAACTGGCTGAGGGTCAGACTGTGGAATAGGCTCGCCACCTGTTGTTGTTTTGGTAACTGAAGGCCCCGAACCTGCCCCATGAAGCTGGTCTAGTAGAGCCTCAAATTCATCATCGGTAATTTCATCACCACTTGCTGCTTTAGGTGCAGCAGGCTTTGGAGCAGATTCCGGTGCTGCAGATGCAGGTGCAGCTGGAGCAACATCATCATCAGTAAAAAATTCAAACCCATCATCACTTGGTGGCGGTGCTTTTGCAGCTGTTGCTGGAGCTACTTCTTCAATGACAGGCTCAGGCGCATCAGGTTCTTCAGCTACGGGCTCGGATTCCGCAACTGGTACAGCTTCGGGCACCTCACCTTTAGCAAGACTATTAATAGCATCAATCAATTCTGGTGGGGCTGGATTTGGCATAACTCGATTATGCACTGATGCAAACATTTCATTGACCTGATCAAATGCTTGAAGCACCACATCCATGAGTTGTGTAGTGACTTTGATCTGCCCATTACGAAGGCAGTCGAATGCATTTTCAGCAGCATGGCATAAGTCGACCAACGGCTCTAATTGCAAGAAACCTGCCCCACCTTTAACGGTGTGGAAGCCTCTAAATATCGCATTCAATAAATCGCTGTCATCAGGTCTGTTTTCAAGATCAACCAGCTGCTCTGAAAGTGATTCAAGCAGTTCTCCGGCTTCTACGAGAAAGTCCTGTAATATTTCTTCATCAGCGTCGAAACTCATTCCTACCAACTCCCTATGGATGAATACCTACTTATCCACAAAATACTAAAAACCTAAACTTGACAGCAGATCATCAACATCATCTTGAGATGCAACTACATCATCTCTTTCTTCAGCATTTATAATTGGGCCTTCCAAATACTCTTCTTCACGTGCTTCGGAGCTAGGCTCATACTGAATACCTGTGATACTTTCCACTTTACTTGCCATTGTCACTAAACAAACAAGCGAACTTTCAACTTCATGAACAAGCTTAATAACCTTTTTAATCACTTGTCCTGTAAGATCTTGATAATCTTGCGCAAGTAAAATGCTTGAGAGGTTGTCTTCAATGTTTGTTGCTTTCGTGCCGGCAAAGTCGAGAAACTCATCAATTTGCTTATAAAGTGATCTAAACTCTTCGGCAGATAGTTCGCGGCGCATAAGCCGTTCCCAATCACCTTTAAGATTCATTGCAGTTTCACGAAGCTCTTTAGACACTGGTACAGTTTCTTCGACCATATCCATCGTTTTGTTGGCAGCATTTTCCGTCAAGCGAATGACATACTCTAGACGGTCTTTCGCATCTTCAATACGAGAAGATTCACCCTGATCTTCTTTTTTAGCTGCAGCTGTACGCTCTAAGCCATCTGTTTCTACATGAAAATTTCGAATTGCATCGTGCACTGTTCTTGTTAACTTTCCAATTTCTTGAAAAAGGCCAAAATCTCGACCTTGATAAAGCTTTTCAATTGCTTCCATTGCAGCTTGATTGTCACCAGCTTCAAGATGATCAATTAATTGGTTTGCTTGCTTAACAAGTTGTTTTTCAAAGTCATCGCTCATACTCATTCCCGCCAATAATGATAAGGAAATAATGAAATAGCGAGGTCAATAGTTAACCTACGCGCTCAAATATTTTCTCTATCTTCTCTTTAAGGGCACCAGCAGTAAAAGGTTTTACAACATACCCGTTAACACCTGCTTGAGCAGCTTCAACAATTTGCTCTCTTTTTGCTTCAGCAGTAACCATAAGTACTGGTAGTGATGCTAGTTTTGCATCTGCACGCACGGACTTAAGCAACTCAATACCAGTCATTCCTGGCATATTCCAGTCAGTGATTAGAAAATCAAAACTGGTTGATTGCAACATAGGCAACGCCGTATTACCATCGTCAGCTTCTGCAGTGTTATTAAAACCAAGATCTCTCAATAGATTTTTGATAATCCGTCTCATTGTTGAAAAGTCATCCACAATTAGGATCTTCATATTTTTATCCAAGACGTCCTCCTCAGATATTTACCGCCATTATGATTGATTGAGTCTCATTGACCCTTATCGATCCAACGCCCCTCATTAAAAGAATAGTGGAAATTACAAACCTCACAATAATTTTTACATAGGAATTTATAAATCGAACAGCAACGCTTATAAAAAACAATAACATCCTGAATTAAAATCAATAAACTTCGTTAAAACTTTATAAAAATTAAAAAAAAATGGCCTTAATAGCCATTTTTTATGAGGGATAAAAACTGAAACTTTAATTCGCTTTTAAAAAATACAAATAATTTTTTCAGATATTCTTGAGACGTTACAGGTGTATAACCAGCACACAGATTCTTAGTCTTCCATCTTATCCTGCCAGTCACTAAGACGAGACCTCAATCTCATTGCAGCTTGACCGTGAAGCTGGCTTACCCGTGATTCACTCACACCAAGCACCTCACCGATTTCTCGAAGGTTAAACTCTTCATCATAGTAAAGTGAAAGAACGAGCTTTTCTTTCTCTGGAAGATTATCAATCTCTTCTGCTAAGCGTTTTACAAAACTTGCTTTTTCAAAGCTAACATTAGGCCCAGCACCAGTATCGGCAACGCGATCAACCTGAGTCCCCCCATCATCAAAAATCACCTCATCGAGGCTAAAAAGCTTTGTAGAAAGGCAATCATTTAGCATTGCACTATATTCATCAAGCGTAATTTCGAGAGCATTGGCAATTTCTCGATCAGTGGCAGCACGGCCTAAGCCCTGCTCTAGTCGACGAATTGTTTGGGCAATTTCACGATTATTTTTATGAACAGAGCGTGGAGCCCACTCGCCTTTACGCACCTCATCTAACATTGCACCACGAATACGAATACCAGCAAAAGTTTCAAAACTTGCACCTTTACCATCTTCAAATTTTTTAGATGCCTCAAAAAGTCCAATCATCCCAGCTTGTATTAAGTCGTCAACAGCAATATGGTTGGGTAAACGTCCTGCTAAGTGATGAGCTATTTTGGCTACCAAAGCAGAATACTGATCAACCAGCTTGGCATACTCCTGCCGCTGCTGCTGTTCTTGTAACGCTTGTTTTGTGTATACCAAAACGAAATTCCTTCACTTTAATAAACAATAAAATGTTTTTATAGATTAGTGTGCAGCCATTTGAACAAGTCTATCTACAAAAAATTCTGTATGGCCTCGAGGATTTGTAGGCACAGGCCAGCGGTCGACCGTAGTGGCTATCTTACGAATAGCATGAGCTGCTGCAGCATCAGGATAAATTTCACACATTGCTTTTTGACGCCTCACAGATTTTCTAATATGAGTATCCATTGGCACCATACCAGTAAAGCTTAAAGCGATATCCATAAAACGATCTGTGACTTTTAAGAGTTTTTGATACACTTCTCTGCCTTCTTGAGGGGTTTTAACCATATTGGCTACAACATGAAAGCGATCAAGGTTATATCGGCTATTCATCAGCTTTAGCATTGCATAAGCATCGGTAATTGATGTTGGTTCGTTGCACACCACTAGCATGATTTCGTGTGCGGCTCGAACAAAGCTTAATACAGTGTCAGAAATACCCGCAGCTGTATCAATAATGAGGTAGTCAATATCTTCTTCTAATTCACTAAATGCATTAATAATTGCTGCATGTTGTAATGCGCCAAGCTGTACCAACTCCTGTGTTCCTGAAGCAGCTGGAATAACCTTTAAACCAAAAGGCCCTTCAAGTAGTAAATCATTAATAGTACAATTACCATTTAAAAGATCTTCAATTGTATGAGTCGCTCGAAGGCCAAGCATAATGTCAACATTAGCTAAACCCAAATCAGCATCAAGTAATACAACTTTCCGCCCCATTCGACTTAATTCAATACCAAGGTTAACAGAGACATTTGTCTTGCCAACACCACCTTTGCCACCGGTAACAGCAATAGTTTGAACAGAATGAAACACTATTTACTCCTTTTATACTGATGACTCAGTAAAGTCGCTTAAATTGAGTCTAATAATCCTTAAAAGACTTCTTAATATTCTTTAAAAAAATTGTTACCCCATTGCGCTCACTAAAATATTTTCTTGCTCAGAAGCAGTTGGTGCATATTCCCAACGCTTTCGTTTTGAAGTAGCGAGCAATGTTTGTAATACCATATCAACCGACATTGTTTTTAAATCTTCAGGGATTTTCTGGCCATCGCATGCAAAAACCCAAGGCAATTCAGACTTAATTACTGTTGTTACAGCTTCACCCAATCGAGTAATTTCATCACATTTTGAGAAAATAAGAGCTCGAATCTGAGCAGGCTCATAGGCTTTTGTAAGTTGGTCTAATACACTTTCTTGTAAATTCGCTGGCGCAACTAAATAAGTCTCTAACTCATCACCTAATTCTTTAAGTTTATTCCACTGGGCAACTCTGCGCTCATCTTGGTGACTTAAACCGGCTGTATCAATTAAAATAAATTTACATTCACGCATGCAACTTAAAGTATCCATGAGTGAGTCTTCTTGTCGGCAAAGTGCTGTTTTAACGCCAATAATATCTCCAAGGCGTTTCATTTGCTCCCAAGCACCAATACGAAATGAATCCATCGTCACAATACCAACTTTATCTGCTCCCCAGCGGGCAACTTGGCGAACAGCTAATTTACCTAAAGTTGTTGTTTTTCCTGCCCCTGTAGGCCCGACAAATGCATAGATACCAGGTGACTCAACAGGATTTCGACGATAACGAGGAATCATGCTTTTTACATATCTTAAACTTGCTTTCCAAAGCATTTCTGGCGAATTATTTTTGACAGATGCAAAGCCTTGCGATTGGCTAAAACGATTAAATAACTCATCGCCTAAACCAAGTGAGCGCCAATGTTTTTTAACAGTTGCAATAGATTTTTTTGACTCTAATTGTTGCTGCTGTTTAATCTGATTTTCACGAATTATTTTTTCTGGAATTTCAGCAACAGGTTTTTCAATAACTTCTTCTGTTTTTTGCTTTTGAACCTGACTTCTTAATTCATGCAATTCTTGCTGTAATTGCATTAAAGTGGAATGCATCATGCTCGACATATCTGGTGTTTGCATTTGCTGTGCAGGCATTTGTGCAGGCGCTTGCATATTCCGTTGATAACGATCCTGCTGGTAACCACCTTGCTGTGAATAAGTTAAATTTGCATTATCTGTTGTTTGTGCAAAGGTATTTTCCTGCATTTGCTGACTTGAGCGAACAGCTGCAAGCAGTTGTTTTGCTTTTTCATTTGAAAGCTGTAAAGAAGGTGCTGATTGCTCAGCTGAACCATAACGATTTTGCGTTGGCGCTGGCAGCTGTTCTTGCATGCCGTACGAACGTTCCATAGAGCTCTCATCTTCTTCAACTTGAACTGAAATTTCTACTTTTCCATTAGGCAGCTTACGGTTCGACACAATAATAGCATCATCACCTAATTCTTCTCTGATCTGCTTTAGGGCTTTCTGCATAGATGCAGCAGTGTATTTCTTAATACTCATCTTCTATTCCCCACTTTACAATCTTAATTACTTACTGCTGCCCTATTGACGCCACAACTTTTATTTTCTTATTGCTTGGAATTTCTGTGTAAGCAATAACATGAATATCGTTGTAAATTGGCTCAATAAATCGATAGAGCATTGCTCTAATACCTGATGAGGCAAGTAATACAGCAGGTTTACCTGCAAGCTCTAGCTTACGGGCTTCACTTATAATTTCCTTTTGCAAATTCTCTGCCAACTTTGGTTCTATGATTGCATCTGTTTCAGAACCACCTGCTTGTTTTGCATGCCCAACAGACTGAGCTAATAGCTGTTCTAGGCTAGGCGTTAACGTCATAACCGAAAGTTCTTGATCTACAGGGACTAAATTATGAACAATCATACGAGACAGGGCTAAACGGGCATGGGCCGTTAGTGCATCAGGGTCATTTGTGCGGGTAGCTCCTTCAGCTAATGCTTCAGCAATTGAGCGAATATCACGAACAGGAATGCCTTCTCGAAGAATATTTTGCAGCACTCGAAGGATTAAACTCAGCGATAATGGCTTAGGCGTCAAATTCTCGACTAGCTTCGGAGCCTGTTTTTCAAGCTGATCAATAAGCTTTTGCACTTCTTCATGACCTAAGAGTTCATAGGCATGCTTGTGTAGTACTTGGTTCAGATGCGTAGCAACAACAGTTGAAGCATCAACAACTGTATAACCAAGGTTTTGCGCTTGCTCACGCTGACTTTGTTCAATCCAGACAGCATCTAAACCAAATGCAGGGTCTTTTGCAGCTAAGCCTTTAATATTGCCAAAGACTTGACCAGGATTAATTGCAAGCATTCGCTCTGGGTGAATTTCAGCTTCGCTTAAAGCAACCCCCATAAGCGTTATACGGTACACATTTGGCGCGAGCTCTAAATTATCGCGAATATGTACACTTGGAATAAGGAAACCAAGGTCTTGAGAAAGCTTTTTACGGACACCTTTAATACGATTGAGGAGCGCGCCATTTTGCGACTCATCAACAAGAGGAATAATTCGATAACCTACTTCTAAACCAACTTGATCAACAGGTTGAACATCATCCCACCCAAGTTCTTTTGGTGCTTCAGCTATATCCATAGAAGAACCAGGCGATTGAGGCTTGGCCTGACCACCAGCATCTTTAGCTGATTGCGTAGCAGCACCAGCTGCACCACTCTCTGCACCTTCTGCAGCCTCTGCTTTTTGCTTAATATAGTAAGCAAGATAACCAGCAGCGCCACCAAAGCCTAAAAATGCGACATGTGGCATACCAGGAATAATACCCATCAGGATTAAAATACCAGAAGCAATACCTAGAGCACGATAGCTACCAAACATCTGCGAAACAATTTGGCCTGACATATCTTGCGCTGAGTTCACGCGAGTTACCATGATCGCAGCGGCAGTTGAAAGTAATAAAGAAGGGATTTGTGCAACAAGACCATCACCTATAGTGAGTAGCGCATATTTACGCATAGCTTCACTAAAATCAAGATCATGTTGAGCCATACCGATGATCAAACCACCGATAATATTAATAATAAGAATAAGGATACCTGCAACAGCATCACCACGAACAAATTTTGACGCACCGTCCATTGCACCATAAAAATCAGCCTCGCTAGCAACATCTTCACGGCGCTTTTTAGCTTGCTCTTGGTCAATCAAACCAGCATTCATATCAGCATCAATAGCCATCTGTTTACCAGGCATTGCATCAAGAGTAAAACGAGCACTCACTTCAGAAATACGTCCGGCACCCTTGGTCACTACGACAAAGTTGATGATGACTAAAATAGCAAATACAACAATACCAACTGCATAGTCACCACCAATAACAACTTCACCAAATGCTTCGATAACCTTACCAGCAGCATCACCACCAGCATGGCCGTACATCAAAACTACACGAGTAGAAGCAACGTTCATGGCTAATCGTAAGAGTGTTGAAATTAAAAGAATTGTTGGGAATACAGCAAAATCTAATGGGCGCATGGTGTATACACTCACCAAAAGCACCACCAGTGACAATGCAATATTAAAGGTAAACAGCATATCCAATAGAAATGGAGGCATGGGTAACGTCATCATACCCAAGATTAATACCAGTACTATTGGCACCCCTAACTGATTAGGCATCAATCCAGTCACTTATAGACCTCCAACAATTCAATAAAACAACACAGAACTGTTAAGGCAAAATAAGTGCCAAGATTGAAAATATCATTAATACTGGTGTAAATAATTTACAACTAAAGAGAAACAATTATTTGACGTCAAAAATTAATAAACATAACTTCTTTAAGGAATGAAATTAGAGTGCATACATAGTATTTGGCGCACTCTATTAATTACACACGAAGGGTTAAATGGTTTTAAAAAACTCTAAAGATTCCGGATTAGCTAAAGCAGACTTATTATCAACATCTTCTGAATTGATTATTTTTTTTACAGCAATCTCTGCTAGTTTTCCACTGCGAGTACGAGGCAAATCTGGTACTGCTATTATGCGTGAAGGTACATGGCGTGGACTTGTGTTGGCTTTTATCTGATTTTTAATTTTTGAAACAAGTCCTTCGTTTAAGTTAATACCCTCTCTTAATACAACAAAAAGCCAGATTTCTTCATCATCTCTTATTTTGTGCCCAGCCGCCAAACAATCAACAACCTCTGATAGAACTTCAACTTGACGATAAATTTCAGCAGTACCAATTCTAACACCGCCGGGATTTAAAACAGCATCAGATCGACCTAAGATAATAAGGCCACCATAAGGTGTTTTAACTGCATAATCCCCTTGAGCCCAGATATTTTTGAAATGGCTGAAATATGCTTCTTGATACTTCTCACCTGTCGTATCCCCCCAGAATCCAATTGGCTGAGAAGGAAATGGCTCCAAACAGACTAGCTCGCCAGTTTGCCCGATAACGGGTTGACCTTGGCTATTAAATACCTCAACAGCCATCCCCAAACCTGGAGCTTGCAACTCCCCTCTTCTAACAGGTAACCATGGATTACCAAGTGCAAAGCAAGAAACAATATCAGTACCACCAGAAATGGAAGCAACCCTCACATCACTTTTAATATTCTTATAAACAATAGTTCATTGAGTTTTTA
>DJZY01000100.1:28469-39014 GCA_002450655.1 Gammaproteobacteria bacterium UBA6940 | reverse complement strand
GTAAGCCTCACCCTACTCGATATTTGCTAAATTCGAGGTTTAATGGATTGTGACATTCTTTTTATTTTTTGGTGCTGATTCAATATCTTCGCTTAGTGACTCTAGAAGTTCATGGTTTTCTGGGTTATTACGCATGCTTCCAAAACGTCTAGAATTTCTCGGCTCGTACTGCTTATTCAATGCATTATTTGTTGGGAATGAAAGTTTTAAAGTGGAAGTGGATGGCGTTAAATACTCAGTTGAATACGTCATTTGAAATGATGAATGAAGTTTGATCAGACCGATAATACCTCTAAGGGTTATTTGGCAAGATTTAGTTAGCATGTCTGGAGCGTATTGCTTTCTATATGCGGCTAGCCAGTTTTGCGTAGATATCTCATAGAACTTAATAATAAGTTGTTCGGTTTTATGATTCAGGCTGATATTGCATGAGAGGCTTGGTACGTTAGGGAGCCCGTCATTAATTTTATGATCAAAAGGCTGGGTTATAAGATCGTATATCGCAATAATGCTTTCAACAAATGTTTGCTTTGAACCAATAAAATGTAGATCTTGATCAAGCTCATCCATATAAATAACAGGTTGTATGCCATGTTCAATTAGAGTTGATGCTGCTGTAGTTGTGTTTATCTTAATTGCTGCGTCGTTAAAAGCTTCTTTGAAAGAAAATGTTTTGCGAGTTAATAGGGACTCTTTCGATTGGGGCTTGATTTCGTTTGCAAGCCCTTTAATGTCATCGATTGCACCTAATAACTGATTTAAAGACTGTTTAAATGCATAGCGTTCAAAATAGGTTTCAAGTGCTTCAGGATTTAAATTTAGTGTGTTTATTAAATATTGAGTTCGTGGCAATTGAATATTGTTAATAGTCTCTATTTTTTTTGCTGCATCAATTGTATTAAGTAGTGGCTGTTCAATAGCATGTGCAAGGTTTGTTAAA
The DNA here is from genome assembly GCA_002450655.1 of Gammaproteobacteria bacterium UBA6940. Taxonomy (GTDB): domain Bacteria; phylum Pseudomonadota; class Gammaproteobacteria; order Pseudomonadales; family UBA6940; genus UBA6940. The sequence continues at coordinate 38,074 of DJZY01000100.1, read as the reverse complement.
ATCTCACGAAGGATTTGAAGTTGATCTGTTGAGCTTTGCTCTATAAGTTCTTGGGTTGAAACATGGCTTGTTGGAATAAGTCGTATGAGGCACTTACCTTCGTCTAGCGCATCAGTTAAAATGAGCCAAGCTTCATCGTGTGTCTCTATAAGCTGTGCAGGGCCTTGCATTAATTTATTCTGACGATAGTGAAAGCCTGGGAATAGGGTTGTGGCATCTAAGTTTGCTGATGCTGTAGAAACTCTTTTACGAAATGCATTATTAGATTCTATGACATTAGAGTGATTATCTAATATTATTGCTGGCTCTAAGAATTGCTCGATCCATCCAGTCGAGTTTTGTTTTTCTGCAAACGTAAGCCGCTGCTTTCGTTTAAGCAGAGATGATGCATAGCCTATTCCTAAACCAGCAAATAAAGTTGCTGTGGCCATCCAGTTAGATTGAAAAATCTCCAAATATGAACTGAACATGTTTTCCTTAACCTAATTCATTTCTTGTCAGAATTTTTTGCTGACGCTACAGTTGTCCAGCATCTATTTATACAAAAGGTGCGTTGACTTAACCCTTGTAGAGTAAAAGTAAATCAAATTTACGGTCCTGTATATTTGATTTATCTTTGCCCTTTGTGCGTAGAGTGCTATCAGGGACGTTGCCTATATTCCGCCATCAATTTTTGACAGAAATAGAACTGCTCTGTATTCGCATAGGATAGACAGTTAAATAGATTTTAGCCAATTTTAAGGCAATATTTTTTGCCGAGGCTGAAGTGTGTATTCAACAGCCTGGATCTTTGGATGTGAGGCTTTAGTCTTAATCTATAGTAATGAGTAAAAAGGCTGGCGTAACTGGGTGATCAAAGTAAAGTATCTTTCCAGGTTTAACTTGTCTTTGCTGATCAAGGTAAATAATAGGTGTGATTTGATTACTGTCTATTGATTCTAACGCTTGTGAAGCTACTTCATCATGTGATTGATAGGACTGAGGGCTCTGTAGGTCTTGGTTTGCATCAATCACGACTGGTTGTTCAACAGCTTTAGTCAGTTCTTCATCGTTGTGCAGGCTCTCTTGGTTTACGAGGGTTATATTCACTTTTGAAATAAGAGCAGATCTTTCAAAAACACTCAGCTCGCCAAATGCAAAGTTATAAGGTGTAAAATCATTGAGCTCTGATTCAATTTTAATTTTATTTCTTTTTTGTGTTGATGGTTGTGACCATTGTGTTGCATATAACACCTTATATGAGCCAGAGTCTGTTAGGCGGCTTAATTGGTTTAACAGTTGGCGAGGCGAGCCACCTGCAGACGGAATTGAACTATTGTAAAGCTTATTCATCTCGCCCAAAGCTTCAGCCCTTTTCTCTGGTGTTGAGTTCCACTTTTCAATATTCATATCATTTGAATTTGTTGAGCCAAGTAATACGAACTGCACTCGCATCACTTCAGTTTCTGAATCATTGATGGGCGCAGCATGAAGTGATAGTGAAAGTAATAAAAGTGGTAGCGTATAAAACACCCTTACAAGGGCGGTTAATGTATTGTGCATGAGATAAGCCTCTTCTAACGTTCTCTATGAAGTGGATTATAGCACTAGGGCGTTAAACCCTAGTGAAGAGTCTTCTCATTAGAGAACGTTATTATTATGGTGCTAGCTCAAGCATAAGCGCTTTGAGCCATTCTAGTTTTTCTTCTGCTGATTTAAAGTGTTTAATAATACCCAGCGTATCAGAGCCTCTCAGCTTAAACTCCGTCATACGGGTTTGTATGAGTTTGATGAGCTTCATAGGGTCTATCAGTGGCGGTGTATTAAACTCAATTCGGCCACCTTTATCGCTGATGTCAATTTTTCGAGCCCCAATAGTTTGTGCGAGAAGTTTAATGGTTGTGACTTCAAATAAATTAATAAAAGGTTGGGGTAATGTTCCAAAGCGATCAATGAATTCGATTTTTAGCTCATCAAGCTCATCTGTTGTTTGAGCGCTTGCAACTCGCTTATATAAAATAAGTCGTGTTTGAGGGTCAGGTATATAGGTTTCGGGAATAACTGCAGGAATGTGTAAGTTAATCTCACTCAATACGTCAAGTGGTTGATCAAGGTTTGGTATTTCTCCTTTTTTGATCGCTTTAATAGCACGATTGAGCATATCCATAAACATGGAGTAACCAACAGTTTGAATATGACCGCTTTGTTCATCGCCTAAGAGTTCACCTGCACCACGTATTTCAAGATCATGGCTTGCAAGTGTAAAGCCTGCACCTAATGTATCAGCTTCTTGGATAGCTTCTAGGCGTTTTACAGCGTCTTTAGTCATTCCTTTAACAGGTGGCGCAAGTAGGTAGGCATAAGCTTGGTGGTGTGAACGGCCAACACGACCTCTCAGCTGGTGAAGCTGCGCTAAGCCAAAGTGATCAGCACGATCGATTATAATTGTATTTGCTGTTGGGATATCGATACCCGTTTCTACAATTGTCGTACACACAAGCACATTAAAGCGCTGATGGTAAAAGTCTGACATGACCTTTTCCAGTTCACGCTCTCGCATTTGGCCATGGGCAACAATCACTTTTGCTTCTGGCACAAGCTGTGATATTTGTTCGGCGGTGCTAAAAATGGATTTAATTTCATTATGGAGATAAAAAACCTGGCCACCCCTTAAGAGCTCACGAAGAATAGCTTCTTTACGAATTGCATTAGATGATTCTCGAACAAATGTTTTAACAGCAAGACGCTTTGAAGGTGGTGTAGCAATAATAGAAATATCACGCATGCCTGCTAAGGACATGTTTAATGTTCTTGGGATTGGTGTTGCTGTCATTGTCATGACATCGAGGTTTGCTCGCATTTTTTTAAGAGCTTCTTTGTGTTTCACCCCGAAGCGATGCTCTTCGTCAACAATAATTAAGCCGAGGTTAGCAAACTTAACGCTCGGTTGAAGCAGCTTATGCGTACCAACAAGAATATCTATTTTTCCTTGGGCGGCATCCTCTAAAATTGCATTTTGTTCTTTGGCTGTTTTAAAGCGAGAGATAACTTCAATACGTACAGGCCATTGAGCAAAACGGTCACGTAACGACTCATAATGCTGCTGTGCAAGCAGTGTTGTTGGTACAAGTAGGGCAACTTGTTTGCCGCCATGTGCAGCAATAAATGCGGCACGCATTGCAACTTCAGTTTTACCAAAGCCGACATCACCACAAATAAGTCGATCCATTGGTTGCTTTCGAATCATGTCATGGATAACTGACTGGAAAGCTGATTCCTGATCCATGGTGGGCTCAAATGGAAACTCTTGCGCAAAACTATCGTAACTCTCTTGATCGAAAGGATAAGCAAAACCACTCTGAATTGCTCTGTTCGCGTAAATTTGTAGAAGCTCCGCAGCAACATCTTTTGCTTTCTCCGCTGCTTTTTTACGCTCGTTTGACCAGCGATCATTGCCAAGCTTATGAAGTGGGGCTGTCTCTTCATCACCGCCAGTGTATCGAGCAATGCAGTGAAGAGAAGAAACCGGTACATAGAGCTTTGTGTCGTTTGCATAAGCTAGGGTACAGAACTCTTGAGGTTGGCCACCAAGATCCATTGTTTGTAAGCCTTCATATCGACCTACACCATGATCAATGTGAACAACTGGGGCGCCAATGCGTAGCTCAGTAAGATCACGAATAATATGATCTGGATTAATTTGTTGTCCATTGGTTGATCGGCGACGAGTTTGAGCAACTCTGTCGCTGAATAATTGATGCTCGCAAATAACGCAAATTTTATCTTGATCAAGGCTGAGCCCGTGAACAAGAGGGCCTACCATTATTGCAATTGTATAATCTGCAGTTTGGACATCTGGCCAGCCATCCAGTACTTTTATTTCGCCAATGTTGTGCTTTTTAAAGATAGGTCTGAGCTTTTCATTGAGAAATTCTCTGCGTCCAGGTGATTCCGACATGAGGACAACTTTAAAGCCAGACTGAATCCGTGGTGTTACAAAGTCTAAGAGTGCTTGCCATGGCTGGGCAGCTTTGTAATTCACTTCAAGCTTTGATTGGGCTGATGTTGAAAAGTTAATACGGCCAGCTTTTTCTTCAATTTCATCTTGTGTGAACTGTGCTGCAGGGAAGTCTGCTATTTGTTCGTTGAGCTCATGCTCTCGTAAGAGTATTTTGCTTGGCGGCAGTAATGGACGGCGGCGGTCAATATTATAATCGTCGTACCTTTTTTCTGTATCTTTGTAGAACTGGTTTAACAGCTCATTAAAGTTAACAGGCATAACAACTTTTGAATGTTCGGGGATATAGTCAATTAAACTACTTGTTTCATCAAAGAAGAGCGGAATATAGTATTCAATACCACCAGGAACAAGGCCGTTATCAATATCATCATAGATTTGGCATGGCGAAGGCGGTTTACCAAACTCTTCTAGCCATTGAGCCTTAAACGTGCGAATGCTTGAGTCAGTTAACGGAAACTCACGACCTGGGAGTAGTTTAATTTCTTGGAGAGTTTCACCTGATCTTTGACTTTCAGGGTCAAAAAGTCGAAGGGTTTCTATCTCGTTATCAAAAAACTCTAATCGAACAGGGGTGTTCATCCCCATTGGAAAGACATCAAGAATAGAGCCGCGTATAGCAAACTCTCCGTGCTCGTAAACATTATCAACATTACGATAACCAGCTTTACTAAACTTATGTCTAAGAGACTCTGGTTCAACAATATCGCCAACAGCAAGCTCTAAACTGTTGGCGCTAATAAAGCTTGAAGGTGATAGCTTATGACAAAGTGTTGTCATAGCAACAATGAGTATGCCTTCTTTTTGTGTTGGCAGTTTCGATAAGGTGCTTAGGCGTTCAGAGATAATATCTTCGTGAGGGGAGAAACTATCATAAGGCAGAATTTCCCAATCAGGGAAAAGGGAAATTTGTTCTGCGTGCTCGGGCATAAAGAACGGAAGTTCAGAGTAGAGGCGATAAGCATCGGATGTGTTAGGTGCAACGATGAGCCAAAAGCTGGATTCATTCTTTTCTTGAGATTTCAGGAAATTATCTGCTATAGCGCAAGCGAGGGATGTTGTAGTAATTTTTCCCCATCTTTTGCGATCACCTGTACCATTGGGAATATAAGCTGTCTCTAAATGCATTTTGATAACACCTTTTGGTTAAAAAAGCTCGAAAGTTGCGGCGATTATCTTACCACAATTTAGCGCTATCAATCTGTGAGAGGCTTTTATGCTTGCTCAGTTTAGGGTATGCCTAATAAATAAGGAGTTATAGCTTAATGGCTAGGAAAACTAAAAGTAGTGCGTACAAGTTGTTTATGTCTATTTGTTGCTGTGTAGCAATGGGGGCGAGTCATATTGCTTATGGCTATTTTGGAGAGTCTCAGGCTCAAGCGCCTGTTGAGTTTCTAAAAGTTGAAGAAGCCTTTAAACCTACAATTGAGTTGGGTCAAAATCAGCTCAAGATTATTTGGATGTTAGAGCCTGGCTATTACCTCTATCACAAATCATTTAGCTTTGCGTTGCTTGATGGTCGTCATCAGGTTATTCAAAAGTTAGGCCAAGCTGAGTATTCTCCAGCAGGCATTGAACGCCATGATGAGTATATGGGCCATGTTATGACTTATAATGATTACCTTGAAATAATCTTAGCTGAAGATGCGCAAGCTATTGAAAAAGCTTCTTTTATTGAGATTAAATATCAAGGCTGTGCTGAGGCTGGGCTTTGTTATCCACCTAGTAAACGTGTCTTTTCCCTTAATTCATCTGAAGATAGTGAGTAAATAAAGCTTTAAATTGTGTTACAAAATCACAATAAAATGCCATCTGGTCTAATCTTAAATATGTAATTTAAAATAAATAAGAGCGATATTATTAATAATCGCCTATTTATAAGCACACAAATGTGAAATGTTTAATTCAATTCATGGTGAAGCAGTACATGATTAGACTTTTAGCACAAAGTGGGCTGATGAAACGTATTGATAAAGTGCTTTTAGGCTGGGTTGGCCTTGCTGTTGCAGCACTTGGCACATATTTTATTTTTCAGTTCGCAAATCAGCAAGTATTTAGCAACTTTAAAAAAAATGCACAGAATAATATTTCTAGTATTCTTCTTCAAAGAGAGTCTGAAGTATCATTAAAAGATTTAGAGTCTAAAATTATTAATGAACTGCACTTGCTTGATATTAAAGTTCTACCATTAGAGTTTGAAGAAGGTAGCAGTAATTTAAGTAGCCATTTTATTCCTTCACCCCAGCCTGACTCATCTGTTCATTACTATTGGGGCAATACTCAAACTTTTATTACTTTCCGAACTCATGATAAAAGTTACCTTTTTAGTTTGCAGCCTGATTCATCTTGGGAAAGATATGTTGAGCTACCTACTAGTGTCCAATTATTTTTGATATTTTTATCAAGCGTAATGTGCTTGCCTTTCGCTTTATATTTGCTACGACATCAGTATTCTGAAAGGTCGGATGGTGAAAGATGCTTGAATGAGACGGATCAGTTGCAAGTAGATGCTGCAGGTTTGCAGCAGTATTTAGCCCTCGCTGCTGGCATGAAGCAGAAAAATACCGAGTTTGAGCACTTTTCTGAACGAGTAGACTTTGCACTTGCTTCATTGCGTATTGGTATTTGGGAGTATGATTTACAATCAGGACAACTCATTTGGAGTGATGAGATGTTCAGTATATTCAAGCTGGAAAAGGAAAAATTTAATGGCGCGTATGAAGACTTTTCAAACTTAATAGTGCCGGAAGATGCGCAGATAGTTTCGGAAAAGTTTTTTGCAGCAATTGAACATAAAATTGATTTTCGACTTCATTTCAGGATATTTCATCCAAATGGTGATATAAGAACTCTAGAAGCAACAGGCCTGCCTAAAATTGGTAAAAATGGCGAGGTAGTTCGTGTTGTTGGTACAAATAGGGACGTAACTGTCGTTGAAGAGAATGCACTCAAAGTCGAGAAATTATCAAGGGTTGCTAGTCAAACACAAAATTTATTAGTGCTCACAGATTGTGACGGTATGATTGACTGGGTTAATGATGCATTTTGTGATGTGACTGGGTATTTATTTGATGCTGTTATTGGCCGTGATCTATTAAACATGAACTTAGTTCGTAATAATGAGGCAAGACCACAAGCCATTTTGAGGAAAGTTATTAGTAATGAAAGTGCTTACTCCTCGATATGGAAAATAAAAAAGAAAGATGGTCAAACAGGTTATTACGATGTCAGATGCACTCCAATGTTTGATAAAGCATATCGATTGCAGGGAATGGTGGTTGCCTGTGTTGATGTTACAGAAAGTCGTAAAACACACCGCCTTTTAGCGCGTAAGCAAGCCATGCTTGAAGAAATGAGCTACCAAGGTCGAATGGGTGCTTGGGAAATCAATGTATTGTCTGGTGATGTTGAAGTTTCAAATATGTTTCGAGATATCTTTGAGATATATGATGATAATTTTGATTTATCTGGCTTTATGGATCTCTATAACAATGAGTCTAAAGATATTTTAAGGCAAGCAATTTCTGACTGTATTGATCATGATAAGCAATTTAGAGTAGAAGTTAAAGCAATTACAACGAGTGGGCGAGAAGTCTGGGTAGCAATCACCGGAATTGCAGAATATGAAGTGATGGATGGGCAAAATATTTGTGCGCGAATATTTGGCTCAATTCAGGACGTGTCGGCCCAGCAGGATGTAAAAAATGCATTGATGGACGCTAAAGAAGCTGCTGAAAATGCTGCGCAAATTAAAACGCAGTTCCTAGCAAATATGTCCCATGAAATTCGTACGCCTATGAATGGTATTATTGGGATGCTTGAATTAATGCTGCAAGAAAACCTGTCTGGGAAGTTGCAGCAATTTAGTTCTCTAGCGCTTACAAGTGCGAAAGGGCTTCTTACTATTATTAATGATATTTTAGATTTTTCTAAGATAGAGTCTGGAAAAATGGAGCTAGAGCAGATTGATTTTAATTTGCCGGAACTGCTTCAATCATCTATTGAAAGTCTATCTTTTATGGCAGAGAAAAAAGGGCTTAAATGTTCAACAGACTTTTCTGAGCTTAAGTGGAATGACTTCAAAGGTGACCCAACCCGTATACGTCAAATGGTTATTAATTTATTCGGGAACGCTATTAAATTTACTTCAACTGGTGAGGTAGGTGTCCGTGCTCGTCAAGTTGAAGGTGAGCATGTTCAAATTATTATTTTTGATACAGGGATCGGTATACCAGAAGATCGAGTTGATCAGTTGTTTAGTGCTTTTACACAGGTTGATGCTTCTACAACAAGGCATTTTGGCGGTTCAGGCTTAGGTCTCGCCATCACACGTAATTTAACAGAACTTATGAATGGTCATATTCATGTTAATTCAAAGTATGGGCATGGAAGTGAGTTTATTATTACGTTGCCTTTGGCGGCAGGAAAAGTCACTAAAGTTTCAACAGTACAAAAGGTTGAAAAGCAGGCTTCTGCATCTTGCCAATCAACTTCAGAGCCTGCGACAGAGTCTACTGAGCTGCAACCTCTAAAAGGCTTAAGAGTTTTACTTGTGGACGATAACCTCGTGAATCAGGTTGTGGGTAAGGGGGTTTTAAATAAACTTCAGTGCAATATTGCTGTTGCAAATGATGGTCAAGAATGTTTAGAGCTGTTAAAAGCTGATGAATTCGATGTGGTTTTGATGGACTGTCAGATGCCTGTCATGGATGGTTTTACCGCGACAGAGGCTATTCGAAATGGTGAAGCAGGCGAGAAATATAGAGGTATCCCCATTATTGCGTTAACTGCTAATGCGATGGATGGTGATCGTCAGCGCTGTCTCGATAGCGGCATGAGCGATTATTTAATGAAACCTCTCAACTTTGATCTTCTTAAAGAGCGATTACATCACTGGTGCTGCCCATCCAATATAAATAATGTGTGTGTATGGCAACCTGCTCAAGCGCTTGAACTTATTGGTGACAAACAATCCCTTACTTCAAGAATGGCGGCTTACCTAGATGAGCTTGATCAAGACTTGAAGCACTTTAAATCTTCTCAGTTAGAGAATAGTGCACAGATAGTTTCACTCGATATTGTTGAACGAGCTCGAGGCATTAAGCTTGGTGCTGAAGAGCTCGTCGTCGATCGCTTTGCAATGCTGGCAACACATCTTGAAACAGCAGCTGTAGAGATGAATTATGATGACTTAAGGCAGTTAATAGAGCGATTGCAGCTTGATACTGAGCAGCTTTCTGAAGAATTTAGAGCTTGGCGAGGGGGATATTTTCCCTTGAGTACATCTGGCTGAATGGAAGGCCAGATGGCGTCCCTCGTCTTTTTTGTATGAACTTTGAGCTTGCAAGTTTTTAAAAAAATTAAAAAAAAGTGAATTTAAGGGTTGCACTCTTCGGTTATTATGAGTATCATTCTGACGTGTGGAGAGGTGGCCGAGTGGCTGAAGGCGCTCCCCTGCTAAGGGAGTATGGGTCAAAAGCCCATCGAGGGTTCGAATCCCTCTCTCTCCGCCAAGTTTTTTACTTATGACAAGTTCAAAGATAAAAAGCTTGACAGGGTAAAATTGCTTCGTTAATATAGCCCGCACACCGCGCATCTGTAGCTCAGT
>DJZY01000100.1:27820-28091 GCA_002450655.1 Gammaproteobacteria bacterium UBA6940 | reverse complement strand
CGCCATTTTCTTCTTTCTGAAGTTGATGATCTTAAATACCATCCTTATTTATTTAAATAAATCTCTTTTTTGATACTCTCAAAATTTTTTTATTTCCTGAATAGTTTTTTATATCTGGCAACTCATGCGTGCTAGCTTTTCTTATTTTGCCCTTATGTTTTTTATTCTTCAAAAAGTAAAAAGTAAAAAGTAAAAAGTATTTCAGAATAGTGGTTGCAATTTAAAAAAACCTATGTATAATGGCCCACACACCGCGCATCTGTAGCTCAGT
>DJZY01000100.1:0-27441 GCA_002450655.1 Gammaproteobacteria bacterium UBA6940 | reverse complement strand
CGCCATTTTCTTCTTTCTGAAGTTAATGATTTTAAATCCCGTCTTAGTTCATATTAATTCCATTCTTTTATTTTTAATTCGCTTCTATTTTATTAATCTATTTTCCTTTAGACTTTTATCTTTAAGTTTTATGGATTTAATTATGATTGCGACACCTACCGTATTTTTACCAGGCACTTTATGTGATGAAACTCTATGGACTCACCAAGCGCCACTGTTTACTCAAAAGCAAATTATTAGCTTAAGAACACAAAGCACTGTGGCAGAGATGATTAAAAGTGTTGCAAAGGCTTCATTCGATTCTTTTAATCTCATTGGCTTCTCAATGGGCGGCTATATCGCGCAAGAGTTTGCCTTAGCTTTTCCTGAAAGAGTTAAAGATCTTGTAGTTATTGGTGCATCAAGTATGGGCTATCCTGAAGAAGAGAAGGCCATTGTTCGCTCTTCTATTGGTATGATTAGAAAGGGTAGTTTCACAGGTATAAGTGACAGGCGTTTAAAAGACTATCTTGATGAGTCAACATACACCAACGTTGAGCTGCGCCAGTTCATTCAAAAAATGGGTGGTGATGATGCTAAAGATGTCTATTTGAGGCAGCTAGAGGCAACCCTTGATAGGCGTGTTTTATTAGCTGATATGGCTCAGTTGCAAGTGCCGACACTCTTTGTTGCAGGCGAAAACGATAAGATAGTTTCTCTTGAGTCCATTAAGGCATCTAGATTGAATGCAAAAGCTGACTTAGCAATTGTTCCTCATGCTGGTCACTTTGTACCCTTAGAGCAACCGGATGACGTATGTGACATTTTGATAAAACGATTTGCAAAGGAGAGCTAAGTGGTTGAGATTGATCAATCTCTTATTGAGTATTCAAGAGCTTACGCTGAGAAAGCTCACGGTAGTCAAACTTATGGTGATTTACCCTATATAATGCATCTTGATGCAGTAGCTCGCTATGTCGAGTCTTACGGCATTAATGCAACCATTATCGCCTATTTACATGATGTGGTCGAAGATACGCCTGTGACCAATAAGATGATCTACCAAGAGTTTGGTGGTTTCATCGCTGATTGTGTTTCGATTGTCACCGATGAGCCAGGGCTCAATCGTCAAGAAAAAAAATCAAAGACATACGCAAAAATGTCACGGGTTCAAGGTGAGCTTGAATTAGCACTCGTCATTAAAGCCGCTGATCGACTTGTTAATATGCAGGCATCTTTAAGTAACCATAATGTTCGATTAATTCAAGTGTATAAGCAAGAATATCCTATTTTTAAAAAAACTGTTTATCGCGATAATTTATGTGATGAAATTTGGGAACAGCTTGAGTTTTATTCAAATAAACTACTTCAGTATAATTTTTATAAACCACTCGGTCATCATTAATCTGTAGTTTGATGATGTTTGAAATATTTTAGCTGTTACATAAATTAAATTGGCTTAAATGGCTGATATATTGTGAAATTTTATTAGAATTATGTATCCTTGCGGGCAGTCTGGTCCACTTCGTCTATTATTAAAGTGATATCATTAAATTGTTTTTTGATCACACAGGATATGACTTTATGGCGAAGAAAAAAACTAAAAAAGTAGTCGAAGAAATTAAAAGCTTTAATATGCCAACCGGTGTTATTAATGAAGATATTCAATGGCAACAACCAGAAGGTTTTTCTCTACAAAATAAAATGCAAACAATTATGGTCGATCAATGGCCATTGCACGTGCTTGGTTTAAAGTCCTCTCTAAAAAAATCCAAAGATACAATGGTCGTATTATTAGGACCACTTGAATCATTAAAAGTCTATAAACATTTAGCGCTTCAAATGCGTGAAACGCATAATATTGTTTTTGTCTCTCTTCCATGTTTTGGTATGAATATGGATGTTGATGTGTCTGATCAAGATATCGAGCTGAAAAGCTTTGCAGACTTTGTTGAAAGCCTTTTAAAAGCACCAGCATTGGAAGGGCATACACTACATTTGCTTGGTTCATCTGCTGCAGCCAGTGTAGCTTTAGAAACATCGCTGCGTTGGGGCGATAAAATTTCCTCACTTATCGTGAATGGTATAACTCATAAACCTACCAAAATTTGGCAACTTTTACTCAGTGAAGTTGTTCATCGATTAGATAATGGTGATTACCTTGACTGTGCTGATGCTGCACTTTTATATCTTGTCAGTGATGATATTTTAGGTCGTGGCAGAACTTGGGGTGTTTTCAGACAATACTTCAGAAAGAAACTAGAAGCTCTAAATGAAGTACAAAAGCAATGTTTAAATAAGCTAGTTCAACTTGTTATTAAGGGTGATGGTCTTAGTGAAAACACCATTAAAAATACGCCTTCTTGTCGCGTTTTAGCTTTCACAGGTGAATATGATCATCTGAGTGCACCTTACGATCATGCTCACTTTACCGATGCCTGCGTAAACGGTACTTTTGCAACATTAGATGATGCTGATCACCTTATTCATGTTGAGCGTCCTCGTGTTGTTGCTCAGCTTGTAAAAGGCTTTATGGCGCAAATTAATCTAGATACGATTGACGGGGTGCGAACATATCCACCACACAGCTATGTCACTCTAGATCGTCGTCGAGATCCTCGATATGTCACAAATAGACCAAAAATTAAAATTATGTCAGATAACTTCTTACCACCAGAAGAGTGGGAAGATGCAGTTCCAAGTACACTTTTTGCGAAATTAAGAAACATTAACTTTTCAGGATGTTTACTTGAAATGCATGATGAGCGTTTTCGTTTGCAAGACCATGCTGGTGATTTAAAAATCTATTTACCAAAAGTCGATATGACACTTGAGGTGCTTGCTTTTGAGCAAGCGAATAGGACTCTTCGTTGCTTGTTCTTCCATAAGAATTATCAAGCGGCAATGGAGTTTAAAGAAATGCTTGAGTATGGTGAGCACTTCGTTGATGCAGATTTGGAGATGGATGATTATCTTGATAAGCCTGAGCGAGAAATGCCGTGGCTAGGCGCTAAGCGCCACGGCGGTGGGGTTTATTAATCACTCTTATTTTTGGAAGTCATAAAAGTGGCTTCCAACTTTCAAAATTGATGTCAGCTCATCAAGGGCTGTCATCGACTCTTGGTAGAGCGCTGGGTCGAGTAAATCATCTGGCGTTAACTCATCGCGATAATGCTTAGAAACCCATGCTGTAAGCTGATCATAAAGCTTTTCAGTCATCAGCGTATTTGTCGAGATTCCAATACTTTCAATTTCCGCATTTGAAAGAGCTGCTCTAAAACGTAGACAAGCAGGCCCGCCACCATTGTTCATGCTTTGTCGTAAATCAAAGAACTTCACGTCTTCAATTGCTTCAGAGTTTGCGATAAGGCTTTCTAAATAGTCTTTAACGGCAGGATTATCATGACACTCTTGTGGCGCAATAATTGTTGCTTTTTTACCTTGTGGAAAAACAAGCTGTGTATTAAATAAATAAGTGCTTACAGCGTCTTGAACGCTAACGGCAGCCGTTGGCACTTCAATAATATGAAATGCTTCACCTGTTGTTTTTTCTCGCTCTTGTTTTAGTGCCGTTAATGCAGCTTTCTGATTTAAAAAAGCTTGTTCATGGCAAAACATAATATTTCGAGACCCAACTGCAATCACATCATTATGAAAAACACCTTGGTCTATAACATCTGGGTTTTGCTGGAGAAAAAGGGTGTTGTGCGCAGTTAAACCATGCTGCCTCGCAATAGCTTCACTGGCTTCCAGTGTTTGCCTTGCAGGATACTTGGCAGGCTTAGTACCACCTTGCATATAGCTTTGACCATAGACAAAGCATGACAAGCCCTGAGTGCCCTTAGAATTGCAAAAACGAGTGTGGTTTGCAGCACCTTCATCACCAAAAAACTGTGTACCCGGTAGTGCATCATGGTGAGCAAAGAATTGATCACTTGCAAAGATGGTACGAAGCATCTTTGAGGTATGTTCATGCTCAATTGATCTGTGCAGCATGCTTGAAAGATTAGCGGCAGTAAAATGAGTTTTACCATCTGATGTATCGCTACTTGCTGAAGTAGTGCCCGCATTCGCTACCCACATAGAAGAGGCCGAGCTCATATTTGTGAGTAGTTGCTTATGATCAGCAGCAGCTGTTTTTATGATGTCTGAAGCGGTACCCTGAAATCCAAGCTTTCGTAAGCTTGGAATATGTGGTCTTTCATGTGGAGGGAACACTCCTTGTTTTAAACCCATGCGCATGAGTGTCGCCATTTTTTCAAGGCCCTGTAGTGCTGCTTTTTTAGGGTGCGAGGTTTGCTTGGAGTGTGCATGAGATGCAATATTGCCAAAGCTGAGACCTGCAAAATTATGTGTAGGCCCTACTAAACCATCGAAGTTAATTTCGTGTATTTCTGTCATTGTTATTGTCCTTATTATTTTAGAGTTCGATTCCTGGTGCTAAAGAGGCTGGAAGTGTCGGCTTCTCTGTTGCAACACTTGCCATAGGATAAGCACAATAATCTGCGGCATAATAAGCACCAGGTCTGTAGTTACCACTTGCGCCTGGCCCGCCAAATGGCGCTTTACCGCTCGCACCTGTTGTTGGTTTATTCCAGTTCACAATGCCCGCGCGAATTTTTTTCTGGAATACAGCCCAGTCTTCTGTTTTTTCGCTGATGAGGCCAGCAGATAAACCGTAGATAGTGTTATTGCCTTCTTTGATAGCATCTTCCAAAGAGTCAACAAGATAGACTTTTAAAAGTGGGCCAAAGTCTTCTTCATCAGGTACGTCAATACCTGTTACATCAATAATGCCTGGTGTAACAAACGCGAGTGATGAGTCTGGTTGTGTCATTTCAACAAGTGACTTTGCGCCTGCTGCAATGAGTTTTTCTTGTTTTGCAAGAAGGCGAGAGGCTTGGTGTGTATTAATAACCGGGCCCATAAAACCTTGTGTATTATTTAGCGTCAGTTTGATGTTTTGAGTTGCTTTAATAAATGCTTTTAAAAATGCTTCGGACTGATCACTTTTAACAAGCACAAGTTTTCGCGCACAAGTACATCTTTGGCCTGATGTAATAAAGCTTGATTCAATAGCTGTATATACAGCAGCATTGATATCAGTAATTTTATTAACAACAAGAGGGTTATGCCCACCCATTTCAAGCGCTAAAATTTTGCCGAAAAGCTTGGCATTATTTTCTTGTAATATAGCCCCGGTTGGTGAGCTGCCTGTAAAGAATAAACCATCAATACCAGAATGGTTAGCAAGTGCAACACCAGTGTCTTTTTCACCCTGCATCAGTTGAATGACGCCGCACGGAATATTAGCTTTCTGCCAAATTTGAACCATGTGCTCACCAGTTTTTGGTGCTTGCTCGCTTGGTTTAAAGATCACTGTATTGCCAGCAATTAATGCAGGAATAATATGACCATTTGGTAAATGACCAGGGAAGTTAAAAGGGCCAAATACGGTAACAACACCATGAGGGCGGTGCTGCAATTCAGTTGTAATACCATTAGCAACACTGAGTTTATGGCCAGTACGCTCATGATAAGCTTCAATCGAAACAGCAACCTTGCCAATCATGGCTGCAACTTCAGTTTTAGCTTCCCATAATGGCTTACCAACTTCTTCATGAATCGTTTGAGCAAGCTCATCCTTGGCAAGCTCTAATTGCTCTTTGTAAGCTTCAATAAAAACAAGTCTTTCATCAAGTGAAAATTGAGACCAAGCGTCAAAAGCATGGCGAGCATAATCGACACTCATATTTACATCTGCTTTTGTGGCACTGTTTCCTTGCCAAACTAGTTCATTAGTTGCAGGGTTGGTACTTTTAAAAGTATGGCCGCTGCCATGAGTCCAGCTGCCATTGATAAAAAGTGCAGGGTGTTCTTGTTTCATCATTAAATCCTTTTTTGACATTTATACCCATAGCGTTTGAGTTTAAGGTGTTCCTCTCACCACATGAAATGACTCAGCTGTGTTGCTCCGCCTTGCATAGAATAGCTATGCTGCGTTGTCGCGCCTTGCTGAGTTATTTCATGAGGCGTTTTTTACACCTTAAACTTAAACGCTATGGGTATAGTTTTTATTCGCAGATGTATTTACTTTGTCTGCATTGGTAATAAATCAAGTTCATCATTTAACTGCAGGTCTAAATCCCTCATGACCTGCTCAGGAATAATGGCTTGATCATCTTGAATCTCAATAGGTGACAGCGCAATACGATAATCGGTTAAGCGACCATTGCTCAGAATATAGTGCTGTGCTGTTGGATCGATAGGTTTATTATGGGTTCCAGCAACTTTGACTTTAAGTGCTTTCTTTAAAATGTTGATATGCTGAATATCGCATTGCATAGAAGGGCCTGCATCAAAAATATCCACATAGCCTTTCCATTGAAAACCTTCTTGCTCTAACAGTCGTTTTGCTGGACGAGTATTATCATTACACTCACCAACAACTCGCTGAGCTGTTTCAGGTAAAAGCTCCATATACACTGGATATTTGGGCATTAAATCTGAGATAAATTGGCTGCCATTCACTGCAGACACAAAGTCAGCTCTTTGGAATGGCATTTTGAAGAATTTTTCACCGAGCGCTTCCCAAAATGGAGATCGACCTTGTGAGTCAACCCAGCCTCTGAGTTCAGCAAAAATAGTATTATCAAAACGCTCTTGAAATTGATGCAGCATTAAGAAACGACTTTTGGACAAAAAACGCCCTGCATTTGGTGCTCTAAATTTTGGTAATAAATAAAGTGAGGCAAGCTCAGTAGCACCAGTGAAATCGTTCACCAAATGAAGAATTTTTGTTTTGACAACTTTTGTTAAAAAGTCAGATTTAGATACATGCGTCGACACTTTATAACTATAAAAGGGCTTAGTTAAACCAACGCCTGTATAAATAGCTGTTGTACCGACAATTTTATTATCTTGTTCTAATAAAAAAAGGTAAATATCACCTTCAGGTTGTGGTACTGCAGCATGGACACTGGCTTCATTTATAGCGAGTTTGGATTCCCATGCGGATGCATCATGGGGGAGGGAAGTCATGCCGCCATCAATAGCGCTCGTGAATTCCAAAATTTTATCCATGTCTGCCATCCTGGCTAAACGTAAAATCATAACTTAATCCTTGTATTTCAATGTTGGTGTTGTTGCTTTTTTTTATGCCTTTTTTTTAAATTTCTAATTTAATTTATTTGGTGCTTTTAAGCCTTTGCAATAATTGAAGGGTTTTGTGCAAAAGCCCTTAAAATGAGATAGCTTAACTTAGCTCGCTCAGAAAGGCTCTTTATCCAAATAAACTCGTCGCTTGAATGTATATTTGCACCACGAACACCCAGTGTATCTACAGTTGGTAAACCTGCTGCTACCAAATTATTTCCATCGCAACAGCCACCGGTCGGTTCGTAAGTAATATCAATACCAAGCTCTTGGCCACAGCTTTGAACAAGGTCACACAGGCGCTTAGTTTTTTCATCAATAATTTTTGGTGGGCGAGTGAAACCACCAAAAAGCTCGAAGCTTAAACCGTCTTGTTGATTTGAGATATTGATGGCCTGCTCAATATAGTCTTCAAACCATTTCTGATCTTCAAGGGATTCAACTCGAATATTAAAACGACCAACAGCTTGTGGTGGAACAACATTAAGTGCGCCGCCACCTTGAATTTGGGCAACGTTCAATGTAATTGTATTGCGTACATCGTTTAAATCATCAAGCATGTTTAAAAAACGACATAGAGCAGCAACCGCATTCCGGCCTTTATGAAACTCTCGACCAGCATGAGCTGCTCGCCCTTTAACTGACACTGCATAATTAGCAGAACCTTTACGCTGGCCTGCAAGAGCACCATGAGGCATACAAGGCTCATAGCCAAGCCCTATATCGCTTTGTTTTGCGCTTGCAATAATCTCTGGCATTGAGCCTCGAGAACCAGTTTCTTCATCGGAGTTGAGAAAGACTTCCCAGCTGAGTTCATTAGCCAGTTCACTTTGTTCAAAGGCCTTAAGAGCGTGAAGCATCACTAAGATGCCGCCTTTCATGTCTGTGACACCTGGGCCCTGGAGACGCTCTTCATCAAGAGTTGTGAGCACTTGAAACTCGTGGTCTTTATCAAAAACTGTATCCATATGGCCAATCATCATGACCTTTGGTTTACCTTCACGTATTTTTGAAATACGCAGGTTATGACCAACTGGCACTTGGCGTACATGTCCTTGGTTGGTGACTTCTTCAACCTTTGCAGGTTCAAGAACATCAATGTGAGCATTTAATGCTTTGAAAGCATCAATAATAAGAGGGCGAAGTGTATTAAGCCCTTCTACATTTTCAGTGCCTGTATTAATTGAGCACCATTCATGCAGCATGGATTCCATTGTGGATTGTTGGCTATCCAGCCAATTGAGCATATCCGTTTGCATGACAACCTCCTTAACGAATGAGAAAGACTGCCGTTAAGCTCTCAATCTTATAAGTAGGCCTAGATGTAAGTGTTGGGCTTTACCTATAAGACGAAGCTCTTAAAGGAAAGAAGCCAGCAGCATCATGTGCTGGCTTATCATCTAACCGCTGGAAGGGTTAGAGGAGAGTACAACTACTCTTCTTTTTTAGAGAAGGGGAGTTATTTCACTTTCGCACAGCAGTCGCGAAGAATAGCAGCTACTTGATCAACTTCATCAGTTGACATATTTAAAGGTGGTAAGAATCTGATCTTATTACCACCAGATTTGGCTACAAGTAAACCATGATCACGTGCAAGGGTTAAAAGTTGTGTATTTTCTGGCACACAAGCTAGACCAAGCATTAACCCTTTACCTGACCAACCTGAGAAAACCTGTGGGAAGTCTTTGCAAAGATCATCAAGTTTACCTTGGAAGTATGCGGCTACAGATTTAAGGCCATCTAAAAAGCCCGGCGCTAGAATCATATCTAATACTTTTTGGCCTACAGCGCAAGCCATTGGGTTACCACCAAATGTAGTCCCATGAGTACCGAATGTCATGTGTTGACCAACTTCTTGTGTTGCAATACATGCACCAATAGGGAAGCCGCCCCCAAGGCCTTTTGCAAGAGACATAAGATCAGGAGTAACGCCTGTTTGCTCATATGCAAATAGAGTACCTGTACGGCCAACACCACATTGCACTTCATCAAAAATAAGAAGTGTGCCAGTTTCATCACAAAGTTCACGAACAGCTTTAATAAATTCATTTGTAAATGGACGAACACCACCTTCACCTTGCACAGGCTCAAGGATAATAGCAGCTGTTTTTTCTTTTGAAACTACAGCTTTAAGTGCATCCATGTCTTCAAATGGAACATGATCACAATCAAGATCGCCATTAAAGAAGCCTTCCATGTGAGCTTTATTACCTGTAACTGCAACAGTCATTGTTGTACGACCATGGAAGCAGCTTTCAAAGGCAACAATACGCTTACGCTCTGGGTGGCCTTTGCAATGATGGTAACGACGAGCAGCTTTAACTGCTGCTTCTACAGCTTCACCACCTGAGTTTGCAAAAAACACATGATCGCCAAAAGAGTGGTCTACAAGCGTTTGTGCAAGCTTTTCAGCTTCTGGTACGCGGAACATATTAGACACATGCCATAGGCGCTCAGCTTGTTTTTTTAGCACTTTTACAAGCTCTGGGTTTGCGTGACCAAAGCAGTTCACAGCGATACCGCTTACACAGTCAATGTATTTTTGACCGTCTGCAGTGTAAAGATAAATACCCTCACCATGGCTCACTTCCATATTTTCTGGTGGTGAGTACGTTGGCATCATTTGCGATCTCATAGCAACCTCATGTTCTGTCGTTCAGTTTTTTAGTCAAAGAGCCCTTTAGGATAGCTCCAATCTTCAATATCGTTGGCTTCCAAATAGTCTTTTAAACTATTTGGTGATTGATGCCAGACTACTGCTTTTTCAGCCTTACGGTCTTTTAATTTTTGGATTGTGTTTTCAGGCAATAGATGAAAGTTTGGTTGCTTGTCATCGCCATTTTTTGCAATACCAACTTGACCGAATGCAAGGCGGATACGTGTTTTCTCGTCAACTTTGAGTTTGTAGACTTTGCGGCCGTCAATAAAGTAGTAGGGTAGACCACGCTCATAGGTTGAGAGTTTATTGGAATCGATTAACTGATTAATTTGAACTTGTAAAGCTTTGGCCTGAGCTTGCTCTTGAAGTTCCAAATTACGTTGTCTGTCTTTTTCAGCCTGAGCTTGACGCGCTGCTTGCGCATTAGTTGTACCTTGATTGTTGGCATTTTTAGGCTGTTTCTGCTGTTTTTTCTTTGCAGTATTAATCTGTCTGGCTTGTTGCTTATTACCAAGGCCAGCTTTCAATAACTGATCTTGAAGAGATTTTTTCAAGGTTATAACTCCAGTGTGCGGTGTGAGCCGTAATAGTGCAAGAGATACCCAATGGGTTTTCGACCAGTATAGGCTTGCTCTTTGCAGTAAGCTCGATGAGTTTTTCGATTAAAATAGCTTTATCTATTGATTTTGCCAATGAATAGCATTCTGTTCAAGTTTAGAAGCATTGCTTTAGTGACTTTTATCTGATTTTTTAAGTTATAAGCCATTGAGTGCAGGGGCTTGCACGGCTTTGATTGATTGAAATTTGTACTAGTCTTTGGAACTAGCCCAGTTATCTTAAAATAATGTAAGCATGAGGCCTCTGTTGAGCTATTTTATCCGATGATATGGCTTTTTGGGATGAGAGGCCATTATGTACGTAACGGGACAAGCTACTAGACCTGCAAGCTTTGATATTGCAAATACATCTTTTCAACTAAACCAGACTGCGAATAGGCCAAATGCACTTGTTTCTGTAAATCTTGTTGATATGAAAGAGCCTCCTATTGCTTCTAAACACCTTATGGGTGGAGATACTTCTTCTGGTATTACGCCATTGCCCCTTTCAGCTCCAGCGCAGGTTGGCGATCGATATCAGTTAACAAAACATACAGGTCAGCTTTTGAAGGCATACCCTCAGTGTATTGCATCGAACCAGTATTATTTTTTGATAGCGAGCCAGGATGGTCGTCATCGCGTTGTGCCAAATGAATTACATGATATGTCTCATTTTGAAACACATAAAATTTATAGTAAGGCTTCGAATTACTTCTCAGCTTACTTTGATGCACCTGAACATTATGGGCCTCAATTTGAGCGCTATGGTGTTAGCTTTTTAACTGCTGGCTTTCACTTTGACGAAAAGTCATCAAAGCTTGCTTTTAAGATTCCTCTTCAACTGAATGGACCTTGGAAGGGCGTGAAGTCAATTTCAAACAAGTACGATATCTTTCCCCTTGGCAACAATCGCTGGATGATTGGGCAGCCAACCTTAAGGACGTGTTCTTTTGCTTGCGAGGAAATGCTACTGACAGATGGGAAGCCTGCACCTCTTGCTCGTCAGCAGATTGAAAATCGATTGGATAGCCTTCAAGGGTGTGAAGGTCGAACATCAAAAGAAGTGCTTGAGTCGATTAATGCACGCCTTCAGCCAGGGGAAAAGCCATTCAAAATTTTAAACGGCTCAGGTACTGTGTACTTTGAAGTATTGAAACTCGCAAAATTATTTGAAAATATCGATGGGCCTGCATATTTTGGGACGAATAGCCATGCTCGGATTATTGATGGGTTTGTGCCTGAAGATGCTATACCTGGATCAGTGAATGTTGAGTACTATGCTTCGGTGCGTGATCCTTTAACTTCGAATTGCGTGTTAACAGTTGGGCTTGATATTTTTAGACACTGTGGAGAGCCGTTAATGGCTATTAATGGCGGGACTGGAGATTGGAGCTTAATTTATAGGTCAAAAACGGATTAGTGCTATAAGACAGAAGGCATTTCAAATTTACAATGCCTTCCTCTGCTTCTGGAGAGATTATTTCGGCATTTTATCGTAATCCATAAAGAGCACATTCCATTTATGGCCATCAGGATCAGCAAACCCAAAGCCATACATCCAGCCATCTTTCATGTCAGGCTCTGCTAAGATTTTGCCACCAGAGTTGCGCACAGCCTGAGCCCACTGATTGACTTCGTTAATGCTACCAGCACCAATCGACATCAGCATTTCGGAGGACTGAGCAGGGGATGCACCAAGGATTGTGGCGAAGACGCTATTTTCAAACAGGTTTACAACAAGTTTGTTATCACCAAGATAGAGGCTGAGCATCTTGTCATTAGAGTGCTTTGTATTGATCATGCAGAAAGGCATGTTTTCGTAGAAGAGTTTTGCAATTGTTAAGTTTTGGGAGCCGATATTAAGCCAGACTTGTTTATCCATAATCATACCTTTCTTATTGAGCGGATGTAGCGCTTGGAGCTTCTCCGAGGGCTGCCCCTTTTTAAGTTGTTATAAATTATAAGGCATTCAAGCCTTATCGCCTCTGATAAAATGTATCAGGCTAGGAGAAAAACGTAACACTTGGCAACAGAGCCCATAATGGCTTTAGGCGTGTAGCTTAGATAAACTGAGCGGCACACCAAGCACTAGCCCAGGCCCACTGGAAGTTGAAACCACCAAGCCAGCCAGTCACATCCATGACTTCACCAACAAAGTAAAGGCCGGGGACTTTTTTCGCTTCAAAGGTTTTCGATGAAATCTCATCTGTATCAACACCGCCACGGGTGACTTCAGCAGTTTTATAGCCTTCAGTCCCTTTAGGAGTGTGCTGCCACTGATGAAATGCCTCAGAGATAGCTTTAACTTCTTTGGGGTTCAGTTGCAGGGCTGTGCGCTCTGCAAGTGGTTTTAAAGTGTCAATATGTTCAAACCATGCTTGTACAAGTCGTTTTGGCATGTGCTCTGATAGTGCATTAACAAGGTTTTTCTTAATACCATTTACTTGCCATGATTCAATTAAGTCATCAATTGAGTCATGAGGCAGGAAGTCTATTTTGATAGACATATCCGGCCACCAGTAATTTGAAATCTGCAAAATAGCAGGACCACTAAGCCCTTTATGAGTGAAGAGTAAATCTTCATGGAAGCTTGTTTTGCCAGTTTCGACAAGTACTGGGAGTGAAACACCTGCAAGGCTTTGTGCAACGCCTAACATTGGTTGAGCAAGAGTAAAGGGCACTAAGCTTGCATGCTTCGCTGTCACTTTAAGACCAAACTGTTTGGCAATATCATAACCAAAGCCAGTTGCGCCCATGGTTGGAATGGATAATCCACCTGTGGCAATAACAAGAGAGGGCGCACTAAATAAGCCGCGAGATGTACTGAGCTTATAAATCTGAGAGCCTTCTTCTAAGGCTTGTCTCTCTATCTGATCAATTTTTGTTGAAGTCAGAATTTCCACAGCGCCTAAAGCACACTCATCTAAGAGCATATTTAAAATATCTTTTGCTTTGTTGTCGCAAAAAAGTTGACCCTTGGTTTTTTCATGAAACGGAATTTCATATTTATAGATCAGGTCTAAAAAATCATACTGCGTATAACGGCTTAGGGCTGATTTGCAGAAATGTGAATTAGCAGAAAGGTAGTTTTCCCAACTAATATCATAATTAGTAAAGTTGCAACGACCACCACCAGACATAAGAATTTTTTTACCAACCTTATTGGCATGATCAAGAATGACAACACGCTTGCCTTTTTTACCGAGTGTAGCTGCACACATTAAGCCGGCAGCGCCTCCACCGATAATAATAGCGTCATAAGGATTTGCTTTTGCGTTTGTGTTTTGGTGATCTTGGTTCATGTTAGATTACTTTCGCCTAGGGCATTGTGATGATAGGACTGAATAGCCGTATGCTACACAATGAGCCTAAGAAGAACAACATTAGAGTTTTATAAAGAGAAGAGGGATATGCCATGGAATCAGGGTTCTGGAAAGAGAAGTGGGCCAAAAGTGAAATAGGTTTTCATGAAGGTAAACCAAATGCTTTTATTAAAGATGAATTCCACCGAATGGGGCTTGATAAAGGGCAAACAGTATTTGTCCCCTTATGTGGAAAATCAATGGATGTATTTTGGCTTCTCTCAGAAGGTTATAAGGTGGTGGGTGTTGAGTTAGTGGAAAGCGCCGTTGTTGATCTTTTCAAAAGCCTTGGTATTGCACCTCAAGTCATAATCATCGATCAGTTTAAAAAATACACAGGCGAACATATTGAAATATACGTTGGTGATTTCTTTGCTTTAACATCGCAACATATTGGTCAGGTGGATGCTATCTACGATAGAGCAGCTTTAGTCGCCATGCCTGAGTCAATGCGAGCGGACTATGCGAACCAGTTAAGCCGTGTTACACATCAAGCTTCTCAGTTTTTGATTACTTTTGTTTATGATCAAGCTCAAGTTGAGGGACCTCCTTTCTCTGTGCCTAAAAAGATGATCTCTCATTTATACGGAGACACCTATACTATTAAGTCCATTGATATTAAGAAAGTGCCTGGTGGCTTGCGAGGCTGTGGTGCTCAAGAGTGTTTATGGATTCTACGGTAAGAAATATATAAATATAGGTCGTTATTCAAACCCAAGGGATTTATTGAGTCGCTTGGACAAGGTGTACAACATGAAGACAAGTGAACTCTTAAAGAGTCGACAGTTTTTTCCATTTTTTATGACTCAGTTTTTTGGAGCCATGAATGATAATTTATTTAAAACTGTTATTTTAATCAGTTTTACTTTAATTGCAGCAGAGCAGGCTGGAGCTTGGAGTAACTTTGCTAACATGGCTTTTGTATTGCCATTTTTTCTTTTTTCTGCAAAGTCTGGCTATTATGCAGATCAAGTTGAAAAATCCGCTTGGATTCAAAAGATAAAGCTGCTTGAAATTATCATTATGTCATTCGGTGTTGTATGCCTTTGGTTTGATGCCCTTTGGGGGATGGTTGCTTTATTGTTTTTAATGGGAACACAGTCAACATTATTTGGCCCTGTTAAGTATTCTATTATTCCTCAACACGTGCAGCGTGAAGACCTTAACACTGCGAATGCATGGGTTGAGCTGGGCACTTTTTTAGCAATTCTTGTTGGTAATATTATTGCAGGTTTGGTTTTTGAAATTGAAACACCAAAACTTGTGATTAGCATTCTATTAATTACTTTTGCCATTATTGGTTGGTTCTCGTCTAGGTCAATCCCTGACGCGCCTTCACTAGCCATGCCAGATAAGCCTGTACAAAAACACTCCACTTGGAGCTTGATTAAGCATGCGAAGCAAAATCGTAGTGTTTTTTTAAGTATGCTTGGTGTGTCTTGGTTTTGGTTTTTGGGCGCTGCCTATCTAACGCAACTTCCTGTTTATACAAGTCAATATCTGTCTTCAACTGAAAGTGTTATTACCATGTTCTTGGTGGCCTTTTCCGTTGGTATTGGTATTGGCTCGCTGCTTTGTAGTTTGCTTTCAGCGGGTAAAGTCGAGATTGGTTTAGTGCCGCTGGGGGCGTTAGGGTTGAGCATATTTGGTGGGTTTCTTGCTGCAATCCCACCGATTACTGGCACAGAACTGAGTTTAGGAGATGCTCTTGCTTCATCAACACACTGGCAAGTGTTCTTTATGTTGATAGGTGTGGGTATTTCTGGCGGGCTTTATATTGTGCCTCTCTATGGTTTGATACAAACACGTAGCGAAGAAAGTGAACGAGCTCAAATGATCGCGGCCAATAATATTTTGAACGCGCTCTTTATGGTGATGGCATCTATCTTTGGGTTGGTCGTACTTGCGGTTCTCAAGCTTGGTCTTGATACATTCTTTTGGTGCTTGGTTGTGCTTAACCTTTGTGTTGCAGCTTATATCTTTACCTTGGTGCCAGAATTTGTCGCTCGTTTCCTTGTCTGGTGCTTGGTGAATATTATGTATCGAGTGAAACATAATGACTTGAATAAAGTGATACCAGAGCAGGGGCCAGCGATTATTGTGGCCAATCATGTGAGTTTTGTTGATGCTTTAATTATTGGCGGTCTTGTACCTCGTCCAACACGCTTTATTATGTTTAAGCCGATTTACGACATGCCTGTGTTGAACTTTATATTCAGAGCGTTACGTACAATTCCGATTGATTCTAAGACTAAGAATCCTGAGGTCTATGACAAGGCATTCGATTCGATTGCAAAAGCTCTTGATAACGGAGAGCTTATTGTTTTATTTCCAGAAGGTAAGTTGACTCGTGATGGTGAAGTCGATGAGTTTAAGCCAGGACTTTTAAAAATACTTGAGCGTAACACTGTACCTGTTATTCCTATGGGGCTACAAGGCTTGTGGGGAAGCTTCTTTAGTCATCAAGGCGGAAATGCTATGGCAAAACTGCCTAAACGTTTCTTGTCTAGAGTGGCGCTTGTGAGTGGGGAGCCTGTTTCTCATCACATCAAATCAGCAGAGCCGCTCGATCTTCATAAGTTACGAGAAGAAGTTGTTCGTTTGACTCGTCAGAGTGAAAAATAGTACAACTCAAATCTATGAAAGAGCCACTTAGTGGCTCTTTAAGTTTATGGTTTTAGGGGGCTTGCCTCATATTCGAAAACTTCGATATTTAAAAGCTTGGCCGGTATAGCACTATTGCATTATTATTCGCTTTCATAAGAAAAAGACAGCGAGAAAATCATGCCATCACAATCACAACTATCTACAGCTTATTTAGCTCCACCTCCGAACACTTATAAGTCTGCTGGACAAAATTCTATTGCGCGTCAAGATATACCAATGACTCGTTTGACCAGAGTAGCGCCTGCTGCGCATGAGAGCCGAGTCACCCGCATGACACCATCAGATATTCGAGATGCAGCACACACTCGCCATATTAACCGTGATGGTATTCGGGGTACTGGTACGAGACCAACGATTGAAGTTTCAGATTATGATTTGGAAGCGCAGCGTCAGAGACCTCAACGAGGCGTCCAAACAGAAAGAGTAAACGGTACACCAGAAGTAAGGCTTGAACCAAAACCCAAAAAATTTATTAAGTTTAATGCACCCTTTTTTATAAATACAGGTGCCTTTATTTTATGTGCTGTAGTCTTTGGCTTGTTAGGGCCGGGAATAATAAACAACATAAAGAATTCATAAATTTTTTAAATGTATAAAATATATACATATTGCGATTTCTTTGGTAACTATATGAAATATATAGTTATAAGTTTGTAGTGTTAAATTGCTATGCTTTTTTGGGGGCTATAAAATGACTACTTTATTTCTATTTAAAGAAAAAGGTAGTAGTTATGGCTTCAAATAGTACACCAGCAGTTTATCAAACGAACTATACAACTCGGCATGATAATTATGCTCGAATAGTAAATGTAAGTAGCAGTAGCGGTGGAGGTAATTGGCCGCCTAAAATTTCTGATCTTCTTAAAATAGAGACACCTCCGCCCAAAAATTGTTCATTCTGCGGATTAGCATATGTACGTGCCCCCCATTTTTGTCCAATGCAGAAATTGACCAGTAAAGTTAATGAAAATATATCACTTAATCTTATTAATGAGCATCGCAATCTGCAAATTGAAGAAGCCTTCAAGAGGAACCTTGAGTCTTTAGTTAATTCATATAGCCCTAAAGATGACTGGAAAGATCTGCTTCAGCCAAAACCTTTAGGGAATTTACCCTCCCTCGAAATGCAGAGTAATTTATCTACGCCTGTAAGAGACCTTGAGGCAAATCACACCCCTGAGTCTAGATCTCACTCAACTTCAATGTCCTTAAGCTCGCTTGGGCATTATTTGCAAAAGCCAAAATGCTTTTTGCCTTTGTTGGCTTTGGCAATCGTTGTTACAGTGATTGCAGTTCAAAGCTCAAAAAAATAAAGCCCTTTCGGGCTTTTTGATAAATTAATTTTACACTTATGTTCAATAATATACCCATAGCGTTTAGCTTGTGAGAGATTCTGTTCAATTAACAGTACCCGCTTAAAAAAAGAATATTATATATTTGGCATAAAGCCACTTAATTTGGTTCTATAAGTGGCTTTGAGTTACTATTTTGGGGTGTAAAAAATAATCAAAAAGTTTAATAATATGTATTTTTATCTATTTTTCTTCAAATAATATTCAGCTTTATTGTCGCTATAATATGTCTCCACTATTTAAGTTTGAGAGGCTATATATGGCAGACAGTGCTAGAACAGTATCTTCGAGTTTTGCGGTTGAATCTGAACTTCAGCAACCTGATCGCGTCTATAGTTTTAATCATCAAGGTTCGTATTTAAGTCGCTTAAGTACACCGCATTCTGTACCAATGCAGCACTATATTGCGGGGACGGATCTTCGAAGTGCGCCAAGGGCTTTAAAAAACAGAGGTGTTGACCTTACGCATAGCCAAACCCATGTTTTTGATGGTGCTCGACATCTAGAAGAAGGGGGAGGGGATAGATCATTTTTTACTACCTCACCTTATACTCCTGCACATATAGATCCTCCGCTCTGGTATAGTTCTTTTAAAGAGAAATTGTTTAGCCCTAAAGTGATGTATGGAGTAGCAACGGTCACTGTGGCTGCTATTCTTGTTGGAATTACTGTTGCAGTAAAAAAATAAAGCCCTTTCGGGCTTTATTATAGAGAGTGCTACGTACTTGAAATATTAATCTTTATCTCTCTTTGCACCCTTGGTGCTGGTAACTTTTCATCATGCCATATCCCTAAAGCTTGCGCGTAGTCTTTTATGCGAGCTTTATTGGTATCCTTCACAGATGAGAGTGTTACTTCATCAATCGGGAATACAGCCTGTTCAGCACCTTGTTGAATTAAAAGTGCGCTAATACATGCTCTTGTATTGATGTTGAGGTTTTTAAGCCCTGCACCGTAAAACTCAATAGTGTCAGTCAGGTTTTCACTTTTAAGTTGTTCAGCAATTGCGATGGCAATTTCATGATCAGACTTTTTTGATTGTCCTGAAATGTGAATACCAACAATTGGTTTCATTTGAAATTCAACAGGGTGATATTTTGCAAGGGGTTGCTGCTGTGATTCTTGAACAGTGATAACACCTGCTGCATTATAGATTGCTGTTAATGCGCTAGATTTGTTTTGTGCTCTGACTTTTAATTCAGGCATGAGTGTTGCGTCATTAATCGTAATAATATCTGTTTCAAGCGCTTCATTGAGTTGTGTAGAAATACGATTGCAGACTTCGTCTGGAGATAAGGCTGCATTTAAGTTTTCTGTCTGCTGTACTGCACTCGTTGGTAATACCTTAATAATTGGATTGTTTTCATCGCTCCAGTTCGCAAGATTTTTAATATCGTCTACATCAACAAACTCTTTGTTTAAATGGCGCATTAAGTTTTCTAGCAATACTTTAACTGAGTAGGGAAGTGTGCTTAGCGCTTTTGCCTTAGCAATGCCACCAAACGCCAGTGTTTCTGGCGCATAGTAATCATAGTTTTTCTGTTCAATATTCAGTTTGCTTGCTGGCATCTGAGGCATATTCTTGTCCTTTTGAATTCTGGTCTGCTTCCAAGTGTTTCATAAACTCTGGCATGGTTTTCAAATAGAGGTCACGCTGAGGGAATGGTATAGTAATGTTTTCTTTATCAAAACGTTGTTTTAAACGCTTTTGATATTCACGACCTACAACCCACTGTTGAATTGGGCGAGTTTTTACGCGGCCCTTGATAATCATTGCTGATTCTACAAATTTATCAACACCAAATACTTCAAAGTCTTCAATAATGAGGTAGCTAAATGCTGGGTCTTCTCGAAGTTTTTTGCCTTCTTCGTGCATCACTCGAATGACTTTATCAATATCAGAGTTATAGTGAACACCAATGTCGAATACGAAAGCTGACCATTCAGAGGTGAGATTTGAAATTGTTTTAATTTCGCCGTTTGGCCAGATATGTTTTGTGCCTGTGAGGTCCCGAACAATCAAGGTTCGAAAATTACATTCTTCGACTAAGCCTGTTGTGCCATTGATTGTTGCAACGTCACCGACACGTACTTGGTTTTCAAGAATAAGGAAAAAGCCTGAAATAATATCTCGCACAAGGTTTTGAGCACCAAAACCAACAGCAAGACCAACAATACCTGCAGAGGCAAGAATCGGGGCAATATCAATTCCAAGCTGTTTAAGGCCAAGCAATATGGTTGTTGCAGTGATAAGAATTAGAATCCCTTGTCGCACAAGCATGATGAGCGTTGTGATTCGTTTATGCTCTTCGGATGCTGGCTCGTTTGCATCTGTATGACTTTTTAAAAGCTTGCGCTGTAATACTGCAAGAAGTTTCTTCGATAGCCTGGTGAAAACCCACCAAAGCAGTATAATGACAGCAATACGTCCGAATCCTGCCATGATACTTTGAAGGTCTATAGCGGCGAGCATTTGCTCTGCATATTTCTCAAACATCCGATATTCCCGTATCTTTAGAGTTATAAGAGGCTGTCGCAAAAGTAGTTGAGCGCAGAGAAGTCAAGGCAAAAATGTTCGAAAAAGCGCAGTTTACAGAGGTAAATGAGCATTTTGAGGTCATTTTTAACGATGAGCTATCAAGCGCAGACACTTTTTCGATAGCCTCGTAAGTGTTTGGTCTCTACATAATTTAGCTTAAGTACGATATGCTAAGACATGTAGATGAATTGTTATCACATCATACGTGAAATAAATGATGAGAGACAGTTGAGTCATATTGATATAAATGAGCCTTGTCATACATAAGCTCCAACTGAGCTATCTGCTGAATTACGCTTTCTTCGCTTCTCCTTGTCTACACTCACAGAGTGAAATCGAAGTAAGCTCGACTATGGTCATGACTGGGCTGAAAATAATGAGTAATGGAGAATTCGAATGGCCGGGAAAAAGAAAAAAGCCCCTGAGCCTGCAATTGCAGTGAATAAACGAGCAAGTTTTGATTACTTTCTAGAAGAAACCTTCGAAGCAGGTTTGGCTTTAGAAGGCTGGGAAGTAAAAAGCTTGCGTGATAAGAAGCTTAGTATTGGTGAAAGCTATATTGTTTTAAAAGGTGGGGAAGCCTGGATTGTCGGTGCTCAAATTGTGCCACTTAAAACAGCTTCAACGCATATTACCCCTGATCCTACACGTACACGTAAGTTACTCTTGCATAAGGCAGAACTTGCTAAAATCTTCTCTGGGATTCAGCGAAATGGTTATACCTGTGTTCCTGTAAGAGTCTACTGGGTTCGTGGTAGAGCCAAAATCTTAATTGCGCTTGCAAAAGGTAAGCAGCAACAAGATAAGCGTGCAGCTCAGAAAGATCGTGACTGGTCTCGTGAGAAGCAGCGACTCGCTCGAGTGAAATAAAAATGGCGCTTCATCAGCGCCATTTTTATTTTTAGATATCGTGAGGGGTGAGTACTGGTGGTCTTGGCCTTGCATGACTGCTTGCGGTTACTTGGATCGGATAGCTGTAGCTACTTTCCCCTGTGGATGAGCTTATAGCTGTGACGGCAAAGTAGTAGGTTTGACCGTTTGTTAGGTTTTCCACCGTAAAGCTGTTGGTATTGCCCGCATTACGTGGGTTTGCAATTTTCTTTGTTGATGGGTTGTAGTCATACACTTTATAACCTGTGATATCAGCTCTTGCTGCTGGTGGATCCCAACGTACAGTAACAGACTCATCACGACCAAAGCCTTGCACATTCATTGGTGGAACTGTTGAGCCTAAATACCCCCAAACATAGTCTGTTAGGTTAGTATCAGTTTTTGCAAACCCGCGGTTACCACTCAACGTACCTGTTCCTGCTGCAGTACGACTCCCCCAGCTCCCAGTCCACATAGGGCCTTCATACTCCATTGAGCGCATTTTAGCCGCAATTGTTTCTTGGAATGGGAAAGGCCATTGCTTCATATTTGTTTCTGACTGGTAGCCTTCTTCGCCCCACATGGTGCCAGATTTGCCTTTAAAAGTCATGACTGTAGCGCCTAGGTCGTCACCATCACTAGCCTTACCGCTTAGATTAGAGTTTGGCTCGATTCTAACAAGATAACGTAATCCACCATTAGTATTCGAGCTAGACCATAGTGGCTCATAAGCTGTAAGGGAGTCGTCATCAACTGAAAGGCTGTTGTATTTAAGGTAACCGCTGAAATCAGTAATATTGTTATAGGCAATACCGTATCGCTCTAATGTGCCTGTGCCTTCGTAGTCTGCTGTTGTACCAGTTGTTAAACCTTCAAATAATGGTCCTTTATTTACATCGTGAAAAATTGTGTTAGTGAAGCCGCGGGCAAATCGACCAGGCCAAGCATTAATAACGACTTGAGGTGTATCATCAAGATGTATTGCGCCAAAGGTTGCATGATCAAAATAGCTTGGAGAACGGCTTAAAATAAAGAAATTTGCTCTGTTATCCCAAGAAATTGAATCACGGATAGTGGCGTAGCATTCACCATTTTGTAAATCTAAGTTTGCATGCGGGAAGTCTGAATTAAGCTGAATATTGCGATCCCACTCAGCCAAACTATCGCCAGCTGTAGTAGGGCAGCCATATTCACCTGCAAGCTCACCTGTTGCTACAAACTCTTTGGTATCACCATCTATGACAATATTGTTTTGTGCGATGATATTTGTCGACGTATAGAAAGAGAAGGTATTTTTAGGGCCTGTATGTTCTTGGTTATGGTCAAAACGTGCAACGTTTCGTCGGTAAATTGAGTGTGTTGTCTTGTATGCCAGAAACTTGACTCGATGACCGCCAAAAGCATAGTTATTTTCATACAAAATATAATCAGAATAGCCTGAGCCGAAGGAGGACAGGGTGTGATACATCTGTACGCCATTTTGTACAAACTTAATATGATGAGGTCGGCAGGTTATGTCATCCCCGCAGGCAGCACCATCAGTACCTACGCGACCACCATCCATATAAAAGCCTTTAATTGCCCAATAGGCAGCATCACCAAGATTGCCTTGAGCCATAAGTTGAGCACCATTTGAAAGGCGTACTTGGCCTGGGTCTTCAGCGATGAGAGTTGTGTATTGATTCTCATTTCCTGCCGGTAGGGTTTGTACACCACCACCAGATGTAAGGCCAACCACCCAGTTACTGCCTTGGTAATCACCATTGCGGACAACAAAGGTTGTGCCAGGATTTCTTAATGTGTTTCCTGGTGCCTTCCAAGCACCAAAGGCATCATTAAAGTGCTTAATGTCTTCATTTGGGCCAATATAAACAACTTTATTAACACCTACATGCACGATGAAAGGCTCGATATCAGAGCCATCTAGATTGGATGCCTTTACACCAATATGAAAGCTTTCACTTGGCATATCAGATGATGGGTCCCAAAAAACCGCGCCAGTGAGCGGGTTTACGTAGACATCATCAGGGCCATAGGCTTTTGACCAGTTTACAGTGCCTGCATCACCAGCATTGGAGAGGCTGACATTTACATTTAGTGTCGCCCCTTTATTGATCTGGACATCTGAAATTGTATTAATTGCTGGAGCTGCTGCTATAGCATGGGCGCTGAAGCCAACAGTAAAGGCTCCTGCTAAAAGTGATTTTGTCCAACTTTGGGGGTGTCCGTGGGTATTGTTTGTTTTATCTTTGAATTTCATACTCACACCTTCAATTGCAAAGAGGGGAAAGCGCTCGGTCCTGAGTTGTACACTTAAATCTTTTTTGAGCGCTCGGTTTATTGTTCATCTTGTATTGAGGCGGTTGGTTCCTTCCCTAAGGCCATTATTAGGCTTTAGCATCCCTCACACATAATAATAGTTGAAATACTGCGGTCTCTGGATACTTTCCTGCAACGCTGAGTGACTGTACAGCTTCTTTTTGTTTCACGTAAATATCAAAAGCACCAAGCATAAGGCCGCTATTCTCGATATTACGCTCTTTTGCGGCTTTCAGAAAGCTTGCGTTTTTTATTGTTAAGAGTAAAATGTTGTGACCACTGTGGATATGCGCGGTGGTACGGTTCTTAGGTTACTATAAGGCCGTTTGGTTTTTGAAAGCATAATCTTTAAAATAGGAATAGCATCATGGCTCTATCTACTGAAAAGAAACAAGAAATTGTTGAAAAGTTCAAGCGTGCAGAAGGCGATACTGGTTCTCCAGAAGTTCAAGTAGCTCTTCTTACTCATAATATTAATGGTCTTCAAGATCACTTTAAGTCAAACAAGAAAGATCATCACTCACGTCGTGGCCTTATCCGTATGGTTAACCAACGTCGTAAGCTTCTTGATTACCTTAAGCGTAAAGACCTTGGTCGTTACCAAGATCTTATCCAAGCTCTAGGTCTAAGACGATAAGCTTATTATGAGCAAAAAAGACAGGCTAGCCTGTCTTTTTTGCGTTTTATAGGCTCGGTAGTTCACGCTATTGAGCCTGTATTTCAGTTTTATCCAGAATGCTCAAAACTCATGCTGCAGGAAGCAGTATCCTTGAAGTCGCTTCCAATTAAGGTACAATAAATAGCCTAATTCAGGCATAAGCGATTGCTAATCAAGCCTGAGTCTTACAATGCTAGAGAAAAGAGTGACTCATTCAACGGCCTAATGCTGATTTTTGTTGAAAAACAACGCAGTCTAATACAGCTAATGTTGGTCTTATGTGCTAAATTTCTGGCCAATGGTCTAAAAAGCTTCTTTCTCGGTCATTGTTGATGTAAAGACTGGTATTCCCAAAATCAAAGGGAACGTGTCTGAGACTCAAAGATTTTGATAAAATACAAAGTTTTAAATTGAAAAGAGTGGAAATAATATATGTTTAATATCGTTCGAAAAGAATTTGAATTCGGTGATCAAAAAGTGACACTGGAAACGGGCAGGATCGCTCGTCAAGCAACTGGTAGCGTTTTAACAACTATCGGTGGCACAGTTGTATTGGTTACTGTTGTGGCTAAAAAAGAAATGAAGCCAGGCCAAGACTTTTTCCCTCTAACTGTTAACTATTCAGAAAAAGCATACGCTGCTGGTAAAATCCCTGGTGGTTTCAACAAGCGTGAAGGTCGTCCATCTGAGAAAGAGACGCTTACAAGCCGTCTAATCGACCGTCCTATTCGTCCACTTTTCCCATCTCAGTTCAAGAATGAAGTTCAAGTTGTTGCTCAAGTTCTATCTACAGATAAAACAACTGATCCAGATATCGCTGCTCTTATTGGTACTTCTGCTGCGCTAAGCATCTGTGGTATTCCTTTCAAGGGCCCAATCGGTGCTGCACGCGTTGGTATGTTAAATGGTGAGTATGTTCTTAACCCAACATACGCTCAACTTGAAGAGTCTGATCTTGATCTTGTTGTTGCAGGTACTGAATCAGCAGTTCTTATGGTTGAATCTGAAGCGAATGAACTAACAGAAGATCAAATGCTTGGCGCTGTGCTTTTCGGTCAACAGCATAACCAAACAGCTATTCAAGCGATCGCTGCATTTGCTGAAGAAGTTGCTACACCTTCTTGGAACTGGACTCCAGTTGAAGAAAACCTTGCTGCATTCAACGCTGTACAAGAGCAATTTGGTGGTGCTGTAGCTGAAGCTTATAAAATCACTCAAAAAGCAGCTCGTAAAGAGCGTCTTGATGAGCTTAAAACTGAAGCTCTATCTGCGCTAGCTGCTGTTGATGGCGAAGAGTCAGACAAGCAACCAGCTGAAGAAATCGAAAAAGCATTCAGCAAGCTTGAGAAGAGCGTTGTACGTAATGCAATTCTAAGCGGTCAATCTCGTATTGATGGTCGTGATCATAACCAAGTTCGTCCAATCGAAATTGAAGTTGGCGTTCTTCCAAATGTTCACGGTTCTGCACTGTTCACTCGTGGTGAAACTCAAGCAATCGTTGTTGCTACGCTTGCAAGTCTTAAAGATGGTCAAATGATTGACTCTCTAGAAGGGACTAAGACAGACCACTTCATGCTTCATTATAATTTCCCTCCATACTGTGTAGGCGAAACTGGCATGATGGGTTCTCCAAAACGTCGTGAAATCGGTCACGGTCGTCTTGCTCGTCGTGGTGTTGAATCTGTGCTTCCAGATCAAAAATCATTCCCATACACACTACGTGTAGTATCTGAAATCACTGAATCCAATGGTTCTTCTTCCATGGCTTCTGTATGTGGTTCTAGCCTTGCGTTAATGGATGCTGGTGTTCCACTAAGAGCTCCAGTTGCTGGTATTGCAATGGGTCTTGTTAAAGAAGGCAACCGTTTTGCAGTTCTTTCCGACATCCTAGGTGATGAAGATCATCTTGGCGACATGGACTTTAAAGTAGCTGGTACTGCTAAAGGTGTTACAGCTCTTCAAATGGATATCAAAATTGAAGGTATCACAGAAGAAATCATGGAGTCTGCACTATCTCAAGCTCTAGAAGGTCGTAAGCACATTCTAGGTAAGATGGTTGCAGTTCTTGAGCAGCCACGTCAAAGCGTAAGCGATAATGCGCCATGTCTAGCGCTATACAAAATTAATCCAGATAAGATTCGTGACGTTATCGGTAAAGGTGGCGCTACAATCCGTTCTATCTGTGAAGAAACAAGTGCAACGATCGATATCGAAGAAGATGGTACAGTTCGCGTTTATGCTGAAAATAAAGAAGCAGGTACTCTTGCAATTCAGCGTATCCAAGAACTTACTGTTGAGCCAGAAGTAAACACAGTGTATGACGGCACAGTAACTAAAGTTGTAGACTTTGGTGCATTTGTTAATATCCTTCCAGGTTATGATGGCCTTGTTCATATTTCACAAATCGCAAATGAGCGTGTAACTGACGTTACTGAGTACCTTAAAGAAGGTCAAGCTGTTCGCGTACGTGTAATGGACGTTGATCCTAAAGGTCGTATCAAGCTAAGCATTAAAGATGTATAAGTCTTTAAGCTAAATTAGCTTTTCATAAAAAAGGTGTTCTTTGTAGCACCTTTTTTATTGCCTAAAATTCAATATTTTCTAACGTAATGGCATAGCTTTTGCACTTAAATATCAGAAGATTTAATGATCTGGTTCTTTTCGAAGTATTAAGTGGAGCTTATGTTATGTCATCAACTTTTTATACGCCTATCGCATCAAAGGCCATTATTGTTGAGCGTGAAACAGGAATGAGACTGTTTTGGTTTTGGCCATTAGCAGCTTTGGTATTTTCTTTCTTTGCTTACATTTACTGGAAAGGGCACCCTGCAGTCATGCTTATGATGTCTTTATTCGCCATAATCCCATTAAGTGGTTTAATGTGGATGGAGCTAAAGTCGAGATCAAAAGAGCCGCAAACGTTACTCAGTTGGCATGGTGGTCGACTCTATCTTTTTGATAAAGGTAAACATGTTCGTACACTTCATGCAAAGCATATTCAGCATATTGAATTAAGCCAAGGGCGCATAAC
Source organism: Gammaproteobacteria bacterium UBA6940 (assembly GCA_002450655.1). Classification (GTDB taxonomy): domain Bacteria; phylum Pseudomonadota; class Gammaproteobacteria; order Pseudomonadales; family UBA6940; genus UBA6940. The sequence goes on along the minus strand of DJZY01000100.1, from coordinate 254 downwards.
ATGCCATCTTGTCGTGCATACGAACGGTGAAATTATTCATCAAAAACTAGTGAAGCTTGGCCGCGGCTCTCGTCTTCAGATTCAGCGAATAGTCCGTTGCTTACAAGCAGAGTTAGCCTATAAAAACTCATTTAATGATTTGCCAGAAGATCTAGCAACTATTGCTAGAGAAATTTAGAGTTTCTAATCGTAGAATTTAAATATTAAAAGTTCATAGCAGCCTTATGGCTGCTTTTTTGTTTGCCCAGCAAAGC
>DJZY01000109.1 GCA_002450655.1 Gammaproteobacteria bacterium UBA6940 | reverse complement strand
GAGGTGTGGGGCGAGTAGTTACAACCAGCTTTGGCTAATACTGAAGCTGCCTCTTTTACCTCTTCAGGCACGATCGCATCACCTAATTTTTGCCCTGCTGGTACAAGTACAAAGCGGCCAAGAGGATAACCTGCCATAGCACCAACAGCAACCAAGGTTCCACCAACTTTTACTGCACTTGCAGCAGAAGACATAGAGTCTTTAGCAAAACTATAGTTCTCATCTTGGCATGACAGCACATTCGAAATCACGCTGTAAAGTTGATAAGCAGAGTGACCTGCTGCTGCACTTGCAAAAGGCGCCATACCTGCCCCAAAAAAACCACCGTGTTTAGCAAGAGTGCCTCCAGCCTGAGTTAAAGACATTTCTGATTTTACAGGTGCTTTCATATCAGGCGCTTTGCAACACACTGATTGCTCCATCTTCACTGGCTCAACTTTATTAAGAACAGACTGAGTTGTCTTATTCCCTTCAACAGGAAGTGTTGAAGCAGATGTAATTGGTGCATTTGAGGATAACGGAGAAGATGCCATAACCATTCCTTAGTATTTCATCATTATTTAAATATCATTGTTATAACTATCAACAACTTACGAGAAGATAAATAGCTTTAAGACTGTAAGTCATTGAAAGAAAATGAATCATACTCTTTCATGTTACAAAAAGATACAAAGGACAGATTAGAAACTAAACAATTGGCAAAAGAAGGAAGAACTGGTCAGTCAATGAGCAGCTCTTATCGATAGAAATGGGTAAAAAGGAGCAACTTGCTTAGCAAAGTTGCTCATAACGAATGCCAAGGGCACCAGCAATTCGTTTTAATGTTGAGATCTTAACGCTTTCAGCTGTCTCGAATTTAGCCACTGTTGGCTGCGCGACACTCAGGCGATCAGCAAGTGCTTTTTGAGTTAAACCAAGATGCTTACGCCATGCAGCAATAAGACTTAGCCCATCAACTTTATGGTACTCAATCACCTCTTCTGGCAGACTTAAATCAACAACTGCTTTATTCTTAGAAAGAGCTTCAACTTTTTCTTCAAGAATTTCAATACGTTGCAATAATTGATATATCAAATCAGCATTTATAGCTGAATCATTATATTTATTTTGGTTCAGATTTTGAACCTCATGAGCTGTGAGCTCTGCTTGTTCCTGATGCATATTTTTATTTTTCAACCTCTGAAATGATTGTTGACCTGGCTATGGAATGCTACTGCTCACTATCCCACTTTTCACTCTTAATATTTATATAAAATTCTGAACGCCATTTCAGATATTTTAGTTATTTTACCTATTTCATCTTATAAAATTCAATCGAACTTCCGTTAAAAACGATTAAAAAAACATTATGACAACAAAAGCCAAGAGTTCTGAGAAGTATCTCACTGTTTTTAACAAAAGCGACTTATACAATAGATAAAGCACTTCAAAAAAATCATTCCCTAGAAAAAGAAGAACGTAGCACAGTTTGCAATTAAAATCTGACAGATTTATTGCAAAATACAATTATTCACATTCCATACATACTTGATACACAACAAGGGGGAACTTCTCCGTTAAGAGACTGTTAATATAGCGCCTTCGTTTTTTTTTGTTTTTTATTAATTTCAAGGAATTATTCAAATGCCGATTTTTGTAAAACGTCATTTTGCGCCTTTGGTATTAAGCGCAATGGGGTTATCAACAGCTGGTTATGCCATAGAAACCAGTGAGTTATCCCCTGTACAAGCCGTTGCTTCAAGCTCGGAAGCCAACCACGTTAATGCAGAAAAGGCTATAGATTTAAATATTAATACACGTTGGTCAAGTCAATTCACTGACGATGAGTGGCTTTATCTTGATTTTGGGCAAGCTGCTCACTTTGATAGTGTGACATTAAATTGGGAAAATGCACATGCCAAAAATTATGAGCTTCAGGTCTCAAACGATGCAGAAAATTGGACAACAATTCAAACAATAACTGACAGCCAAGGCGGCCAAGAAGAATTAACGCTTAATACTGAAGGCCGTTATTTACGAATGAAAGGTATTAACCGTTCAACTGGATATGGTTATTCAATTTTCGAGATAAAAACATTCGGCTATTTATTAGAATCAAACGACTCAACTGATACTATTGCAAGTGAAAGATTAATACCTGTCAGTGCTTTAGCATCCGATCAAGAAAATAATAATACTGGTGCATTTCGTGCAATGGACGGTAGCATGAGTAGCCGTTGGGCAAGTGCCTTTAATGATGATCAATGGATTTATTTTGACTTCGGCAATAATGTTCATTTTTCTAATTTAGATATTCACTGGGAAGGTGCTTACGCCAAAGAATATGCAATTCAAGTTTCCGATAATTCTATTGACTGGACAACTGCAAAAACAATTACAAATAGTGATGGTGGATTTGATGGAGTTCCATTAAGCGCTGACGGTCGTTTTCTTCGCATTAAAGGTATTAAAAGAGCAACAGGTTATGGTTATTCAATTTTTGAAATTGAAGCTATGGGCTCAGGCCAAGAAGTAGCAGACTCAAATACACCAGTTGATAATACTGATGAAAATGGTGAAGTTGTTGATCGAACTGCACCAGAATATACAGGTGAAGGTACAGCACCAAGTTATAATCAAGATTATTTAAATCTAACGGAAATGACAATTCCTGAGCCATTTCCAACGGCATCAACTGAAGCTGCACCTGTAGCATCACCAGTTGGACCTGAAGGTTACACACCTCTTTTTGCAGATAACACACCTCTTCTAGAGCATGTTCAATACACAGAAGCAGATGGCACACTTGTGACTGTTGCAGGTTTTAGACCTGTTGATCGTCATGCTCGTGAATCTGGTGAACCATGGTTTAACAGCCAAGCTGATAATGCAGCTAATAATTGGAACCAAGTGGATGAAGGCCCTGGTCGTCACCTCACCTTCCCTACTTTCTACTTCCAAAACAGAACAATGTCGTTAGTTATTCGCGATGAAGTTCCAGCAGGTCGCTCACGTGTGAGTGTTTACCTGCAAGTGAATAACGGTAAAATGCTCGACGTTGGTATGAGTGCATTCCACTCAATGAACCCAATGTTAGAAGGCTTTGGTTGGGCTGCGCTCGGCGGTTTCTTAAATCTGATGGATACACCAATTCCATCAACTCGTGAAACAACAGCTCGCTACTGCTCTTCCGATGATGGTCCATTTGATTGTATTTCTGACATGATTTACCTTGCGCCATTTGCAAATGATCGTTGTGATCCAACGTGGCAAGATTGTTATGCAGAACCTGTAAACCCTTATGTTTACAGTACAGATCCAACTGTCCCTAATGAAAACCGTACATTTAATATTGGCGATTTAATTGAAATCACACCTGCATTTTTCTTAGAAAAAGGCGCTGATGGTACAGCTGCAATCGATGGTGGCGGTACTCGTTACTATTCACAAGAAAAACTCTATGTTGTAGGTAAAGGGATTATACCTTGGTATGGTGTTTACCCTCGCCTGAATAATGCCCCTCTTCCTGCTGAGTCTTTATCTGGCGGCACAGCATCTACATCTTATAACTATTCAGAAGAGCCATTTAGAAGTTTCCAACAAGCGGTTGAAAACATTGGTGGTGAAAATATGCAGCGCTTCGTTGAAGGCCGTCGCTTATTCCATACATCATTTAAAGATGGTAAACACTCTGAATCACCAAATATTAACCCTGTGTTTTCAGAGCATGCAGATAAAATTGGCGATCGATTTAATGGTGAAAGATGTTTCTCTTGTCACCAAATGAATGGTCGTAGCTTACCAGCTGAAGTTGGCGAAACAATTGAAACTATGTCTATTATGACGGCCCTAGAAAGCACTGGCGACAGCTTCGAAGCTGATCCAACTTATGGTATGAACGTACAGCAACTGAGCCTTAACTCAAGTGCTGACGACTATTCAGTGACTGTTTCAGGTTTTGAAACAGTGAAAGAAGTCACACTTTCTGGTAATAAAACAGTTGAGCTGACAAAACCTGTTTATGATTTTGCTAATGCAACACCTACTGTTTACTCTGTACGTCAAGCACCTCAAGTAATTGGTATGGGCTTGATTGAAGCTTTAGATGAAGAAACAATTTTGGCTCAAGCTGATCCTAATGATGCTGATGGCGATGGTATTCGTGGTATTCCAAACTGGAGTATTGATCCTGAAACTGGCCTAAAACATCTTGGTCGCTATGGCTGGAAAGCAGGTAAAGGCAGTATCCGTCATCAAGCGGCACAAGCACTTATGTTAGATATTGGTGTGACTTCACCACTCTATAAGTCAGACGAATGCCAAGCTGATGCAACCTCTGCTGCATGTAAAAATGCTGCACTTGCAGATGGTAGCGTTAACAACGAAGATCTAGAAACTCTGTCTCACTACTTAGAACTTCTGGGTGTTCCAGCACAACGCAACGTAGAAACTGTTTGGGAAGGCAACCGTCGTGTGCCGTTCGAGCATGAAATGGATACAGCCGCAATTGCTCGTGGTGAAGCATTATTTAGTCAAATGAATTGTGCATCTTGTCATACTCCATCGATGACAACTGGTGAAAACCACCCAATGCAAGAACTACGTAATCAAGACATTCGCCCTTACTCTGATTTCCTGCTTCATGACATGGGCCCAGCTTTAGCTGATGGTATTGTTGAAAATGAAGCTGAAGGATCTATGTGGAGAACTCAACCACTTTGGGGACTAGGTCTACTTGCTTATACTCAGGAAACAGCAGAAGAAATGGCTGGTCCTAATATTAAGCATGGTGAGTTAACTCGTGCTCGTTACCTTCATGATGGGCGTGCGAAGACAATCACTGAAGCAATTCTATGGCATGGTGGCGAAGCTGAAGCAAGCCGTACACAATTTGAAGGTTTAACAGAATCTGATCGTGAAGACTTATTAGCCTTCTTAAGATCACTGTAAACTTCAAATTTCTAAACAAGAAGTATAAAGGGTAAGTTGAAAGACTTACCCTTTTTTTATGTTATTTTTTAAACACTTTTAAAAAAAATGTTAATACATGAAGCTGATATTCATGTAAGCACAGTACACTTATTTCCTTTTCATAAAACACGCTTATTGAAAGGATTTTTTAAAATGGTGTCAGCAGTCTCCTCGAAAAAAAATGCATCAAAGTCATTACCCTTAAAACAAGTAGCTCCATCACCATTGCGTAATGTGACAAATGCACAACAAGCTTCTTCGGCAAAAGCAACAACAGCTACATCAATGAAAACACCTACGGATAAAGCTCGCTTAAAAACCATTGCAAGGCCAGAAACACCACCTGTCGAAATGTCGCCAAAAGAAGTGTGGGATGCATTGAGCACCTACCCTCAAGATTCAGACTTTGAAGCAACAGCACCGGTTTATTATCCAGCGGCTCCATGCAAATCGATCAATAATGTAAAGGCTAAGGCTTTTAATAATGGAGAAATACAAGATAAAGAAATTGCACTACATGCAAACTTTATGAAACCAGATGCAGACCAAGGTGCAGTGATCATGGCGCAGGCACCGCATACACCTGATAGTGTTTGGGAGCACTGGAATAGTATTTTTGAACACAAAGCAGATGTCATTGAAATTATTGAGCCACGGACAAAAAGCACTTATTTTAATCCTCAATTTGCAGATTATGGTTTGAACTTTATTCACAACGCCATGCTGCAAAAAGGACAAATGCCACAAATTCATATTGGTGATTATCAAGTAACTCAGGTACAAGAATTACCAAAACCAAAGCACCCTAAAGAAGCACAGCTAAAAGAGAGACAGTTTGCACTTGAAGTTAAAAATAAAAAAACTCAAGAAGTGCAGCATATTAAATATCGAATTGTAGAGACTGAATATTCAAACCGCTTCTACACCGCGGAAAGCTTACAAGCAATGGTGAAAGATCAGGATCACGCTAAAACAAGGTGGGTCACATCCCAAACCGGTGTCGCTCGACCTGCTGCCTTTGTTGTTGCAGATGCAATCCGCCAAGATTCGCTGTGGAATGATATTAAGAATAAGCATGAGCTTCATCTTAAAGTGATGAGCTATGTGCAACGTGGCCGCAATATTAGAGGCCCACGTTTTGTTCATCGACAAGAGCAGCTTGCTGAGCTTTATCGCTTTGGTCAAATGCGGCTCAATATGCCTGTTAGTAAAACAAAGCTAAACCCTGTGGATGCAACAAAAGCAGATATTGATCACTACCCTGTGCGCTGGGTGAAATACATGGATGGCCGACCTCATAAACCTGTAGGCAATGCAAAAGTGTTTAAAAGCTCAGATCAAGTCTATAATTTTCAAACGATTATTGGTCATCTACGAAGTGCGCTTTGGGTTTAACAGCCTTAAAGCCATAGCCATGTGAAAAACTTTTCAGTTTTTTTGCACAATCACTGGCCAGAAGGTAGACAGACGCGCTCTATTTGCGCACAATGGGAGAAACATGGCATAAACGGGCACAGAACCCCTAATAGTTCTCCATATATGCCAATCACCCTATTACAACACTAAATTTGCCAACATAAGGTTGGTCTATTTAAAAAGGAAACTCAATGAGCACTTTATCTGAACTAAGTAAACTCTCTACTCTTGTTGCTGATACAGCTGACTTCGAACTTCTTAAGAAGCACCCTGTTACTGATGCAACAACTAACCCTTCCCTTGTTCTTGCAGCAAGTAAAACTGAAGGCTATGCAGACATCATCCGTGAAGGCCGTGAGTCTTTAAAAGATGGTAAAGACATGCAAGCTTGCGTTCAACGTATCCTTGCTCGTGCTGGCCAACAAATTCTTTCTATCGTTCCAGGCCGTGTATCTGCAGAAGTTGATGCTCGTCTTTCTTTCGATACACAAAGCACAATTGCGTACGCTTACAAGCTTATGGAAGAGTTCGCAGCACTTGGTGTTGATTCAAACCGTATTCTTATTAAAATCGCAAGTACTTGGGAAGGTCTAGCTGCTGCTAAATACCTCGAGTCTCAAGGTATTCACTGTAACATGACTCTTATTTTCCATCTTGAGCAAGCGCTTGTTGCTGCTGAAAATGGTGTTACTCTGATCTCTCCATTCGTTGGTCGTATCCTTGACTTCTACAAAGCGAAAAACCCAGAAGGTGACTTCGCTGGTGCTAAAGACCCAGGTGTTATCTCTGTTCATGAGATCTATAACACACTTAAGTCTAAAGGCTACAACACACAAGTTATGGCTGCGAGCTTCCGAAACACAGGTGAAATTCTTGAGCTAGCTGGTTCTGATCTTCTGACGATTTCACCAGCGCTACTTGATCAACTTGCAGAAGATACAACTGCTGTTGAGCAAAAGCTAAACTACGAAGGCGAAATCATCAAGCCTGTAACTGACCTTGATGCGGCACAACGTGAAGCTGCATTCCGCTGGGCTATGAACGATGATGCTATGGCTCACGACAAGCTAGCTGATGGTATCCGTCGCTTTGCTATTGACCAAGTAACAATGGAAAAAGCACTTTCTGAAGGTTAATCCTTAGATAATGCGTTGCCCTTTTTCAAGGGCATATAAAAAAAGCCCGCCACTTCATTCAGTCGCGGGCTTTTTTTATGCCCTAAAATCGAGGCTACACCCCTTAAGACTTGGTCGAATTCAATTTGTTATAAATGAGGCTACCAGCAAAGAGCCCTATCACAAACATCAATGGATCAGCCCAATTACCAGAAACCAAACCTGCGCCTAATTGCGTAATACCCGGCCCAGGACAATACCCAGAGAGCCCCCACCCTATACCGAAAAGTGCAGCACCTAAGACTAAAGCTCTATCGATGACTTTTTTAGCAGGCATATGAAATTGAGTATCAAGCAATGGCTTTTGCCTTTTTAAAATAAGTGGAAAAGCAATTAAAGTGACAATAACTGCACCACCCATCACAAAAGCCAAGCTTGGGTCCCAACTACCAAGAATATCTAAAAACGATAAAACTTTATCCGGATTCGCCATTTGAGAGATGATAAGACCAGCACCGAAAAGAAGGCCACAAATGAGTGAAAATATATTCTTCATAGGGTACTCCTTTAAAAGACGTGTCGAACAAGATAGACAGTGATAATCGCAGTTGCCATAAATGTACAAACTGCAACAACCGATCGCATGGATCTGCGGCCAAGCCCACATACACCATGGCCACTAGTACAACCAGAGCCCATTTTTGTGCCATAACCAACCAATAGACCTGCGGCTAACACTTGAACCCATGGCATAGTGACTATGCGATAAGGGACTTCCGTCACAAATGCGGCTATAACACCAGCTAATAAGAGGCCTATTAAAAAGCTTGCACGCCAACCAAATTGCGAATCTCTTGCAATAAGACCATGCACAAAACCACTTATACCAAGTACTCTCCCTAGGCCAAAGAGTAAAAAGGCTGATATCAGCCCAATAAGAGCACCACCAATTAAGGCGGAATAAGGTGTGAAATCTGTCATATTTACCCCTTAATAAACAAAGACTACCTTGTATTGTATATACCCATTCAAGAGATTAACAGTTTTTAAGATATACTTAATCTATTCTGCGATACAATGGCATCATATAATCTTATTATTGGAGCCTTATATGATCTTTCGACAGTTTTTTCACCATGAATCATCAACCTATTCATATCTTATTGCAGATAATCAAACGAAAGAAGCAGCACTGATCGACCCTGTAAAAGATGATACAGACAAGTATTTGCAGATCCTGAAAGACTTATCCCTTAAACTTATCTACGCACTTGATACTCACACTCATGCAGATCACATTACTGCCCTTGGCCCTCTTCGTGATGCGACAGGTTGTAAAACAGTTATTGGAGAAGGCGCTGCAGCTGGTTGCGCTTCTCAATATGTAAAAGATGAAGAAGTGATAAAAGTAGGTTCACTTGACATAAAAGCGCTTAAAACACCAGGGCATACGATAGAGTCCTACTGCTATTTAATGAGTGACCGTATATTTACTGGTGATACGCTTTTAATTCGTGGTTGTGGTCGAACTGATTTCCAAAATGGAGATTCTGAAGACCTATATAAGAGCTTACAAAGACTAATGACTTTAGATAAAACAATTACAGTTTACCCAGCACATGACTATAAAGGCTGGACATCATCCAGCATTGGAGAAGAAGCAAATAATAATCCACGCTTGCAGTTTAAAACGATGGAAGAATTTGTAGACTTTATGAATAATTTAAATCTACCGAATCCAAAAATGATGGATATTGCAATTCCTGCAAACCTACAATGCGGAAACAATTAAACTAAAAAAGGCCAATACTTTTTATATTGGCCTCTTTTTATTTTAATAAGTAAACTACGCAACTTGAGTTACAGCATGAGTATGGCTTGAATTAACAACAATCGTAAAACAGATTGCAGCCAATGCACTAAGTACTACAAAACCTATAGCTATTGGCAATAATGTAGACCCATAAAATGTACCCAAGATAGAAGCAAAGATAAAGGCTACTAAACTAGAACCTGCGCTGATCATAGTAGAGCCTAAACCTGCAACATCGCCTAAGTACTCCATTGCCAATGCTGCGACATTCCCCCAAAGTAAGCCAAAACTAAAAAACATGCCAAACAAGCTTGATAAAAAAATCCAAAATGGAGGTATACCATTTCCAATCCATGAACCAACACATAAAAAAGCAGACATGCAACAGAGAAGCGCAATGGCAAATGTACAAAGCTTATAACCACCAAGTCGAACAACAAGTGCTGAGTTTAAGAAAAATGCGGAACCAATTGCTGTTGCAAGAAAAGCAAAATACAAAGGAAACTTCTCATCAATATTATAATACTCAAGGAAAAATTGCTGAGCATTACTTAAATATGTCAGCTTCATGCCAAAAATAATAGCCGTTAGCATTGTCAATAAAAAAACTTTTCTATGTGCAAAAATACGCAGGCTTGTTTTTAGCATAGGCCCTACTTTTAAAGATAGTCTTTTTTCAGGCGCTAGTGTTTCCCCTTGCGTTGCAGCAAATACACTTGTCGCAATAACACAAAAAGCAATGAGAAAGAAAAAGATAAACTGCCAACCACCAAACTGGCTTAGCCATTGCCCAGCTAATGGTGCGACCATAGGTACAAAAATAAAGAGCGTGTAAACCAGTGAGAAAACACGAGCAAGTACGGCACCACAATAAAGATCTCTCATCATGGCTCTAATCACTATTTTGGGCCCAGCAGCGCCAAAGCCTTGAATAATACGTCCTAGAAGGAGATATTCAAATGAAGACGCATAAAGGCTGACAACACCACCAATAACGAATGCCAAGCTGCTTCCCAAAATTAAAGGTTTGCGACCAAAGCGATCAGACAGCGGGCCAAACATAAGTTCGCCCAAAAAAATACCGAGGAAAAACCAAGTAATGACTTTTTGAGTTTGTATAACATCAACCTGAAATGAATTAGCAATATCCGGCAATGTTGGCAACATAATGTCAGTGCTAAGCGCAGCAAATGACGACATCATGGACAGCAATAATATGAAGAAAAGACTTGGCCTCGTACTTTGCTGTATGGAAGAAGACATAAGAACACCTTAATTTATGATTTTATTTATAAAAAAATAAGAAGTTCCTGATACAAAGGATAACCCCATACATAAGCATGATTGGTATGTGACACTACATCTTAAATGCAGTTAGAAGAAAAGCCTGAGCAAAAGGAAACTATCAAGATGCCATTTTTTAACCATTTAATCAACCGAGATCATTCGATTTATGAGAAATAAATACAAATAAAGATAAGAAATGGAAAAAGGCTTCAAACCAGCAATTAAGGGCTTAAAGCCTGAATATATTACACTAAAACTAGAGCCCTTCTCTTCTATTTTTGAGAAGAAACCATTCTAATTTTAAGAACAAAATAACTTAATCATCCCCTCGACGAATACTTCTGTGCGCTTTAGCTTTCGCAATACTACGGCGCTTTTTCATTCTAGAGTAAACCCCTTTACTCATGGCAACTGTATTGTCTTCGAGAATGTCCACTCCCCAAAGAAGACACACAACCAATAAAGCCATTTTTATGGCATGAGAATAGTACCCCATAGAAATCATGACACCCATGGCGGCAAGTACCCAAATGGCAGCTGCAGACGTAACACCAATAACAGAACCATCTTTTGAAAGCATGACCCCAGCACCTAAAAAGCCAACACCAGTAATAACCTGACCAACCACACGAGATGGATCTAATGCATTACCAGTAAGAAGACCAGATGTTGCAAGAAATAAGTATGTGCCTAGCACAATAAGAGATGATGTTCTTATACCAACGGGCTTCCCTCTTATCTGCCTCTCAATCCCGATAATAGTACCGCATAAAATAGCAGCACCAACAGCATGCCAATCATAGGGGGCAATTGAAAAATAAGAAGCAATAGAATCCATAAAAAAGGTACCTCACAACGCAATCCCCAAAAAATAAAAGCAAATTTATTTAGAGGAATTGAAGTAGCTAAAAGAAAGAAAATACAATTATTTTTTTACAGCTTTTTAGCAGCTTCGATTTTTAAAATAAGAATGAAAGCTCAAAGACAAATTAAAAAGGTAATCGAACATGCTCACATAAAAGGAATGAACTATTGCTTAACAACAGTAAAAAGGCATGAATATAAGCAAAGTGAAGCAAGCTGCACTCTTAACAATTCGCTCAAGAGTGCAGACGAATAAAAAGCACTTATTTAAAGCGTTTTGACAAAGAGTGGAACAAATGCTGTTAAAAGTAATGTGATGGCCATGACAGTCATTGGTAAAAGAATTCTTTCATGCTTGTACCACCAGCCTGATGCTTGCATTGCTTCCTGCTCTGCTAATACTGCCTCTTTTTCACCAATGACTTGTCGTGTGAGCAAGTGGTTTAGGGCAACTGGCGGCGTTAAATAACCAAGCTCAAACGCAACCAGTGTAACCATCCAAAAGTGTAAAGGAGCTATACCATTAGTATAGGCAAGGCTTGCAAGACTGCCACTGACGAGAACAACAGCGCCAAATGGGTCCATGACCATCCCTATAAGCACCAGAATAACAACAAGCATTGCCATACAAACCCATACAGAATCAAAAACAGATGGCAGTAATGCAACAACTTCAGTTCTCTCAATGACACCACCTAATGCAAAAGAAAAAGTCATCAGCATTAATAATGCACCTATGTGCAAAGCAGCTTCCATTGTAGCAGCATGAATTAACTTTGGCAGTGGCTCTGCTGTAATAATCTCTGAGCCCTCACATTCAGGGGCGCTCCTCCCCTTACGACGCTCAAAATATAGGATGAGCAACATGATGACCGGCAAAATAATAGGTGCAGAAATTTCATCGAGCTGCGCATCTAAAATAAAGTCATAGGCAATAGTCATAATGATAAAAATCATTACAGGTAAGATTAAATCTTGTAAAGCCTTCACAAAGGGACTTTTGACTTGCGACCATGGCTTTAAAGTAAATTTATCTTTACTGGTCATAAGCAAAATAAGCAGCAGCAACGCCATTGATAAACCAAAAACACGCAAGCCTGATGAATATAAGTCCTGAGTTACAACATCTTTATTCAAGGCAGCAATCACCACAATAATTAGGCAAGGTCTTAATACAACACCTGCACTCCCTGTCATAGCTGTTGCAGCCAACGCAAGACTTCGTCTAGCTCCTGAGTGGCAGAGCTCCGTATAGACAATAGCGCCCATCGCAATAATAATGATGCCTGATGCTCCTGTATAGGCTGTTGGTACAGCCATCATTACAACGGCAATAAAAGCAACAATTTCAGGTGAAAATCCCCATGGGCGAATAACATTAAAAAGCTGCTGCCCTAGCCTACTTCTTTTCAGCAACATACCAAGCCAAATATATAAACCTATTTGTAAAAACATTTCTGCTTGCTCAAAAAGCTGACCAGCATAAATTGAAATACCTGTTACATGTTTTTCAATAACCAAGAAATAAAAGCCAGCAATAAGCAGCATATAAATATAAATAGGAATACATAAAAGCATTGAAATGCTTTTTGCGAACCAAGATCTATTATCACTTTGCAAGGTATCTGATGGTTTAAGTAAACGAACCAAAGAAATGAAAGTAAGAACACTTGCAGCACCAACAACAGTCCATGCAAAAATAACTGATAAAGGTGATGTTATTGCATTTTTAGATTGTGCAAAGAAAGTAAGTGAAGGAATATATAAACCTAAGAGTGCCAAAGTCTCTAATGACTGAACACAATAATGCTCAAAGCGAGTTTTAATCGGTCTAAATGAAATATGATGCTGAGATAATGTCGCACAAATAGCGCCTAAAAAAAGAACCAATACAATTAAAAATTTTTGATAATCAAAAACAATAAGTGAAAAAAACTCAACTGCTTGCTCAATTGAGCGAAACATTTTGACACTTGTTGTAATTTGACTTGATGACTCTTCATATAAATCATACTTGTCCTGACATAATTGTTGTGCTTTCTCTAGGGAGCGGCGACTTGCTTCTCGATCAAAACTTGCGTCATCATCAAAAAGAGCATCCAATCCTGCATCAGCACTTGCCGCAGATTCCAGCTCATCAAGCCGTTTTTCTATATCAAACTCACGCTGACAAGAAGGTGCAGGCAAATCCGCACGCAGCATATAGTAATCACCATAGAGCCAGTCACCCATTAACAACAACCGACTATGAAGCTGAGCACCTGTACTTGATAAAAGTAAAATGGAAAAAACGACGAGTAAAAGCCAGCCTAAACTCTGGCGGACAAATTGAAATAATGAATTTTGCACACAAACCTCGGATACAAAAAACTGGCCTAGTTGGCCAGTTTTACAATTGTCTTATTATTCTTGATCAGCAGCTGTACATTCTGCTTCTGTAGGGCTCATACGGCAGCGAATTTTGCGCATTAACGTCAGCATTTTACCATCGTATACCCCATCATCTTTAAGACTAATACGGGCTTGGCGTAACATTTCTACATATTCATTTTTATCTGCACCTGGAATATCAATCCAAACCTCATTTGGAATTTTATTTTCTGAGGCTTGCAGAATATCTGTTGCAACATCAAACTGCTTAAAAGCATAATCACGAGATGATTGCCTAAACTCGTCACTAAAATTTGCATCTTCACGAATAATCAGCTGAATTGTCATCTGTGCCAATGGAAAACGAATAATACCCCCATCATCTTTCATGCCTTTATAGAGTTCCATAGCATCATAAAAAACTGCTGGACCTGCACAAATATCAATTGCACCATTATTAAACTTAGGGTAAAGGTTCGCCATGCTAGAGCCAATTGGAGATGCCCCAACGCTCAGCACCATACTTTTTTGCGCTGGATCACTTGAAAGAATACCAATACGCTTACCAGACAGCTCAGATACGCTATCAATTTCACGATTATTTACATACAAATAGGCTGCACCAGCAGGAATAAGACCTACAACCTCATAGCCATTGTGCTTCATGTAGTTTTTTGCTTTTGGCGAAGACAGTGTTTTAAGTGTTACTTTTAAATGCTCATAGGATGGCATTGCACCAATTGAATCAAGCGTTCCGGTGAAAGGATTAAACTCGCGGCCTTTTAAACCAGTCACAAGCACCATATCGCAAGCGCCTGATTTAAAATCTTCAGCTGCTACACGTTCATCTGTATAGGCTTTCATTTCAAACTTTACACCCCAATCAAGAGCTGCGGCTTGATACTCTTTCATTTGAGTAAAAATAGGACCACTAGCACCAACTGGATCATAAATGCAAAGATTTTTTTCAGGCAGCTGTTCAGATGCAGGCATAGCAAATACAGCACTGGAAATAAGATAAAGTGACGCACCAAAAAAGAAAGTAAGAACTTTATCAAGCCAATCTGCAACAAATGAAACGATTGAAATATTTTGAGTGTGCTTTACTCTACTTTTCTTAAAAAAGGTAATATCCATATTATTGTGTCCCTTTACGATAATCCTTGTATTAGGCAACGCTCCTAAAGTCGTTGCCTATTTTCTTTTCTAAATTAAATCATCTATATCAATTTCTGGTTCTGCTGGTGTTTTTGGTCGCTCTTGCCAAAATTGGCCATACTGCCCCACTGGAGTACGGTGACCACGTGTTTCTGTCCATAAACGGTCTGAGAGGTGCTGTAAATAAAAAGCAGCCATAGCATCAAGCATCTGTCGTTTTTCGTCTGCTGGATGATTAATCATTGCCATAGCGTGTCGATGAATAACGCGCTTTAAACCAGCTTTATCACTTGCAGCTTTATAAACTTCAGCTTCAAATACGTAACTTAAACGAACACCTTGCTCACTCCCGATATCACTTGCTTCTTTTAGCAAAGCTCGAGGGTTTGAATCTTTTGGCGCATTGCTTGGCATCATTGACCAAACTGTTGCTTTAATTGCAAGCGGTACGCCCCACCACTTTTCAGCATCTAAACACTCTGCACCACGACCAACTTTATTAACCACACTCATTGGTACATTACTCATTTGATTTGCAGCTATATTATTTTGGGATGCTTGCAGGCCATTAATCAGCCCTACAAGATAATAAAACTCGTCCTTGTCTGAACGTAACTTTGGGCACGACTCGCCTGGCTCACCAAAGACCTCAACCATTCTTAAATAGCCATTATATTGGCGACGAGCTGCAATAGCATCGAACCTTTTCTGGGCAATTAAGGCATCTTGAGCTTCTGCAGATTGACCAGTGGCAATGGCTCTCAGTTGACGTAGCTCCGCTTCAGATGCTTGTTCATCAGCACAGAACCCACTCATGGTGTTCATTAAAATAGCGACGTTATCAACATCAACACCAGAACCTTCAAATGAAAGCAAAAACGGGCTGAATGACTGCCCAAGTGAGCACCCCATTGAAATATCTGAGCTCCCAAGCACATAAGGCACTGCTTGATTCTCTGAGTAAGAGACTAATACATTGCCCGTTGGCTTATAAAAAGCACTTTGACATCCTGTTAAAAAAACTAAAGCGCTGACAAGGCCGAGCAATAATCCGCGAGTGTGCATTCAATATCATCCTGTTTAACTAAAACTACAGCTTTTATACTGCCAAGCCTCGAAAATACCGAAAATTTAATACCTTGGCAAATCTTGCTCGAACTCTTAAGTCAATCTAATTGATATGGCTATACTCTAAGTAGTCAGCATTAAATTCTTGGCTACGCTAAAAGATATAGAGTAGCTAAATAAAACATGAGAATCACTAGAACTCAGGTCTTGATCTCAAACCTATTTCAACCTGTTTAGACTAAAAAATATGCAGAGATAGCTTCAATGTCGATAAAAACACTTACATATCATTTATGCCTTGCAATGCCACTCATGGGTTTATTATTCACACCAAATATAGTGAGAGCAGTAGATGGCACGGTTGAAATCGATTTACTTGAAGAGTTCGGGCTCGAAGTATTCGAAACAGACCCAAAAAAACAAGCAGAGTTCGAAGCGCAGAAAGAAAAAGAAAAAAATGATGCTTTACCAGCTCATATCTCTCCAGAAACACTTGATGCAGATGCACAGCTTGATGCTATTGATTTAGAGGCACCTAAAGCACCTGTATGGGATCCAGTGGAAAAAGAAGCTTCTTTAACAGGATACGACTCAAAAGAGTGTTGCTTACGTGCTATTCGTACCACAAGATACGAAGTTGAAGCGCAATGTCTCAGCTCTGGTCGCGAAATTTGGCATATAGAATCTATACCAGTAAAGGAAGCAACTTCAGAAAGTATTAAAACTCATAAACTCTGCGAAATTTACCATAACGATAATGCAAAGCAGCAAATTGAAGATACTCTTGCCTCTGAAGAAGATCAAGGCGTTGACAATATGGAACCAGAGCTCTTTGAATGCAGGGCTCGAAGCGTTGCTAAATGTTTCGACCCTACTCTTGAAGAGAATGCGCTGTTTAGATCAAAATAAATGTTAAAGGATGTACTACTCGCAATTAACCTGTACTGTCTTTATTCGTTAACGTAAATAAACAGCACAATGGCAAGGGTAAAGGCACTTAAATAAAGCCAATAATAACGATCAAAACTTGAAACAGGGTCTTCCTGATAATAAGGATCAGGTTCTTGATCTATTATATCTTCTTTTCTGTAATACCCGACAGGGTTAAACTCACGTTCTTCGGGATACACTGGCGGATTATAATCATTAACAAGCGGTGTTTCTTCTTGCATGAAGTCATCATCAAGCCCTTGAGCAAATTGATTTAAAACAAGCTCAGGAAAAGGCAACGCAGGATATTGCAAGACTTCAATAAGCGCAGCACGCTGATGTCTAAAAAGAGACTCAGAAATCCGCTCAGATGCATAAGCCTTGCAGATTTTTTCTAAAGCATAATCAACTTTAATTAGCTGTGTTTCATCTATTTGGCGATTCATGCATGCCCTTGGCGATACTGTGAAAGTGGTTCTATTAATATAAAGGTGACGTTATCACGAGCACCTGCATCTAAAGCCTGATTCATAAGGATCTCAGCTCGCTCTTCAACGGTTGACCCTGGCATACAAGCTTGGCGGAGCATTTCGTCCGGGAGAGCATTATACAACCCATCACTGCAAAGGAGAAACGAGTCTGTTGGCTTCATTTCAAATAATTTCGTTTCCATATGTAATTGCTCTTTCGCGCCAACAGCACGAGTAATGACATTACCGCCCTTCTTACCCTGCGCCTGATCAGCTGTAAGCAATCCTCGATCAACCATTTCATTCAGCTGACTATGATCTCGGGTTAATTGTTCCAAAGCCCCTTTCGGCTCACGTAAACGATAGAGCCGAGAGTCACCAGCCCAAAGGACACTGCCTAATGGCATAGCATCAACCCAAATAACCAGTGTAGAACCAACTGTTTTATTACCATGGTTCTGCTTCGCGTAATTGCGAATTTTCTGATGAGCCTTGTTAACTTGATCTTCAATCCAATTAAGCCTTTCGCTTAGATGGGAAAACACAGGTGCTGAATCAAGGCTTTCGCATAGCATAGCGCTTGCCACATCGCCAGACTCATGGCCGCCCATGCCATCAGCAACGAGCGCTAAACCACGCTCTGCCCAGCACTGCCAGCCATCTTCATTGACTTGGCGAACCATGCCTTTATCCGTAGCAGCACAGAAAGCCCACTGTTTCGAAAACTTAATCGTTAAATTGCTTGAATCGAACACTCTTTTCTCCGCTGGTGATCATCTTTTGTCATGCTTCTCGCCATTATATAGCTAAAAGAGATCATCATATTTCAATAGCTTGTAAATAAGAATATGCCATTACAAGCATCTTGGCGAATTAAACCTTATTAAACCTTTCTGGATGCATAAAAAAAATGATAGTATACCTGCGGTCTTCTTTTTGAAGTACCTTGGATGGACTAGGTCTTCAAACGGCCACCAGACAAAAATGACTGATAACACTAGCAGTCTTTTTAATTGCATTTCAACAGCTTAAGCGAGCGATGGCACTATGCAGCAACAATCCTGGCTTTTACCAGACGGTATCGTCGAACTGACAGGCTACTCAGCCCAGAAACTTGAACGTATTCGTAGAACTCTACTTGATCTATATCAAAGCTGGGGTTACTCATTAATTTTCCCACCTTTAGTTGAATTCCTAGATAGCCTTATAGCTGGCGCTGGTGATGAACTCGAACTCCAAACATTTAAAGTGACAGACCAAATTAGCGGTCGTATGCTTGGTGTACGTGCAGATATCACACCTCAAGTTGCTCGTCATGATGCATATCACAACACAGGTGAAGTCAATCGCCTTTGCTATGCAGGCAGCGTTCTTCATACTAAACCTACTCATATTTTAGCAAATAGAAGCCTAATTCAGGCAGGTGCTGAACTATACGGTCATCACGGTGTAGCAAGCGACCTCGAAATTCTTGAGCTTCTACTCTCAAGCCTTGCACTTTGTGATGATGAAAACAGCACAGATGCTGACTGGACACTTACAGTTGGCCATGCAAGCTTAACTCGTGCCCTGCTTGAAAAGTTACAGCTTCCAGCTGCAGGCCAAGACACTATCTTGAGAGCACTCAAAAATCGTAGCGAGCCAGACCTTGTACAAGCAGCAGGCCTTTACAACCTGTCGACACAACAAGTTGATGGCCTCATTCAACTTGTGAATCTCTGTGGCAGTATTGATATTCTGAAAGAAGCAGCCAAACTTGAGCCATCTCATGAAAAAGAGCTTGAAAGCCTGCAAAACATCCATAACACCTGCTCGCAGCAGTACCAGCACATCAACTGGTTCTTCGATTTCTCATCAATTAATAACTACTCCTATGAGTCAGGCATTACATTCCACGCTACTCATGCAAAAAGTGCAGAGCCATTAGCTCGAGGCGGACGTTATGATTACCTAAGCCAAGTCTATGGGGCAAATAGACCTGCTGTAGGCTTCTCTTGCGACCTACTCGCCTTGGCTCGTAAAACATCTGAAGGCCTACCGCAAGTTGAGCGCCGAGTTTGGGCTCCAAGCTTCGCAGAATTTACTGATATAACAGCTCAGAATGCACTTCGTCAGAAAGTACAAAGCCTTCGTGCAGAAAATAAAGCTGTTACAACATCAGTGCATCAAAAATCTTGGCAACAGCTTGATTCATCAATTCAAGAAAAGTACGATGGGTACCTTGAGCATGATGGCAAAGAGTGGGTACTGAAATCCGCTAAGTAAATACACACTTTTTAACCATGGCTAATTTTTTTAAGCCATGGTTTTACGGCACATTAGTGTGCTAAGCAACTGAAAACTATTAGGTATTACCTACCACAATCACTTATACCGAAATAGTTTTTTGGCAAAGAATCGTGTCTGAACCATTGATTTTCAGAGACAAAATAAGCAAAATCCGCTGTTGGAGATCGCCGGAAGGCATTTCAGCGCCTGAAAGGTACTTTTTACCATTAGCGGACAAGCTGTAAGAATTGAATCAGCCTTAATTTTTAAGAAGCTTTAATTTAGTGTAGATTCAGATAGGTCTGTGATTGCGAAAGAAGAATGAAATACAGATTTCACCCTCTTTCAACGTAACTCGCCTCTCTGACAAGGTTATAGAAAAGGATCAACGCATGAACACAACAACATCTATTAATCGCTCCGGGCGCAACCTTGTTGTTCTGGGGACTCAATGGGGTGATGAAGGTAAGGGTAAGCTAGTTGACTGGCTTACAGATGATGTCAGCTGTGTTGTACGATTCCAAGGTGGCCATAATGCTGGTCATACTCTGGTTATCGGTGAAGAAAAAACTGTATTGCATCTAATCCCATCAGGTATCCTACGTGACAACGTAACATGCTGCATCGGTAATGGTGTTGTTCTTTCTCTTGAAGCTCTTATCAAAGAGATGACGCAGCTTGAAGAAAAAGGTATTGACGTTAAATCTAAGCTTAAGATCAGCCTTTCTTGCCCACTTATCCTTCCAACTCACGTAGCACTTGATAAAGCTCGTGAAATTGCACGTGGTAACGCTGCAATCGGTACAACTGGTCGTGGTATTGGTCCAGCTTACGAAGATAAAGTTTCTCGTCGTGGTCTACGTGTTATCGATCTATTCCACCGTGAGCGTCTTGCTGCAAAACTTGGCGAGCTTGTTGATTTCCACAACTTCGTTCTTAAAAACTACTACCAAGCTGAAACTCTAGATTTCACACAAATGCTAGACGAAATGCTGAAGCTTGCTGAAGTTGTTAAGCCTATGTGCTGCGATGTTCAAACACTAATCCAAGAGCACATGGCTGCTGGCAACAACATGCTATTTGAAGGCGCTCAAGGTACTCTTCTTGATATCGACCATGGTACATACCCATACGTAACATCTTCCAATACAACTGCTGGCGGTGTTTGTACTGGTGCTGGCGTTGGCCCAATGGATGTTGATTATGTTCTAGGTATCACTAAAGCTTACACATCTCGTGTTGGCCACGGCCCATTCCCAACAGAACTTTTTGACGATGTTGGTACTCACCTATCCACTAAAGGTAACGAGTTTGGTGCGACAACAGGTCGTGCACGTCGTGTTGGCTGGTTCGATACAGTTGCTCTACGTCGTTCAGTTCAAATCAACTCTGTAACTGGTATCTGTCTTACTAAACTAGACGTTCTTGATGGCCTTGAGTCAATCAAAATCTGTATTGGCTACAAAGACGAAAATGGTAATGACGTAGTTGCTGGTCTTTATGATGCAGAAAGCTATGACAAGATCCGCCCTGTATACAAAGAAATGCCAGGCTGGACTCAATCTACTTTTGGTGCAAAAACATTTGAAGAGCTACCAGTTGAAGCGCAAAACTATGTTAATGCACTAGAAGAGCTTGTAGGCGTGCCTATCGCTATGGTCTCTACAGGTCCAGAGCGTACTGAGACAATCCTACGTCAACATCCTTTCAAGGACTAATCGTAGCGTCTTCTGCTGAGGCTTGCCTCAGCACCTGAATATCAGGGCCTGTTTCGTGTTTCACAGGTCAACCATCTATGGCATTGAAATGGCCTTGATCAGTGAACTTAAGTTGGCAAGTGTACTCACTTGCCAACTTTGGTTTAACACCTTGAAACATTACAGGTAATTATGAAAGAGACAAACCAGAGCGAAGCTCTAGGCCAATGGAAGCAGCCTAATAATATTCAAGGCCAAGGCCAACTCCCTCCTACAAAACCAAATTCAACAACAAAGCTGTCCTATTTTTTTGCACGACGACTTTATAGTCTTTTGCTTTGGATTATTTTTCCATTCGCAATACTAAGACTTTTCTGGAAATCAAGAGAAAACCCAGGCTACCGTGCTCGTATTCGTGAGCGTATGGCTCTCGGCTTACCACGCCTTAAGGGCTGTATTTTAGTGCACGCTGTTTCAGTTGGTGAAACAGTTGCAGCTGTACCATTCATTGAAAAACTCCTTGAAGAATTTCCGAGCCACGACATTCTCATTACATCAACAACACCAACAGGTTCTGATCGAGTTAAAGCCCTTTTTGGTGGACGTGTAGAGCATTGTTTCTTACCTTTCGACACAAACTTATTTGCTTCACGACTGCTTAAAAAAGTGAAGCCATCAATTGTGATCATTATCGAAACAGAAATTTGGCCAAACCTGATTTATCAATGTGACCGTAAAAATATTCCTGTGCTCCTAGCGAATGCACGCATGTCTGAGCGTTCCTACAAAGGCTACAACAAGGTTCGTCAGCTAACAGCACCGACCCTTGAACGTATCAGCCAAATTGCAACGCATGCAGCACCAGACTTACAACGCTTTTTAGCACTTGGGGCCCCAACTACAAAAGCGCAGGTTATCGGTAGTATTAAATTTGATTTGCAAATTCCAGCAAATCTTCAAGATAAGCGTAAAGAGCTGATAAAGAGCCTTGAAGCACGTTTGCCTGAAGGCCAAGAGCTTCCATTTATTTGGGTTGCAGCAAGTACCCATGATGGTGAAGAAGAGCAAATCATTAAAGCTGCAAAAGAGCTTCGCAAACATGTACCAAATGCAGTTTGTGTTCTAGTACCAAGACATATTGAACGCTTCGAAACAGTTGCTCGCTTGCTTGATGATAATGACGTCAGCTATGAACGTTTCAGCATGACACGTGAGCTGCCTGATACTGCTGAAGTGTTGCTTGGTGATACAATGGGTGAACTTTTACTTTTCTACTCCATTGCTGATACAGCATTTGTTGGTGGTAGCTTCGCACCAGTTGGTGGCCACAATGTACTTGAAAGCCTTGCTTGCAATACAGCCACTATTGTTGGCCCGCACATGTTTAACTTCCAAACAATTCACGACCTGCTGATGGAAAATAAAGCCATTATCCAGGTTGCAGATTGGAAGCAACTCAGCGAGCAACTCCAGCGTCTTGCTACAAACGATATCCTTCGCCAAAAACTCTCGGAGCGTGGTGAAGATGTTGTTCGTAGCAACCGTGGTGCACTTGACCGACTGGTCTCACTGACCCAAAGGCTTATTCAAAGAAGTTAATTCACGCTTGCCACTTGAGCCCCCTGCTCTAAGCAGGTATAAAGGGAATGGCAATCAAAAGAGATAACGAATCTCTGCGATCACTGCTACGGCACACTGCAAGTATGTCGTAGGCAGACACAACATTTTTATAAATGAAGGATTGAAACATGACAACTTCAGGTAACGATACTCAGCACCAGTTTCTGAGCGAAACCGCAAAAACAGATCCTCTTGCGCAGCAGGCATTCCCAAGCTCTGAGAAAGTCTATGTAGAAGGTTCATGCCCAACTATTCGTGTACCAATGCGTCGCATTGACCTTACACCTACTCATACGCAAGAAGGTATCAAGCACAATCCAAGCATTTATGTATACGATACGTCTGGCCCATACACAGATCCAAATGTAGAAACAGATATCCGTAAAGGTCTTGAAGCTGTTCGTGCACCATGGATCGAATCTCGTGACGATACTGTTGAGCTTGATAAGTACTCTTCAGACTTCGCAGAAAAAGTTCGCCTAAACCCACAGGTTGAAGCTATCCGTTTTGCACAAAAGCGTAAGCCACGTAAAGCGAAAGAAGGCAAAAACGTGTCTCAAATGCATTACGCTCGTCAAGGTATCATCACGCCAGAGATGGAATACATCGCGATTCGTGAAAACCAAAACCTTGAGAAAATGCGCGCTGACGGTGTTAACACTGGTTTCCATTCTGGTGTTTCATTCAACGCAAACATCCCTAATCTTATCACGCCAGAATTTGTTCGTTCTGAAGTTGCTGCAGGTCGTGCGGTTATCCCAGCAAACATTAACCATACAGAGCTTGAGCCACAAATCATTGGCCGCAACTTCTTGGTTAAAGTAAACGCAAACATCGGTAACTCTGCTCTTGGTTCTTCTATTGAAGAAGAAGTTGAGAAGCTTACATGGGCTATCCGTTGGGGTGCAGATAACGTAATGGATCTGTCCACTGGTAAAAACATTCATGAAACTCGTGAGTGGATCGTTCGTAACTCTCCAGTGCCAATCGGTACAGTGCCAATTTACCAAGCACTCGAGAAAGTAAACGGCATTGCTGAAGATCTTACATGGGAAGTATTCCGTGACACATTGATCGAGCAAGCTGAGCAAGGCGTTGACTACTTCACAATTCATGCTGGTGTAAGACTTGCTTACATCCCTATGACTGCGAAGCGTGTTACAGGTATCGTTTCTCGTGGTGGTTCCATCATGGCGAAGTGGTGTCTAGCTCATCACAAAGAAAACTTCCTTTACACACATTTCGAAGAAATCTGTGAAATCATGAAGGCCTATGACGTGACCTTCTCTCTAGGTGATGGTCTACGTCCGGGTTCTGTTGCAGATGCGAACGACGAAGCTCAATTTGCTGAACTTAAGACTCTAGGTGAACTAACAGAGATCGCTTGGAAGCATGACGTTCAAACAATGATCGAAGGCCCTGGCCACGTTCCAATGCACATGATCAAAGAGAACATGGATAAGCAGATCGAACATTGTCACGGTGCTCCATTCTACACGCTTGGACCACTAACGACTGATATCGCACCTGGTTACGATCACATCACTTCTGCTATTGGTGCAGCGATGATTGGTTGGTTTGGTACTGCGATGCTTTGCTACGTAACACCTAAAGAGCATCTTGGTCTTCCAAATAAAGACGATGTTAAGCAAGGTCTTATCGCTTACAAGATCGCGGCTCACGCTGCCGACCTTGGTAAAGGCCACCCTACTGCACAAATTCGTGACAACGCGCTTTCAGATGCTCGTTTCGAATTCAGATGGGAAGATCAGTTCAACCTAGGTCTTGATCCTGACACAGCTCGTGAATTCCACGACCAAACACTTCCGAAAGAAGCACATAAAGTTGCTCACTTCTGTTCAATGTGTGGTCCTAAGTTCTGCTCTATGCAGCTTTCACAAGAAGTTCGTCAGATTGAGAAAGATAAAGAAAAAGGCGGCGAAGAAATTGAAGCAGAAATGCAGAAGAAAGCTGCTGAGTTTAGAGATGCAGGTTCTGAGATTTACTCAACTGAGTATTAATCAGCGCTGATATCTAAAGACATAAAAAAACCGAGGTCATTGAAGTGCCCCCCAAAACTTG